>NZ_VFNC01000001.1:3640494-4247243 GCF_006715395.1 Streptomyces sp. SLBN-31
CACGAGCCGCGCCCGGACCACCGGAGTGGTCCGGCACAACGCCCGTTCCGCGTACGACATTCTGGTCCGCCCGTCCGCCGCGCAGACCTCCCTGGAGCGTCAACGGGGCCTGGTGCAGGCCAACTTCCTGTCCGGCGTGTTCGGCGGTATCACCCTCGACCAGTACCGGCGCATCGAGAAGCTGCCGGGACTCGACGTCGCCGCCCCCATCGCCAACATCGGCTATCTGATGGTGGACGGCCGCCTGCGCCTCGACGTCTCGCGCTTCCTCGACTCCAAGGCCCCCGCCCAACTGCTGCGCCTGAAGCCGACGGTGAAGGCCGGCCTCGGCAGCTATCCGGTCGCCGACCAGTACGTCTACCTCACCCGCAACCCGATCACGGTCCGCAACGATCTCATGGCCGAAACGGGAATGACCGGCCTGGAACAGGAGAAGGCGGCCGGACGGACGTACTGGGTGTGCTGGTATTACAACAGCGACAAATCCGATACGGCGAAGGGCGCCGACGGCACGAGGCTGACACCCCAGGCCGACCCCGGGTACAACCCGGTACCGACGTCGGCGTTCGACCTCGACGCACGATCGCGGATGACCTGCCGCTCGGGAGAGGGCAAGGCCGCGGCGGAGATCCCGGTCGCCTTCCCGGTACTGTTGTCCGCCGTCGCCCCGGATGCCGAAGACCGGCTGGTCGGTCTCGGTGACACGGTCACCGCCGGCCGGATGCTCACCTCGAAGGACCGGCCGGTGTGGGGCCCCGACCCCTTCGACAGCGGCCCGGCGGCCAGCCGCCAGCATGACTACCAGGTGCCGGTGATGCTCAGCAGCCACGCCCTGACCTCCACCACCCTGACGGCGAAAGTGCAGCGCCTCAACGCAGGTGATCCCACGAAGTTGCCCGGCAGGCTCGGCAGCCCGGCGGCCCACCGGTTCGTCACCGCACTGCGGGGCAAGACCGTCGGCACCGTCGGCGCCGACCTCGACAAGGCCTTCCGCTCCGTCGATCAGGCCGGCAACTTCGACACCGGCGGCTACTGGACCGTCGGACCGGTCGCCTACGGCACCTCCGCCAACGGCCTGGTCGCGCGGACCCGCCCGCAACAGCCCGCCGGCGTCTGGAAGAACAACCTCCAAGGAACCTCGGCGCTGCTGTCCGACGTGCCCGAAGAAAACGCCGGCACGCAGTACCGCACGGTCGTCGGCCATGCCTCCACGAACTGCGGGGGACACAAGACCTGCAGCGGCGAGGACGGCGGCCGCGCCCCGATCCCGGTCATCCACCTGGTCGGCCGCTACGACACCACCCGGCTGCACGGCTTTTCCGCACTCTCCGCCGTGCCGCTGGAGACCTACCGCTCCCCACAGGTCACCGGCGCCGACGCGGCCACCCGGTCCGCGCTCGGCGACCGACCGCTGCACCCCGACCGCAACCTGGGCGGCTACCTCAGTCCACCGCCCACCCTGCTCACCACCCTCGACTCGATCGCCGCGTTCACCAAGAGCCGCCACACTCCCACCGCCCAGGAAAGGGCGCCCGTCAGCGCCATCCGTATCCGGGTGGCCGGAGTGACGGGCGTCGACTCCGCGTCCCGGGCCCGGGTGAACGCCGTGGCCGCACGCATCCATGACACGTTCCCGCACCTCCGCGTCGACGTCACCGTGGGCAGCTCCCCGGCACCGCAGACCGTCGCACTCGCCGCCGGGCTCCAGGTCCGGGAGAACTGGACCGCCAAGGGCGTGGCCCTGCGCATCCTGCGGGCCGTCGACACCAAGAGCGCCGTGCTGTTCGCGCTCGTGCTGGTGGTCTGCGGGCTGTTCCTCACCCAGGCAGCCCTGGCCAGCGTCCGCTCCCGCCGCACCGAGATCGGCACCCTGCGCTGTACCGGGTGGAGCGCGGGGGAAGTCCTGCGCCTGATCCTCGGCGAACTCGCCGTGGTCGGCCTGGGCGCGGGCGCGACGGGCGTGCTCCTCGCCTACGTCCTGGGCGCCCTGCTCGGGCTCTCCCACTCCTTCGCGAAGGCGGCCCTGGTACTGCCGGTCGCCCTGCTCCTCGCACTGGCGGCAGGCCTCATCCCGGCGTGGCGGGCGACCCGGATCAGCCCCCTGGACGCCGTCACCGCCCCGGTGGCGCCGGCCCGCCGCTCCGTCCCCGTGCGCTCGGTCGCCGGCCTCGCCCAGCGCGACCTGCTGCGGGCGCGCGGCCGTACCGTGCTCGGCGCGGCCGGACTCGCCCTGGCGGTGGCGGCGTTCACCGTGCTGCTCTCGGTCACCTTCGCCTTCCGAGGTGAAGTCGCAGGTTCCCTGCTGGGCAACGCGGTCGTGGCCCAGGCACGCACCGCCGACTACCTGAGTGTCATCCTGACCCTGCTGCTCGGCGCGGCCGGCGCGGTGGACGTCCTGGTCATGTCCCAGCGAGAACGGGCAACGGACCTCGCCGTCCTGCGCGCCACCGGCTGGACGACACGCGAACTGGCCCGGCTGACCCTCTACGAGGGCCTCGGCCTGGCCCTGCTCGGCAGCCTCACCGGCGCCGCAGCCGGCCTGGCCACCGTCCTCGCACTCGGCGAAGGAGTCCTTTCAGGACACCTGTTGCCGGTCGCCGCAGCCGCGGCGACAGCCGTCCTCGTCTCGACCGGCCTGGTCTGCGCGGCACTGACCGTCCCGATCCGCACGCTGACCCGGATCGCGCCCCTGCGGGTCCTCACCGCGGACTGATGACGAGAACGACAGCGGACGACGGCCCGTAAAGTTCATTCCGTAGCTCGGCGGCGCGGCCGGGGCACCCCGCTCGCGGGCGGCCCCGGCCGCGCTCGTCACGCTGTCGCGGGCCAGAACTGCACCAGATAGTGCTCGATACCCTCCGGCACCCCGGCCTCCGCCGCCCGACGCACCTCGGCCCGGCCCTCGCAGTACACCCGCACCCACCAGCTGCCGCCGGTGTCGGACAGCCTCAAGCAGGTGTCCATCGGCCCACCCGTGACAGCCCATATCGCGAGCTCACCCGAGGCGCAGCGGAACTGCGCTTCCGCCCGCTCCTCCCATTCCCCGCGACCATCCGCAGCCGGAGGCTCAGCGTCCCAGACCTCAGCGGACAGGGTGGCGGTGTGCGTGTGGCCGGCACTCTCGATGTCGAGCCGCGCCTCCCGAGCGGTCAGAAAAGCACGGCCGGCCTCCCGGCCCTCCGGATACCCGACCGGCACCTGAGTGTCATCGACGTCCTGCAGGGCGAAGCCGTAGAAGTCGACCTCCACGTCCAGCTCCTGCTGCCGGACCAACTCGGCCATCTCGCCTCCCAAGCGCGTCACCCTGTCGAGAGAGTGTTCCATTTGCGAGGGTGTGCGGGTTAAGGTCGCACTCTGCGGATCTTGTACGGAGGTGCCGGCATGGACGACAGTACGACCCCGCGCCGGGGCCGACCCCCGGGCCGGCGGGCCGGCGAGGGAGAGCTGACGGACCGCCAGGCGGCCATCGTCCGCTACATCACACAGACGGTCGCCGAGCGGGGCTACCCGCCGTCGATGAGAGAGATCGGCCAAGCCGTCCATCTCGCCAGCAGTTCCTCGGTCGCCCACCAACTGCTGGCCTTGGAACGCAAGGGCGTCCTCTACCGCGACCCGCACACCGCCCGCGCCTACCAAGTGCGCCCCCCATGGGCACCCGCCGACGACGAGAGCACAACGGACGTCGGCGCCGTCGAGGTACCGCTCGTCGGTCGGATCGCCGCCGGCGCCCCACTGCTCGCCAACGAGATCATCGAGGACGTGTACGCCCTGCCCCGCCAGATCACCGGCGGCCACAGCGACGTCTTCGCCCTCACCGTCTCCGGCGACTCCATGATCGACGCGGCGATCTGCGACGGAGACATCGTCACCGTCCAGCGCACGGACAGCGCCGATCACGGCGACATCGTCGCCGCGCTCCTGGACGACGAGGCCACCGTCAAGGTGCTGCGCCGACAGGACGGGCAAGTGTGGCTGATGCCGCGCAACCCCGCCTACGAGCCCATCCCGGGCGACGCCGCCCGTATTCTCGGCAAGGTCGTCGGCGTCCTGCGCGTGCTGTGAACCGAGGGAGCCGGCATGGCTCCGACCTCCCCGCCGTGTGCCGCTGCCGTCGCAGGAGCTCCACCCGGGCGAGGTCATGATGAAGGGCACGCCCGCCGGCGGCGTCGGCACACCGGACGTCATCGCGCACGCGGTGGTCTGGCCGGCCAGCGGCGGGGCGGCCTTTGTGTACGGAACGGTGGTGGACATCGACGGCGGCAGGACCGGCGTCGCCGTCGTCGCGTCCTGGACCTGCTCCGCGCTCGTCACGTCACCGGCACGTTGCGGGGCGGGCGCGCCGTCCGGCACGCCCGCCGGCTGCTGCGATCGCGCCCGTCAGTTGAGTGTGCAGACCGGGTTGCCGGGCAGGCCGGAGGAGTCTCCGGTGGCGTTGAAGCCGAACGTCGTCCGGCCCGAGGGCGGGACGGTGCTGTTGTAGTCGACGTTCGAGGCTGCGACCGAGGAACCCGACTGCGTCAGCTTGGTGCTCCAGGCGGTCGTCACCTTCTGGCTGCCGGGCCAGGTCCACCCGACCTGCCATCCCTTGCTGGTGGAGGTGCCGGTGTTGGTGAGCGTCACCTCGGCGGTGAAGCCGCCGGGCCAGGAGTTGACCAGCTTGGTGGTGGCGGTGCAGCCGGAGTCGGTTCCGCCCCCTCCGCCGCCCGTCGAGCTCTGGGTGGTCGCCGAAACGCTGTTCGATGCGGCTGATGTGTTCCCCGAGCTGTCGTGGGCGTTGACCGTGTAGGTGTACGACGTCGAGGCGGACAGACCGCTGTCGGTGAAGGACGTGCCGGTGGTGTTGCCCACCAGTTGCCCGTCGCGGTGGACGTCGTAACCGGTGGCGCCGGACGAGGCGCTCCAGGACAGCGAGACGCTGCCGGCAGTGGTGGCGGTCACCGCGAGGTTCGTCGGCGCGTCCAGTGACCCGCCTCCGCCGTCGCTCGTGGTGTAACTGACACTGGTGTACGGCTGGTTACAACCGGAAGCGCAGGAGCGCGGTATGGCGAAGCTGTACGTCCGCCCGCCTTGCACGAGCTTGCCGTCCGCGTCACGGACCCGGATGGTGTAGCTCGATCCGCCCGAGGAGTTCGGGCCGATCGTGTACTGCTGTCCCAGGTCGCTGACCATACCGGCCGACACCCACGCACTGCCGTCGTAGAACTCCACACCGTGGATGCCGTTGGGCAGGTGCGTGACGTCGATGGTGGGCCACCACGTCGCCGCGTTCTGGACGAAGCCGATCGAGATGTCGCCGGAGTAGCCGGGTGCGGGGATGAACGACCAGGAGACGTGCCGGTTGTTCCAGCGGTCGGGGTACATGTCCGCCACCGGCCTGCCGCCGAGTTGGAAACTGTTCAGTGACTGTGTGGCCAGGTCCAGGTGGTACGGGTCGTCCCGGCACCACGCGTTGGTATCGCCGCAGCTGTCGGCGACCAGCATGTCCAGGGTCGCGCCGTTGTACTTGTCCGACGTCCAGTTCCCGTTGCGGCAGAACGCCTGGCCGGCCGCGCCGTCGTTGGTGCCGGTGCAGTAGTCACCGATCGTCACCCGGACCCAGCGGCCACAGTTGTGGCCGTTGTCGAACAATCCCATGCTGTCGGCGTCGCCGGCCGGGATCGGACGCGGGGTGGGCTGCCCGGCGTAGTGACCCGGTGTGTTCCACACGTTGAGCGCGACGAAGTTCCGTGACTCCAGATCGGCCTGCGGGACTCCGCACCCGCCGTACGGGGATCCGAGGCCGTCGAAGTGGGTGGCGTTGCCGGTGTAGCCCGATGGGTCCGCAAGGGCCGCTCCGCCGGCCGGTGCGGCGGACGGCGTCGCGGCGGCGGACGGTGACGACACGCCGTACAGCAATGACGAGGCGAGCAGCAGTACGCCGAACACCGCCAGGACGAGTAATCGCCGGCCGGTGCGTCGTGCGAGAGGGGTGGTGATCACAGTGACCTCCCTGGTGCCGGACCCGATGACCGGCACGTCGACTGGCCCGGCCTCGCGGTCCCCGCGCACCACCGGTCGGGTTCATGCCAATAATGCGACCGGAGCCGCGCCTGGTCACGCCCGCGCTGGAATGTCGTCACAGGGATTTACGGCTGCGCCGGTAAGCGCTATACCCGATAGGTGGGAGCGCTCCCAGCGTCGCGCTCCGGTCGGCCCCCGCACCCTGGTGCGCCGACTGCGGGAGCCTGCCACGCACGGTCGCACCACCCGCTGACGGGCCGCTCTCGGCCCTGCCCGGACGTCATCGATCCGACGGCTGACGGTGCCTGGCCGGCGCTTGCCCGGTGCCTGTCGTCCCCGCAGCGGTCGGATGACCCCAAGGAGACCCCCCACATGAAGATCACACGCACCAGGCGACACACATCGCCGATCCCTGGCCCTCGGTTAGTGAGCCTGCTGGGAGCGGTACTGCTCGCCTTCGCCCTGAGCTGGTTGCCCTCGCCCGCGTCGGCCCACGGCGTGGCCATGGTGCCGGGCTCGCGCACCTACCTGTGCTACCAGGACCTGGTCGCCCACAGCAGCACCCAGATGCCCGCCAACCCGGCCTGCGCCGACGCCGTCAGGGCGACCGGCACCACACCGCTGTACAACTGGTTCGCGGTCCTGGAGTCCAACGGCGGCGGGCGCACCAAGGGCTTCATCCCGGACGGGGAGATCTGCAGCGGCGGCCACACCGGCCCGTTCAACTTCTCCTCGTACAACGCGGCCCGCGCCGACTGGCCCAAGACGCACCTGACCGCGGGCTCGACCGTCCAGGTGCAGTACAGCAACTGGGCAGCCCACCCGGGCACGTTCAACGTGTACATCACCAAGGACGGCTGGTCCCCGACCAAGCTCCTGGCCTGGGACGACCTCACGCTCATCAAGTCCGTCACCAACCCGCCGCAGTCCGGCCGTGCCGGCTCGGAGGGAGGCCACTACTACTGGGACCTCACGCTGCCGAGCGGCAAGACCGGCCAGCACGAACTGTTCATCCACTGGATCCGCTCGGACAGCCAGGAGAACTTCTACTCCTGCTCCGACATCGTCTTCGACGGCGGCCACGGCGAGGTGACGTACTGATCACCGCATGACGCGGCGTTCCGGACCCGCCGGGCAACCTCCCGGCGGGTTGCCCACCGTCCGGCGTGCGGGCTCCCTGCGAGGAGACTTGGCTACGCCGACGGGGAAGCGAGGTTCACGGCTGCGCGTACTCCCGCCGCGTACTCGTCCGGGCACTCCCACGCTGCGAAGTGCCCGCCGATCGCGTATTCCGTCCAGGATCGGACATCGAAGAAGCGGCAGGCGAACTCACGCGGGGCGTTGACGAGGTCTTTGTGAAAGATCGTGAAGGCTGTGGGCACGTCAATGCGACCCACGGGTTTCGGACCGCTCTCCGCGTACGGAGTGAAGGACGTGCCGATTGCACCGCTGACCCAGTACGCGGTGATCCAGGTGAGCAACTGGTCCCGGGCGAAGACGGCCTCGACGTCACCGTCACAGTCGGTCCAAGTCCGTAGCTTCTCCACAAGCCACGCGGCGAGTCCGGCGGGAGAGTCTCCGAGGCCGACGGCCAGCGTGTGCGGCTTGGTCGACTGCTCGTGCATGTAGCCGCCCTCGGTCGCCTGCCATCGACGGCCGTAACTGGCGTAGGCACGCTCCGCTTCGGAGAGATCCTCCGGTGGATCGATGAGGAAGTGGTACTGCGAGACATCGGTCAGGTGCAGGGCCATGACCCGTTCGGGATGTGACGCGGCAATTGCTTCGGCGACGTCGCAGCCCACGTCTCCGGCGGAGATGACGTATCGGTCGTAGCCGAGTTCAGCCATCGCCTCGGAGATGGCTTCGGCCATCGCTGGTGCCGACATCCCCTTTTGCACGATGGGTGCGGCGAAGGGAAAGCCGGGCAGCGCGGGGACAACCAGATGCAGGTCCGACAGCAGCGGGAGAACCTTGTCGAATCGCAGGGTGGAGTCGGGCCAGCCGTGAAGCAACAGAACGGTGACCGCTTCAGGATGTGCTGAGCGCAGATGAATGCTGCGCAGGGGCGTGCCGCCGTTTCCTGTGAGGACCCACGGCAGGCTTCGGATCCTTGCCTCATGTTTTTGCCAGTCGTAGGAATCTGCCCAGTAACGGACCAGTTCCGAGAGGTAGTCGGCGTCTGTCCCGCGTTCCCAGCCGGTACCGCGGGGGAGGTCCAGGCGTCGGTAGGCCCGAAGCCTCGAGCGCAGGTCGTCGAGAACTCCCAATTCGACGGCGGGGGGAGCGTGTTCAGAGCCGGCCATTGGTGAGGTTCCTTTGCTGCGGAGCTTCCCGCGTCCGGGGTGTCCCTAGTGCACTGCCACCAAGGAGTGCCCTCAAACGCGGGGCTCGGGCTATGGTCCACCTCGTACGATTCGGGGTCCTCGGTCGTGCGAATGAAATGCTTGCCGGCAAGGTCGCGTCCGGTCAGTTGAGAGGTCACCCAGGGTGGTCGACACCACGGTCGCGGGCGTGTTCATCATCCGGGTGACGCATCGAGCAGGCTGAAATTCTGGAGCGGTGAGGCGTGGGCGGCTCGTATGATCGCGGGCGGGATGGGGCTCGTAGCGCAGTGGTGGTCGCGCCTTCACCTCATGTGGGAGGACACCGGTTCGAATCCGGTCGGCCCCATCCCGCCTCGGCAACGGAGGCTGGAGAGCAGACCCCGAGCACGGCAATGAGGTGGGCGGCGGTGGTCCGTCTTCCTCTGTCTGGGGTGGGGGAGACTGCGATTGAGCGAGATGGAGATCGCGGGGCAGGATTGGAGGGTCTTCAAAGTTGAGCGGTGCGGAGGTGTCCGCGGGCTCGGCGGGTGGTGACGGAGCGTGTGCGTAGGCGTAGGTCCTCTGCGTTGCGGAAGCCGAAGGCGTTGCGGGCGACGAGCTTGATCGCGCGGTTGATGCCCTCGCTCTTGGCGTTGCTGTGGCCGGTGTCGAGGAACACGGCGATCTCCGACCACCACCGGACCACGGTCACGGCCAGCCGGACGACCTCGGGGATATCCGAGTCCGCGCACCAGGTGAGGAACTTCCGTCGGGCATGGCCGACTTGGTGCCGGTCGGCGCCGGTGCTGGCCAGGGCGAGGAGATTGCGCAGGCTCTCCTTCGCGATCCACGCGGTCAGCAGCGTCTGCCCGATCTGCCCCTCGTCCAGCAGCGGGTTCCACATCCTCGCGAACTGCTCATCGGTGAGGTCCTCGCGTTGCGGAGGAGACGTCGTCTGGCCTTCCAATCCGGGTAACTGGCCTGTCCGCGTCGGCCGCGGGTCTCGGCGGTGGTGCGGCGCCTGACCATGGACGGCATTTATGTTGGCGAGCTGGACGACGTGGAAGTGGTCGACCACGACGATGGCATCGGGCAGGCCGGTGCGGATCGCGGCGCGGTAAGTGGCCGCCATGTCGATGGCGACGTGGGTGATGTTCTTGCGCCAGGTCCGCGGTGTGGTGGACAGCCAGGCCAGGACGTCGGCGCCGGTGCGGCCCTCGACCTGGCCGAGCAGCCCGCGTGGCCGGCCGCGTCGACGAACCCGGTGTGCCACCGATCCCGGGTCAGGCGCCACTTGCCGCTGTCGGGGTCCTGCTCCACTTCGTCCTGCCCCGCCGGGTCTCGTCGACGCCCAGCACCTTCACCTCGGGCAGCGGGACGTCGACGACCTCGCGCGCCGATGTACGGAAGGCCCTCATCACCGTCGGCCAGGA
Organism: Streptomyces sp. SLBN-31; assembly: GCF_006715395.1. Lineage (NCBI taxonomy): Bacteria > Bacillati > Actinomycetota > Actinomycetes > Kitasatosporales > Streptomycetaceae > Streptomyces > Streptomyces sp. SLBN-31. The sequence continues at coordinate 3,650,231 of NZ_VFNC01000001.1, forward strand.
CAGGTGCAGGTCGCGAGCGGCCCGGATGACAGTGGAGCCGGCATCGCGCACCCGGCGCCCGGCTGCCTGGCGCAGCCGGGTGGTGATCCGCGCCCCGGCCGGTATCTGGACGACGCTCTCGGTAAACGACTTCCTCGGGCACATCGGCTCGCGGCATCACCAGCGGCGCTTGTGCCACAACAGCACCAGCCCGCGCTCCCCGTAGGGAAGACCCCGAGGACGGGTCCGGGTCGTGCCCTTCGCCTTCCGGGCGAAGGCGCCGCACTCCGGGCAGGCACGAGCCGCTTCCTCCGCCGTGGCCGGATGCACCCGGCGGGTGCCGTCCTCAAGCCGCTCGACCCGTATGACGGACACCCCGTCGAGGTCGAGCAGCAACGTCGCTTCGTTGGGCAAGCCCGTGGATCCTGCTTGATCTCTCCCCGGAGAACAGAAATGATCACGCGCTCGATGGCGAGGCAGCAGCGGCGCGGGGCTGTCGTTGCGGCGGACCGGCTCTGGCCCTCGGGTCACTGGCGCTTCGCAGGGCAGTGTGCTCAGACGTTACGACGTAGGCCCGGATCAGGCGGTGGTCATGCGGCCGCGTCGACGAGGGCTTGGAGCAGGCGCTGGGGGTCTTCGGCGATGCGGTTGCAGACGTAGAGCCACCATTCCGTGCCGAAGACGATGTACTCCCGGGTGGGGTGGCCGCGCTCGGCCATGGCTTGGAGGCGGTCGGACCCGAGGCCGAGGAGGGTCTCGAACTCCCAAGGATCGGAATCGGTGCCCTTCCCTCCGAGGTGCTGGTCAACGCGGTTGATCAGATCCCAGTCGTGGGTGGCGAAGGAGCACAGATGGCCCGAGTCGGCCAACTGTTGCGCATACGCAAGATAGGCGGCGGTCAGGGCCGGGGCCTCGCGCCGGTGGGCGATGGCCTCAGGTTCGAGGAAGGCGCCCTTGACCAGGCGGATGCGGCCGGGACGCGAAAGCAGCTCCGGCAGGTCGTCTGCGGTGCGATACAGGCGTGCCTGGACGGTGATGCCCACATGGTCGAACCGCTCGCGCAGCTTGCGGTGCAGGGCAAGAACCTCGTCGGTCCGGTCGGAGCCTTCAGCCGAGATCACCATCTCCCGCCCGGTGTCGGCGGTGGCCTGGGCGATGCGGGAGGCGTTGGCAAGGGCAAGCTCCGCATCGACGGCGAGGCCGATGTGGGACAGGTCGAGGGAGATCGAGCACCCGGGTGGCAGCAGACGGGCCGCGGAGAGGAACGTGTCGGTCTCTTCCGTGGCTCGCTGCGGGTCGCGGCAGCTCTCGCCCATGTACTCCACGTTCACGCGGTGGCCGGCGGCCAGGACCTGCTGCGCCCGATCCAGAGCGTCGGGCAGGGTTTCACCGGCCACGTACCGCTGCGCAACTTTGCGGGCCAGAGGGCCGAGGACCGGGTCGCCTGGGACGCGCCACTTCAGCTCCTCGTCGAGTGCGAGCCCACGCAGGACTTGGGCAGCCTGTGACGAGAGGGCAGCGTTGGTGGCGGGGGTCTGCGTGGTCATGTGCTGTGCCTAGCTGTTCGCGGGATGGATGAACGCCTGCGAGCCTTCCAGACCGGCGCTCCCACCTGAGAGTGGCAGAAATGCCAGGTAAGCTGAAATTCCTGCCACCGTCGTAAGAAGGGATCGGGAACCTGTGCTTCACGACGTCGCCGTCCTTGCCCTCCAGGGTGCCCACGCGTTCGAGCTGGGCGTGTTCTGCGAGGTCTTCGGGATCGATCGCAGCGACGACGCGCTGCCCGCGTACGACTTCGCTCTTGTCTCGGCCACCGGCGACAGCGTGCCGACCCGCCACGGCTTCGAGGTGCGGGCCCGGCACGGGCTGGAGCGGCTGGCCTCGGCGGACCTCATCTGCGTCCCGGCCTACGACCTCAATGTGCGCCAGCCGGACCACCTGACCGAGGAACTGCGGGCTGCTGTGAAGCGTGGCGCTCGGGTCCTGAGCATCTGCACCGGGGCCTTCCTCCTGGGCGAGGCCGGGCTGCTCGACGAGCGACGCTGTACCACGCACTGGCGCTACACCGACGAACTCGCTCGCCGCCACCCGCGTGCCCGGGTCGAGTCGGACGTGCTCTACGTCGACGAGGACCCGGTCATCACCGGCGCCGGCACCGCCGCTGGCGTCGACACCTGCCTCCACCTCATCCGCAAGGAGCACGGCAGCGACGTCGCCAACGCAATCGCCCGCCGCATGGTCACACCCCCGCACCGCGACGGCGGCCAGCACCAGTACCGCCAACGCCCCCTGCCCCGGGAGGGGACCGGGTCCCTCGCCCCTGTCCTGGCCTGGGTGGAAGCCCACCTCGACCAGGACCTGACCGTCGAGGCAATGGCCTACCGTGCCCACATCTCCCCGCGGACCTTCGCCCGACGCTTCCGGCAGGAGACCGGGACCACGCCGTTGCAATGGTTGACCGGACAGAGGGTCCTGCTCGCGCAGCACCACCTGGAGACCACGGACGACCCAGTAACCGCGATCGCCCACCGCACGGGCTTCGGTACCGTCGACAACCTCCGCCACCACTTCGCCCGACACCTCGGCACGACGCCCCAGGCATACCGGCGGGCGTTCAGAGCCCTGCCCACCAGCCGACGATCCGCGCCCCTCACAGCTTCACAACGGCCGCGCAGTACTGACTGATCGCTGTCCGGTCTTTAGAACGGAACCAGGTCGGCAAGCCCGTCATCACCGTGACTGCACGTCGGTGGCCCAGACGCTGGGCACCGCTCAAGATCGAAGACCCGGATTGGAAGGGCATGCTGTGCGCGTGCGGTGCGGTAACTCTGCAGAGCACGTTGCCCACGATTTGCCGCATCTTGCGGGCGGCGGGGCGAGGTCCAGCCACGTCAGTTTGAGGAACACGTCTGGTCTCCGACGGGCCTTTGGGCACCGGCTCCTGCAGTGACGTCGGTTGCCCTCGCGGCCCTCGCGGACGGTGTGGCACCCCCAGCTCGCGAGTGGTTCCTCTGCCTCCTCCAGTGCCTGGTGGCGGGCGAGGGATCGGATTGGGATTCCGCTCGACGAGGGCTCGATCTGCCGAAAGAGTGCCGAGATCTGGCCGGCAGGGGGCTCTGGCTGCTGTACGAGGAGGTGATGTCGGGTCGGTCGATGGCAGCGTGCGGCACCGCTTTCGAGATTCTCACGGTGGTGGAGCCCGACAGGGGTCGTCTGCAACGTGTTCGGGACGGCCGAGTGGTTGCCCGTGTGCTGCCGGAGTGGCCTGTGCGATGACGAGTTTGAGGAAACCTGAGACGTTAGGCCGCTTCAGCGAGCACGTCCATGCGTCGTCTGCTGTCGCCGCGGCAGCGGGATTTCTGAGATCGAGGCCAGTACGCAGAGACCCGAAGTCATGATCGATGGGCGCCGAGCGGGCAGCACCGAACCGTGGCCCCGTGATCGCTGCGGGAAGCGGCTCCGGGTAGCGTCACCAGGCAACCGCGCCGAAGGAGAGCAGCCTCTCGTGGACCTGGGCATCGTTGGGCAGGCCGCCGGCTTGTTCGCTGTCACCAACATCGACGACATCGTGGTCCTGGCGCTGTTCTTTGCACAGGGTGCTGAGCAACCCGGCTCCGTCCGCCGCATTGTTCTGGGGCAGTACCTGGGCTTCGCCGCGATCCTCGCTGTGGCGGTGGCCGCCACCTTCGGCGCAACCTTCCTGCCCGAGGCCGCCGTTCCTTACCTCGGGCTTCTGCCGCTCGTCCTGGGCCTGAAGGCCGCCTGGCAGACATGGAAGGACCACCGCGGCGGCAGTGAGGACGAGGGGGAGCAGGCTGGCGAGGCTGGGCCGAGCCCGCTGGAGGTCGCAGCTGTCACCTTCGCCAACGGCGGAGACAACATCGGCGTTTACGTGCCCGTTTTCGCCACTGCCGGTGTCGGCGCCATGAGCGTGTACGCCGTGGTGTTCCTCGTGCTTGTGGCCGCGTGGTGCTTTGCGGGCAGGTTCCTCGCCACGCGGCCCGTGATCGCACAGGCTCTCGCCCGCTGGGGCCACATCCTGCTGCCGCTCGTCCTGGTCACCATCGGCCTGCTCATCCTCATCGAGGGCGATGCCTTCGGGCTTTGACCCGGGCTGCGCGCCGTCTACGGCACGGGGACTCGTGGGGAATACCTGCGGCACGCGCTTCTTGCCAAGCCCGTCTTGCGCGGCTCCGCGGAGACATCAGCGCTCCGGTGGTGTGGATGCCGTGGCCAGCTGTCGCAGCAGCCGTTCGACGAGCCGTTCCTTTGCGAGGGTGAGGTGGCGCCGGTAGGTGCCGTAGGGGACGCCGAGGCGTCGGGCGGCGGCCCTGTGGGTGCGGCAGGCCGTGATGTAGGTGGTGGTGAGCGCCTCGTGGGCTTTGACGCCCGCGGGGTCTGTCTGGATCGCGTCGAGGGCGGTGGTGATGGCGCCGCGCAGGTCAGCGACCGAGTCGCGTGAGCCGTGCGGCACAAGAGGGGAGTGCAGCAGGACGCTGGTGGGGAATTCGCGGGGGGTGTGCCAGGTGCGCAGCGCCTCGAGCACGCCTTCCGCGAACACCGCATGTGACCTTCGGCCGTCCGGGCCACTCGTGGTGGCAGGTGCGGGCCACGTCGTGACGCCGGCGTCCTGCGCTACGAGGACGTGGAGCAGCCCGTCCCCGGCGCCGGGGAGGTCCGCATCCGTGTCGCCGCGACCTCGTTCAACTCCGTCGACGGCAACATCCGCGGCGGCTTCATGCAGGGCCCCATCCCGGTGGTGCTGCCGCACACTCCCGGCCTCGATGTCGCAGGCACGGTCGATGCGCTGGGCGAGGGCGTGAACGGACTCGAGGTCGGCGACGACGTCGTCGGCTTCCTGCCGATGGACAAGCCCGGCGCCGCCGCGCAGTACGTCCTCGCGCCGGCCGAGCCCCTCGCGGCGGCGCCCAAGACCGTCTCCCTGGCCGACGCCGCAGCGCTGCCCGTGGTCGGTCTCACCGCGTACCAGGCGCTGTTCGACCACGGCAAGCGACAGCGCCAGAGGCGGCATGGCGGCGGCACTGACCATCTTGGCCCGCGAACGCGGCGGCCCGAACATCGCCCGTCAGATTCTGCTCATGCCGATGCTCGACGACCGTACCCCCGCCCCCGACCCTCACATCGCGCCCTACCTCGTGTGGTCCTACGACGACAGCCGCACCGCCTGGCCCGCTCTGCTCGGCGATTCCGCCGGCGGGCCGGACGTCCCGCCCACCGCCGCCCCGGCCCGCCTGAAGGACGCCACCGGCCTACGGGCCGCCTACATCGAGGTCGGCCAACTGGACGTCTTCCGCGGCGAGGACACCGCCTACGCCACGAAGCACAGCGGTGCCGGAGTGCCGGTCGAGTTCCACCTGCACCGCGGCGCCCCGCACGAGTTCGACTCCATCGGCTTCACCTCCGACGTCGCCCGGCGCGCCATCGCCGACCGCGTCCGGGTCCTGAAGTCGCTCTGAACCGCGACCGGCCACTCACAGCACGGCGCATCCCGGAGAAAGTGAACCTGACGGCGGCAGCGACGTGCATGGGCGAGACGTCAACTGACTTTCGTCGCACTGGAATTGGAGAGCGGATCGCGCTGAGGTCATGACGAGGCCGAGGGGAGGCAACCTCTCTCGCCGCACTGCGTCCTACGCAGTGCTACGTACGGAAATTTCTTCCAGGCTGTGTGAATGCCCACCATTGGCAAGGACGGTACGTGATGCTGGACCCCTCTTTCTGCGTAGACGTTCCCCGCAGGCTTCGACGACTCGGAGGCTGAGACCGGGGTGCACGCGATGGCGAGGAAACTGTTCCTTGGCGCGAGTGCCGCTCAGGTCTTCTCGAAGGCGCACGCCTGGGTGAGCGGGCAGGACATCCGCATCGCGGACGTCTCGTGGGACTTCCTTGACGGCGAGGATGAACCCCACTGTCTGGCCGTGTATTTCACGTTCGAACCCCAGTCTGCCTCAGGCTGACCACGAGGGGCCCGAACAGCCTGGGGCCGAAGGAAGATGGGGGTCGAGGTTGGTCGATCCCGGCTCCGACGGTACCTGACCGGTTGCCGAACCACTGGGCGGAGGTGGGTTTCCTCGTCGGTCAGGCGATCGACACCAACATGTACGTCTCGGCGAACGCGAGCACGATCCCGACGATCAGGAACAGTCCTTGGACGACGGCGGTGACCGGCATGCGCAGACTCGCGTGGACGAACGTCGAGACTGCGAGCGCGGCGGGAACCACCCAGGCGAGGGCGAGCCCCGAGAACGAGAATCCGGGATGAGGTCGTTGAGTTCCGGGCTGGGCGTCGCCCATGGTCGCCGCCATACCGCCCAGGGTCAAGATCAGACCGATGCCGGCCAGCGCGAGGGCGTCGGCCAGTGCCAGCAGCAGTGCGACCACGATGTCCGTCAGCCGGGAGGGCCGGGCCGGTTCGGCGGAGGTCTTGTCCCTGCCGTATCTCCGGCGATTGCCGATCTTCTTCCGAATTCCATCGAATCGGGTCACTGCTCGACTACATCACGGAGCGTGCCATTCCGGCATTGCCGGTACGTAACGAACCGGGCCCTGAATGGGCTCGTATCGGTATCCGGCTGATATGGCCTCATAGTGCCCGAGTCCCTGGCGGGCCGCCTGTGAGAGCGGTGTGGAGACGGTATAGTTCGGCCGTCAACTGTCGCCGTGGACGGGTCAGTTGCTTTTCCCTGCCGTCATTGTGAGTTCTGCCGCCGCACAGTAAATTGCCGCACTTTGCTTTCTCGCGCGGGCGACCGCCGCCATTCTCCGCCCCCTGAACTTCTCACCGAAAGCCTCTTGTTCGTGGCCATCACTGTGCACGGGGACCGGCCTGCCGGTCGGCATGCCGCCGTTCCGCCCGGCAGTCACTTTCGGCGAGTCTACGCACCACGCGCGAGTGATGCGCTGGCGTTTTCCATGTCGACGTACGCGATGCCGCTTCTGGTCCTGACCATCACCAGTTCCGCCTCTTTGACGGGTCTGGCGTTCGCGTTGGAATGGACGCCGCGGATCGCGGCGTTCGTGCTGGCCGGGAATGTGGTGGACCGGCGCGGTGCGGCCATCGTGTGTTTTATGTCGTCCCTCGCCCGGTCCGTGGTGGTGGCGGCGTCCGCGGTCGCCCTGACGATGCTTCCACGGGGCACGACTGAGACGGTCGTCATCCTTGTACTGGCGGCCGTGACCGGAACCCTCTCCCAGTTCGGGTTCGTCGCCAACGAGGCCGTCGGCGCGGTTGTCACCCGGCGCGGGGAAACCCGGCCGCACGGGACACAGGCGGTCCTCGTCGGCATCGACCAGACGGCCACGGTCATCGGTCCGCTGCTCGCAGGCTTCCTGCTGTTGTCCGGCCCCGGGTGGATGCTCGCATGCCTGAGCGCGGTCTCTCTGTTCGCCGCCGTACTCGGTCTGCAGACCCCGCCGACCCCGCTGCGTGCCGCGTCCGGGGAGGGGGCGGGAAAGGGCGGCGGGCTGCGGGCGGGCCTGCGCACGTTGCTGCGCCTGCCCGCGCTGGGCTGGCTTGTGGGCGGCCTGACCTGTTCGAACCTCGCGCTCGGGCTGCTGCAGTCAGCGAGCCCGGTCATTGTCGTGGAGACCTTCGGCCGCTCCTCGGCCAGCGTCGGCACCATGTGGTCCGCCGCCGCGGTGGCGACCCTGCTGGCGATCACCTGCTGCCGTCTGGTGTTGCGCCGACTCGACCTGTGGGCGGTGGGCGTCGTGTCCGCAACGCTCGCCTCCGCGGCCTGTCTTGGCCTGCCGCTGGCGCCGTCGTACGTCTCCTACACGGTCCTGGTCGCCCTCTTCATGGCGGGCGACGGTGGGCTCACGGTCGTGTTGCGAACCGTGCGCTCGCTGATCATCCCGTCGACGGCACTCGGTGCCACGCTCTCGCTGACCATGCTGATCCTGCTGCTACCCTTCCCCGCGGCCGGCATCCTCGTCGCGCTCACCCCGCCCGCGCACCTGGGCCGCGTGCTGCTGGTCTGCGCCGTCCTCCAGGCTGTCGCTCTGATCGTCACCTTCATCAGACTCCGCCGTGCGCCGGCCCTGCGCCTGGTCGTCGACGGGGGATGAACACCACGCGCAGCAAGGCACAGGCGTTTCCGGCGCCAGAACTGCTGGGTTGTCCGCCGATGGAACCTGGTGCCCCGTCGGCCTGATCGTGCTCGCGGTCCCCGCGGCGCCTCACCTGATCCGAGGGGGCCGCGCCCCGCTTCCGGTCAGCGCAACCGGGCTCCGGCGGCGGCCAGTCGGGCGTGCCAGTCGCGCATCCGTGCCGCCGCGCCACCGTTGAGCAACTGGTCCACCGCGCCTCCGGCCGCCGCCGCTCCCGATGATCCGGGGCCGGCGTCCTCCAGAGCCCGCTGCTGATCGGCGCTGGGCGCGGGGGACAGGGAGGCGCCCCTCCCGACAAGGGCGTAGCGCTGTCCTTCGACGGTGAGCACGAGGGTGCCGAGCCGGGTGGGGCGACCGGTGACCGCGCTGGGGTCGGCCTGCAGAACGGTGGCGAGGGAGCGGTCCCGCACCTGCAGGCCGTCTGGACGCAGGGTGACCAGCACGGGCTCACAGCGGGCGCCGTTCCACACGCTGCGCCGCCAGTACACGATCCCCGAGTGTCCGGTGTCTGTGCTCATACCACAGATCATGGCATGAACACGGCGCCCCCGGTCGCCGGCCGGCACATGGCTGGAGCGCACCGAGCGTCCGCCGCGGCAGTGGCGGAAGACCCGGGCTCTAGCAGGCCCCAGGCGGCCGGCAGCAGCCAGAGCAGTGCCAGCGCGGTCAGTCCCGGGAACGTGAGCACGCGCGCGGTGCGGCTCTCCCCGAGGGAGAGGTGGATGCGGCGGGCCTCGGCGCGGCGGAGGTCTTGGCGTCGAACCGGGTGCGCGACCACACCGCTTTGGCGGAGTCGTCCTTGCTGGCCCGGGGGCGCCGCCGCATCGCCGTCATCGGCGGCGCGCTGCGCGGCAGGCAGGGCACCGACCGGCAGCGCACCGACGGCCACCGCGCGGCCCTGACCGCCGCCGGCGTGCCCTTCGACCCCGGCCTGATGGTACCGGTGAACGCCTTCCACTGGCAGGACGGCGCGGACGCGGCGACACGGCTGATGCAGACCGCCACCCCGCCGGACGCACTGCTGTGCCTGAACGACAACCTGGCCCTGGGCGCCCTGCGCGCGCTGTACGAGACGGGCTGCGGGTGCCCGGCGAGGTGGACGTGGTCGGCTTCGACGACATCGAGGCCTCGCGCTACAGCGTGCCCAGCCTGACCTCCGTCGCTCCCGACAAACGCGAGATCGCCCGGGCCGCGGTGTCCTTGCTCCTGGAGCGCATCGACAGCCCCGACCCGTCCGCTCCCTGCCGGGATGAAGTGATCGGCCACCGGATCATGGTCCGGGAGAGCAGCGGCGGCTGAACGGCGCCTGGGTGTCACGGGGTTCGTAACTGGACCTACCGGGTGTCCGCCTCTCGAGACCGCAGCCATGGTGCGCCGCTGTCCGGGCCGCACGCTCCTTGCAGCACTGGCCGGTTGCGCCGCGAGGCTGCCACTCAGGCGATAGCAGCGAAGGGGCGCAGGTCACCCGCCTGCACCGCTCTCGGTGCTGTTGATGGTCGGCTCTTCGATCGAGAGAACTCGTCGGGCGAGGGATGCGCGCGTTCCGCCGGGCCGAGCCACTCGGATTGAGAAGCCGCGGCGCTGAATCCGATGATCCTCACTTGTTGGACTTCAGAATCGTGCACGAGCATGGTTGACGCATGACCCACGTCGCACATCCCGACCGCTACGACGGCACCATCCGCTACCGGCGGACCGGCCGCTCCGGTCTCCACCTCCCGCTGCTCTCTCTGGGGTACTGGCACAACTTCGGGGACGACCGTCCCTTCGAGACCCAGCGCGAGATCGCGCTGCGCGCCTTCGACCTCGGAATCACCCACCACGATCTGGCGAACAACTACGGTCCGCCCTACGGCTCGGCGGAGATCAACTTCGGCCGGCTGATGAAGCAGGACCTTGCGCCGTACCGCGACGAGATGGTGATCTCCACCAAAGCCGGCTGGGACATGTGGCCCGGGCCGTACGGTCAGGGCGGCGGCTCACGCAAGTACATGCTCGCCTCGCTCGACCAGTCCCTGACTCGCATGGGCCTGGACCATGTCGACATCTTCTACTCCCACCGCCTCGACGCCGGCACGCCGCTGGAGGAGACGATGGGCGCGCTCGACACCGCGGTGCGCCAGGGCAAGGCGCTCTACGTCGGCATCTCCTCCTACGACCCCGAGCGCACCCGTCAGGCGGCCGCCATCCTGCGGGACCTCGGCACGCCGCTGCTGATCCACCAGCCCTCGTACAGCATGCTCAACCGTTGGATCGAGACCGACGGGCTGTTGGACGTCGCCCAGGAGGAGGGCTTCGGCGTCATCGGCTTCACCGCCCTCGCCCAGGGGATGCTGACGGGCCGCTACCTCGACGGCGTCCCGGAGGGCTCGCGGGCCGCGGCCGGCACGTCCTTCGACGCGGCGTGGCTGACGGACGAGATGCGGGGCAGGCTGCGTGCGCTGAACGACATCGCCGCCCGGCGCGGGCAAACGCTGGCCCAGATGGCGCTGGCGTGGGCGCTGCGGGACGAGCGGGTCACCTCGCTGGTCATCGGCGCCTCCCGTACGGAGCAACTGGAGCAGAACGTCGCCGCGCTGGAGAACCTGGAGTTCACCGCCGAGGAACTGGCCGAGATCGACAAGTACGCCACCGACGGCGACGTCGACCTGTGGCGGGACGCCCGGCAGGGCAACATCGGCTGACACGGCAGCCGCCCCGACTCCGCGCCGGGCCCGCGGTTCACCGTCGGGTATGGCAGGCCAGGAAGGGCACTGGGTCGATGGGGCGCAAGCGGTCGAGGTGCTGCGGCAGTTGGTCGGGGTGTCTGACGAAGGTGCGGAGGGCGAGCGGTTCCCCACACGACACAACTGCCGTCATTGAGGCAGCCCTTCGAGGTGGCGGAGCCAGGTGTAGTTGACGGGCTGGGCAGCATTCCACTCTTGTTGAAGACCCGGATCAACGGGCACGAACCCGGCACCCGTATAGCACCGGAGCGCCCTGTCGTTCTCCGGATGCACCCGCATGAAGACGTCATCGAAGCCTGCCTCGACAGCCCGCGCAAGCAGACCTCGAACGAGTTCACGGCCCACTCCTTCGCCCCGGACCTCGGGATCCACGATGAGCCGTGCCAGCTCGACCTCGTCTTCCTCGGCGTCGAACCACAACTCCCCATAGGCAAGGAGTCTCTCGCCCTCGACAAGCACGTGCGCTTCCACATCGTCGCCCTGCTGCCACCCGGAGATCGTCTCTTCCGGCATGGGGAACTCGCTTCCCCCGCACCACATGACGACTTCCGTCAAAGATGTCGGCCAACCGGCAACGGAGGCAGCGTGCACAGGGGCAAAGCGGCGCAGGTCCATTAACGTCCATCCGTCCTGGGCTGGTCTGATCGGATGGGCACCGGTCATCCGTTCCGGGGCCCGCGGCAGCTGACGCTACGTGGGGTGCTCCAGGCGATCCACCGCATTTGATAGTTGGCGTTCCGGCTGGCCGCATGATGGTCAGCCACTTCCGGAGGAATGCCTGAGGCCGACGCCCTCAGCCGTGTTGGACTCGCCCGTTCTCCGCCGGCCGAGGCCATGGCTCACCCGTTCCGGCTCTCCCTTCTTCGGGGCGGAACGTCATGTCCATGCTGTTAGTCTCCTTGGACACGCGCGTGGGGGGAGCGGCCGGGGGGCCGCAGGGGATGCCAGGGCGTTGCCGTACCTCCTGCACATGCCTGCCCTGCTTTCTGGAGGAACGGTGGCCCAGCTCCACCCTCGTCGGCACAGACCCGGCATCGGCTCACGCTCGGCACGACGGACCGCAGCCGCCCTCATGGCGGCGCTGACCGTCGGCTTCCCGCTCGGGTACACGCACGCTGTGGCGGCGCCGGCCGTGCCCGCAGTCTCCGCCCAGGGCCTGGTCCTGCCGGCCGCCGCGCGGGCAGTTCCCCGGTTCACCCGGATTCTCAACGCCGGGACCAGCGGATTCCTGTGGGCTCAGGAGAGCGACGACCGGTTCCTGTGGACGGACTACGCCACCGGTACCACCACAGCGATCGAACAGCACATGCCGGCCCCGCTCCAGTACAACATCGACGACGGCTCGACCCTGGGGGACCTCTCCTTCCAAGTCGGCTACTACGGAGACGGATCGGACACTGTCGCCCTCTACTCGGAGGAGGACGATCAGGTCACGCTGATCCAGGGCGCCGGCACCTCGGGCGGCAGCGTCGTCGTCCCCGTGCCCGAGCCCTACTCGTACCAGGGCACTTTCGGCGCCACCGTCCTCACCAGCACGAGCGGCGAAGGCGGCAACCCGGAGGCCTATCAGCTCCGGCGCTTCGTAAGCGGCCAGGTCCAGGAGACGCCGGTGACGGGGCTTCCCTCCGGCGTCGGCGACATCCGCGTCGAGGACGGTGACGCTCGGTCGGTCATCCTGCGCTACCAGACGGACGACGGTACGCGCTGGAGCATCGTCGACCTCACCACGGGCGCATCCAGCCCCCTGCCCGACCGCCCCAGCCCCCAGGAGGGCTGGGAGGTGACCGGCTTCAGGCTGAGCCCCGGCTCGGTGCTGCGGCTGCGCCCGGGACGCGGCAAGGCGGACGTGCTCGACCGCGCCGACCTGGCCGCGCCGCCCCGAACCCTGGAAACGAGCTCACTGTCGTACGAGGCCACCTACGGCGTCGTCGGCTCGGCACTGCTGGGTGTCGAGCCGATGGCGCCGGGCGACAACAAGTACCGGGGCCAGCCCCTGGTCGCCCTCGCCTCCGACGGGTCGGACACCGCCTCGACCACCGTCATGGATCCGGCCGCCCACCAGCTCGTGCAAGCGCCGGACGGTTCCGTCCTGGTGGCGGGTGCCGCGCACCCCGTCGAGCAGGGGGACCTCGACTGGGGCGTGTACCGGGTCGCGCAGGGCGCCGACGGGTCGGTCACCCGCAGCCGCCTGACCGCCGTGCAGCCGATGCCCGCGCAGATCCACGGCCTCTCCCTGGGCAGCGGCATCCTCAGCACGGCTGACAACAGCACGCTCTACGAGCCCGGCACCGTCCTCGGCGCCTACCGCAGCACCTGGCTCACCACGAGCGGCACCCCGAGCCCCACCCGTAGCACCGTGGACGGCCTGGTCAGCGGCTGGGACGGCCCCTGCGACCAGATCATGCCCCGCTGCATCCGCATGTTCGCCGACGGCGCCGGCCACCACGGCCGCCGCGAGGCCACCGAGTCCGGCCTGACCATGCTCCGCTCCAACGGCGTGGCCGGCTGGGGTCCGACCCTCGACACCGGCGACGACTCCCCGCGGCTCGCGGACCTCTCCGGGCGGTACGCCGTCGTCAACGGCGCCTCCTCCGGCCAGCAGTACATCGGCGAGTTCGCCGCCGCAGGAGCGGGCAAGGTCCTGATCAAGCGCGACCGCGTCGCCGCCGCCGTGTGGGGGAACACCCTGTGGAGCGGCGCGGCCGGCGGAGGCAAGGTCACCGCCACTCGCCTGCCTGCGGGGACCGCAGCGGAGTCCTTCACCACCCGCAACGGCTGCACTCCCTCCGGCCTCCAGGCCGTGGACCGCTTCGTGTACTGGGTCTGCGAGGACGCCTCGGGGGACGTGCACGGCGCGGGCCTGTACGACCGCGCCACCAAGCGCACCTCCACCGCCCCGGACGGCAGGGTCCTGCTCGGTGACGGATACCTGGTCGAGCGCGTTTCCGGCACTCAGTCGGCCAGCGGGCTGACACTGATCGACCTGCACAACGGACTGCCCGCCTCCGGCAGTCACACCGACCTGCCGAGCCGCAAACTCGCCGACTGGACCGACATCGGCCCGAAGAACACCGAGGCCGGAACCAGTTGGACCGTGGACCGCTTCGGCGGCGGCGTCGCCTACGCCGACCGCGACCAGCGCGTGCACGTCGTACCGGCCGGTGTTCCCACGTCCCCGCTCACGGCCGTCGACGCCATGGTCGTCGCAGGATCCGCGAACTGGTCCGGCTCCTGGTGGCTGTCAAAGCCCGCGGCGGACTGGAAGGTGACGATCCGCCAGAAGGCGTCCGGCACCGCCGTTCGCACGCTGTCCGGTGCCGAGGCCCGTGGTCTGCTGACGGTTGACTGGGACGGCAAGGACAGCGCCGGCCGCCCGGTCACCAACGGCACCTATACCTGGACCCTCACCGCCAAGGCCGCCGACGGCCAGGGCGCTGCGCTCACCCTTTCCGCAGACGTCAAGGTGACGGCCGGGGCGGCGGCACCGCGCGACTACGTCGGCAGCGACGGAGTCGGTGACGTCCTCACCCTCAGCTCCTCCGGCACCGTCACCATCCACCGCGGCACCGGTACGGGCACGCTGGGCGGCACGGTTTCCGGATCCGGGTGGCCGGCCACCGCCCAGTTCGTGCCGTTCGGCGACCTCGACGGCGACCACTGCAACGACGTGCTGGTCCGTACCGGCGGCGCCCTGCGGGCCTACCGCCCGGCCTGTGGCAAAGCCGCGACGCCCACCACGCCATACACGTCACTCGGCACCTCGGGCTGGAATGCGTACGACGTTCTGACCTCCCCCGGCGACGTCAACGGCGACGGCCGTCCCGACCTGATCGGCCGCCAGTCCTCGACCGCAGACGTCTACCTCTTCAAGGGTCTGGCCAACGGGAAGCTCTCATCCCGCGCGAAGATCGCCTCCCACTGGACCGGATACAAGAAGATCCTCGGCGGCGGTGACCTCAATGGCGACGGCCGCGGTGACCTCCTCGTCCAGGACAAGTCGAACGTGCTGTGGCGGTATGAGGCGAACACCACGAGCACGGGCGGCTTCAAGGCCCGGGTCAAGGTGTTCAGCGACTGGGGTTCCTCCTACAACGCGGTCATCGGCGTCGGCGACATCACCGGCGACGGCCGCGCGGACCTCGTGGCCCGGGACACCACCGGCACCGTATGGCGCTACAACGGCAACGGCAGGGGCTCCTTCGGCAGCCGCACAAAGATCACCACGGGCTGGAAGGACTACAAGGCCGTCATCTGACGACAACCGGGCCCGCCCGGCATCCTCCGGGGTGCCGGGCGACGCCGTGATCGAAGTCCCCCCGCCAGCGGACCGAGACCCGCACCACCACCCAGACCACCGCCCTCGGCGAAGCCGAAGTCGTGACCCCGGCCGCACTGGCGTGGTGAGCCAGCTGGTGGTTGCTCAGACCTGCTGCTCGAATTCCAGGGCTTCGTACCGCCGCTGTGCGATGTCCTCGCGGGTGCCGACGATCAGGGTCTGGGTGTAGACGTTGAGGTCGATCGACTGGCCGTGTATCTGCGCCAGGAGAACGAGGTCGCCCTCGTCCGGTGCCAACTGCCAAGGGCTGGAGAAGCCGCCCAGTTGGACGGAAACTCCATGGGAGGCACCGCCCGCCGCCGCTTCCCGCACGGCGTCCTCGAAATCGTCCAGGATGTCGTCCCGGTCCGCGCCGCCATCCAGGAACGCGCTGGTCGCGGGGGTATCGCGCCAATCGGGTGAGACGGTCAGTCCCGGCACCGGATACAGAACATCCGGCTGGTAGACCCTGACCTGCGCCGGCTCGCCGTCGAGTTCGTACGTCGCCGGGCGTTCCGTGGTCCGTGCGTCGGCGGGGACGTGGAGCACCACGGACGACTCCGGCTCGTACTCGATCTCGGGAAGAACAACAGGCTTCCGTCGTGCGGGAGTTCGATGTCCAGGGCTTCCCGGGGGACTGCCGCGCAGTCCACGGTCAGCACCAGAGGGTCGCGTCCGTCGGGCCAGTCGACGCCGTCCGGCAGGCAGGGGAGGCCTCCCGTGCGCGCGGCGGGCCGGGCCTCTTCCTGCTGGGCGGGCGTCAGGTCCCGGAAGGGGACCAGGTGAAGGCACGGTCGGGAGCCGGTGAGCAGCTCCTGCGCGACGGGCCCGGGGACGCCATGCTTCTCGGCCGCTCGGTAGACGAGCTCTTCCACGATCGAAGTAGTCATGACCGCGATCATGCCAGGGCCCACTGACACCGACTGCCGCCCAATTGCCGCTCAGTTGGGGGTAGTTACTACAGTTCCGGAGCCTATGGCTCTTCGTCTCCGCCGGTTGGGGCGCGGTGGGACTGGCGAGTTCCGCGGTCGGCGGCGGGAGGGGTGCGCGGGCGTAGGCGCTCGCCCTGCGGGCCGAACATGATCAGGTACTCGACCGGGCCGCCGGGACTGGCGTTCGTGACGCCGTGCAGGGTACGGGTGTCGAACTCGGCGGTGTCCCCGGCCCTCAGGATGAGGTCGTGGTCGCCGAGGGCGAGCCACAGTCTCCCGTACAGGACGCACAGCCACTCGTAGCCGTCATGGGAGACCTGACGGGGGCGCGCCGGCGGATCTTCGAGGGCGGGCAGGACGTGCTTGTGGGCGTGCAGGCCGCCGACGTAACGGGTCAACGGCAGCACTGCCTTGTCATCGCCGAAGCTCAGCGGCGCCGCGGCGCGCGGCTTGGCCGCGGGGGCGGGTGCGGGCGCTGTGCCGGTCAGTTCGTCCAGGCCGACGCCGTACTCCTTCGAAAGCTGAAGCAGCACCTCCAGGGTGGGCTGGCGACGACCGGTCTCGATCCGGGACAGCGTACTGGTCGAGATGCCGGTCGCACAGCTGACAGCGGCGAGCGTCGCGCCGTGGTGCTCGCGCGCGGCCCGCAACCGGGGCCCCATTGCGGCGATCGTGCCTTCCACGTCATCGACTGCCATCTTTCCCGGCCCTTCCTGCCGTGCCATTCAACCCCCTGTGTCCTGCGAGTTCGCCAGATTGGCAAGGCTGGTCGCGGCGGGCGGACACCGCGCCGCATGATCGATGGGTAGCCGCATCAGCCGCATCAGCCGCGAACCGAGGAGAAGCCCATGCCGTCCGAGCCGAGTGCTGAGCCGCGCCACCGCACCGTCGAGGGCCCGGCCGGGCGCGTGCACCTGGTCGAGCAGGGTGCCGGCCCGCTGGTCCTCCTCGTGCACGGCTTCCCGGAGTCCTGGTACTCCTGGCGCCGCCAACTCCCGGCCCTTGCCGCGACCGGCCATCGGGCGGTGGCGATCGACGTGCGCGGCTACGGCCGCTCGTCCAAACCGGAGGCGACGGAGGCCTACCGGATGCTCGACCTGGTCGAGGACAACGTCGCCGTGGTGCGCGCCCTGGGTGAGGAGAGCGCGGTGGTCGTCGGCCACGACTGGGGCTCCAACATCGCCGCCACCTCGGCCCTGCTCCACCCCGAGGTCTTCCGCGCCGTCGGCCTGCTGAGCGTCCCCTACGCGCCTCCAGGCGGCCCCCGCCCCACCGACATCTTCGGCCAGGTCGGCGGCCCAGGGCAGGAGTTCTACGTCTCCTACTTCCAAGAGCCCGGCCGCGCCGAGGCGGAGGTCGAGCCCGACGTCCGGGGTTGGCTCGCGGGCTTCTACGCAGCCCTGTCCGCCGACACCATGCCCGCCCAGGACGAGCCCGACCCGCACTTCGTCGCCCGCGGCGGCCGGTTGCGCGACCGCTTTCCCACGGGGGTCCTCCCGGCCTGGTTGAGCGAGGACGACCTCGACGTCTACGCCGGGGAGTTCGAGCGGACGGGGATCACCGGTGCTCTCAACCGGTACCGCAACATGGACCGGGACTGGGAGGACCTTACCCCGTATCGCGGAGCCCCGATCAAGCAGCCGTCCCTGTTCATCGGCGGCGCCCTGGACGCCTCCACCACCTGGATGTCCGATGCCATCGACGCCTACCCCACCACCCTCCCCGGCCTGTCAGGCTCACACCTCTTGGACGGCTGCGGCCACTGGATCCAGCAAGAGCGCCCCGAGGAGGTCAATCGCCTGCTGACCGACTGGCTCGCCACGCTTCAGGTCTGAACAGGCTCGCCCCCGGGGCGGTTTGGCGTTCGCTGTCGGTGGCGCAGCTGCCGGGCGAGGGGGAGCGATGATGAGGCTTCACGCGGATGTGTCGGCCCGCCCGGCGCCGGGTGAGGCGGCCGCCTGCGGGGAGCGGAGGACGAGCAGGGTGATCTCGCTGGGGGCGAAGACGCGGAATGGCGGCCCCCAGAAGCCGGTGCCGCGGCTGGTGTAGAGGAGGGTGCGGGCGCCGTGGTGGCTGAGGCCGGCGAGGGCGGGCTGGTCGAGTCGGACCAGGTGGTGGAAGGGCCAGATCTGGCCGCCTGGGTGTGGCCGGAGAGCTGGAGGTCGATGCCGGCGGCTGCTGCCCGGTCGATGAACTTGGGCTGGTGTGCCAGGAGCAGGACGGGGAAGGTGGGGTCGGCGCCGGTCAGGGCTCCGGCGAGGTGGGCGCGGTGGCCCGGCAGGCCGGAGGATTCGGCGGTGACGTCGTCCACGCCGGCGACCACGAGGGTGTCGCCTCCTCGTTCGAGCAGCAGGTGGCGGTTGCGCAGCGGTTCCCAGCCCAGCTCGTTCATCAGGTCGACCCAGCCCTGGGCTTCGCTGTAGTACTCGTGGTTGCCGGTGACGTACACCCGGGCCCGGGTGGCCCGCACGGTTCCGAGTGGGGTGGCCTGGTCGCGGCGGCGCTGAGCCGTGCCGTCGGCGATGTCGCCGGTGTGGCACACCAGGTCGGCTTCCAGAGTGTTGACCCTCTCGCACACCCGTGCCGACCAGCGGGCGCGATCGAGTGGGCCGTAGTGGGTGTCCGTGATGAGCACCACGCGGAGGCCGTCCAAACCGGCGCCCAGCCGCGGGAGCTGCACGTCGAGTCGGCGCACGCGGGGGACGCGGCGGGCCTCGGCGTAACCCCAGCCGAGCATGAGGGCGCCGACGCCGAGGATGGCCCAAGTGACGATGCGGGCACGGTCCTGACTTCCGCCGACACCGGCCACGGTGAGGGCGAGCCGCAACAGGACACCGAGCAGAACGGACCAGGTGAACAGAATCCAGCCGGTCCCCAGCAGGGTGTCACCGATGATCGCCGCCCGGTCCTGTTGGCGCCGGCCGTGACCGCGCGCCATCGCGAGGGGCATGCCCACGAGGCCGAGGGCGAACAGCGCGGTGCCGAGCAGCTTGACGGGCAGCGGCCAGCTCTGGCCCGTGTACAGGAGCACCCAGCAGGGAACTGCCCACAGCAGTACGGGGGCGATCAGGGGGATGTAGCGCACCACGCGGAGCAGTCGGCTCCGCCGCGGTACTTGCGCTTCCCCCTCGGTGGTTCGGGTGCTGCTGGTGTCGGTCATGCTTGCCCTCCCCGACCAGGCTGCCGTCACGGGCACAGTATCCGGTTGCCCTGGGGCGGGCCGGATCATCGACCGGATCAGCGTCCATCGGGTGCCGAAGCGAGTGCGCGGTCACCTGAGACTCGCCGGATCACCGCGAAGCCCGCTGAAGTGGGGTGCTGTTCGAGCGCGGAAGACCGAGCGGCCGTGTCGGGAACAGTCGGTCCGACCGGCAGGTTGCATCGACCGAGGAACCGGCGCCACACGGGCGGGGACCACGCAGACCACAGGGTCGTCCGCCCCACCGTGGCCCGGACCTTCGCCACGGTGACGCCTCGCCGCGCACGTGAACCAGGACCCGCTTCGCAGGAGGATTGATCGATGCTCAGTCGGCCTTTGACGCTGATGGCAGTACATGCCCACCCCGACGATGAGGCCACGGGAACCGGAGGGGTCTTGGCGCGGTACGCGGCGGAAGGCATCCGCACGGTTCTTGTGACGTGTACGGACGGCAGTTGCGGTGATGGACCGGGGGGTGTCAAGCCGGGCGATCCCGACCACGACCCGGCCGCGGTCGCCTTGATGCGCCGTCGGGAACTCGAAGCGAGCTGTGAGGTCCTGAAGATCAGCGATCTGGAGATGTTCGACTACGCCGACTCCGGGATGGCGGGGTGGCCGAGCAACGACGCTCCTGGGTCCTTCTGGCAGACCCCCGTGGCTGAGGGTGCGGCCCGACTTGCGGAACGTATGCGGCACTACCGACCTGACGTGGTCGTCACCTATGACGAGAACGGCTTTTATGGCCACCCCGACCACATTCAGGCCCACCGCATCACGATGGCGGCGCTGGAGATGTCCGGTCTGACGCCGAAGGTGTACTGGACCACCATGCCTCGCTCGATGATGCAGCGGTTCGGCGAGATCATGCGCGAGTTCAGTGACGAGATGCCGGAGCCGGATCCGGCGGAGGCTGCCGCGCTGGCGGAAATCGGTCTTCCCGACGATGAGATCACCACGTGGGTGGACACCACCGCCTTCAGCGGTCAGAAGTTCGACGCTCTGGCCGCGCACGCCAGTCAGGGCGAGAACATCTTCTTCCTCAAGATGGGCAAGGAGAGGTTCGGTGAGCTGATGGGCGTGGAGACTTTCGTTCGTGTCCAGGACGCCACCGGTGCGGCCACACCCGAGGACGATCTGTTCGCCGGCCTGCGCTGATCCGCCCGCCCGACCGGCGGCAAGAGCAAGCCGCCCCTGTGTCGCCGTGGTCGGGGAGCGGTGGAGGATGCGGGCGAGTTCGTAGGTTGCTCTGAGGCCTGAAAGACCAGCGGAGCGTCACTTCGAGCACGTACACACGGCGCGGCCCGGTGGGTAGCTGATGCCCACCGGGCCGACTACCGGTTCCCGCCTCGCTCACCGCTGGCGGAGGCGGTCGTGGACGGTCGAGGTGGGCGTCAGTTGACCGGAAGACCGAGCGCCAGTGTCAGTTCGAGGACCCGGTGTGGCGATGCGAGATCCGGAAACAGCTCCCGTAGCTGCGTCATCCGGTACCGGACCGTCTGGGGATGGACGAACAACGCCGCCGCCACCTCGTCCCGCCTGCCCTGGTGCAGCAGCCACGCCCGCAGCGTCTCCTCCAGCCGTCGTGCGGTGGCGGCAGGCACGGCCTGCAGGGGTGCCAGGGCTCGGGCACGCAGGTCTGCGAACGCGTCCGCGTCGGCGCTCAGCACCAGCTCGGGCAGGTGGTCCTCGGTGTCGCGGATGTCGCAGGAGAGGGAGCGCGCACGTACCGCTCGGGCGTACGAGGCGGACGCACGCGTCCACGGCCGGGCCGGGCCGACGACGGCGGTACGGTCGGTCAGCTGCCGCAGGAGATGCGATCGGTCGGCGTCGGGGACGAGCAGCACACCGGTGGCGTCCGGCAGATCGTCGAGGACGAGGGTGCCCGGGTCGAGCGTGCGGTAGGCGGGCCGGGCCTGGGCGGCGGGCAGCAGGACCGCGGTCAGCGAGAGGGGAGGCTGCCACCCGGCCCGTTGAGCAGAGACGAGCAGCACGTCCGGGCTGGCGCCGGCGAGGAGGTCGCGGGCCAGGTGTTCGAGGTGGCGCTCGTGCTCCCTGCCCCGGGCAGCCAGTTCGTCGGCGTGGCCCGCGGCGCTCGCGGCGGAGAGCTCGTCGATGTAGGCGAAGGTCAGCTCGGCGAACTTGGCGACCTCGGCGGCGGGCAGGCCCGCGGGTACGGCACCCGCTGCCAGGCACCGCCAGGCCACGCGGGCCCCGACGCGGTAGGCGCTGAGCAGGGCGTCCATCGAACGGCCGTCACGCACTTCGCCGCGGCCCAGCTCGTAGGCCGCGTCACCGCCGTCGCCGCCCGTGGCGTTCCCGCTCGCGAGGTCCAGGTAGTGCCCCAGGGCGGTGCGGACGGCTCGGCGGATCGTGGCGCCCATGTGGCCCGACAGGGCATTGGCATAGGGCGGGACCTCGTCGATGATCGCCTGGACGACCTCGTCGGCGGTGGTCTTCAGCGCGGCCCGAAGTGCGGTGACCGTCGTCTCATCCAAGGCCAGTTCGCTGGCCCTCTCGGTTACACGGCTCACGTTTTTATTCCCTGCGAACAATTCCACCCACCAGATTCACGTCCTACGGTCAGGACTTTACGCCCTGAGACGCAGCAAGCTGGAGTCATGACGAGTACAGCCCTGCGCAGCAGGGCGTGGAAACTGCTGGAGATGGTCACGACGCCGCTGCTGCCGTCGGACTACCTCGACCTGGTCAGCCCGCTGCGTGCGGGCGCCGACCTGCGAGGGCGCATCGAGGCCGTGCACCCCGAGACGGGTGACGCCGCGACCATCGTGATCAGACCTGGACGGGGCTGGCGCGCTCACACGGCCGGTCAGTACATGCGGATCGGGGTCGACGTCGACGGGGTGCGCCTGTGGCGTGCCTACTCCATCACCTCGCCGACGAACCGCCCGGACGGCCGCGTCACGATCACCGTGAAGGCGATCCCTGACGGCAAGGTCAGCAACCACCTGGTCCGCAGGGCGAAACCGGGCACACTGATCCAGCTCGACCAGGCGACCGGTGACTTCGTCCTTCCGCGGGCCAAGCCCGCCAAGGTGCTCTACCTGACCGCCGGCAGTGGCATCACACCCGTGATGGGCATGCTGCGCGACACCGAGTTCGACGACGTCGTCATGGTCCACTGCGCCCCACGGCCACAGGACGTGATCTTCCGCGACGAGCTGCACGGCCTGGTCGCGGACAAGAAGCTGCGGCTCACCGAGGTGCACACCGACACGGACGGCATGCTCGACATCGCCCGGCTCGACGAACTCGTGCCCGACTGGACCGCGCGTGAGACCTGGGCCTGCGGGCCCACGGGCCTGCTTGACGCGGCCGAAAAGCACTGGAGCGACCACGGCGTACCAGAGCGCCTGCACACCGAACGTTTCCGCCCCAGCATCGTCGTCGCCGGCGACGGCGGCGAGGTCACCTTCAGCGCCACCGGCAAGACCGTCGACGCGGACGGCGCCACGCCGTTGCTGGACGTCGGCGAGGAAGCGGGCGTGCTCATGCCCTCCGGGTGCCGTATGGGCATCTGCTTCGGCTGCGTCTCGCCGCTCAAGGCGGGCGCCGTCCGCGACCTGCGCACCGGCGAGATCACCGAGGCCGAGCCGGGCGTCCTCATCCAGACCTGCGTGTCCGCCGCCGCGGGCCCCTGCGACATCGAACGGTAGGAACATCTTGACCGCAATCGACCCCACCGCCCACCTGAGCGCGGAGCAGATCGAGGAGCTCGGCCGCGAACTGGACGCGATCCGCGACGAGGTGATCGCCGGCCGTGGCGAGAAAGACGCCGCCTATATCCGCAAGGTCATCTCCGCCCAGCGCAAGCTCGAGCTGGTCAGCAGGGGCGTACTCCTGTTCTCGATCTTCCCGCCCGCCTGGCTGATCGGCACCGCCGGTCTGTCCGTGGCGAAGATCATGGACAACATGGAGATCGGCCACAACATCCTGCACGGCCAGTGGGACTGGATGCGGGACCCGAAGATCCACTCCACCACCTGGGAGTGGGATCACGTCTCGCCGGCCGACCAGTGGAAGCACTCGCACAACGAGCTGCACCACACGTACACCAACGTGATCGGCAAGGACAACGACCTCGGCTACGGCATCATGCGCGTCGACGAGGACCAGAAGTGGCACCCGTTCCACCTCGGCCAGCCGCTGTGGAACTTCATCAACGCCTGCTTCTTCGAGTACGGCATCGCAGCCTACGACTTGGAGCTCGGCAAGAACCTGCACAAGCGCCGCCGCAAGAACCCGGAGTTCCGCGCGCGGGCCAGGGCCGTGGGCCGCAAGATCCGCAAGCAGGTGCTCAAGGACTACGTGATCCACCCGCTGCTGTCGGGCCCGTCGTTCCTGCCCACGCTCGCCGCCACGTTCACCGCGAACCTGGTCCGCAACCTCTGGTCCCACTCGGTGATCATGTGCGGCCACTTCCCCGAGGGCGTGCAGGTCTTCGAGCGCCGGTCGATCAAGGGTGAGACGCGCGGCCAGTGGTACCTGCGCCAGATGATGGGCTCGGCGAACATCAGCGGCAGTAAGGCCATGCACTTCATGACCGGCAACCTGTCGCACCAGATCGAGCACCACCTGTTCCCGGACCTGCCGAGCAACCGGTACGCCGAGGTCGCGGTGAAGGTGCGTGCGCTGTTCGAGAAGTACGAGCTGGAGTACGTCACCGGCCCGCTGCCCAAGCAGGTGTTCTCCGCGTGGCACAAGGTCTTCCGGCTCTCGCTGCCGAACAAGAAGCCCGTGGTGAAGGCGCCGGAGCGCGAACAGGAGCTCGTCGCGGCCTGATTCCCGCCAAGAGTTCAGGTACGCGGTCGTACGAGTCGCCATGTTGCCTGGCGAGCGGCTGTGGAAGAGGGCGTCGAGTCCTTCACGAAGGACGGTGACAAGTGGGCGTCCGTTCCGATCATGGTGACGGAGGCGCGATAAGCGTGGATCCGAGGCAGTCCAACCCGACCGGGCTGAGTCGGATCCCCGAAGGGGACGTGAGCCCGCGTGACACCAGATGGCTCGTCCAAGTCGACGTCGAGCGCGCGGCCCTTGAGGAGCGCTGGGGTGCGCCCGAGGTGGCTCGTGATGACTTCGCGGAGTGGTTCTGCTTCGCGTTCGCCACGGCGGAAGGGGAGGCCTTCGTCCTGCTGCGGGAGGTGGCGCATCCTCCCGCGCCCGGATTCGTCCTCAGCGTGACGAAGGGGCTCTTCTCACTGGAGGCCGCCGACCGGATCGTCCGGCGACTGGACGTTGCCGGCGCGCGGATCACCCACACGAACGCCGAGGCCGTCTCTTAGCAGCCGGTGGGGGGTAGTGGTGGTGGCAGGCGGCCTGTATGGCCGCCGCTCTCTCGCCCATTCACGACTCGTGTTGTCGGCTCAGGTCCAGGGCCCCTCGGCGTGACGGTGCTGGCCCTGCCCAGGCCGGTATCGGCGGCGTCTATGAGGCCGGTGCGGGATGCGGTCCAGAGTGCGCCGTCTCCGGCAGTTTCGCTGCTACGGGTCGAGGCGATCGACTGCCTGCTCGCTCCATGCCCGGATGACCGATGTCTGCTCGGGGGTCAGTGAGTCGAGGAAGTGGCGGCGGATGTTGCCGCCGTGCACGTGGATGGCGTCCTGGGCGGCGCGGCGCCCCTCGGCGGTCAGTCCGATCCCCGCGCGCCGGCCATCGGCCCCGTACTGAGTGCGCTTGACGAAGCCGCGTTTTTCCATGCGGGTCAGCTGATGTGAGACGCGGCTCTTGTCCCAGTCGAGCGATTCGGAGAGCTCGCCCACACGCAGCTCGCGGCCGGCGGCCTGCCACATCGTCACCAGCACGCTGAACTCGGCCTTCGAGATGTCGCAGTCACGCTGCAGACCACGTTCCAGCTCCCTGGTGAGCAGGCGCTGTGCGCGCATCCAGGTATCCCAGAACTCCCACTCCTCGGGTTCCAGCGACTGAGTCTCCGTCATATCACCGAGGATACCGTGACCAGCAGTGTTGTCACGTCAACTCCTTCGGCCTAGAGTTGACGTGTCAACTCCTGAGAGGAAGACCATGACACTTCGCATCGCGATCATCCTCGGCAGCACCCGCCCCGGACGCCGCGGCGACCAGATCGCCGCCTGGACACTGGAAGCCGCCCGCGCCCACGGTGGAGCCGACTACCAGCTCATCGACCTCGCCGACCATGATCTCGGCAACCTCGACGAGCCCGGCAACCCGAACCTCCAGCAGTACCAGCACGTTCACACCCGCGCCTGGGGCGCACTCATCGACAGCTTCGACGGCTACGTCTTCCTCGTCCCTGAGTACAACCACTCCTACCCCGGAGCCCTGAAGAACGCCCTGGACTACGTGTACCGGGAATGGAACGACAAGGCCGCCGGGGTCATCAGCTACGGCGGCTGGGTCGCCGGGGCCCGGGCCGCCGAGGCACTGCGGCTCGTCCTCGCCGAACTCCAAATGGCCACGGTTCGTGCGCAGCCCACCATCTCGACACACGCCTCGTTCCATACCGGCACCTTCGTCCCCCAGGACGGTCTCGAGACTGCTGTGGGCGGCATGCTCGATCAGGTGATCGCATGGTCCGGCGCGCTGCGCGGGGTGCGCGAGGTCAAGACGCATACGCCCACGGCTGCATGAGGTCCGGTTCGCAGCGGTTCGCGAACAGCCCGAAAGGCCTCGCGGCCGACGACGGCATCACCGCTCGGCTCCACCCCACGATGCGCCCAGGTAGACAGGATCCCGGGAGGGCGACCCAGACCACCAGCCCGACCGCCTTCTAGTCGTCGATCCGTACCGGCGCGTGGGGGTCGGCGACGTGGGGGAGGACGAAGTTGTAGCCGATGGCGGCGTGTCCGCCGCCGTTGGGGCATACGCCTTTGTCGGGGTAGCCGTCGTAGAACATGGCCTGGCAGTTGGCGCAGTAGCGCCAGTCCGTCTGTGCGGTCGGAGTGCCGGCGATGTCGTGCGGTGGCACATAGTGCTTGCCGTCGGCGACATGGCTCCCGCCGCCTGGGCAGCGGCCCTTTTGGGGGTAGCCGTCGTAGAACATGAGCTGGCAGCGTCCACAGCGGCGCCAGTCGGTCTGCGCGGTGGGTGTGCCGGGCACGTCGTTGGGAATGACGAAGGTGTAGCCGATGGCCTGGTGTCCGCCGCCGGTGGGGCAGGAGCCCTTTTGCGGGTTGCCGTCGTAGAACATCGCGTGGCATTTGCCGCAGTAGCGCCAGTCGGTGACCGACATGGCAGTCTCCCTTCGTGTGTTCGTCCGGGGGGTGGCCCGCACGCCGTGACCGACGCTAGCCAACCGCTGTCAGCCCGGCGTTACTCAGCCGTCATCGCGCCGCTTGCGCGAGGCGCTCCGCGGCACGGCAAGCGTGGCGATCGTGAACGTGTCTCCCGCCGCCCAGTTACGGTTACTCGGGCCGTTCCGGAACCGTCCCGCGGCACCGGCACCTACTCCTCACATCAGGGGATCCCCGAACTGTTCGAGGAGAACATCGACCGGCGTATGGTCCGTGGGATCGGACGCGTCGTCGTGCAGGAGCTGCTCCGCCCAGATGACCTTGCCGTGGGACGTGTACCGCGTCCCCCACCGCTGTGCGAACTGCGCCACGAGGAACAGCCCCCGCCCGCCCTCGTCCGTGGTCGCCGCCCGCCGCAGTCGCGGAGAGGTGCTGGAGCCGTCCGACACCTCACAGATCAGACTGCGTCCGTGCAGCAGGCGCACCTTCACAGGTGGCGACCCGTAGCGGATCGCGTTCGTGACCAGCTCGCTGAGGATCAGCTCCGTGGTGAACGCGGTCTCCTCCAGTCCCCACCCGTTCAGAACGGTCCTGCACTGGGCCCGCACCGAGGGCACCACCGCCGTGTGGGGCGGCACATCCCATTCGGCCACCGACGAGGACGGGACCCGCCGGGTCCGCGCCGCCAGCAGTGCGATGTCGTCCGAGAGCCGGTCCGGCTTCAACGCCCCGATCACCGCCCGGCAGGTCTCCTCCGGAGTGCGCTCCCCGGCCCCGGCTCCGCCCAGCGCCCGGCGCAGCCCGTCGAGACCGGCGTCGATGTCGCGGGCGGCGTTCTTGACCAGCCCGTCGGTGTACAGGATCAGCTGCGAGCCCTCCGCCAGGCGCACGTCGGCGGTTTCGAAGGGGTAACCCCCCAGACCGAACGGGGGCGAGGCCGGCACCTCGGGGCAGACGACCGTCCCGTCCGGGTTCACCACCACGGGGCCGGGATGCCCCGCACGGGCCATCGTGCAGATCCCTGCCACCGGGTCGTAGATCGCGTACAGGCACGTCGCTCCGGTCAACCCCGCCCCCTCCTGGTCGTCGGGGGCAGTGCCGGAGTCGTCCTCGTCGTCCAGGCGGGCGACCAGATCGTCCAGCTTCCCGAGGACCTCGTCGACGGGGAGGTCCAGCGTGGCGAAGTTGTGCACGGCGACGCGCAGCCGCCCCATCGTCGCCGATGCGTGCAGCCCGTGGCCGACGACATCGCCCATCACCAGTGCCACACGTCCGCCCGGCAGCGGAATGACGTCGAACCAGTCCCCGCCCACTCCCGCCTCCGACGGCAGGTACCGCCAGGCCACTTCCAGGGCGTCCTGCTCCGGCTGGCCCCGCGGCAGCAGACTGCGCTGCAGCGTCACCGTCATCGCGTGCTCGCGGGTGAACCTCCGGGCGTTGTCGATGGCCACCGCCGCCCGCGCCCCCAGCTCTTCCGCGAAGGTCACGTCCTCCGGCCCGAATGGGGGCGAGCCCTCCGTGCGGTAGAAGTGCGCGAGGCCCAGGGGCACCCCCCGCGCCCGCAGCGGCATGGTCACCAGGGAGTGCAACCCCAGCTCCAGCGCCTTTCGAGCGCGTTCCGGATCCTGTTCCTGCCAGCCGTGGGCCTGCCGCAGGTCCGCCTCCAGGACACCCCGGCTCTGTTCCAGCGCCAGCATCTGCGGAGTCTCCGGCGAGAACGTGATCACTTCACCCAGCCGGTACACCGGCAGCATCCGCTGATCTCCGCTGATCGCGGACCGCAGCAGGTGGCGCCAGCCCTCTGTCGTCGGCTCGGAGCCGCGCACCACCGAGTCCAGCAGATCCACCGCGACGACGTCGGCGAACCGGGGCACCGCCACGTCGGCCAGTTCCTGGGCCGTGCGCTCCACATCCAGCGTCGTCCCGATCCGCATCCCCGCCTCGTACAGCAGCTTCAGCTGTCCCAGCGCCACCTCGGCCCGCCCCGACACCACCGCCAGCTCCGTGGTGTCCCGCAACGTCACCACGCTGCCCGCGTGGTCGGTCTCAGGGAACGTGGGCCGCTTGTTCACCGCCAGCAACCGGTCGTTGGCGAGGTGCACCTCGTCGGTGACCTTCTCCGGGGATGCGAGCACGCGTGCCATCTGCTCGGGAAGCCCCAGATCCCGCACGTACCGGCCCTGTGTGTCCGCCGGCAGACCCAGCAGCCGCTTCGCCTCGTCGTTGGCCAGCAGCAGCCGTCCGTCCTCGCCGGTGATCAGCACCCCCTCCCGCGCCGCGTGCAGCACGGCCTGGTGGTGCTCGTACAGCCGCGCCAGCTCCACCGGGGCCAGCCCATGGGTCTGCCGCAGCAGTCGCCGGGACACCGCGGTCGTCCCCGCCGCGGCCAGCACCAGCATGATCGCGCCGATGCCCAGGACGATCGGCAGCTGCGGCATCCACAGTCGCGACACGTTCCTGACGGTGATGCCCGCGGAGACCAGGCCGACGACCTTGCCGCGCGCGTCGGTCACCGGGACGACCGCCTGGACGCCCGTCCCCTTGCCTGCCGGCAGAGGCGGACCGCCCGCCTGTTCGACGACGGTACGGCCTTCGAGCGCCGGCTCGATGGTTCCGACGAACTTCTTCCCGATCTCCGAGGGGTAGGGATACGTGTACCGGATCCCCTCCGTGCTCATCACGACGATGAAGTCCATGCCCGCCCGCTTGCGCGCCTCCTCGGCTCGCGGTTGCAACACGGCGGTCGGATCCGGGCTGCGCAGCGCCAGGCTCACACCAGGGGCGCTGGCGAACGACTGGGCGGCCACCACCGACTCCCGACGCCCCTGCCGCACCGCGTCGCGCGCCGCCTGCAGCACGATGCTCGCCACCGCGACCACCACCAGCAGCACCACGATCGCGCTCTGGACGAGGAACACCTGCCCCGCCGCGGTGCGCGGGCTCAGTACCGACGGGCGCCGAGTCCGCCGGCCATCGGTGGGCGGAGGACGTGAGGTCCGCAATCGGCTGAGATATCCCTGCATACACCCTTGATAACACCGCTGCGCAGACCTGGGACGACTAAAGACGCCTCCCCGGAGAGGCGATCCCGCCGCGAGTCGAGCAACCTGAGGGCCGTGACGGGGGACCGCCCGAACGGCGCCCCGGGTGAGGGGCGCCGGCGACCGCGCGCCGGGCCCGGCGCCCGCCTTCCGTCGGCCGGATGACGACGCATCCTGCCGCACGTGTCTGATCATGAAGAACGAGCCGCGTCTTCCATCCGAGTTCGATGCCTGGTTCCTGTCGTTATGATTCATTTTGTGATCTGGTCTGGGCGGCCGTGGCGTCGGCATCCTCTTCGCGGCGGCCGGTGGGAAGCGGCCACGCTGTCACCGGTGATCCTCAGCGCCCTCATCGCCGTTCTGGCGTTCTCCACCCCACGGCAGATCGCCTTCAGCCGCCTCCTCCCCACCGCTCCCGCCCTCGCCGCCGCCATGTGGCCCGTGCTTCCCACGCTCCTGCTCGGACTGTTCTGCCTCCTGGTCATGATCGGTCTCAGCTTCGTCTACACCGACCTGGGAACGCCCTACACGTCGGCAGCCATCGTCGCGGTCACCCTGGCGGCCGCCTACGCCAGCCATGTTCGGCTGCAGCGCGAGGAGACGCTGTTCCACGTCCGGCTCGTCGCCGAGGCAGCCCAGGAGGTGCTGCTACGCCCTCTGCCGCGCTGCATCAACAACATCGAGATCGAGGCCCTGTACCTGGCGGCACAGGAGGAGGCCCGGATCGGTGGCGACTTCTACGAGGCGGCCGACACGCCGTACGGGATCCGGCTGCTCATCGGCGACGTGCGCGGCAAGGGCCTGTCCGCGGTCGGAGCGGCCTCCGCGCTGATCAGCTGCTTCAGGGAGGCCGCGTACGACGAGCCCGATCTCAGCGGCATCATTCATCGCCTGGAAGTCACCATTACCCGTCACAGTGCCGCGTTCGCCGTCCCGGACCGGCCGGAGCACTTCGCCACCGCCCTCATCATCGAAATCCCTCAGGACGGCGGTCAGGTCAGACTCGTCAGCTGCGGGCACCCTCCACCCGTGCTCGTCCACCAGGGCAAGACCAGGCTGCTGGAGGCCACCACCCCCTCGCCGCCGCTCAACCTGACGACGCTCGTCGGCGAACACCACCGCGTGGACACCTTCGACTTCACCCCCGGCGACCTGCTGCTCCTCTACACCGACGGGGTGACGGAGGCCCGGGACCGCGCCGGCACGTTCTTCCCCCTGCCGGACTGGACCCAGCAGCAGGGCCAGGCGCCGCCCCGCGAGCTGCTCGACCGGCTTCACGCAGCCCTGCTCCGCTACAGCGGCGGAAGGCTCGACGACGACGTCGCCGCCCTTGTCGTGCACTGCCCGGACGCGTGGGCCAGGGAGCACGACCTATAGGCCTCGCCCGGGCGGCCGTGGCGGAGATCGTCACCGGCTTCGCCGGACACGGCCCGCTCAGCGGAGCCCGTGTCCGTGGGGCGGTCCGGGCCGGGGCGGGGCGTGGAGGCGTCCCACCCCGGCCGGGTGTCATCGCAGGTACTTCACCGGCTTGGTCGCCGCGTTGAGCAGGTATTCCAAGGGACCGCGACGGAAGAAGCGGGACCAGACCCCCGCGAACAGAGTGGCTGCGAGGATAGCGGGGGTGGGGCCGCCAGTTGCCGGATGGGCGGCGGGTGACCGGGCTTCGAGGCTGGAGGCATGACACACCGTGCGCGACACAAGGAAGGCGAGACTTCGCTGCGGTCGGAGGCCGACGTGCCGGGTCGTGACGTCGTCTCCGGCAGGGGCGAGTTCCTGGAATTCCTCGGCCTGACACTGGCGGCCGGCACCTTCGCCCTGGTCGTCGCCCATCCTGAGGCCTGCGAAGCGTTGGTACACACCCTCGCCGCGAGCACAGGCCGACCTACCCACTGTTCGACACACGCTCACGCCCCGGTGTGCCGGGCACCGCGTGTGCGGTGCCCGGCACACCGCGGAAGAAGGGAATGTCGTGAACACCGCATCCGCCCCGACGACGGATGAGCCGTCCCTGTCCGCCCGCGAGACGGTCACAGCGCTGGTGTTGCTGGGTACGGCGGTCGAGGCGTTCGGCGCGTATGTGCTGGAGCGCACGGCGGAGTCGGTGGTGCTGGCCGCGCGGCGCACCCTGGTGGGGCGGTTGCTGCGGCTGCGGATCGCGGAGTGGGAACGGATCCCGCCGGGTGATCTGATGTCCCGGGTCACCTCGGACACCACGCTGCTGCGGGCGGTCAGCACCCAGGCGGTCGTCTCCGCCGCGACCGGAGTGGTCGCCTTCGTGGCGGCGGTCGTGGTGATGGCGTCCCTGGATGTCGTGCTGCTGGGTGTAACGCTCGGTGTGATCGTGCTGGTGGGCGGGGCGGTCGCGCTGGTGATGCCAAGGATCGCGCGGGCCGCCGAGCGGGCGCAGGAGGCGGTCGGGGAGATCTCCGTCGCCTTGGAGCGGGCTCTTGGGGCGTTCCGGACGGTGAAGGCTTCCGGTGCCGAGGAGCGGGAGAACGCCCGGGTGGAGGCGGCGGCGCGGCGGGCGTGGTGGCACGGTGTGCAGAGCGCGAAGTGGGAGTCCGTGGCGGGCTCGGCTGACGAACTCGCCGTACAGCTGGCCTTCCTCGCGGTGCTCGGTGTCGGCGGCGCACGGGTGGCGTCGGGGGAGATCCCCGTGTCCACCCTCATCGCCTTCCTGCTGTACCTCTTCTACCTGATCGAGCCGGTGTCCAGGCTGGTCGACGCCGTCTCCCACTATCAGGAGGGGGCGGCCGCGATCTCCCGCGTCGCGCAGGTGGAACGCCTGGCGACGGAGCCGCCTGCCGGGACGAAGGCGGCCCTGCCCCGGCAGGGTGCAACGGTGCCGAGTCCGGCGTCGGTGCGCTTCAAGGACGTGTCCTTCCGCTACCGCCCCGGCCTGCCGAGTGTCCATCGGCAGGTGAGCTTCGAGGTGCCGGCAACCGGGATGACAGCCTTCGTCGGCCCCTCGGGCGCGGGTAAGTCGACGGTGTTCGCGCTCATCGAGCGGTTCCACGAGGCCACCGGCGGCCGGGTCCTGGTCGACGGCAAGGACGTACGGGACTGGTCCCTGTCCGAGCTTCGGTCTGCCGTCGGGTACGTGGAGCAGGACGCTCCTGTGCTGGCCGGCACCCTGCGGGAGAACGTGGTGTTCGCGGCGCCCGGCGCGACGGACGACGACATCCGCGACGTCCTGGCCCGCACGCGGCTCGACAGCCTCGTCGAGCGCCTGCCGCACGGCCTGAACACCCCGGTCGGACACCGGGGTTCGAAGCTGTCGGGTGGCGAGCGGCAGCGCATCGCCATCGCCCGCGCCCTGCTGCGCAGGCCCCGCCTGCTGCTCTTGGACGAGGCGACCTCGCAGCTCGACGCCGTCAACGAACGGGCGTTGCGGGAGGTCATCGCGGAGGTGGCCCGGGAGACCACGGTGCTGGTGGTGGCCCACCGCCTGTCGACGGTGACCGGCGCCGACCGGATCGTCGTCATGGACGCCGGACGGGTCCGGGCGGTCGGCACACACGAGCAACTCGTGGCCGAGGACCAGCTGTACGCGCGACTGGCGGCCACCCAGCTCCTGGCCCCCGCGCGATGACCCGCCACAGGCCAGGTTGTCCGGTCGGCCACTGCCCGACTCACGGCCGGACAACCACCCGTACTCACGCAAGGACGGGCTTCAGGTATCGAGTTCGGCCGCCGCCGCCGCAAGCCGGGCGGAGCAAGGGCCAGGGCGCCGGCGCCCGTTGCCGGCCACGCTTACGAGTGGGCCCCGTGAGCCACGAGCCGACGGAACAGCACGAGGGGTCGGTCAGTCCGCGCTGGGGGGAATCCGCAGCCGCACCCGGTAGCCGCCCTCCGCGGTCGGGCCCGCATCCAGGGTGCCGTGCAGGATCTCGGCACGTTCCCGCAGTCCGACCAGGCCCTGCTGCGAACTTGGGAGGGAGAGGGAGGGACGCGTGGGCGGTGTGTTGGTGACGGTCACTCCCATGCCGTCGCCGTCCTGCCACAGCTCGATCCGGGCCGTGGCGCCGGGTGCGTGCTTGCGGACGTTGGTCAGCGCCTCCTGGACCGTGCGGTAGAGCGCCCGTTGGGCGGGTGAGCCCACGGTGGGCGGCAGCTCACCCGACAACTCCGCGTGTGTGCCGCTTGATTGCACCAATTTACCCAGGTCGGCCAGGGTGGGCTGAGGGGTGAGCTCCGTGGCGTGGCCGCCGGAGGCCCGCAGCAGCGTGACCATGGTGCGCAGCTCGTCGAGGGTCGTGACGCTCAGGGAACGGATAGTGCGGGCAGCCTCTGGCATCCGCGTCCTTGGCGGCGACCTGCAACGCCCCGGCCCGTACCGCGATCAGACTGACCTGGTGGGAGACCACGTCGTGCATCTCACGGGCCAACTGGGCGCGCTCGCGCGCGAGTACGGCCTGCGCGTGCAGGGCCCGCTCGTGCTCCCTGGCCTCCTCGATCTCCACTATCCGCCGCGCCAGGTCCCGGTGCGCCTGGAGAAGCTGTGCGATGAGGACCGGGGCGGAAGCGGTCGCCAGACTGTAGACGAAGGTGAGCAGCGTCATCGTCCGGCCGACCTCGGCGAGGCCGGCCAGGGGCCACGGAGTGCTGTTCGCGACGGCGGTCAGTGCGACGCACACCGCGAGAAGAGGGCGGTTGCGCGAGCGCTCGGCCAGTGTGAACAGCGCCGCCAGCGGAGCGACGGCGACGGGCTGGGTCAGGGAGATGGGCAGGGTGAGCAGGAAGACGACGAGCGGGAACCGGCGCCGGAAGGCCAACGCCACACAGCCGAGCGCGGCCAGTGCGATACCGAGGCGCGAGTCGTCCAACAGGTTCAGCCACACGTCCACGGCCGCCGCGATGACCAGGACGAGGTCGACGACCGGCGCGGGCACACGCTCCCACAGCGCGCGGACGCGGATCATCGCCCTGCCCCCGAGCGGGGGCGCTCGTCGAGCAGTCCGGCCCGCTGCGCCAGCAGCGCGGCCTGCACCCGACCGGTCACCCGCAGCTTGGTGAGGATCGCGCTGACGTGGTCCTTGACCGTGCCGGCACCCAGGTGGATGCGCTTCCCGATGGCGGCGTTCGACAGCCCGTCCGCCACCAGCACGAGGACGTCACGCTCGCGGGCGGTCAGCAACCGGACCCGTGCCGCATCCTCGTCGACGGCCGTCCCGCTGCCGGGGTGGCTGTGCAGTAGGCTCCGCGACGCCTTGGGGGACAGCACCACACCGCCCGCTGCCAGGGTGCGTACCAGGTGAGCGAGCTGCTCCGGCTCGGTGTCCTTGAGCAGGAAACCGCCCGCGCCCGAGTTCAGCGCGGTCAGGATGTACTCGTCGGCGTCGAACGTGGTCAGCATCGCCACCACCGGCGGATCCGGCATCGCGCGCAGCTCGCGCAGGACGGTGAGCCCGTCGACGTCCGGCATCCGGATGTCCAGCAGCACGACGTCGGGCCGCCGCCGCCTCACGGTCTCCACGGCGTTGGCCCCGCTCGCGGTCGCGACGACCTCGATGTCCTCGGACGCGCCCAGAATGAGTTCGAAGCCCGAGCGGACCAGTGCCTCGTCGTCCACCACCACTACCCGGATCACGTGCTCAGCCTCACCTTCGTCCATGCCGTCGGACCCATGCCGACTCGACCCTAAAGCCCCGATCGGTCCCGACGGTCCGGCGAGCAGCAGCTCCAGCCGCACGGCGGGGTAGCACCCACCACTCGGCAGGGGCCTCACAGCCGCCTGCCGGATAGTCCATGATCGGCCCGGTCTCCAGCCTGAGGGGCATGACCCATCACGCGGACTCCCCACCGCCCCCGGCCGACGCAGTGTCCCCTGTGAGTGAGCGCGGCGAGCCCCCCGGCCGGTGCACCCGGCATGGGCCGGCTGATCGGGCTGGACCTGGCCCGCGGCCTGGCCGTCTTCGGCATGTACGCGGTCCATGTCGGCCCCGCCCCCAGCCAGGGCGGTGTCATCGGCTTCCTGATGGAGCTGGCGCAAGGCCGCTCCTCCGCCCTGTTCGCCGTCCTGGCCGGCTTCGCGGTCGCCCTCATCACCGGGCGCCGCACGCCGAAGACCGGCCTGGCCGGCCGTCGGGCGGTCGCCAAGGTCGTCACACGAGCCGTGAGCCTGCTGGCCCTGGGCACCGCCCTGACCATGACCGGCACCCCGGTCGTGCCGATCCTCGCCTTCTACGGACTGTTCTTCCTGCTCGTGCTGCCGCTGCACCGGCTGAGCGCCAAGCCGCTGGCGATGATCGCCGCGGGCTGGGCCCTGGTGGGCCCGCAACTGTTGTACCTGCTGAAACCGGTGGTCGGCGGCCGCGCCTTCCCCACCATCGGCCACGCCGATGGCATCGTCTCGCTGCTCTTCACCGGCGGCTACCCAGCCTTGACCTGGGTTCCCTCCTTCCGTTCGTTCGTCATCGCAGGTATGGCGATCGCCCGCCTCGACCTGGCCGCCACGGCTGTCCGGTCACGTCTCGCCCTCACCGGCGTCGCCCTCACCCTCACCGGCTACGGCGGCTCCTGGCTGGCGCTGCGTCTCGTGCCCGGTGCCGCCGAAGCCGTCCGGGAAGCTTCAGAGGGATCAGGCATGTCGCCCATGTCGTCCGCACCGCCCGGCAGTGATGGCGTCTTCGGCAACACCCCCGCCGGGCTGCTGGTCGCCTCCCCGCACAGCGAGGCGACCCTGTCCATCGTGGGCAACACCGGCGTGGCGATCCTGGTGATCACCGCGTGCCTGGCCGCCATGGACGCCTTCCCCCGGCTGCGCCGCCTGGTCGGGCCCATCATCGCGGTCGGCTCGATGTCACTGACGGCGTACGTCTACCACATCGTCGCCATCTGGGTCCTGGACACCGAGAAAGCGACCGTCCCGCCGCTCTCTGTCCTGCTCGGCTTCATCGCGTCCGTCACCGTCCTCGCCACCCTCTGGTCCCGCTTCTTCCCCCGGGGGCCGCTGGAATGGCTGCTGGGCAAGGCGACGGGATTGGTGCGACACATGCGGTAGGACGCTTGGCCGTCTCAGGACACCGGGCCCTGAGGCGCTGCTACGCCCACCGCGGCGCGACGGAAACTGGACTGACCGAACGTGACCTGCAGCAGTGGCTGACCACTCGGCGAGACTAGCCGCAGCCGCACGCCTACTTGCGGGACAGCGGCGGTCGAATCCCAAGGTTGCCCCGCAAGGCCCGACGGCACGATCACAGCTTCCCGGTGCACTCGGACCGATGAGTTTCTCGACGACCTCAGGTCATCACCATTGGCAGCACGTAAGACCTGTCCGAGGGCATGGCGGGCCGGCTGGAGGTGCTGGCTTACCGGTGCCCGTGGCTGCATATGCCTGATCGGGGACGCAACATGTTGGACGGCGAACCAAATGTCCTGCTGGGACCTTTCTCGGCCCCAGGCGCGCGGGCGACGCCATGGGCGTCGGCGTTGGCGGTCCTGGCGGAAGCGGAGGTCTTCTGGCTGTCCACGGTCCGCCCTGACGGGCGACCGCACGTGACGCCGCTTTTGGCGGCTTGGAGTCTGGGCAGAATGTGCTTCACCACGGGGCACCAGGAGCGCAAGGCGCGTAATCTCGAGCGCAATCCCCGCTGTGTGCTGACGACCGGCACGAATGCCTTGACCGGTGTGGACGTCGTCATCGAGGGCTCGGCATACCCAGTGGAAGAGCGCTCCGAGCGCGAAGTGGCTGCAACGGACTTCGAGCGGAAGTACGGCCCACATCTGACCAGCCCCGAGGGGACCTGGTACGGGTTGGGCGAGGCCGTCATCGGCGGCGACGTCAGGCTGTATCGCATCGAGCCGGCTGTCGGATTCGCTTTTGGCAAGCTACCGACGTCCAGCGAGACCCGCTACACATGGCCGAGTCGTTAACGATCATGACCTCACTACAGCAAGAAGTCCAAGGCGTCCTGATCGAACTCGTCGAGAGCGGAGCCGAAACCGGCTTGCAGGTCGCCGTCTACCACGACGGCGCTCTTGTCGCCGATGCCGTCGCCGACGCTCGCAGCGGACGCAGAGTGACTTCGCAGATCCCGTTCTTCAGCTTCTCCGCGGGCAAGGCCGTGACGTCGCTGATCGCTCACCTGCTGGTCAGGACCGGAGCGGTCGGACACGACACACCAGTGGTCGACCTGTGGCCGGAGTTCGGTGCCCACGGCAAGGAGACTGCGACTCTTCGCCACGTGCTGACCCACTCGGTCGGTGTGCCGGCCATGCCCCGATGCATCGGCCAGGGAGATCTCATCGACTGGCCGCGGGTCTGCCGCGCGATCGCCGACGCCGAGCCGCAGTGGCGCCCCGGCACCAAAACCGGATACCACTCATTCACCTACGGCTTCCTGGTCGGCGAAATCGCACGCCGAGCCACCGGCAAACCGATGCGGCAGCTCCTCCGCGAGTGGCTCACCGTGCCGCTGGGCATCGACGGCGACCTGTATTTCGCTGTACCCAGCACCGACCTGCCCCGTTTGGCACGACTCGAGGACGCCGCACCCCAACCGGCCGCCCTACCCAACGACGACGCCAT
The DNA here is from genome assembly GCF_006715395.1 of Streptomyces sp. SLBN-31. NCBI lineage: Bacteria > Bacillati > Actinomycetota > Actinomycetes > Kitasatosporales > Streptomycetaceae > Streptomyces > Streptomyces sp. SLBN-31. Next base: position 3,688,312 of record NZ_VFNC01000001.1, read on the forward strand.
CCTTGCGCACTGGGAATTGCGACCGAGCGCGGCTCTGGGGAACAACCAACAGATCCTGCAGGCAGACATCCCGTCGGTCGGCACCTTCACCGCCCGTGGAATCGCCGCCATGAATGCGGCGGCACTCGACGGTCGGCTCATTGACTCAGATCAGCTCGCGGAGCTGACGGCGGTGGCCTTCGAGGGAATCGACCAGGTCTTCGGCAACCACACGCGACTGGCTCTGGGCTATCCCCTCGGACGCATCGGCGCTCAGCAAAACGAAGTATCTACCACGGTCGGCTGGGTCGGGGGAGGCGGCAGTTACGTCTATGCCGACACGGCCACACATACCTCCTTCGCGATGACCAAAACCCGACTCACCCCTCACTTCGATGCCGCACAACGACTCGCAGAGATCACCGCGGCGCACAGCAAACGGCACGCTTGAACGTCGACACGATGGTCTCTCGCAAGGCAGACGATCCGGAAATTGAGCGAGGGACTTTTGTCGTCTCCGTGGCTGTTTCCGGGCGGCGCCGGGCGATAAGACGATGACTCTCCAGCAAGGACACGCCAAGCACCAGCACACCGCGCCCAAAGCCATCTCAGCCCGTACGGCCGGATATCAGCAATCGATGATGCGACCCGTGGCCGCCCAACGGCGCCGCCGCCCCGCGTCTCGGCGGTCTGGTGGGCGTTGGTGCCGCGGGCCAACAACTCGGTGCTGTTTCGAGGCCCGTGAGGCGGATCGGCGCTGGTGGGGCGCCAGTTCTCCGCGCTTCTCCTCTCTGAGGGCGCCGGCATGGTGCGAAGAAACAGGAAGCCACGGAATCTCGGGCCGCTTTGATGGCGCAGTAACGATCGGGAAGGCCGGGATCCCAGGGCGTCAGTCCCAGGTCCTGGTCAGTTGATGTTCAACGACCCTGATGCATCGAGGAGTTGGTGCAGGAGATGCGAGGCGGTGATCACCCCGATCAGGTGCGTCCCATCCTTGGCGTGCTCCGCCACAGCCACCAGCGGGCTGCGCACCTGCGCCATCAGCGCGGCTACTTCCAGCGCTGTGTCGTCCGGGTTGGCGATCGGGGGCGGAGCCGCCTTGCTGGACAGGCACTCACCGACCTTGCGGCCCGCCAGCGCCTGACAGAGCCGATCGGCGTGCTTCTCGTCGACGACGGCGGCAAGCGTCGGATCCTCAATGACGTAAGCCGGCACCAGCGCCTTGATCATCTGGGAGGCCGGCAGGATCGCCTTCGGCTCGCCTCGCCCGTCCAGGACCAGCAGACCCGGCAGTTTGTGCTCGGCCATCAGCCGTGCAGCGTCCAGGGCATCGCTGTCGACACTCACCGTCGGGTATTCGACCGCCAGGTCACGAGCGCGCACGGCAGGCTCCTCATCCGCAGGAAACGTTCCTGTACCCAGCGTCGTACGCGTCCGCGGCACAAGCCAGGTCATCGACGCGAACATACGCGACTGCGCCCGACCGGCGTCACCGGGACGGTCGACCGCCGCCGGGCCCCTGATCCGCCCGGAGCGAGCGCACGGCGCGCCGTCGGAAGAGCTCACTCAGCTGTGAGCCGCTGATGAGCCCGGCCGCCAGCATCAACAAGCCCGCCTGTACGACGGTGAGGAGAAGCGACGTTTCCTGGCCGAGCAAGCCGCTCCACCTCAGCAGTGGAACGAGACCGCCGACCCACATGACGAGCATCGCGACACCCCTGACACGGATTCCCCACGGGCTCGTGCGGCTGCGGACGCGCCTGGGTGCCCAGCCCCGCAACGAGGCGATCGCCAGGGGCAGTACGAAGGCGGACCAGGTGATCAGCCAGATCCACGGGAACACGTCCCACACTCCATTTCCTGAAAGGCCGCTCGCTGAGCGGAAAGGTTCCCCTGGCCATCGGCCCGGAGAGACGAGAACACAGCCGACCCGGCCGGTGGGCTCGGGAGGTCGGAAGACTACCCGGGCCCACTTCGCCACCACGGCTGGTCAGCCGGTGATTTCGACCTTCCCGTTGGCCTCGGCGGGTGCGCCGGCCGTGGACGGCGAGGCGCCGAACCGGGCGGTGATGCCCTTGAGCAGTTCGGCGAGGTCGACTCCCGTGGTGGAGGTCAGCAACTCGACACCTTGGGCGACGTTGTCGGCCACCGTTCGGGAGAGCTGTGAGGCGCCGTCGGTGGAGATGACGGTCATCTTGTCCACCGCGCTGAGCGGTTCGGAGGCCTTCGCGACGACCTGCGGCAGCACCTCGACGAGCATCTGCACCACGGCCGCGTCGCCGTACTGGGCAAAGGCGTCTGCCTTCTTGCGCATCGCCTCGGCCTCGGCGGCGCCCCTGGCCCCTATCGCAGCGGCCTCCGCCTCGCCCTCAACGCGTACGGCCGCCGCGAGCGCGGCACGCTGCGCCTTCTCGCCCTCGCCGGTGAGGCGGGCACGCTGTGCGTCCGCCTCGGCCTGCTTGACCAGGGCGATCCTGCGGGCCTCCGCTTCCTGCTCGGCCTGGTAGCGGGCGGCGTCGGCGGGCTTGCGGACCTGGGTGTCGAGCTGGCGGTCGGTGAGCGCGGCCTGCCGTTCGGCGACCTTCTCCTGCTCGGTGAGCACTTCCTGCTTCCGGGCAGCCTCGGCGAGCGGACCTGCTGCCGCCGCACGGGCCGCTGCCTCGTCGGTCTCGGCCTTGATCTCTGCCTGCTTCAGTGCGAACGTCCGCTGGGCGATGGCGATCTCCTCCTCGGCCTTGAGGCGGGCCTGCTCGGCGGCGCGCCGGGCGACGGCCTCGGCGATATCGGCCTCCTGCTTGGCGCGGGCCGCCTCGGGGCGGCCGAGGTCTTCGAGGTAGGAGCCCTCGGTGGTGATGTCCTGGATCTGAAAGGCGTCCAGGACCAGGCCCTGCCCGGACAGACTGGCCTCGGCCTCCTCGGCGACCTGCCCGGCGAAGGCCGCTCGGTCGCGGATGATGTCCTCCACCGACATCCGGCCCACGATCGCGCGCAGCGCCCCGGAGAGCACCTCTTGGGTGAAACCGACGATGCCGTCCTGCTGCATGAGGAACCGCTGGGCGGCTGCGCGGATGGAGTCCTCCGTGCCGCCGACCTTGACGATGGCGACGCCTTCGAGGTGGGCCTTGACTCCGCGCAGGGTGACCGCGCCACGCACGGCGACCGGGATGTGCCGGGAGGACAGGTCGAGGGTGAACTTCTGCTGTACGAAGGGCACGACGAACACACCGCCGCCGACCACGACCTTCTGCCCGCTGTTGTCGGTGAAGATCCGGCCGGTCTCCGGGTCGGTGGCCTTCTTGCCCCGTCGTCCGGTGACGATGAACGCCTCGCTCGGACCGGCGACCTTGTACCGGGTGACGACGACGAGCGCCAGCAACACGAGGAGCACGACGACTCCGACCACGGCGATGACGACTGAACTCATGGGCTTTCCCCTCAGCCCTCCCTGGGGACGGCGGATCGACAAAGGTCATGCGGATAGGAGGGGTAGGGACGAAGGGGCCGGTTGGAGAACGACGCGGCCGGTCAGCGTTCGACCAGGCGTACGGACACTGCGCTGTGCGACAGGGCCTGTTCCACCCAGACCTCGGCGCCCCTGGCCAACGGAACCTGACTCCTGGCTGCGAGCTTCACGGGCTGCCCGGCCAGGCGGATCAATACTTCTCCGTAGCCGTCGGTCGGGATGGCGGTGACGACGGATCCTGACGCGCCGATCAGATCGTCGTTGCGCGGGGCGGCACCGGATCGGTCACTCATCAGTACCCGGCTGAATCGGTAGGTCAGCCATCCTGTGGCGACCCCGGCAGGCACACCGATCGCGGTGGCACCCACCACCCCAACTCCCGCGGTGCCCATGGCGATGGCGCCGGTGAAACCGAGCATGGATATGAAACCGGCGATCACGGGAAGGGACAGCAGTCCGTCGAACAACCCCTCCAGCACCCCGACGCCTTCGAAGAGACCCTCGAGCACGCCGTCGAGAACGAGCGACAGCACGAGCAGTACGACCCCTGCGATGCCGATACCGAGCAACCAGGCCATGTGCGCTCACCGCCTCCCTCGACGTCCTCCGTTGGTCACCGCATGCTCACATATGCGCTTCGCCGATGACATTGCCTGGTTCCGGCAGTCTTTACGCTTTCTTGATGCCGTGTTCCGGACAGGCGGACGGGTCACCCGACGGGAATTGAGGACGGGCGATCCGTCGCCGTTGTCGGTCAGCCCGCTTCTGCCTGGGCCTCGATGTCCTCGATTCCCGTGGGGCGGCCCGCACGGTTCCAGCGGAAGTACAGGCCGGCCGCGATCAGCAGGGTGGCCACCATGGACAGCACCGGCCAACCGCGCAGCAGGTTCACCGCGAGGGTGAAGGCCACGGCCGCCGCGGCGACGCCGTTCACCCAGGCCAGCGCGGGCTTGCCCTCGCGCAGGGCGAAGCGGGTCATGGCGAGCAGGCCGACGAGAAAGCTGACGAAGACCGCGACTGCGTAGAACAGGACGAGCTCCTGTTCCTGGGCGGCTGCCGCCACGATGATGAGCGCGGCGGCGGCGAGGTAGACGAGGACGGACCAGTAAGGAGTGTGGTGGCGGTTGGTCCGGCCGAGGACCGGCGGCAGTACGCCGGGCTTCTCGGGTGTGCCGGACAAGGCCTTGAGCAGGCCGGGTCCGGCTTGGAAGGAGGAGCTCGCTGCGGCGAGCAGCAGCAGCGAGCTGGTCAGCTGGAAGGCGCCGTACAGCCAGCCGGGGCCGGCGGCGGCGTGTGCGATGTCGGCGATTTGCGTGGAGTCGGCGCCGGGAATGCCGATGCGCAGTTGTACGGCCAGCGTGGTGAGGCACAGGGTGAGGCCGCCGACGATGACCACCAGCAGGGCGAGGGTGCCGCGGCCGAAGCGGCGGCGGTGGGTGTCGTCGAGTTGGCCGAGCTGGGCGATCGCGGTGGAAGGGGCTTCGACACCGGTGGCCAGGGCCATGGCGACCGGGAAGGCCAGCACGACCGCCAGGACGGCGGAGTGGCCCGGAGCGCTGGACGCGGCCGCGTGGCCGGTGGCGTGCGGTGAGGTGAAACCGAGGATCAGCACCCGCGGCGGAGATGACGACGAAGGCGACGGTCATGACGGCGAAGAGCAGCCGTCCGCCGTGCCCGAACCACGTGAGCCCGGCCACGACGACCAGCAGCGCCAGGGCCAGCGGGATGCGCCACGCGGCCAGGCCGGGGAAGAGGGCAATGACCGCGCTGGCGGCGGCCGCGATGGAGATGCCGATGGTCAGCACGAAGTCGACCACCAGAGCGCCGATGGGCGGGAACGTCCAGCGTGCCCCGAACGCCTTCGCCGCCGCGGCCGCGGCGCCGCCGCCCTTGGGAAAGCGGCGCACGAGCTGCCAGTAGTTGGCGGTGACGACGACGACCAGTCCGATCACCAGGCTCATGGTGGGCAGCAGCAGGGCCAGGTCGCCGTGCAGGGCGCGCAGGGCCGCCTCGATCGCGTACGCGACGGAGGACACTGGATCGGCGATCACCGCGAAGGCGAACGCGAAGAAGAGGACGGAACGGCGCGGTGTGCGGCCGTGGGTCACGGCAACCGGAGTGGCCGCGGCGGCAGCCGACTTCGAGAGGGTCACGCGAAGACCTTCCTGACGTCCTTTAGGACGGACTTGTTGGGGACAGGACACTTCGCCGACCAGACTTCCCGGCACTCCGGCATCGACGCTACGTCAAGACGGCGGCGGCACGGGGTTAAGGATCCGTCAGGGTTGGCCGCGAGGATGTCGGTGAGGGCGTAGCAAGACAGAGTCGACGTTGTGTCCATCCGGGCGGAATGATCACGAATGAAACCGTGGTAGCTGCAGGAGCGACGTACCTACGCCTCGTCGCCCCGGGACATGCCACGCTGGTCCCGCGTGTGTTAGGAACACGTCGGCATGGCGTGCGATTGTCGTCACGAGCGCTCCTGCTCCTACAGTCGAGACGTCGGCATTGGAGCGACGGTGTCGCCAGACGACCTTCCCGCCGTGTCAGTCGGCGAGATTGCGTCACGTTCCGCCTCATTGAGCCACGTCTGTCCGCGGCAGCGGCATGCCGGGGATCGGCACGGTCGCGCCCGGTCTGTCTGTCGGAGCTCGGCAATCGCGTCGTGCAGTCATCGGTACAGGTCCGCGCATTGCTTGATCATTCGCCGCCATGCCCGCGTGAACCGTCCTGCTAAACCGTCCATCGGCCCAGCTGGAGGGAGCGAGGCCGAGCGGCGGCGGTAACAGTGAGGGCGGAGCGCCCATCGGGCACTGCGCTACCTGGTGCTGATCGGGGGGCGGGACCGCCGTCAACGGTGTCATCCGAACGCGAAGTAGCGCAGCCATACGTAGCCGATCGTCACGGCAACAGTGACGGCCGTGACGATCAGGCCGTACTTGGTGAACTGCCAGAAGGAGATGGGCTGGCGGTTGCGTTCGGCGATGCCGAGTACGACGACGTTGGCGCTGGCGCCGATGGCGGTGGCGTTGCCGCCGAGGTCCGCGCCGAGGGCCAGCGCCCACCACATGACGTGGTCGCTCGCGCCGCCCATGTCACGAACGAGGTCGCTGGTGACTGGGGCCATGGTGGCGACGTAGGGGATGTTGTCGACGACGCCGGAGAGCACGGCGGAGGCACTCAGCAGGGTGAGGGAGCCTCCGAGTTCGTTGCCGCCGATCAAGTCGGCCAACTGTCGGGAGATTTCACTGATCACGCCGGTGTCGATAAGTCCGCCGATCATGATGAAGAGGCCGGCGAAGAAGGCCAGGGTGGGCCACTCCACCTCCTTCAGCACCTCACCGGTCTCCGCCGTCGAGATCGCGATGAGCAGTCCGGCACCGAGAAGAGCGACGATGCTCGGTTCGTAGCGCAGCACGGGGTGGAGCACGAATCCGGCGACCACCAGAGTCAGCACGATCAGCCCCTGAACCAGCAGCCGCGGATCCCTGATGGCCTCCCGCTCCTCCAGCGCCATGATCTCTACCGCGCGGTCGTCGTCATAGACGAAGGCCTTGCGGAACAGCACCCGGCACAGCGCGAGGAGCACGAGCAGCAGAACGGCCACGATCGGGGTGAGATGGACCAGGAAGTCGTTGAACGTCAAACCGGCACGGCTGGCAATGATGATGTTCGGCGGGTCACCGACAAGTGTCGAGGTGCCCCCGACATTCGAGGCGAACACCTCAGCGATGAGGAACGGGGCGGCGGGCAATCCGAGGCGTTCGCACACGAGCAGCGTGACCGGCGCGATCAGGAGGACAGTGGTGACGTTGTCGAGCAGGGCCGAGGCGACCGCGGTGATCACGACGAGCATGGCCATCACCCGGAAGGGCTTGGCCCGGGCCCGCTTGACCGACCAGATCGCCAGATACTCGAACATACCGGTCTTCTTGAGAACTCCGACGATCATCATCATGCCCATGAGCAGGAAGATGACGTTCCAGTCGATGCCACTGCGCTCGGAGTAGAAGGCCGACTTGTCGTCGGTGGCCCTGATCGCCATCATCAGACCCGCGCCGCCGAGCGCGACGGCGACGCGGTGGATCTTCTCGCTGATGATCAGGGCGTAGGCGCCGACGAAGACGACGACGGCTGCCCAGCTGTGGAAGTCGTTCACGATCCTCCGGTGTAGTACTCAAGTCCGGCTCCGATTTCGGCTTCGGTGGTGACCGTGCCGAAGTGCAGGGGTGAGACATCCGGCCCCACCCAGCCGGGGGAGAGATGGCGCCGGAGTACCCACCGCGCCGCCGGCTGGTCTGCGTCAATCCGTACCGTCCGCCGCAGCCGGCCCGGCTCATGCGTGTACATCGGTGTGCACCTCCTCGGGTCGGCCGGTGGCGTCGTCGTCCGGCTCCGGGATCCCGGCCAGGTCCTCCACGTCGAAGACACGGGCGATCGGAACGTCCGTGGAACTGTGGGCGACGATCGAGAAGGCGATACAGACCGCGATCAGCGTGAACGCCTCCCGTGCCTGCGGGATGCCGGATTGCAGCACCAGCAGCCCGTAGACGACGGAGGCGAAGCCCTTCGGTCCGAACCACGCTGCAACCAGCCTCTCCTTGCGCGTGAGGCGAGTACCGAGCAGCGACAGCAGGAGGGAGGCCGGGCGGATGAGGAAGATGGCCAGGATCACAGCCGCGTAGCCGCCGAGAGACAGGTCGCCGAACAACTTCGGGGTCAGCAGTGCGCCGAACACCAGCAGCGCCGCGAACTTCGCGAGTTCCGCCAGTGCCTCGCCGAGCGGTTCGAAGGACACCTTGGCCTCGGGCGAGACGTGGGCAAGAGCCGCTCCTGCGGAGAAGGCCGCCAGGTAGGGGTTGGCGTGCGTCAGGTGGCAGGTGGCATACAGGATGATCCCGGTAGCCAGCGGCAGGAGCGGTTGCAGTTTCGGTTCGGCGCCGAGCAGCCGGAAGCGGACCAGGGCACTGACGAGCAGCGGCAGTACGACGCCGAAGACCAGACCGAGCAACAACTCGACGGCGATCTTGCCCGCTGAGGCTTCCGAGCTGGTGGTCGCCGGACCGGCGGCGGCGATCAGCACGAGGACGACCGGGAGTGCGAGCCCGTCATTGATGCCGCTCTCCACGTTCAACAACTGGCGCAGTTTCGCCGGCACCTCGGCACGTCCGACGATCGCCGAGGCGAACACCGGGTCGGTCGGTGCGAGCACCGCGCCGACGAGAAACGAGGTCGTCCAGTCCAGGCCCACCAAGAAGTGCGCCACCAAACCCATGAAGACGAAGGCGAGCGGCATGCCCAGTCCCAGAGCGCGGGCCGGGTTCTTCCAGTTGGCGCGGAGTTTGGGCAGGGACACATGCATCCCGTCGGTGAACAACACCGCGAACAGCGCCAGGTCGGCTGTGACGGACACGATCTCACTGTCCGGCGTGATGTGGATCAAGCCGAGGAAGCCGTCACTGACGAGAGCACCACCGACCAGGAACAAAAAGGATGTGGAAAGCACCGTCCGTGCCGCCAGGCCGGACAGCAGCACCGCCACCAGCAGCGCGACTCCGAAGACCACCACGAGCACCATGGCTGAAACCCCGATCGGAAGAGAGAGTGATCCCCTGCTCGCCGACCAGGCTTCCCGGCACACCAGGTGGAACCTTACCCGTCCTTGATGAGCCTTTGACAGGTCACCACTCGTGATACCGAGGGAACGACCAAGTTGCCGGAATCCGGCAACTGCCCGCCGGAACCGTCGGCGTCCTACGAGGCGCGGCGTCTTCCTGCGCCGTCCGCGCCGGGGCATCTCGAACTGAGCGATTCCAACCCTTCGGAAACGTCTTCGCGAAATGACGGCCTGCCGCTGTCATCCGCGGGGTGAAGCCGAAGAAGGTGAGCTCGTTGTGGGCAGATCGGCAGCCGTCGTTGGCAGGGCGTCGGACGTCTCCTCCGACTGCTGATGCGATGTGGTATCCCCGTGTCCGCCAGTACCACCCGGCGACTCATTGATGCGTCAAAGCAGTACCGAGAAGCCAGGGTGAGTGCTTCGATGGAGGAAACAGACTGAGCGGCACGATACAGGGCCCGCCCGGGAGCCCGAGAAGCTGGATATCGGTGATGGTGGCACACATCGTGGGACTGATCGTCGCAATTTGCCTGGTTGGATACCTCGCCCTGGCCGTGAAGTTCCCCAAGAGGTTCTGAGACGCTCCCGTTGAGCGGCGTAGGGTTACGCCACGGTCGCCAGCGGGGCGATCAAGGATTTAGCGGATGATCGACGCGGCAGTCGGTCCGGACGCAGAGAACCCGCCTGCGCTGGGCGTCGACGTCGTCACTGCCTCGATGTCCAGCGCCTGAATTCGGCAAGGAGGCGGTTCGCGTAAATCGCGCGTCGGGGGACATGTAGCTTGACCGTTCGCGCCGTCGCCGACGGGCCGAGTATGCCATGGGCGGCTTGGCGAGAGACACGACAAGGGGTGGCCGTCGCACCAGTCGGCGCCCTGTGGACGACACGCTGACAAGGCGGAGGCGGAACGAACCAGGGTGGATGTGGCTCACTTCGCGGATGGGTCCAACCGCAGGCACCGGAGCACACGAGGCGCCGCATGAGGCGCATCTGTCGAACACCAACGCCCCTCTGATCCTGGTCGTGGTGGTCGTCGCGGTCGCGGTCATCGGCAACCGGATCGCCGGCGCGATCACGGCGCTGTCGGCCGCGGTCTGGTTCGACTTCTAGCATCAAGCGGCTGGGCACAGGCCATACCTGACGATTAGCGGACCAGGCAAAGTCCCGCCGTGAATCGATACAGGGAGGCGATGCCTGGTGAGCGGTGCCGGCAAGGGCCTCAGGAAGGTCGACACCTCCGGAAGATGAGAGGTGCACGAGATGATCCGCGGTTTCGACAGCGCCCCACCATCCTTCGCCCAGGAGATGGGCGCGATCCGACCTACCTGACCGGACCAAGCCCAGGAGCAGTCACCTGCGCACTCGGGGCCTCGGTCGTCTCCGCCCTCACGCACGACGCTCGTCTTGCCATGTTTTTGGTCAACTCACTCAAAAAAGCAAGGAATGAGGGATCGTCCGGAGGCCGGGTGCGGCGATCACGGGTGGTGCGGAGTGTGCGGTGGCGGCATGGTGGCCAGGTCGGGGGTGGCACGGTCGGCCTTTGCTGCGTCGGCCAGGGCGGCGGCTGCGGCTTCCGCGGCCTGGGCCGTGTCGCTGGCCGCTCCGGCGGCCGTGTCGGCGGCGGGCTTCTCGCGGGTGGCCGGCGATTGCGGCAATGCCTCGGTGAACGCGCGGGATACACCCTGCAGAGCCGACGTGACCTCGCTGGGGATCACCCAGAAGGTGCTGCCCGGGCCCTGCGCGAGTTGAGGCAGCGTCTGGAGGTACTGCCAGGCGAGCAGCTTGGGGTCGGGATCGTTGCGGTGGACGGCCTGGAACACCTCGTCGATGGCGCGGGACTGGCCCTCGGCCTGGAGGATGGCGGCGGTACGGTTGCCCTCCGCACGGAGGACGGCGGCCTGCTTGTCGCCTTCGGCGGTGAGGATCTGTGACTGGCGTTGCCCCTCGGCGTTGAGGATCGCGGCCCGTTTGTCCCGTTCGGCCCGCATCTGCTTCTCCATCGCGTCCTTGATGGTCTTCGGCGGATCGATGGCCTTGATCTCCACGCGGTTGACCCTCAGCCCCCACTTGCCGGTGGCTTCGTCCAGGACCCCACGCAGCTGGCTGTTGATCGTGTCCCGCGAGGTGAGTGTCTTTTCCAGGTCCATGGATCCCACGACATTGCGCAGGGTCGTGACGGTGAGCTGCTCGACCGCCTGGAGGAAACTGGCGATCTCGTAGAAAGCCGCTCGCGGATCGGTGACCTGGAAATACAGGACAGTGTCGATCTCCACGACCAGATTGTCCTCGGTGATGACCGGCTGCGGCTTGAAGGAAACGACCTGTTCCCGCAGGTCGATCAGCGGATGGACGCGGTCGATGTACGGGATGACGAGGCTCAGGCCAGGAGTCAGGGTTCGATGGTAGCGGCCGAGTCGCTCGACATTGCGAGCACGCGCCTGAGGGACGATACGGACCGCCCGTACCACGGTGAACACCGCGAACAGTGCGACTATCAGGCCGACAATCAAGAACGCCGTGGTTTCCATGGTTTCAGTCCCGGGGGTAGACGATCGCGGTGGCGCCGCTGATCTCTATGACGTCGACGGTCTTTCCAGCAGGGATCACGAGGGTCTCGTCGTAGGCGCGGGCCGTCCATTCGTCACCGTCGATGCGGACCCGTCCGCCCAGGCCCGTCACGTCCGAGACGACGTAGGCAGCCTTGCCGACCAATGCGTCCACACCAAAACGTGCCGCTTGGGGCTGGAGCCCGTGGCGCAGCGCAAGGGGGCGCACGAAGAGCACGGCGATGGTAGCGACGGCGGCGAAGACCAAGAACTGGAAGGGCGCCGGCAGCCCGACCGCGGCGGACCCTGCCGTGACCACTGCGGCCACACTCAGCATGCCGAGCGCGGCAGTCAGAGTGAAGATCTCCGCCACAGCCAACACGGCCGCGATGATCAACCAGATCAGCCATAGATCCATTGTGTGCCTCATGTGAACGGTGCGGGTACGGACGAGCCGGACTCCCATCAGTGGACCGTGACTTGGGCCAAGCCGCGATACCTATGCGTGCGAAGGCCCTGCCGATCCAGCGAATTTGAAACCGCTTTGCCTCTACTTTACCCAGGGAGGGGGGATTGCTACTCCTCATTGGGTGGCCAGGTTCGTGAATCTTGCATTGACGGTAGACCTCGCCATGCGATCGAGGACGAGCTCACAGGGACTTGTTTCTCGCCGCCACCATTGCCGTGCTCCGGTGCTCCTGGCCTACCAGATCAGCAACATCCTGCGCGTCATCGCCTTCGACGAACAAGAAACCCCCAGCCGCATCCTGCACCGACTGGACGATGTCTTCCACGAACTGCACGCCGGACCCATGACCACCGTCATCGTTGCCCGCCTGGAACCCCTGCCCCAGGGCGGCAGACTGCTGCGCTGGGCCAGCGCCGGTCACCTGCCCCCGCTCCTGGTCACCCCCGACCACCGGTCCCGTTACTTGCACGCCGACACCGGCCCGCCGCTCGGCGTCGACCCCGAGCTGCCCCGGCCCGACCACGAGGAGGCCCTTCCGGCGGGCGCCACCGTCCTTCTGCACTCCGACGGCCTGGTCGAGGACCGCGCGCACGCGCTGGACGACGGCATGCGCCGGGCCGCCGACATTGCCGCCCGCCACGCCACAGAGCCGCTGCCACGGTTGTGCGACGCTCTCCTCGGCCACGGCCAGGACGCCTTCGACGATGACGTGGCCCTGCTCGCCGCACGCCTGACCACATGACCTCGGTGCACATCCGGCCGCCGACGTATTCGACGGGGAGGGCCCCAACCGCTTCTCGCGGTTCCTGATTGCGCGGTGCGCAGCCCCCCACTGCTTCTCCGCGTCTTTCTGCGGGGCCCTCCCCGTCGTCTTCACTACATCACTTCAGCACCGGTCCCGCGAGGGCCGTACGGCCCTGACGGCCGCCCCGCCTGTCTTCTTGACCCGGCCACCGATGGGGTCGCTGACAGGACTTGGCGGTCCCGACACCTCATGCCTGGCCCCGCGGCCCACCGCAGCGGTGCGGGGATACCCTCCCTGCGTTCCAGGGCGGGGTTGGTCATTGACGAGCTTGAGTTGCGGGTCCACGGCAGCCAGCCTGAAGGGATGACCGGGTGAACAGTCCGCGAGCCCGCGCGTGGCCGGCTCCGGCCTGCTGCACAAGGCGGTGCGAGTTGAAACACCACGACTGCGGCATCGGTGATGTCGAACCGAAAACCTTCCGTCTGGCCGCCAGGCGCTCGCGGCTTGTCGGTTTTCGGTGGTCCCACCCCTCAATGGTGCATCCAGTGGGCTGAGGGCACCGCCGCAAGCGGCGATGCGTTGGGGGTGGCGGAGGTCATTTGGCCGTGGCGAGGACGTCGGCCAGTGCCGCGACGGCCTGTTCGGCGTCGGGACCTTTGGCGCGCACGGTCATGGTGCTTCCGGCGGTGGCGCCCAGGCCCATGACGGCCAGGACGCCTGTCGGGTTGACGGTCCGGCCGGCGTATTCGAGTTGCACGGTGCTGGTGAAGCCGGTCGCGGCGCGCGCGAGCTGGCCTGCTGGGCGGGCGTGCAGGTTGGCGGGCAGGACGAGGGACGTTTCGGCGCTGGCCGTGGTCGTGGCGGTGGAGTCAGAGCTTGTGGACATTGCGGGCCTCCTTGGCGGCGTCGGCGACGGTCTTGAGGTCGGCGCCGGATGCGGCGGTGACGACGGCGGCGACGGCTCCTTCGACGAAGGGCGCATCGACGAGGGTGACGTCTGGACGAGGGTGGTCTTCCAGGACGGTGCGGGCGGTCAGGACGGAGCTGCCGAGGTCGGGAAGGACGACGACGCCGCCCCCGCGGTCGGCCTCCTTGATCGCGTTGAGAACCAGGTCGTAGCTGGTGCCGATCCGGCCGTCGTCGGTTCCTCCGGCGGTGGCGAGGGGGACGTCCTTCGAGCCGATCTGCTCCACCAGCAGGCGAAGGCCCGAGGCGAGCTCGGCGCTGTGGGACACAAGGACGATGCCAACAGGTGTGTTCATGAACGGCTACGTTAAATGTCAGAACGCTGTTCAGCAATACGGAACAAGGGAAAGTTTCCGGCCCTTGCCTGCCCGCCGTGACCCGGCGGTGCGGATCACTTCACCTGCCGTGATCGCCCGGCGAGGCGACTGGCGCCATCGCGACCACTGACCCCGCCGAGCACCTGCCGGTCGAACCCGGGATATCCGCAGCCCACGACGACCGCGCCGGGGGCCGCCCGCGATCCGCATCGCGAGCAGGAAGGCTGCTTGGCAGGTCGCTCCATCCGCCGACTCGGTTCCCGTCCGCATGAAGGCGGCGACCGCCGCCACGCCCCCCGCCCGTGATGCCGATGCCGGAGCAGCCTCGAGCCGTCCGCCGTTGGGAGCGGGTTGCGGAACCCCTTGACAGGCGCGAAACGCAGCCTTAATTTTCCGGAACACCGTTCATTCATGATGAACAGTTTCCCCGGAGGCCACTGGCTTCCGGTTTCCAATGAGCCGGCCGCCAGGTTGCCCGACCCTGACCACCTGGCGGCCCCCTCCCCTCACAGCCCGCTCATGCGGAGGAGGTGAGCGCCCCATGCAATGCGGCATGGGCGCCCAACTATGGAAGACAACACCTACCGTCAGAAACTTCTCGCCGAGATGCTGGGCACCGCCGTGCTGGTGTTCATCGGCGTCGGATCGGTCCCCGCAACGCTCATCGTCGGCGGCGACGCCCCGTTCACCATGGCGCAGCTGGGAATGATCTCGCTCGCGTTCGCCACCGCAGTCATCGCGATGGTCTACTCGATCGGCCATATCTCCGGCTGCCAGATCAACCCGGCCATCACGCTGGCCCTCGCCGCCACGAAGAAGATGCCTTGGCGGGACGTCCCCGGCTACATCGCGGCCCAGGTGGCCGGAGCGGTGCTGGGCGCGCTCGCCATCGTCGGGGTGCTGGGGAAGAAGGCGGTCGACGTCGGCCTCGGTATCGCCGCCTACGGCACCGGTGTCGGCGCCGGGCAGGCCTTCTTCGCCGAAGCGATCGGCACGTTCCTCCTCGCGTTCATCGTGTTCGGCGCGATCGACCGGCGCGCCCCCGGCGGTTTCGCGGGCCTTGCCATCGGCCTCGGCGTCTTCGCGATCATCATCCCGGTGGCGCCGGCCACCGCGGCGTCCATCAACCCCGCCAGGACACTCGGCCCCATGACCACGGGAGAGCTGTTCGGAGGCACAGTCCACTGGGGCCAGCTGCCGGTCTACCTGGCCGCCGAGGTCATCGGCGCCCTCGCTGCCGGCTTCCTCTACGTCACCCTCAACACCAGCCGCAAGGCAGTCGCCGCTACCCCCGCCGAGGTCCCGGTGGCCCAGCCCGCCACGGCCGAAGGAGCCCTGTCATGAAGAAGCTCATCAACGCTCCCGAAGCAGTCCTCGCCGACACTCTGTCCGGTATCGCCGCCGCCCACCCGGCACTGAACGTCGACACGGACAACAAGGTGATCACCCGCGCGGGCGGCACCCGGACGGGCAAGGTGGCCCTGCTGTCAGGAGGTGGTTCCGGGCACGAACCCCTGCACGGCGGCTTCGTGGGAACGGGCATGCTGGACGCGGCCTGCCCCGGCGAGGTGTTCACCTCGCCCGTCCCCGGCCAGATGCTCACCGCAGCCCAGGCCGTCGACGGCGGCGCGGGCGTGGTGTTCATCGTGAAGAACTACACCGGTGACGTCCTCAACTTCCAGATGGCCGCCGAACTCGCCGCCGAGGAAGGCCTCAGCGTGGAGACCGTCCTGGTCGACGACGACGTCGCCGTCCAGGACTCCACCTACACCGCCGGCCGCCGCGGCACCGGAGCCACCGTCTTCGTCGAGAAGATCGCCGGGGCCCTCGCCGAGCAGGGCGCCGACCTCGCCGCCGTAGCCGAGATGGGCAAGCGGGTCAACGCCTCCTCCCGATCCTTCGCCGTGGCGCTGACCGCATGTACCACGCCCGCCTCCGGCAAGCCCGGCTTCGACCTGCCCGAGGACGAGATGGAGGTTGGCGTCGGCATCCACGGCGAGCCCGGCCGCCGTCGGGAGAAGCTGCGACCCGCCAAGGAGATCGTGGCCACGGCCCTGGACGCGATCCTCGACGACCAGCCGCTGGCCGCCGGCGACGACACCATCGTCATGGTCAACGGCCTGGGCGGCACCCCGCTCATCGAGCTGTATGTGGTGTTCAACGAGGTGGCACAGGTGCTCGCCGCGAAGAACGTCACCATCGCCCGCAGCCTGGTCGGCAACTACGTCACCAGCCTGGACATGGCGGGCGTCTCCATCACGGTGTGCAAGGCCGATGCCGAGATGCTGACCCTGTGGGACGCACCCGTGAACACCCCCGCCCTGCGCTGGGGCGCCTGACCGAGCCGGGGGCGGGCCGCCCGATCCGCAAGGGCCCGGGTCAGAGCCTCCCCGCAGCCAGCTCTGACCGAACCGCACCCCTTGCCGCATCCAGCGGCCGGCCCCCGGCTCACCCCCTTGCACAAAAAATGCCGCTACGCACGCTTTGAACGGAGCATTTCCGTGGACATCGACCTCGCCCGCGCGTGGGTGCAGGCCATCGCCGCCGCCGTGGACCAGCACAAGGACCACCTCACCCAGCTCGACTCGGCCATCGGAGACGCCGACCACGGCGTCAACATGCACCGCGGCTTCTCCGCCGTTTCCACCGCCCTGGACGGTGTCGAGGCGGACACCGTCGGTGCCTTGCTGGTCAAGAGCGGCACCACCCTCATCTCCAGCGTCGGCGGCGCCTCCGGCCCGCTGTACGGGGGCGCCTTCCGCGCCATCGGCAAGACGCTGGATGCCCCCAAGGCCACATCCCAGGAGTTCGCCGCCGCACTCGCCGCAGGCCTGGACAGCATCCAGAAACTCGGCGCCGCCGCACCGGGCGACAAGACCATGATCGACGCCTACGGGCCCGCGTTGGCCGCCTTCCAGCAGCAGGCCGACGCCGGAGCCGACCTCGCCGCGGCCGCGCTGGCCGCAGCCAACGCCGCCGAGGAGGGGATGCGTGCCACCACCCCGCTGCAGGCCCGCAAGGGACGCGCCTCCTATCTCGGCGCCCGCAGCATCGGCCACCCGGACCCCGGTGCCGCCTCCACCGCCCTGATCTTCCGTGCCCTGGCCGAGACGGCGGTGGCCCGATGACCGACCGCCTCACCTACGAAGGGCACACCGCCGCCGCCGGCACCGCGCTGGGCTTGTTGCGCCGCACCGACCGCCCCGCCACCCGCAGTTCGCTGCCCCAGCGCACCCAGGGTGACGGCGCGCAGCAGATCACCGACGCGTTCGACACCGTTGCCGCCCGGCTGCTCGAACTGTCCGCCTCGCTGCGCGAACAGGGCAAGGACGAACAGGCCGACATCATGGAGGTCAACGGCTACATCGCGCAGGATGCGGACCTGCGCAACCAGGCCGTCGAACGAGCAGGCGAAGGCCGGCCGGTGGCCGTCGCCGTGCGGCAGGCCATCGACGCCTACGCCTCAGTCATCGCCGCCCTGGACGACCCGACCCTCGCCGACCGCGCGGCCGACGTACGCCAGGTCGGCCGCCGCGTCCTGGCCCACCTGCACGGCGAGAGCGGCCCCGCACCCGACCAGCCCCTGATCCTGGTGGCCCACGAGATCGGCGCCGCGGACCTGCTGGAACCGGGCCAGACCGTGACCGGTGCCATCTCAGTCACCGGCGGCCCGAACTCCCACGCTGCGATCGTCGCCCGCTCCCAGGGCATCCCTCTGCTGCTCGGCGTCGACCCGCAACTGCTGCGGCTGCCCGACGGGCAGGAAGTCCTCCTCGACACCGAACGCGCCAGCGCCGTCGTCCATCCCGGCAACGACGAACGCGCCACCGCTCTGCAGACCATCGACGCGGCCCGGATCCGCAGGCAGGCGCTCGCACAAGAGCGCCACCTGCCGGCCCGGACCCTGGACGAGCACGACATCGTTCTGCGGGCCAACGTGGCCACGCAGGCCGAGGCCCGGACCGTCCTGACCGCGGGCGCCGACGGGGTCGGGCTGCTGCGCACCGAGCTGCCCTTCCTCAACCATGCCGCCTGGCCCACCCGCAACCAGCACGCGGCCGCCCTCGTCCCGGTGCTGCGTGCCCTCGCCGGGCAGACCGTCACCGCCCGGACCCTCGACTTCGCCGATGACAAGCTCCCGCCGTTCCTCGCCATGGGTCTTGATGGCGAGCGGCTCGGCCGCGGCCTGCCTCTGATGCTCGCCCAACCGGACGCCTTCGCCGACCAGTTCCGCAGTCTGCTCAACGCCGGAGCCGACACTGACCTGCGCATCATGATCCCTATGGTCGCGAGCGTCGATGAACTGCGCGCCTGCCGAGCCCTTCTCGATTCTGCGGCCACCGAACTCGGCGTCAGCGCACCCCCGCTGGGCATCATGGTCGAGCTGCCCGAAGCCGTCGCCGCAGCTGATGAACTTGCCCGCGAGGCGGCCTTCTTCTCGATCGGCAGCAACGACCTCACCAGTCAGATCCTGGGAATCGACCGCCGCGACCCCACCGCCACCCCGGCGATGGCCGCGCACCCGGCCGTCCTGAAGGCAATCGACCAGGTCGTCACCGCCGCACACCGCCACGGCCGTCAGGTCTCCGTCTGCGGCGACGCCGCCGCCCACCCCCTCGTCACCCCTCTGCTCATCGGCCTCGGCGTCGACGTCCTCTCCGCAGCCCCCTCCGCGCTCGACGAAGTCCGCGCCCGCATCCGCCGCCTGCGCTCCGACACCTGCTCCTCGCTGGCCGCCAGCGCCCTTACCCGGGACAGTCCCGAAGAGGTCTGGCAGCTCGCGCGGCAAGCATGCATGCCGTCGCTGCCGTGACGCCTGCCGCCTGCGCCGGCCCGGAGCTCCGCCCCGGCGCAGGCCGCCGTGCGCGCCGCAGGCCCGGACAGCCAGTCGGGGCCCCGTTGTCCCCACGCGCGGTGTTTCCAGTCGGCGGCGAAGGTGTAGCCCCACTTGCTGCCGTCACGATCTCCGTGACGTGGGGACGGCCCTGAAGCCACTGGGCGAGATGGGAGACAGTGGGCCGCAGCCCGCGAGCAGAGCGGGTCATCCCGGGCCGGCGCCGCGAGCCGGTTGCTGCCTGGTGCGGGTGGAGCGGCCTGTCACGCACGGGCCGCTGTGTCGGCGAGGGCACGGAAGATCAGGGCCGTCGACGTGGCCCCCGGGTCCTGGTGGCCGACGCTGCGCGCCCCGAGGTAGGAGGCGCGGCCCTTGCGTGCCTGCAGGGGCGTGGTAGCGCGCATGCCCTCCTCGGCGGCGTCGGCGGCAGCCGCTGCCGCGGCGGCGAAGCCGGCCCCCTGACGGGCCTGCTCCTTGAAGGCGGCCACGGCGGGTGCATACGCGTCGATCATCGTCTTGTCGCCGGGAACGGCCGTGCCCAGCTTCTGGATGCTGTCCAGACCGGCGGCGAGTGCCTCGGCGAACGCCAGCGGTTCGGCGGCAGGAAAGTCCAGGGCTTTGCCCAGTGCGCGGAACGCGCCCCCGTACAGCGGCCCCGAGGCACCTCCGATGGTGGAGATGAGGGTGGTGCCGGTATTGGTGAAGACGGCTCCGACCGTCTCGGGGCTCAGGTCCGAAACGGCAGCGGCAGCAGCGGTGAATCCGCGGTCCAGGTTGGTCCCGTGGTCCGCGTCACCGATCGCCGAGTCCAGTTGGGTGAGGTAGTCCTTGTGCTGGCCCACGGCGACGGTGATGGCCTGCACCCAGGCACGGGCGAGGTCGATGTCCATGGGGTCTCCGTTCGATGATCGGTGCAACGGGGTCGGTGGTTGGTAGAGCTGGGGGCAGGGTGCAGTTCACACGGCCTCCTGCGGCGGCCGCGCCTCCTGCACGGCCCCGCCTCCTGCACGGCCCCGCCCCCGGCCCGGTTCAGGCGTCCCGTCGCAGGGCGGGGCTGTTCATCACGGGCACGTTCCACAGGGACAGCATGTCGGCATCCGCCCTGCACACCGTGGTGAAGGCACCCGCCGTGCTCGGACGGAGCACGGAAGCGCCCACCCGCCTGCGGGCGGGGGGCCTCTCTCTCAGCGTTCCCGATTGCGCCAGGGCGAGCGGAGCGCCGGCGAAGGTGGTCACCGCCGCGGGGACGGACGCGACGACGAGCGCCTGCACGGCCATCCCCAACACCCTCGGCGTGGAGCCCTGGTGGGCGGGAGTTCTCTTCCCCATGACGGCGTCCGGTACGGGCTGGCACAGACGCTTCACCTCCGCAGGATGCGGGTTGTGCACGGGAGAGGAGCCGCCGGGTCCTGCTGTTCGGGCAGAATCCGGCCGCCTTGTGGAAACCGGACGGTCCACTTTCTCGGCATGGTTCATCATTGATGAACATCGTTCCGGAAGCTAGGCCCACGTCTCCCGCCTGTCAAGAGAGTCAGCAGCCGCGGTGCGGGGCTGTGCGTCTAGGTACCCGAGGCGTAGGCGGCCCGGCGCGGAGCTCCGAGGTCGCGGGAGAGATTGCGGGCGGTTTCCCGGACGGCCACGGCGAGTTCCTCGCGCGTCGATTCGCCCAGCATGCGCTCCACCGGTCCGACGATGCCGATGGCGCCCGCCACCTCGCCGGAGCGGTCGAAGACGGGCGAGGCGATGCCCGCGTCCCCGATGGCCGCCTCCTGGTCCTCGAGCGCATAGCCGGCCTTCAGGACCTCTCCTAGATGGCCTGCCAGCGCGTTCCGGTCGGTCATGCTGGCGCTGGTGAGGACTGCCAGCTCCCCGTCGAGCAGGCGTTCGCGCGCATCGGCCGACGATGAGGCCACGATGGCCTTACCCAGCGCGCATGTGTTCCACGGGATGCTCGCGCCCACCTCGAGAATCTGCACCGCGCCCTCGGGGCGAAAAGCATGGTGGACGATCAGTACGTGGTCGCCCGTGAGGACGCCCACCCACACGGCTTCCTTGGTGCGGTTGGCCAGAGCGTCCGCCCAGGTCAACGACCGCGTCCGCAGCTCGTGTGTGTCCAGATAGGCGTTGCCCAGCTGTACGAGGTTCGGCCCCAACTGGTACTTCGAGCTGTCCCTGTCCTGTCCGACCAGGCCCTCGATCTCCAGCGTGCGCAGCAGCGCGTGCACGGTGGGCTTCGCAACGCCCAGTCGGTCGGCCAGCTCGGTGACACCCAGCCGGGGACCGCCGGAAGCGAGTTCCCGCAAGATCTGCACTGCTCGATGCACAGACTGGACCATTGAGATCTCCGATTCAGTATTGCTGAACAGTGTTCTGAGATTTAATGTGACTGTTCATGAGCACACCCGTCGGCATCGTACTCGTGTCGCACAGCGCCGAGCTTGCTGCAGGTCTGCGTCTGCTGGTGGGGCAGATCGGTTCCGACGCCGTTCCCCTCGTCACCGCGGCCGGAACGGACGACGGCCGGATCGGCACCAGCTACGACCGCATGCTCAACGCGCTCAATGACGCTGACCGGGGGAGCCGGCGTTGTGAATCTTCTCGACCTCGGCAGTTCCGTTCTGACCATCCGCACCGTTCTGGACGCGATCACCCCTCCTGGACGCCGTCATCGTCGACGCTTCCTCCATCGAGGGCGCAGTCGCCGCGGTGGTCGTCGTGTCCGCTGCCGACCTGCACACCGTCGTCAACTCCGTTGAAGAGGCCCGCCATGTCCGCAAGCTCTGACGCTTCCCCCGCCCCCGCCGGTCACGAAGCAGCCGTTGTCCTTTCCGCCGATCTCCACGCGCGCCACGCAGGCCGGCCCGCCCGCGCAGCGGGTCAGTTCTCCAGCACCATCGAGCTGGGCTCCAAGGGCAAGACGATCAATCCCGCCACAGTTCTCGGCGTCATGGGCCTGGGAGTCACGGCCGGAAGCACGGTGACCGTGCGGGCCACCGGTCCTGAGGCCCACGACGCGGTCGCCACGCTGACCGACGTCCTCGCCAACGTCGAATAGCCCTGACCGTCATGACGTCGCAAATGACGAGCCGCGATCCGTGCCTACCTCCGGCCGGCGCCGCGCCTGCCGGTGAAGCCGAATACACCTGCCCGCTGCCGCATATCCCGGAGGCCGTGCGCACCATGCGCCATCGTGCGCGCGCCGTGCTTGGAAGCTGGGCCATACCGGCGACCACGACAGACGACACAATCCTGGTGATATCCGAGATGGTCACGAACGCCATCGCTCACGCCCTCCCCCCGGCCGTGCTGCGGCTGTCACTGCCGATCACCCGCAGGGGGCAGAAGGCCTTGCGTGTGGAGGTCACCGACGGCGGTCCCGCTATGACTGTCCGTTCACCTCTCGCCGATGCCCCGTCTGATCTGGGGGAGTGCGGCCGTGGAGGTGGCATCGTGGGGGCTCTTGCCCTTCAGCACGGCATCTTCTCCCGGGCCGCCCGTGTCACCCGGTGGGCCGACCTCCCCATCTCAGCCGGAGCAGGCCAGTGCGGTCGATGAGCGGCAGACAACGCGTAGCGTCTCGCAGCTGGCATGCGACCACCGGGACAAGGACGCGGAGACCACCCTGTACGCCACCATTGACGATGCCGTCGACGCCCTGCGCCACCACTATGACACCGACGCCATCAACGCCGTCGTCATCTGACTGACGGCTGCGAGCAAACCCGCACCCCCGGACACGGCCTCGAACAACTCACCCCACGTCTGACCGACCCCAGCCAGCCCCCCGTCCGCGTCTACACCATCGCCT
Source organism: Streptomyces sp. SLBN-31 (assembly GCF_006715395.1). Taxonomy (NCBI): domain Bacteria; kingdom Bacillati; phylum Actinomycetota; class Actinomycetes; order Kitasatosporales; family Streptomycetaceae; genus Streptomyces; species Streptomyces sp. SLBN-31. The sequence continues at coordinate 3,711,056 of NZ_VFNC01000001.1, forward strand.
ACGGTCAAGACGCCTCCACTGCGTCCTGACCAACGTCATCTCTGACTTCTGAGCCCTATGCGCTGCCCCCGTGTAGGTGCGGGAATCGGCAACATCGGCACGGGGGAAGATCGAGGCATGGCCAAACTGCCCATGCCGAAGGTCGACCGGCTGCGGGACCGCGAGCGGCATCTGACACGTTGGTGGTCAGGATCACGGGCCCGCGATGACGCGAGTCGGTGCTTGAGCATGGTCCCGACGCGGCCCGGAGCCGTGCAGCTCAGGTCTGACGCGCGGTCTCGCGGTGCTTCCGGCTTCCAGCTTTCGTAGGGTGACAGAGCTCGTGGCTGTCGCGGAGGCCTTTCATGCCCCGAACCATCTGCCAGGTGCGATCAGCTTCGGTCAGGTGACCTCTCTGAACTAGCGGACCTCGTTACGCCGTATATCCGAACGAGGGTGACCCCAGAAAGAGCCGGCGTGGTCAGGTCACCGCGTTGAGCAAGCCGGCCAGTACGTCGGGGCGTTCCAAGGCGATGAAGTGACCGGCTTTCGGCACCTGCGTGAAGTCGGCCGTGGGCAGCAGCAGCTTGTTGGCCTCGCGGTCGGAGGGGCGAGACCAGTCCTTCTCGCCGTAGACGAGGTGGACGGGGGCCTCGACTCCGGAATAGCGCGAGCGGGCAGCGATGAGACTGGGCAGATTCTGGTACACGCCCCGGGCGACCGCGGTGTACCCGGGACGCTTGCCCACCTGGAGCAGTTCGTCCACGTAGTCCGTCCGTAGGGCGCTCTTGTCGCCGAGGCCCCCTTGGAGGATTCTGCGCAGAGCGGGCTTGGGCTCCACCCCGGCGATCGCCGGGCCCAGTCCGGGGATGAGGACACCGCTGACCACGACCCGGGCGAGGAGGCTGGAGCGGGCGATCCCGCCGCGGAAGTCATAGGCGTTGACCGCGACGACACGCCGGACTCGCTCGGGCAGATCGGCCGCGGCGGTCAGGGCGAGCACGGCCCCCATCGACTCACCGACCAACGTCACGTCTTGGAGGTCGAGTTCGATGAGGAGCCGCGCTACGCCCCTCCGCATGGCCGGCTCGTCGTACGACGCCCCGGGCACGATTTCGGAGTAGCCCATGCCCGGCAGGTCGAGGGCGTAGACGGTGTACCGGTCGGCGAGCAGCGGGATGAGGAGGCCGAAGTGCTCGGCCTGGGTACGCACGGTGTGCAGCAGGACCAGCGGGGCGCCGGTGCCCGCCTTGAGGTAGCGCAGGGTTCCCTCGTGGTTGTGTTCCGCGCGCGGGGCGATGGTGTGGCTCGTGGTCCCCGGAATGTGGATCGTGGGACGTGACTCCTGGGCGGGCATCGCGCTGACTCCTTGTGTGTGGAAGAGGCGTTACTTCGACAGCTGGGCGTACAGGCCGGCCAGGTCGTCGGCCAGGCCCGCCTTGACCTGCCGCGAGATGTCGGCGGCGAGCACCTCGTAGGCGCCCGCTTCGCCACCGTCGAGGGCGAGTGCGGGGACGTCACGAGGATCGGACTTGGGCGCGTCGACATCGGCTGCCAGGTCCGTGTCGACGTAGCCGAGGTGCAGTCCGGTGACCGCAATGCCGCGGGGCTGAAGCTCCACTACGTCGTCAACGGGGGAGTCGAGGAAGGACGCTCCTACGGCTGCACCTGCGTTGTTGATCAATACGGTGACGTCTTGCGCCTGTGCGGCGGCGACCGACACCGAGCCTGGGTCGGTGACCTCGAGCGCCACCGCAACGGCGTGGGGATGCGTCACAGCGCGCGGGTCGCGGGCCGTGCCATAGGCCCTGCTGGCCCCGCGCGCGTAGAGCTCCTCCACCAGCGATGTTCCGATGCCGCGGCTGCCGCCGGTGACGAAGACCTTTGCCCCCTTCAATGCGGTCATGATTGCCCCCCCACATCGGAAACCGATCGGTTTCGCCAAATGTAAACCGATCGGTTTTCTCGATGCAAGCCGCACAGGGCTGTGACGTGAGCGTGGCCTTCAAGGGCGAAGGGTGCGACTCCGGTTCGTGACGCGCGCTGGGGCGGCATCGCCTCCCACGCGCCGAACCACGAACAGCATGGGATCAAGAGCGTCATGGTCGTCGGTCAGAGCTTCGCCATCCACCGTGAGCCGGTGGGCAAGCGGAGCACCACGGCGAACTGCATGAGGGGCGGACGGAGGTGGCCGTCGGCGTGGCCACCGCGGTTACAGGCCGTGGCCACTGGCAGTCCAGGCCGGGAGCAGGGCAGGGAGGCCATTCATTCCTGGCTGCTCGAGCGGTCATTGCCCGTCCCCGAAAATCCGCGCGTTCGCGGGTCACCAGGGGCAGCGTCTTCGCCGATGAAGGCACCGAAGCATAGGCACCCTCAGAGGGCTGCAGGATGGGGATGTTGGCGAGCGGATCGGACGTTTGTGGCCAGGGTCCAGTCTCAGGAAGACCTCGTCGGCCTCATGCGGCCCTACCTTCTTTCGCACGGCCCGGTCGTTCGCGACGATGGGGTCGCGCGAGCGGGGCAGGGATGGTTGTCATGCTGGCTGCCGTTGATGGCTCGGGTTGCTGTTCCCCCTGTCCCGCACCCTCTGGACTGCTGATTAGCCTCTGCGGACCATCGCTTGGTAGGGCGAGGACGGGTGGAAGGGGTCGCACCGCAGGTTGCACGGCGAGGGGAGCGTCATGGCCGCCACCGCAGGATTCGACATCGCCAAGGAGTTCCACTGGCTGACGGTCATCGACGACCGCACTCGGCTGCTGCTCAGCCGCCGGGTCGACAATGACCCCGAGTCGATCGAGCAGGCCATCAGCGAACTGCACGTCATCGAGGGCCGATACGGGGACCTCACGGTCGGTCTGGACCTCATGGGCGGCGTGGCCGGACTGCTCACCGCCATGCTGCTGACCGCTGGTCTGCGCCGTGTCCACCTGCCCGGTCTGGCGGTCAACCGGGCCCGCCGCGGCACCCGCGGTGGTGAGAACAAGTCCGACCCTCGTGATGCGAAGGTCATCGCCGAACAGGTCATGCTCCGCGACGACTTGAGGGTCGTCGACCTGCCCGAGGAAGCCACCGTCGAGCTGCGGCTTCTGGTCAGTCACCGCACCGTGATGGCCAAGGAGATCACCGCGCGGATCAACCGGCTGCGGGATCTGCTCGCCGGCATCCATCCCGGGCTGGGGACGCGTGCAGGGGCATCTCTGCCTGTAGGCCCGTCTCTGTCTGTAGGCCAGCCCTGCAACGTCTCGGTCGGCTCTGGCCTCACTGCGCATCGGCAAGAGTGACGACAGCATGGCGAACGGGACGAGTGACTGTGGGCGTTGCTGCACACGTACGACGGTCATCGGCCTCGGCTCGGCGGCTCTACCACCGCCGCGGCCGTCACGGTCGGCGCAGAGGCCGGCTGTGGATGCCCCGCAGCCGGCTCCACTGGTCTTCTGTGGCGTGGTAGCCGTGCCCGCCTGCGGAGCGCGCGCCCTGCTGCTGCACCGCGCCGCCTATACATGTCCTGGCTTCTTCACGCTGCTGCCCGCCACTGAGTCAAGGCCATGGCCAGTCGGCGGGCGGTCGGTTCGGGGGGCGGTCAGTGGCCGAGGGCTTGCTGGAGGGTTTCGCGGCAGTCGATGAGGGCGTCGAGGCCGATGATCTGCAGGGTACGCATCACGGATGGGCCGACAGCGGCCAGGCGCAGCCAGCCTCCGGCTTCGTTGAGGCTGTGGTGGGCGGTGATGAGGATGTTGATGCCGCTGGAGTCCATGAAGGTGACTTGGCGCATGTCGACCACGACGCGGGAGTGGGCCGTGCCGGAGGCCTCCAGGGCCTGGCGGAGGGTGTCGCCGGTGTGGTGGTCGATCTCTCCGGCCAGGCTCAGCACGCGGATGCCGTCGGCGTCGGTGGCCACCACCGACAAGTGACCGGCCTGCGCGATGTGTTCGGTGTCCGTCATTTCTCCCTCAGACATGCAGATGATCCTTACACACTCAGCCTCGCGCGCACAGTGCCGCCCGACGTGATAGGGGCAGCGGCGTTGTGTGGCCGATCCAACAAGAAGGGAAAGGCGTGATCCCCGGCAGTGCGGGTACGCGCACGCTCAATGGTGAGGGAGTGACATGACAGCTGTGAGGGAACCGAACCCAGTGCAGGACGAGGGCGCGACGCCGGCCAGGCCGGTCATACAGACCAGCGCTGCTCTGGTGGGCGACGGCGCGGACATCGCCCAGGCCCGCCACCTGGCAGCCGGATTCCTCGCCCAGGTCCAGGCCGAGCATGGCCTGCCCGTCTCGCAGCGCGCCATGGACCTCACCCAGCTGGTGGTCAGCGAACTGGTCACCAACGCCCGCAAGTACGCCCCGGGCCCCGTCCTGCTGGACCTGCGCATCCTCGGCGGCCTGGTGGAGATCGTGGTGTGGGACTCCGACCCGGTCCTGCCCATCGCCCGGGCCGCGGACGCCGGCCGGGTCGGCCAGCACGGCCTGGAGATCGTCATGGCCGTCGCCCAGGGCTTCGAAGCGCAACGCGAGCCCGTCGGCAAACGCATCACCGCCCGCCTCGCCCTGGCCGACGACCCAGGTGGCGCGCTCACCGGCCGCAGGCCCCTGTAAAGCGAACTGGCGCCACCGCTCAAACGGCGACGGGACCGACAGCGTCAAGGCTCGTCGCCGCGCCGGGGATCGCGCTGGTGGGGTCAAAGTGGATGACCAGACGGCCGACAAGAAGGACCATACCGAGGCAGGCGTCAGGCTGGCGTAGGCGAGGGCCGCGAAGCGGTGGAGGGCGCTGAACAGCGGCGAACCGGCGGCGGTGTGGTCAGGCGGCCGGTACAGGCCCAGTGGCACGCAGGTGAGGGCAAGGACCACGGACCCGATGACGATGCAGGCCATGGTTCCCTCCGGCCCGGGCAGCTGAGCCACGCCGGAGCCGGCTGCGGATGCGCTGGTGTCCGGCGCGTGTCGGGTGGCCCTGCCGCAGCGGGATTGCCGGCACGGTAACCCGGCGTACCGACGCCGACCACGCAGCCGGCCACCGCACCGGCCTCACCGACTCCCGCCGTCGCCCTGGCCCAGCGCACCGTGGCCTCCTTCTCATCCTCGACGCGAGCGCCTGAACCTGACACCGGCACCGCCCAGCGGGAGACCCGCTGAAAGCTGGAAAGCGGCCATGCCGGCCGCTTCGGTGGGAAGAAGGGTGACAACCAAGGAGGCGGACGTGTTGCGTGATCGGATCGGGCTGTCGGATGTGCTGGCGGCGGCGGAGGACGCCGCACCGGTGGAATCGCTCGATGTCGTGGCGCGCAACCTGCGCGAGCGGTTCGGTGCGCGATACGTGTCGTTCCTGTTCGTGGACGTCGTCGGCCGTCGACTGCTGCGGGTCAGCGACAATACCGCCACACCGCGGCAGCGTCAGGCCGAACCCGTCTCCCTGGCCGGCAGTAGCGTCTACGACCAGGTCCTGCGCAGCCAGAAGCTGGTACAGGCGGCGCACGACGGGCCGGATCCCGGGCAGCGGGTGCTCGCCCCCGTCACCAACCGCGGCGACGCCATCGGTGTCCTGGAACTGTTCCTCACCGACGCCACCCCGGACGTCCTGGAGCAGGTCGAGGAGGCGGCACACGCGCTGGCCTACATCATCGTCACCGACCGCCGCTTCACCGACCTCTATCACTGGGGCAACCGCACCACCACAGTGAGCCTGGCCGCGGAGATCCAGCGCCAGCTGCTGCCCTCGGCCTCCTCCTGTGAGGCGCCCGAGTTCGACCTCGCCGGCGCGCTGGTCCCGGCCTCCGACATCGCCGGCGACACCTACGACTACTCCCTCGACCAGGGCACCCTGCACCTGTCCGTCACGGACGCCATGGGCCACGACGTGAACGCCTCGCTGATTGCCACCCTCCTGGTCAACGCCTCCCGCGGCGCCCGCCGCGCGGGCAAGGACCTGGCCGAACAAGCAAGCCAGAGTCACCAGGCCCTCGTCGAGCACGGCTGGCGCACCTTCGCCACAGGGCAACTGGTGCGCATCGCCCTGGACGGCAGCGGCGCCCAGCTCGTCAACGCCGGCCATCCCTGGCCACTGCGGCTGCGCGAGGGCAAGGTCGAGGAACTGCGCCTGACGGTGAACCTGCCTTTCGGCGTCTCCTGGCAGGGCGCCTATCAGGTGCAGGACCTCGACCTGCGCCCCGGCGACCGCCTCGTCCTGCACACCGACGGCATGCAGGAACGCGAAGCGCGCACCGTCGACCTGCGCGGCCTCCTCCACGACACCGCAGCCGAACACCCCCGCGAGGTCGTGCGCACGCTGGTCGGTGCGGTCTCCGAAGCCTACGGCGGCCGACAGCCGCGAGACGACGCCACGGTCCTGTGCCTCGACTGGCACGGCCCCCTCGCGGCAACCCCGCGCAACCCCACATAGCCCGGGTCATCACTGGCGATTGCGTCCAAGCACGGCCTGACGCCGGCGCCGATCGGTAGCCCACCGGACAAGCTCGCCGCGCTCGTGCGCCTCGTCACCTGGCGAGGGTGTGCCCCCGTCGCCTCGGGCGACGGAGGGGGGATATTCGTATGCCTGGCGGCTGTGGGAGGGCTAGAGTGATCGTCGTTCAGGTGCGAAGGTTGCGGCTACTTCTCCTGTAAAGAGGGTGACGCGGGTTCGAATCCCGTCGCCGGCCACGGCCGGTGTCGTCCAGCGGCCCAGGACGCCAACGTCGCCGCCACCGACCTTGATCTCTGGACGCCTACGACACGAGACCGCCCGCCATAAGGGGAACCACCGACGGGCGGCTTCTTACGAGGCCGCTATAGGTGGCGCGCGGAGGGCAGTCGCATCTCGGCGGCATGCTCCATGGTGCTTCAGCCGAACGATCGTCCCCATGGGCGGAGGGCGAGACCCGGGGTCACTGTCCCCTTCGCAGGCCCAACGTGCGTTCTGGCAGGGAGTGGAACCGTCCGGGTGGGGCTCGGACCCGATCAGCCGTGCGACCGGCTCCAGCCAGGGCACCAGGCGTGCCAGTGCCCACATCCCGGTGGCGACAGAGCGACGACCGTGGTGCCGGGCTGCCGGTCGGCCAGGTCGGCATGCCCAGTCGCCCACCTGGCAGTGGACGCGCTTTCGGTCGTACCGGCCCTGTTCTCGTATAGCTACGGCAAACGGACATGTAGCGCAGGGTGATGCTCGCGGCTGAACCGGGCGAGAGGGCCGGTGTCAGTTTCCGGAGTCGGCTGCATGGATGACGGCCCTGTACTCCCGAAGCTGCCACGAAGTGACAAGTAGCTTTCAGTAGTCGATCTGACGTGCTGCTGTCAGGGTCTCAGCGTTTTGCCCATGGGTAACCGGGTTAGCGGGCTGTGATCGCACGACGGGCGGCATCCCAGACCGCCTCGAATTCTTGCGCAGTCAGTTGATCGGGTTGGTGCCCCTCCTACTGTGAGACCGGGAGCCCAGCGGTAACCCCGAACATTCTTTCGTACTCGGCCAGACCCCCTGCCTGCTGGGCACGCTGCCATTCATCCAGGGACGCAGCCGCGATCGGGGTCAGCTCGGAACCCTGGAGCTCGACCTGTCGGGTCACCCAGCCGCCGGCGTCGACCTCGAAGTAGAACCAGATGGCTTCCTCGTCCCAGAAGCACTGCATCCACGTCGTCACCGGTCGGCCTGCCTCTGCGACAGGGCAATGCGGCGGCGTACGAGGTCGACATCCATGATCTTCACGGTGAGAGCGTCGCCGACCTCGATGACGTCCTGCGGCGATTGATCCAGCTCGTCGGTGTGCACGAGCCCCTCAAAGCCGTCCTCTCGGTCTTCGATGCGGACGAAGACACCGAACGGCACGATCTTGGTGACCGGCCCTGTGACCACCTGGCCGATCCTCTGCGCTACCTGCGGCCATGGGTCTTCCTGCACTGCTCGAAGCGACAGCGGCACTCGCTCCCAGACCATGTCGACGTCTAGAACTTCAGCTGTGACCTCCTGGCCGACGCTGACGACGTCGGACGGGTGGTTGATCGGACGCCAGGACAGCTCCGGAATGTTGATCATCGCGGTGAAGCCGCCGATGTCCACGAAGGTGACGCCGAAACTGGCGATGGACGTCACCGTGCCGGTGACGACCTGGCCGCGCCGCAGGGTCTTCAGGAACGCCCAGTCCCGGTCGCTGGGTGTCGGCTCGGTCTGCCAGCGCGCGCGGAGGACCCCGTCGCTGTCGGGTAGTACAGCGGTGAACAGCGGGAGATCTTCACCGGCGTACATGGATACGACGCCGGCAGCACTCGCGCTGGCAAGCTGGGAGGTCACCTCCTCGAACTGGGTCTCGTCCACGACCGTGCTGGTGATCTTCCCGTCTTCCTTCTCCCAGATGATCTCCACTAGACCTTCGTCGGGCAGGGCGGCCACCGCCGTGTCGACGTCGGTGAGCAGGTCCGGCCAGATTGCCAGCTGTGCGCGTGGGGCCAGCTGGGAGCGCACAGTGTCGATGTTGTCGCGGGTCAGGCGGTGCCACTGGGAGGCGTTGACGGCGAAGACCTCCTCCAGAAACACCGCGCGGTGGGCACTGACGGTCCAGTGCAGGCGGGCCCAGAAGTCGGCGTCGGCTGGCCGCTGCACGTATGCGGGGTCGTCGGGGGCGAAGTCGTACGGCGATGTGTCCAGGCGTTGCGTGAACAGGCCGAGCGCTCGGGTGCGGGTCAGCGCGGTTTCGCAGGGCAGGTTGCTGCCGATGTAGAGGTACTGGTCCCAGCCGACGTGCACCGTGAACTCTCCCTCGACCTCCAGGCGGCACCAGGCGCCGTTGTCGCGGAGCATCGCTCGGACGAGTTCCAAGCCGACACCGATCGGCACCAGTGCCCCGTCGTGGAACTCGGCAGGGCCGGCGGGGAAGAGGCCGGCCAGGCCGTAGCCGTCGGCTGGTGGTTCCAGGCCGAAGTGGGCGAAGCCTCCGAGCTGCGGCTCGCGGATGGCCAGCTGGTCGACGCCGCTGTCTTCGGCGAAGGCGGCGACGGCTTGAAGGTAGGCGGTTTCGACCGGCCCGTGGTCGCTGGTCGTGTCCTCAGCGCCGGCGTAGTGGCCGTGCTGGTCGCGGTCTGCGGGGTCGTACTGGGCGACCTGATAGACGTAGGGCAGCACGTCACTGCCCACCGGGAGTCGACGGCGTGGCTGCGTTCTGGTGGCGTTCAAGGACGCGGTAGACCGTGGCGCGGCTGACGGAAAAGAGCTCGGCGATAGTGTGTTCGCCGGACTGGTGCTGCTGGAACAGGTGGCTCTGCTGGCGGGCGGTGAGCTTGGGCTGCTTCCCCTTGAGCTTGCCCTTGGCCCGCGCCACCGCCATGCCTTCACGGGTGCGCATGCGCAGGAGATCGACCTCGAACTCGGCGAAGGTGGCCAGGATGTTGAAGAACATCTTGCCCATCGGGTCGGCGGGGTCGTAGAGCGTGCCGCCGAGCGAGAGCTTGACGCCGCGGGCGGTGAGGGAGTCGCCGATGTCGCGGGCGTCGGGTACCGAGCGCGCAAGGCGGTCGAGCTTGGGGACGACGAGGGTGTCGCCGGCGCGGACCGCCGCGAGGGCCTGGGCCAGGCCGGGCCGGTCGCGGTTCGTTCCGGTCAGCCCGTGGTCCAGGTAGATCCGGTCCTCCGGGACGTCCAGCATCCCCGGAGCGTACGGTAAACCCCCGCTCAGCGTACAGATCACCGGACACCCTAAATGAGACGCCGTCAGCACAGGTAGATCTCTCCCGCCAGGCAAGATCATCATTGTTCGCTGAGGGTTCCTCTATCGGACACAATCGACGGCCTGGGTCAGTACCCTGACGCGGTGACAACCGACACCGTCTTCTTGAGAGCCGTGGGCGGCACCGTCGACCTTCCCCTGCTCCCGCTTCCAGATCATGTCGCAGCGCTTCTGTCCGCGCTGGGCGGTCCGCCTCGGCTAGCGGCCCACCTACGCGCCGTCCACGACGTCGCGCATCAGCTGATCGGCTGGGTAGAGGAGCGCTATCCCTCCGCGGCGATCGACCGGGAGGCGGCGCTGTTCGGGGCCGCGACGCACGACATAGGCAAGACGGTGCATCTGGCCGAGCTCTCCGGGCCCGGGTCGGCACATGAGGAGACCGGGCGGGCCCTGCTACTCGAACGCGGCATCAGCCCGGAGCTCGCCCGCTTCGCCGCGACGCACGCGTCGTGGACGCGATCGGACGTCGTTCTGGAGGATCTCCTTGTGAGCCTCGCCGACAAGATCTGGAAGAACAAGCGCGTTCCCGACCTGGAGGACCTCGTCGTGGCCAGGCTGGCCGAGGCCACCGGCCGGCCGGTGTGGGAGGAGTTCCTCGCGCTCGACGAGATCCTCTCCCGCATCGGCGACGAGGCCGACGAACGTCTGGCGTTCCAGGCGTCCTTCCCGATCCACACCTGAGGACTTCGCCGCCACCCTGGGTGCGGGACTGGAGCGGAACGCTCCGGCCGCCCGAGCCTAGAACCGGGCATCACCTCCCGGTCGGTGCCGCCTCGTCCTGCGGGCGGCGCGGGGTGGGCACGGTCGCGGCTGGGGTGGTCAGGTCCAGCTGAAGGCGGCTGTTCATGTCCAGCTCGAACCGGCCGTAGGGGTTCACGTGCGTCCAGAACAGCGGGGACAGAGCCCGCCGATCGGCATCGGTGAGCATGTCGGCCCACTTCGAATCGACGAGGACCTGCTGCATCAGCAACGTGTTGACGTGCACGAGGGCGGACTGGAGCAGGTGGAGGGCGAGCATCGACGCCTCCTGGGATTCCTTGTCCGACCCGGCCAGATCGCCGTCCTTGCCGTAGGAGAGGTCCTGGTTCGCGCTGTTCCAGTTCTCCCCGACCTGCAAGCCCTCGTGGATCTCCTGGCGCAGTTCGACGTCGGCCAGGTAGTCGCAGACGAACGCTGTGCGCACCGCCCGCCCGAGTTCCTCGATGGCCTGGTAGGTCGGGTGCTTCGGCCCGCCGCGGGTGAAGCGGCGCAGGACTTGCTCGGCCTCGGCGGTGCCCAGCCGCAGGGCGGTGGTGTACACCTGCTGGGCCACATATTCCACCGCAGCGGCCGGGACCTCCTTGGCCGACTCCGGGAACCGGGCCTCCACCTCAAAGTACTTCAGCAGCAGCGCGAACCCGAGCCGGGTCGTCCCGGACTTGTTCCGCACCCGCTTCATGTCGTCTTCGAGTAGCGTCCAGACCTCGATCAGGTCCTCCGGCTCCCAGTCCTGTCGCACCGCTCCGCCCTTCCCGCCGACGTCACTCGTTCAGCTCAACGAGAGGCCCAGCGCGGGGAAGCGACCTTCAACAGCGCTCACGCAGGGCTACACCTCCGTTCGCCGTAGCTATACGAGAACACGGCCGTACCGATGAGTTTTGTGCGGACCCGCAGTCCATGCCCTGGATCCACCGACAGCGGTGGGGCTGTGCTGAGAAGGTTCCAGCGCGGGAAGCAGCGTACGGAGGCAGTGATGGGTGTCGACGACCCCAAGCAGGAGCGCACGGTCCGGACGGGCAAGCAGGGGATGTGGGTGAGAGGTCCCAAGGTGTTGGTGGCGGGGGCGAGCATCGCGGGACCGGCGCTGGCCCACTGGCTGCGCCGCCGGGGGGGCCGAGGTGACCGTGGTGGAGCGGGCTGACGAACTGCGTCCCGGCGGGCAGGCGGTGGACGCGCGCGGTGTCGCCAAGGAGGTCATCGGGCGCATGGGGCTGGACGCGGCGGTCCGCGCGGCATGCACGGACACGGCCGGCGCGCACACCGTGGACGCGGCCGGGCAGGTGCTGGAGACCTTCCGCGCGGACGATGACGGTGGCGACGGGTTCATCGCGGACATCGAGATTCTGCGCGGGGACCTGTCCCAGGTGTTGTACGACGACACCCGCGACGGCGTCGAGTACGTCTTCGGCGACCGAATCGCTGAACTCGCACAGGACACGGACGGGGTCGACGTGTTCTTCGCGGACGGCGACCGGCGGCGCTTCGACCTGGTGGTCGGGGCCGACGGGCTCCACTCGGAGCTGCGGGCGATGGTCTTCGGGCCGCATGAGCGGTTCCTCCGCCACCTCGGGCACGTGCTGGCCTTCTACAGCGTGCCCAACGAATTCGGGCTGGACCGCTGGCTGCTCGAGTACCAGGACCAGGAGTCCGGGCGCTCTGCCCTCCTGCGACCCATCCAGGACGCCACCCGGGCGATGGCCATGTTCTACCTCCCCTCAGCTGACTTCGACGTCGATTACCGTGACGTCGCGGCCCAGAAGCGTCTGCTGCGTGAGCGGCTGGCGGGCCTGGGCTGGCTGGCGCCGGACATCCTCGCGCACCTGGACGACACCCCGGACTTCTACCTCGCCCAGGTCGCCCAGGTGGTGATGGACCGATGGTCCAGCGGACGGGTGGGGCTGCTCGGGGACGCGGCGTTCAGCTCCTCACCGATGTCCGGGCAGGGCACCGGGCTGGCTCTGGTCGGCGCCTATCTGCTGGCCGGAGAGCTGGCGGCCGCCGAGTGGGACCCCGAGGCCGGGTTCACCCGCTACGAGGCGCGGATGCGCTCGTTCGTCGAGGCCAACCAGGAGATCGGCCGGTTGAACGCCCGCAGCCGCGACGTCCCCGGGCCAGACGCCGAGCCGGGCCCCGATTTCGCCGGCGAGTGGTTCACCGAGTTGGTCGGGCGCGCGATCAACGGCGTCGAGCTGCCCGACTACGCGGGCGTGCCGGACTTGATCAGTGCGCCTCGCTGAGGTTCCAACATCTGACCCGCCCCGCCCGCAGCCTCACCTCCCGAGGACCGTCCGCACGAGCGGCCACGGCGGCATCCGTGGGAGGAACACAAGGGCTTGAGCGGCCCGGTGTACGGGTGGCGAGTGGTTGGCGGGCGGCGCGCACACCGATGTATCGGGCATGGCCGACCCCAATCTTCCAGCCTGTGATCGCCCGCCTGGCAGCCCCGTGCCCGCTGTGGTCTCCCTGCTCTGTCTGCCGGCCGGGGCCGTCGCGGGACCGGTCCTCGGCGGCGAAGGCTTCGCCCGGGGCCGTATCGTGCTGGACGCCCTGGCCAACGTCCTCCTTTTTCCTGGCTCGTCGGGCGATACGCCACAGCCCGCCGTGCCTCGTCGCGGAGTTGGAGCTGCGAGCCGAGCGGGAGCAGATCGAGCGGCGGCAAGTCCCTGCCCACGACCCTGGCTCGCCGCCGCCGTCAGCGCCGGAATCCTCGGCGACATCAAGGACGCCATCGTCATCACCCTCGTCCTGTTCATCAACGCCACCCTCGGCTTCCTGCAAGAACGCCGAGCCGAGCGCAGCTTGGAAGCCCTGCGCCAGATGCTGGGGCTCACCGCCCGCGTGTGCCGCGACAGTCAGGTGAAGGTGGTGCCTGCCCGGACGCTGGTGCCCGGCGACCTCGTCCTGTTGGAAGCCGGCGACCGCAGCCCGGCCGACGGGCGCCGAGCTCGCCGCAGGTCCAGATGGACAGCCTGGCGCCTGGCCCTGGTCAGCGATATCGCCGTTGCCGCCTGTACGCTCGTTGGTCCGTGTCCGGGTAATGGACGCCTACCGTGGCGCCGCCTGTCGTGCCGTTACCCTGGACGCCGGTTGTGACGTGTGATCGCAGCGCGGCGGTGGGGCTCGCCGTACCCGAACCGCGGCATCGGTGCCGCCAACAGTCCCTACTTGCGATGGTGTGTGCCCGTATGCCCGGGCCACGGCGAGTGGGAGACGTACCTTTATGACAGCCCCCGACCCCAAGGCGACGGTCGAGCCCACGGATCCCGACGTCGATCTGCACGTGCCCGCTCAGCGGCAGCAGCCCTGGCGGGCGCAGGTTCCGATTGTGGCGGTGGTCGCGCTCGGCGGGGCGATCGGAGCGTCGGCCCGGTACGGGGCGTCGCAGTTGTGGCCGGTTGCGGCGGGCGGTTTTCCGTGGACGACGCTGTGGGTCAATGCGCTCGGCTGCGCGGTCATCGGCGTGTTCATGGTGCTGATCACCGATGTGTGGGCGGCGCACCGTCTGGTGCGGCCGTTTTTCGGGACCGGGGTGCTGGGCGGTTTCACGACGTTCTCGACGTATGCGGTCGATATCCAGAGGCTGGTCGACGCTGGTCATCCCCGGACCGGGCTCGCGTACTTGGCCGCGACGCTCTGTGCGGCGCTGGCGGCGGTATGGCTCGCGGCGACGGTGGCGCGCCGCCTGGTGGCACGGAGGCAGCGATGACACGGCTCACGGGCAGCGCCCTGCGGGTGACGATCTTCATCGGGGAGAACGACGTCTGGCATCACAAACCGCTGTACAGCGAGATCGTGCACCGTGCGCACAAGGCCGGGCTGATCGGCGCCTCGGTGTTCCGCGGGGTGGAGGGTTTCGGCGCCTCCTCCCTGTTCCACACCTCGCGGCTGCTGTCACTGAGCGAGGACCTGCCGGTGGCGATCGTCATCGTGGACACCGAGGAGCGGGTGCGGGACTTCCTGCCGCAGCTGGACGAGCTGGTCAGGGAGGGGCTCGTCATCCTCGACGACTGTGAGGTCATCCGCTACGTCGGCCGGGGGCAGCAGGCGTGAACTGGCTGCTCGTGGTCGTCGGCGCGATGGTCGGCGCTCCCCTGCGGTATCTGAGCGACCGGGCGGTGCAGAAGCGGCACGACACCGTCTTTCCGTGGGGCACCTTCACGGTGAACGTCGTCGGGTGCCTGATACTCGGCCTGCTCTCCGGCGCCGCGGTCGCCGGGGCCGCTTCCTCGCAGGTGCAGCTGCTGCTGGGGACCGGGCTGTGCGGGGCGTTGACGACGTATTCGACGTTCTCCTACGAGACGCTGCGGCTGGCCGAGGGCGGGGCCCGGTTCTTCGCCGCGGCCAATGTCGTGGCCGGCGTGGTGGCCGGGCTCGGCGCGGCATTCGTCGGGGTGGCGCCGGCGGAGGCCCTGTGGGCGTGAACCCGGCGGCGTCCAGGAAGCAGGAAGCCGGTCAGCCGACGCGGATGGGGCCGTGGCGGTTCGTGGTGTGGTTCGGCACGGTCAGTCTGCTCGCCGACTTCGTCTACGAGGGTGCCCGCTCGATCACGGGTCCGCTGCTGGCATCGCTGGGCGCCTCCGCCCTGGTCGTCGGGGTGGTCACGGGTGCCGGTGAGGCGGCGGCTCTGGGGCTGCGGCTGATCTCGGGGCCGTTGGCGGACCGCACGCGCCGCTTCTGGGGGCTGGCGATCGGCGGGTATGCCCTGACGGTCGTCTCGGTGCCGCTGCTGGGCGTGGTGGGCGTGCTGTGGGCGGCGTGCGCGCTGGTGATCGCCGAGCGGGTCGGCAAGGCGGTGCGCTCGCCGGCGAAGGACACCCTGCTCTCGCATGCCACGGCCGCCACCGGGCGGGGGCGTGGCTTCGCCGTCCATGAGGCCATGGACCAGATCGGTGCCCTGGCCGGCCCGCTGCTCGTGGCGGGGGTGCTGGCGCTGACCGGTGGCGACTACGGCCCCGCGCTCGGCGTGCTGGCTGTGCCCGGGATCGCCGTACTGCTGTTGCTGTTCTGGCTGCGGGCCAGGGTGCCGGACCCCGAAGCCTATGAACGTGAGGCGGAAGCGGCGGCGGCCCTGACACACCAGGCAGCGGATGGGCGGCTGCCGCGGGCGTTTTGGACGTATGCGGGTTTCACCGCGGCCACGACGACGGGGCTTGCCACCTTCGGGGTCCTCTCCTACCACCTGGTCGAACGGCATCTGCTGACCGCCGCGTGGGTGCCGGTGCTGTATGCGGCGGCGATGGCCGTGGACGCCGTGGCGGCCCTGGCCACCGGGTGGCTCTACGACCGTTGTGGTCCCCGCGTGCTGATCGCCCTGCCGGTGCTGACCGCCGGCGTCGTTGTGCTGGCGTTCACCGACACGGTGGCGATCGCGGTGGCCGGGTCACTGGTGTGGGGTGCGGCCATGGGCATCCAGGAATCCACCCTGCGCGCCACCGTCGCCGATCTGACCCCCCGCGGACGACGGGCCACCGCCTACGGGCTGTTCGCCGGGGTCGTCGGTGCGGCGAGCCTGGCCGGCGGCGCACTGACCGGCGGGTTGTACGGCTACTCGATCCCTGCGCTGATCACGGTGGTCGCCGTCATCCAGGTGCTCGCCGTGGTCCTGTTGTCCGTCACTCGGACCGGCCGGCCCTGAAATCCCGGCGTTGCACAGCCAGGGGTGCACGTCCGGTCGCGCCCCTGGCTGTCCCGTCAGTGGCTGAGCCGGTAGGTCAGGGATGGCTCGGCGGCGGCGATCTCGATGAGCCGGTTGTACTTGGCCACCCGCTCACCGCGCGCCGGAGCGCCGGACTTGATCTGTCCGCAGCCGTCGCCGACGACCAGGTCGGCGATGAAGGCGTCCTCGGTCTCGCCGGAGCGGTGGGAGACCATCTGGGCGTAGCCGGCTTCGCGGCTGACGCGGATGGCTTCCAGGGTCTCGGTGACGGTGCCGATCTGGTTGACCTTGATGAGGGAGGCGTTGGCGGCCTTCTTCTCGATCGCCTCGGCGATGATGGCGGGGTTGGTGACGAACAGGTCGTCGCCGACCAGCTGGATGCGGGTGCCGAGGCGTTCGGTCAGGCGGACCCAGCCGTCCCGGTCGTCCTCGCCGAGCCCGTTCTCGATGGTCCAGATCGGGAACCTGTCGGTCATCGTCGTCGCGGTCGATGAGCTGATCGCTGGCCAGGGCCTCGCCCGCTACCCGGTAGCGGCCGTCACCTGCTTCGCGGAATTCGCTGGCGGCCGGGTCTAGGGCGATGCCGTCGCGGCCCGGCGTGTACCCGGCGTCGGTGATCGCCTCGACCAGCACGGCGAGGACGTCCTCGGGGCGGGCGATGTCGGGGGCGAAGCCGTCCTCGTCGCCCAGGCCGGTGGGGTGACCCTCAGGGGCGAGGTGGGCCTTGAGCTTTATTCCGCATCCACCAGCGCGAAACCCGGCCCGTCGGCTGGCGCCACCGCCTTCATGACCGGCTCGCCTCCCTGGCCCTGCGATCCGCAGACGCCTCGTGGGCGGCTTGATTCCGCAGAGCGTCGCGCAGCCGCCGCAGATCATCCGCAGGCCGCCCCAGACCGTTGATCTGCAGCCGGGCGGCCTCCGTGCGGGCATCGGGGTGGGCGGTGAAGGCCAGATTCAGGGACTGGCGCACCATCCACTGGTCGTAGGCGAGCAACCGTCCCGCGCGTGCTTGTATCTCTGCCAGATCAGCTTCGGTCAGCCGCAGCTGCCACAGCCGGACGTGCAACCGGTGAAGTTCCGAACTCACCCGGCCACAATCCCGGGCGGCCTGAGCGCAAACGGGTCCCGGCTCGCCACAGGCCGCCACCGCACCGTCGGCGCGCTGCTGGACCTCCATGGCATCGCTGAGGACCTCAAGCAGCTCCCCGACCTGGGGTGGGCGTTCGAGAAGAACCGGCGTCGGCCGACGACGGCGGCAGACGACCTGGCCCAGGACGCGGCGCCACAAACCGCTGCCGGGCAACTGGGACCGGGCGGGCGCACGGGCTACGGGCATGGCTCCTCCTGGTCGGCACTGGACCACGGACCGTCAGCGAACGCCTCCGCGGTTGCGGTGAGCCCCATCACCGGCACGCCCGCAGACAACAGGGCGTGCTCTTCCAGTGTGCGCCTTGCTCCATTCCAGGCCGGTACTCCGTCACTGGGCATGGGCCAGACGGGGTAGACCGCCGGGACCCTCAGCGGACGGTCGGTCAGCACCGAGCACAAGGCGTGCAGAGTGAGCTCCTTCCCAGCGGAACCAGGGAAGCGGCTCCCTGCGCCGGAGCGCCCGCACGAAACGACGATCACATTGGCGTCGCCGCAGATCACGGACAGATGGCGCGTAATGACCGTTTCCGGATGCCCCACTCGGCCATGCTCCATGAGACGGATGTGGGCCCGGTGCATGAGGGGGACTGGGGTGCCGCGCAGAGAGCGTCCGCTGGACGTGGGGGAGAGTTCGTTACTCAGGTTTGCCGCCGATCTTCGCCGACTGCGGCAGGAGGCGGGCAGCCCGACCTACCGGAAACTGGCCGAGCGCGCGCACTACTCGGCGGCGACACTTTCCGAGGCGGCCGCAGGGCGTCGACTGCCCACGCTGTCCGTCGTGGTGGCCTATGTCGAGGCGTGTGACGGCGATGTACGCCAGTGGACGGAGCGGTGGCAAGAGGTCGCGGCCGAGCTGGCCGCCGCAGACAGCGAGGCGGAGGGAGCCGAGCGGGACGGGCCGGCCGACGGCACCGGCGACGTCGTGCCCTACCGCGGGCTGGCGGCGTTCGAAGCGGAGGACGCCGACTGGTTCTTCGGACGGGAGCGACTGGTCGACGCGGTGACGGCCCAGCTGGAGAAGAGCCGGTTCGTCGCGGTGTTCGGCGCCTCGGGGTCGGGCAAGTCCTCCCTCCTGCGCGCGGGTGTCGTGCCGCGCTGGCAGACGGCGCACGGTCAGCGGCGCGCGGTGGTGCTCGTGCCCGGCGCGCACCCGTTGCGGACGAGCGCGGCCGCTCTTGTCCCGTCTGCCGTGCGTTCGGCCGAGACCCAGCACGTCGATTCCGCCGCCGGTGACCAGGCCCTGCACCGGGCGGTGCGGCAAGCGCTGGCAGACCAGGGCGACGGCGCGGAGCTGCTGCTGGTCGTGGACCAGTTCGAGGAGGTCTTCACGCTGTGCCGGGAGGGCGACGAACGGTCGCAATTCATCCGGGCGTTGGTCGCGGCCGCGCACGCCGAGGACAGCCGCTGCCGGGTGGTGCTGGGCGTACGTGCCGACTTCTACCCGCACTGCACCCGTCACCCGGAACTGTCGGAGGCGTGCGGGGGCGCTCAGGTCGCCGTGGGTCCGCTGACGACCGACGAGCTGCGCCGGGCGATCACCGGGCCCGCCGTCCGTGCCGGGTGCACGCTGGAGGGAGCGCTGCTCGCGGAGCTGGTGGCCCACGCACACGACCGGGTAGGGGTTTTGCCTCTGCTGTCCCATGCCTTGCTGGAGACCTGGCGGCGCAGACGGGGCAACACGCTGACGTTGACGGGGTTCCAGGCCGCGGGGGGAATCGAAGGTGCCCTGGCCCGTACGGCCGAGAGCGTCTACACCGGCCTGACCGCGTCCGAACAGCGGGTCGCCAAAGGGGTGTTCCTGCGCCTGTGTGCGCGCTGGGGGAGGGCACCGAGGACACCAAGCGGCGTATCACCCGCGACGAGGTGGACGGCACGGACCCCGACACCACCGTGACCCTGGAACGGCTGGCCGCGGCACGACTGCTGTCCCTGGACCAGGACAGCGTCGAGATCAGCCATGAGGCACTGATCCGCTGCTGGCCCCGCCTGCGCGACTGGCTCGCCCAGGACCGCGACAGTGTGCGGGTCCACCGCCTGCTCACCGAAGCCGCCCAGACCTGGGCGTCGGTCGGCCGGGACCCCGAGGTCCTGCTCCGCGGATCGCGCCTGGCCCTGGTCGCCGAGTGGTCCGCCGGTGCCGCGCGAGACATGAGCGCCCTGGAGCGCGAGTTCCTCGATGCCTCCCGCGCCGCCGACCTGGCCGAGCAGACCGCCGCCCGACGGCGGGTGCGGCGCATGCGCCGTCTGATCGCGCTCCTCAGCCTTCTGCTCGCCCTGACGAGCATCGCCACGGTCGTCGCCGTCCGCGCCCAGCACAGAGCCGACCAGCAACGGGACATCGCCGCCTCCCAGCGCGTCGCCGAGCAGGTCCGGGCGCTGCGGTCGGCCGACCCCGCCCTGTCACTGCAGTTGTCGCTGGCCGCCTATCGGCTGGCGCCCACGGTCGAGGCTCGCAGTAGCCTGCTCAGCGCCTTCACCACCCCCTACGCCACCGAACTGACCGGCCACCGGGGCGACGTACCCGTGCTCTTCAGCCCCGACGGCCGTCTCCTGGCCACCGGCCACGCCGGGGGCGTACGGCTGTGGGACGCCACCCGCCCGCACCGGCCGCGGGCCCTCGGCACGGTACCCGCTGTCCAGGGCAGTCCCGTTCTCGCGGAAGCCACGCGTGCCACGGCCTTCAGTCCGGACGGCCGTCTGCTCCTCGCCAGAGGTGGGCTCGGCAACACGAAGACAACTCGGAGCGGTACTGGTGGCGAAGCCGGATCGCGTATGTCCGGTCCAACGCGTGTGCCGTACCGGCCAAACCGGTGTCGGCGGCACAGTGGGCTTCGGCCACGGCGAGGCGTATCTCCTGGCGCTGCGCGAGTGCGGGTTCGCCTGGGCCCGAAAGCGCCTCCTCTCGCAACTGAGCGGGGCTGGCGTAGGGATGGCCGGCAGCGCGCATGCAATGAGCCCACTGTTTGACGGCCCGCCCGAAGGCCGGATCGGCCATGACGCGTTTGTGGCGTACCTCCGGGAGCGAATCCTGCGTCACCTTGGCCTGGAACCAGGCCGCCAGATCGCCGTAGAGGACGCGGTCGGTGTCCGACTGACAGCCTTCGGTGCTGCGTCGCAGCACCATGCCGTCAAGCGCGCGAGCGGTGACGCCGTTCGGGTCCTGACCGTTGGCCGCACGCAACGCCTGCGCCCGGCGTTCCCGGGGCAGAGAGCGGAAGTACCGCTGGTTGACGTCCTGCTCGCGCAACCGGGCCATCTCGCGCTGGATGTCGCTGCCGTAGCCGTGTTTCCGGGCCCAGGCAACATCGTCCACCACATAGGGGAACTCCCTGGCCTGCGGTACGGGATTCCGCGGCACTGGACGGTACTCGAAGCCGTGGTCGCGCATACAGGTGCGCAGCAGGAGTTGTTCCGCCTGGTACAGCCGGTTCTTCTCCTTGGCAGTGAGGTCCCGTACGGCAGCACCGGCGGTTTTTCCGGCCTCTGGTGGTCGTTCTTCCGCGGCGACGATCAGGCCGCCCGCGGCCACACAACCGAGCGCCACCGCGAGGAACGCCCCTCGTTTCACTCTCCGCTTTGCCACGAACACCCCGCCCCCTTTCCAAGCGGGCCCCGGTCGGTGCCCGCCGACCAAGGGATAGCGGTCTTGGTTGTTCGACGTCGGCCCGAGCGGGCTGAACAAACAGACTCTGAACAAGGACTCGGGCTGTGTAGGCCCTGACCTGGGTCTGAACCCGGCTCCGCCGGTGGGTGACGGGCCGTTGCTTGTGCCGAGTCGCTCAGTGTTTCTGCCGTCGGCGGCCCAGCCCGGGCCGCCCCAACCGACCGAAACCGGCGCCCGGCTGCAACGCGAGCACGTACGGGAGGTCGCGCGTGACGCGTTCGCGCGCCGAATCCGGTGCTGCAGCCAGGCGGTGACGGCCGCGCTCGCCCGGGTCCGCATCGTCGTCGGCTGATCCTGTACCGCACATCCCGCTGCGGTTACGCGGCACCAACCTCGGGGCTCGGCGCAGCGATCTCTCGCACGCGGTCCAGGTGATAGGGGCGCTAACCGACCGGGTGGGTGCGCACGCGCGTCCTCAGGTTGAGGGTTGTGGTCGGTAGACCGGCAGGTCGGTGGGGAGCGAACCGAGGTGGGGTTTCTCGGCCTCGCGGCCGGGGGTGCCCCACAGATCCGCAGCCCGGGAGAAGTTGTCGCGGGTCGCCGACGGGGAAGGCGACAACCTCGCCGCCCTCCTGATCGTCGAAGAGGGCCTCGGCATCCTGCGCTGGCTCATCGGCGGCGCCCACCGCTACCTGGCCGGCGACCGGGACCTCACCGGCCCCGAACGTGTCCCCATCGGCACCACCACCGCCTACGCCGAGGCCGAGGACCACACCGGCCGCTCGTACGACGAATGCTGCCGCCTCGCCTCCGACCTGCGCGCCGAACAGACCACGCTCCACGCCGCCTACACCAGCTGGTGCCGCAATGAAGGCGCACTGGTGATGTCGTCACGCGCGTTCGCCGCCCGCACCGCGAACTCGTCGGGCTGGCCTCGCCCCTGCTGCGGACCAGGGCGAGGTCTTCGGCCCGGTCGTCTCCACGCCCACGGCCTTGCGGTTGCTCGCTGACGAGCGGGGCGCCTCCGTGCGGGGTGCGACGCCGTCAGGTACGCGTGCCGAACGGGTTACCGCCGGGCCGCGCGGCGACGTACGAGCAGGACCGTACCCGCACCGGCGGCTACGACCGCGGCCGCGGCGCCCGCGAGGGGCAGCGCAGGACCGGAACCGGTGGCGGCGAGGTTACCGCCGGTGGTGGAGGCGCTTCCCGAAGATCCGGTGGCCGAGGAGTTGCCGGTGGCCCCGGATCCCGTCGTCCCGCTTTCGCCGCTGGAACCCGAACCGCCCGGCGAACCGCTGCCGCCCGTCGAACCACTGCCCTCGACGTCGAGCAGGATGTCGGCCTTGTCGTTCGCCTTGTTCACGTCGTACGGGCGGGATTCGGCATTGAGGGCCACTGAGCCCTTGGCCCCCGCCATCGCCTTGTCGATCTTCAGCTTGAAGGAGTAGGTGTTCACCTGGTCCTCCTCCACCCAGCCCTGTGCGATGTAGCAGTCGTAGGTCCCGGCTGTCGGCTTCTTGCACTCTGGTGCCTTGACCGCGGTCGTACCCGAGGGAATCTTGATCAGGACTCGGGTCGGCACGGGAGGGCCCGGGTTCACCAGCACCCAGGCGGGGCCGGCGTTGATGAACTTCACCTGCAGGTCGACCGTGTCTCCGACCCGGCCGTTCAGCCGCGCTCCCGACACCTGGAAGTCGGCCGTGTTCGCCGCCTTCACCCGCACCCGATCTTCGGCATAGTCGTGGTTCCCGGAGCTACTGCCGGTGAGAACGGAGCCGGGCCGCTCGACCAGCTTCGCCGCGGGAGCGGTTCCGCGCATGGGCCTGCTCGCGCCTTCGTCGGGGCCGAAGTCATAGTCCCCGACGGCGACATCGAGATCCTCGTACAGTGCCCGATGGAGAGCCTTGAGCGTCAGCCTCTCGGGCGCGTAGACGACACCCGGCTCTACGGCCTGGTCGAACCCGCAGGTCATCTGGGATCTGGCCGGCAACTCGTCGTACGAGCCGATGTCCCACCGCACGCAGTTCGAGGGCACGTCGGCGTAATCCAACCCCTGGGTGACGGTGTACCGCAGCCAGACCTTCCGCAGTGCCTGGGTGCCCTTGTTGCCGAAGGTGACCGGTGCCTCGAAGGTGCTCCCCGGCCGCACTCCGCTGATCGGAGCGATGGTCCCCAGCACCAATTCGGTCCCGGAATCATCGGCCACGGCGCAGGGAGCGGTGCCCAACGTGATCAGTGCGCCGGCGCCGACGGTTCCGACGGCCCTGCGAAGTGTACGAAAGCTGTGATCGGAGCGGAGCATGCAATGACCCCTGGGCGAAGTGACGAAGATGGGCGGTGAGCCGGACAAGGCAAGTTCCGTATCTCAGACACACGCCGACGTCGGACAGTTGTACCGGCGTCCCGTCGGTTCGGCCGCGGGGTTGCCGTGTGGTGAGTCTGCTTTCCGCGGGCCTGCGAGCGACCTCCTCCCTGGCGCAGAGCGCAGTGGTGAGGCGCCCGGTCGCGACTTGCTCCGCAGCGGTGTGCTGGAGTCCGAAGACGGCGGCGGTGAGCCAAGCCGCGGGGAGAGACGGGTCGAAGTCACCTGTGTGCCCGGCTCGTTGGATGAGTCGTTCGAGCCGCTTCTGCTTGCCCCCAGTCAGGGCTGGGTTTCGGTTTGCGGCTCAGCCCGCGCATTCCTCATGGTCCCCGCCCAGTGGCCTACGGGCTCTCTACGGCGGCGACGTGGAGGAGCCCGAGAACGCCTTGGGAGCGGGTGCAGGGCTGGAAGTGGGTTGGCCGCTGTACCGGGCTTCATTCCGGGACGCCATTCTTCCCGCTGTACCTGAGGAAGAACTCCGAGCACCGGCCTCATAGAAAACCTGTCATGGCGGCAGTAGACATTGAGGGGTCGCTGGGGTACCGTTTTGCTCGTATCCAGGAAGTCGAAGTGGGCGCGGCAGACATGAACTGCCGTGCCGGTATGTCAAGAAGGACACGGCCCCGCGAGGCTGTGGGCAGTACCCGTGGTATCCAGCAGTGCAGTCGAGTAAGCGAAGGTAAGGAGCGAGACGCCATCAGGATCGCCCGGGCAAAGAGGTAGCTCGCCCGGGTACCGCAAGGCCCCGGATTGGAAGGTGGTCCCCGGTCACGCATCCGCGATCCCCGCAGCGCCCTTCCAGGCGGACCCTGCGGATACAGAAGGCCGGCGCAGTTTGCCGGTAGATGGTGTTGAAAGCTCGGGGCCTGAGCGCCGTTACGGCGCCCAGGCCCCTCGACGCGTCGCATCGCCGCCCGCGCCCGCGAACTCGTCGACCAGGGCACCCCCATCGAGGCTGCGTGCCGCATCATCATCCTCGAAGACCAGCTCGAAGAAGCCCAGCGCATCAACGAGCAACTGCGCGCACAAGACCGCGAGCAGCCGACGACCTCAGCCTGAACGGGCAGACACCGACCGCCGACGGGGCAATGAGCCCCGCCCTCGCGTGTTACTTCGCCGTGGCGTATACGGCGCGGCTCGGGCCGAGGCGGCGGATGCCGGGGATGGCGGCGCGGAGTACCTCTTGACTTGGGGCCGGGGCGGCGTGCAGATGAGACGGATACAGACCTGAGTGCCCGTACGTCTTCGGCGGCGCGTCATATCGAGCGCTCCTTTGAATCACACAGGCGATGGATCACCCGTCCCGCTCTCCGGGTAACGTCAGGGGCATGAGTCATCCGCACCCCGAGCTGAAAGCCGCCCCGCCCCTTCCCGAAGGAGGGCTGCGGGTCATCGCCCTGGGCGGCCTAGGCGAGATCGGCCGCAACATGACCGTCTTCGAGCATGCCGGCAAGCTGCTCATCGTCGACTGCGGCGTGCTGTTCCCCGAGGAGACCCAGCCCGGCGTGGACGTGATCCTGCCGGACTTCACCTCGATCCGGGACCGGCTGGACGACGTCGTGGGCCTGGTCCTCACCCATGGCCACGAAGACCACATCGGCGGCGTGCCGTACCTGCTGCGCGAGCGGCGCGACATTCCCGTCGTCGGTTCCAAGCTGACGCTGGCGTTCCTGGAGGCCAAGCTCAAGGAGCACGGCATCCGGCCGCGCACGGTACGGGTACGGGAGGGCGACCGGCGTGGCTTCGGGCCCTTCGACTGCGAGTTCGTGGCGGTCAACCACTCCATCCCCGACAGTCTCGCGGTCGCGATCCGCACCCAGGCCGGGATGGTGCTGCACACCGGCGACTTCAAGATGGACCAGTTCCCTCTCGACGACCGCATCACCGATCTGCGTGCCTTCGCCCGCCTTGGCGATGAGGGCGTGGACCTGTTCCTCACCGATTCCACCAACGCCGAAGTACCCGGCTTCACCACCTCCGAGCGAGAGCTGAACCCGGCGATCGAGCAGGTGATGCGCACCGCGCCGCGCCGGGTCATCGTCTCCAGCTTCGCCAGCCACGTGCACCGCATCCAGCAGGTCCTGGACGCCGCCCACCAGCACGGCCGCAAGGTCGCCTTCGTCGGCCGGTCGATGGTCCGCAACATGGGCATCGCCCGTGACCTGGGCTATCTGAAGGTCCCCTCTGGTCTGGTCGTGAGCACGAAGGAGCTGGAGAAACTCCCGGACCACAAGATCACCCTGGTGTGCACCGGCTCCCAGGGCGAGCCGATGGCCGCGCTGTCACGGATGGCCAACCGCGACCACATGATCCGCATCGGCGAGGGCGACACCGTCCTGCTGGCCAGCTCCCTCATTCCCGGCAACGAGAACGCCATCTACCGGGTGATCAACGGTCTCACCCGGTGGGGCGCCCACGTGGTCCACAAGGGCAACGCCAAGGTGCACGTCTCCGGGCACGCCAGCGCCGGCGAACTCGTCTACTGCTACAACATCGTCAAGCCCCGCAACGTCATGCCCGTGCACGGCGAATGGCGCCACCTGCGGGCCAACGGCGACCTCGCCATCCGTACCGGTGTCGACCCCGAACGGGTCGTCATCGCCGAGGACGGCGTCGTCGTCGACCTGGTCGACGGGCGCGCGTCCATCACCGGCAAGGTCCCCGCGGGCAACGTCTACGTGGACGGCATGGAGGTCGGCGGCGCCACCGAAGCGTCCCTCAAGGACCGCCTCACCCTCGCCGCCGAAGGCGTGGTCACGGTAGTGGCGATCGTCGACGCCGACACCGGCGCGCTGGCCGAGGCCCCCGACTTCCTGGCCCGGGGCTTCGTACACGACGACGCCACCTTCGAGTCGGTCATCCCCGTCATTGAGAAGGCCCTGGCCACTGCTGCCGAGGAAGGCGTCGGGGACGCCCGCCAGCTCGAACAGCTCGTCGCCCGCGCCGTGGCGAACTGGGCGTTCCGCACCCACCGCCGCAAGCCCCTCATCATCCCCGTCATCGTCGACGCCTAAGCCCCGGCCCGGCGGCACGGCCCCCGGTTCCGGCCGCGGCCGGAACCGGGGGCCGTGCCGGCCGCGGCCGCGTGTGCACGACGGCCGTCATCTGGCGCGACCGCAACTTCACGGCCGACTACCTGTCGGGACACGGCGAAGGGCCCGTCGGCGTGCGCCGCAGCGGGCCCTCTTGGGGTCGCAGAAGACCCGGGGGCGCGGACATCAATTGAGTGTCACTTTGAGGAACACGCACTCAAGGCTCCTTACTTAGAAGGGAGTTGAGTACGTGTACTCATACCCGGGGGCTTGCTGTGCGGCCAAGCTGGGGACACGGCGCCACCCAGGGCGCTGTGATCCAGCTGAGACTGTCGGGGGAATCTTCCATGTCGCGTCGTATCGTCATCTCCGCAGCTGCCGGTGCCGTGGTCCTCGCAGGCGCGGGTGCCTTCGCTTTTGCATACGCCGGCAACCAGGCGCCGGTACTGACGCACAGCACGGTGCGCTACACCGCTCCCGGCGCGGACCGTGCCGGCTCGCTGACGTTCACCACCGACGTCACCGCCCCCTCGGGCGTGAAGAGGGTGAAGGTGCTGGCCTGGCCGACTACCTCGTCGCTGGCGAAGAAGGCGCCCACCGCCAAGGAAATGGCCCAAGCCGAATCAGCCCTTTGCACGCCCTCGGGTGGACACACCGCGCGCTGCACCTACCGCGTCACCGTCTCCCGCGCCGATGCCGACACCACCCCGCGGGGACAGTGGTACGTGGCCGTCCTGGCCACGGCCAAGGACAGCCGTACCACCCTCGACACCAAGGCCGCCAACTTCACCGTATGACCCACATACGCGTGTGCGAGCGATACGGCTGCAACCAAGAAGTCACGCCCCTGCTCACCGCGACCGGAACGCGGCAATGAAGGCCACCGCCTCTGAGACGAGGCGCGGTGACCGCACTGCGGGTGATCGAGGCCGCCCAGCAGCTCGGGTTGAGCTTGGTCGCCGAACTGCAGGAGGCCGGTCCAGGCGCCGAGCCGCAGTCAAGCTCGCCGAGGTCCAGCAGTCGGTCGGCGCAGTCGCCCTCGGTGAGCCGGTCGCGGAAGTCGGACAGAACGCTGTGGTGGAAGCCGGTGTCTGCCGGCTCCAGGCCGAAGGGCGTACTTGAAGTCGTTGCGGCAGCGCTCCGTGACGCTATCGGCTCCCATCGGTCGAGGTCGTCAGCGCCAGTCGACCATTTTCATAGACTGTGAATATAAAAACGTTATGCTTCTAGGGTGAGTCATCAAGACGCCGCTCCCGGCGCGTCCGCCGCCATCGGGGCAGTCCTCTACGGCCTGGCCACCAGGGCCGCGAGACGCCTGCCCCGGGACATGAGCCTGACGTCCGCCGCCACCCTGGCGACCCTGGACCGGACAGGCCCGCGGCGCATCACCGATCTGGCCGCGGTCGAGGGCGTCACCCAGCCCGCGATGACCGCGTTGGTCCGGGTGATGGAGGAGTCCGGCCTGGTCGAGCGGCGGGGCGACGCGTCCGACAAGCGGGTCACGCTGGTGTGCCTGACCGAGGCCGGCGCCTCCTATGTCCGGACGCGGCGTCAGGCGGGCGTCAACGCGTTCGAGCGGTTGATCGGCGAGCTGACCGGCGACCAGGTCGAGGCGCTGGTGGCGGCCCTTCCGGCGCTGAAGCATCTGGCAGAGCTCGAAAGCCAGGACCGCGAAGCGACCACACGGTGACCGGGCAGCCGGACGGCGGGGTCGCGGTGAAGGCGTTCCCCGTGGCGCGTTCCGAGGCGCGGCTGCTGGTGTCCGCCCTGATGTTCATCGCTCTGGTCGTGGCGGCGGTCGCCAGCCTTGGGACGCCGCTCATCACCAGCGTGGCGACCTCGTTCCACGTCTCGCTCGGCAGCGCGCAGTGGACGCTGACCGTCGCGCTGCTCAGCGGCGCCGTCGCCACGCCGGTCCTGGGCCGGCTCGGAGCCGGCCCGCACCGGCGGGCCACGATCCTCGCCACGCTGGCGGTCGTCGTCGCCGGCAGCGCGCTCACCGTGCTGCCGCTGCCGTTCGCGTGGCTGCTGGCCGGCAGGGCGGCCCAGGGCGTCGGGCTCGGACTCACGGCGCTGATGATGGGCGTGGCCCGGGACCACCTCCCCGAGGAGCGCAGCGCGGCTGTGATCGCCCTGATCTCGGTGGTCTCGATCATCGGGGCCGGCGTCGGCTACCCGCTGGCCGCACTGCTCGCCGAGCTCGGCGGGGTACGGGCCGCCTACGGCCTCGGCCTGGTCGTCACCGCCGCCGCCCTCCTGACCGCGTGGCGCTCCATGCCCGAAGCCCCCGAAGGCCGCTCCGCCCACGTGGACGTGGCAGGCGCGGTCGTCCTGGCCGCCGCGCTGCTCCTGGTGCTGTTCCTCGCCGGTGAACGGAATCTGTGGAGTCGGCACCTCGCAGTGGCGGCGGGACTCGCCGTCGTCGCAGTGGTGCTGCTGTGCGTCTGGGCCGTCATCGAACTGCGCAGCAGGACGCCCCTGGTCGATGTGCGGGCGGTGCGGCACCCGGCGGTCGCCGGGGCGAACCTCGCCATGTTCGTCGGCGGGATCGGCATGTACCTCCTGCTCACGCTCATCACCCGGTACGCGCAGACGCCGCACGGCGCCGGCTACGGCTTCGGGCTGACGACCTTCGTCGCCGGGCTGGTCCTCATCCCGTTCTCGGTGCTGGGGTTCGTCGCCGGCAAGCTCACGCCGCGGCTCCGGACGCGGATCGCCGACCCCCTGCTCCTGGCCGGCAGCGCCGTCGTAGTCGGCGGCGGGTTCGCCCTGTTCGCGGCGGCCCGGTCGGAGCTGACCGAACTGTTCGCGGCGATGGGCGTACTCGGCTTCGGCGTCGGCGGCTTCTCGGCCGCGATGCCCGGCGTCATCCTGGCCGTCACCCCCAAGAGCGAGACGTCGAGCGCCATGAGCTTCAACTACGTCGTCCGCAGCGTCGGGTACTCCCTGGGCAGCGCCGTCGGCGGACTGATCCTCGCCGCGGGCACCGGCCCCGGCCACCTCTTCCCCGACGACAGCGCCTACACCACCGCGGCGTTGGTCGGCATCGGTGCCATGGCGATCACGACGCTGACAAGCCTCGCTCTCGCCCGCCGACGCTCGCCCGAGACCAACCCGTAAGCCGGATGCACTCATCGGGGCCTTCCTTACGTGGATACCCCTGGCTTGAGCCGGGGGAGGAAGCGAAGCTCCTGCGGAGCAGGGCAGGGAGAGCCGGTTCGCCGCCGGGGCGGACCGACGGCCACCGCACACGGGCCGACACCCAGCGCTCACACGGGAGCTGATAGGGTGTGAGATTTGGCGGAGCGGGTCAAGCGGGCGTTCAAGTACCGCTTTTACCCCACGGACGAGCAGGCGGCGGAGCTGTCGCGCACGTTCGGCTGCGTCCGGCTGGTGTTCAACAAGGCGCTGGAGGAGCGCACCCGGGCCTGGTACGGCGAGCAGCGCCGCATCTCCTACGTGCAGTCCTCCGCCGCGCTCACCCAGTGGAAGAAGACCGAGGAACTGGCCTTCCTGACCGAGGTGTCCTCCGTCCCGCTCCAGCAGGCGCTGCGTCATCTGCAGACGGCGTTCGCCAACTTCTTCGCCAAGCGCGCGAAGTATCCGCACTACAAGTCGCGGAAGAAGTCCCGCGCGTCGGCCGAATACACCCGCTCCGCCTTCACCTGGCGCGAGGGGAAGCTCACGCTGGCCAAGATGGCGCAGCCGCTGGACGTCCGCTGGTCGCGGCCGTTGCCCGAGGGTGCGGAGCCGACCACGGTGACCGTGTCCCGCGACGCGGCGGGCCGCTGGTTCGTGTCCCTGCTGTGCGAGGACAGCATCGCCCCGGCCCCCGCCACAAATCCGGCGGTCGGCCTGGACGCCGGGATCACGCCGCTGGTGACCCTGTCGACCGGGGAGAAGATCGCCAACCCGCGGCACGAGCGCCGCGACCGCGCCCGTCTCGCCAGGGCGCAGCGCGAGCTGGCGCGCAAGGCGAAGGGCTCGGCGAACCGGGAGAAAGCCCGTCGTCGCGTCGCCAAGGTCCATGCGCGGATCGCTGACCGGCGCCGCGACTTCCTGCACAAACTGACCTCGCGCATCGTCCACGAGAACCAAGTGGTCGTGATCGAGGACCTGACCGTCCGCAACCTGCTGAAGAACGGGCGCCTGGCGCGCGCGATCTCGGATGCGGCCTGGACGGACCTGCGCATGATGCTGGAGTACAAGTGCGCCTGGTACGGGCGCGAACTCGTCGTGATCGACCGCTTCTTGCCCAGCTCGAAGCTGTGCGGGAGCTGCGGCACGGTCCGCGGGAAGCTGCCGCTGAACGTCCGCGCGTGGACGTGTGCCTGCGGCGCGGTGCATGACCGCGACGTGAACGCGGCACGCAACATCCTGGCCGCCGGGCTGGCGGCGTCTGCCTGTGGAGACGGTGTAAGACCTCAACGGGAGTCCTCCCGGACGGGGCGGTCGTCGGTGAAACAGGAACCCCAGCGGGCGACCGCTGGAATCCCCCGCCTTTAGGCGGGGGAGGAAGTCAACCCAACACTGGAGGTTCTCTCTATGCCCAAGGCGTATTGGGTCAGCGTCTACCGCACCATTTCGGACCCCGAGAAGCTGGCTGCTTACGACAAGCTGGCCGCTCCGGCCGTCAAGGCCGGGGGCGGTCGGACCTTCGTCCGTGGCGGTCGGGTCGTGACGTATGACGCCGGAATCGCCGAACGCACCATCCTGATCGAGTTCGACAGCTTCGAGCAGGCCGTCGCGGCACGCGAGAGTGCGGCCTACCAGGAGGCGCTGGTCGCCCTCTCCGACGGCGTCGAGCGCGACTTCCGCATCGTCGAAGGCATCGACTGACCGAGGTCCAGTCGGATCTTCACTGAAGATCCGGAGGAAACGCCCGAGCTAGCGCTGGTGAGGTGATCCGGAAGCCTGGGATCGGCGCCACGGCTGTTCAGGAGGCGGGTCGCTGTCGTGGTGGAACAGGAGGCTTTCCCAGGCGTCCAGTCCGAACAGGACGAGCAGCAGTACGACCGGCAGGAGCAGAGCGGTGACGATCATGACGCCTCCCGATGAAGCAGTGTTCACGGGTATCGCCGTTGCGGGGACTGCTCGATCAGCTTGACCGGTGCACATGGATCGGGCCCGCCCGAAGGAGACGCATGTGGGCTGTTCGGGTGACGAAGGTCGGGATCATGCGGCGTGCACGCGCTCGTTGATCTGTGGACATTCCAGGTTTGCGGCGCGCCGCATGACGGCACCGGAGCGTGGCGGCACATCGAATGCACTCAACCGTCCTGGAGACGCGCTCCGCCGCCTGCCTCCATGCCGCGCCCCACGCGGGATGAAGCCGCGGATGCAGCCCGCATTCGCATCGCAGGCTGGAGGCCCGCGTCGCCGCCTGGTCCGACCGGTGCTGGGTGGGGCGGCCGGGTCAGGGGTGTACCGCTGCCGCCTTCCCGAGGATCTCGCGGGCGACGGGGAGCGCCTGCGCGCGGTCCTCTGGTACGACGCCGATGCGGGTGCGGCGGTCCAGGAGGTCGGACTCGTCCAGGGCGCCCTCGTGGCGGACGGCCCAGAGGAGTTCGGCGCGGGTGACGGGGTGGCCGGGGAGCACCGGCTCGGCCAGCGTGGGGTCGTGGGTGGCGAGGGCGTGGACCGCCACGGCCTCGGTGCCGTACCGGCGGACCAGGCGGCGGGGAACGGGTAGTGCGCGCAGCCGCTCGGGGGAGGCGGCACCGGTCATCGGCAGTGTGGCGGTGGGGGAGGGGGTGGCGCGCAGGCCCCGGGCCGCGACGGCGGTGTCCACGGCGTCCTGTGCCATCCGCCGGTAGGTGGTGAGCTTGCCGCCGACCACGATGGTGACCCCGTCGGGCGAGGTCAGTACGGCGTGTCGGCGGGAGATGTCGGAGGTGTGGTCCGGGGAGCCGCCGGTGGAGGTGTCGAGCAGCGGGCGCAGGCCGGCGAAGGCGCCGACCACCTCGTCCCGGCCGACCGGCACGTCCAGGGCCGAGCCCAGTACGTCCAGCAGGAAGCCGATGTCGGTCTCGGGCACCTCCGGCACGTCCGGTATGGCGCCCTCGACCGGCTCGTCGGTGAGGCCGACGTACACCCGGCCGTCCCCCTGTGGCAGGACCAGCACGAAGCGGTTGGTCTCGCCGGGGACCGGGATGTGCAGGCCGGCCGGCAGGGCTCCGAGTTGCTGTGAGCGCAGGACCAGGTGGGTGCCGCGGGACGGCCGGATGCGGATGCCGTCGGCGAGGGTGCCCGCCCACACCCCGGTGGCGTTGATCACGGCACGGGCTCTGATCTCGCCCTCCTCGCCGGTGAGTTCGTCGCGGACGCGGGCGCCGGTGCCGGTCAGTTCCAGTGCGCGCACCCGTGTCAGTACCCGGGCGCCGTGCGCGGCGGCCGTCCTGGCCAGGGCCGTCACCAGCGCCGCGTCGTCGGTCACCTTGCCGTCCCAGGACAGCAGTCCGCCGCGCAGGCCGGCCGCGCGGACCGCGGGCGCCAGGTGCCGGGCCTCCGTCGCGGACAGCCGGCGCGGCGCGGGCAGTACCGGGCGCGGGGTCCGGGCGGCCAGCCGCAGCATGTCCCCGGCTCGCAGCCCGGCCCAGGCCAGCGAGGCCTGGCCCCGGGACACCAGCGGGGTCAGCGGCAGCATGAACGGCTGGGCGGCCACCAGGTGGGGGGCCGTCCGGGTCATCAGCACCCCGCGTTCGACCGCGCTTTCGTGGGCGACGTCGAACTGCGCGGAGGCCAGGTAGCGCAGCCCCCCGTGGATGAGCTTCGAGCTCCAGCGCGAGGTGCCGAAGGCCAGGTCGTGGGCGTCCACCGCGACGACGTCCAGGCCGCGGGCCGCCGCGTCCAGGGTGGCGCCGGCCCCGGTGGCGCCGAGCCCGACGACCAGGACGTCGACCGTCCGGCCGTCCGCGGCCTCGGTCAGTTCCCGGCGGCGCCGGTGTGCGCTCAGGGACGAGCCGGGCGCGGCCTCGGTGTGGCTCATGGCGTCAGGGTCCTCTCCAGGAGGGTGCGCAGCTCGCCGAGGAAGGCGGCCGAGTCCAGCTCCGGGTCGTCCTCGTCGGTCATCGTGCGCAGGGACAGGGTGAAGGACTGCACGGTCAACAGCAGTGCCCGGGCCTGCCGTTCGGTGTGGCCGGGCCGTACCGAACCGTCCGCGTGGCCCTCGCGCAGCGCGTCGGCCAGCAGGCCCAGCAGTGCCTGTTGGCTCGCGCCGCGCCGGTCGAGGACGTACGGCAGGAGCAGTTCCGGGTCGACGTCGACGATCTTGCGGAAGAGCGGGTGGGCCCGGAAGGCCTCGACCCCGGCCACCAGTCCGTCCACGATCCGGGTGCGCGTGCCGGTGCCGGGCGCGGGGTCCGGTATGGCCCGGGTGGCCACGCCGACCCACTCCCGCGTCATCAGGTCGCCCACGAGGGTCCGCAGGTCCGGCCAGCGGCGGTACAGCGTCATTCGGGAGACCCCGGCGCGGCGGGCCACGTCGGCGAGCGTGGTGCGCCGCACCCCGACGGCCAGAACACAGTCGCGGACCGCGTCGAGGACGGCGTCGTTGTCCGATCCGCCGCCTGAACCGTTGTGACGAATAGGCGTCATGTGTCACAGTGTAACGCCTCGGAGCCTGGGCCCAAGCGGCACGGCCCCGACGGGCCTGGATCCAGCGGCACGGCCCCGACGGCAAGCCGAGCCGCACGGAGGCGGGCACCCAGGCCCCCGACCGAGCCTTCGACCAGCAAACTGACCTGTGAGGACGACCGTTCAATGGACATGCTGTGGAACGGCTGGGGCGACCCGGCCAAGGCGGCACCGCTGCCCGAGACGGTGACCGGGCTGCTGCACGACCTGCTCGGTGTCAGGCCGCGCAGCACCCCCGCCCTCGGCCTGGAGGACATCCGCCCGCCCGCCCTCACGGCAGCCCCGGCCGCCCTGCGCGCCCTCGCCGCGGCGGTCGGTGACGAGCACGTGCGCACGGACGCGCAGAGCCGCGTCCGTCACACCCGCGGCAAGTCCACCCCCGACCTGCTGCGCCTGCGCGCCGGCGACGTCAGCGACGTCCCGCAGGCGGTCGTCCTGCCCGCCACCCACGACGAGGTCCTCGACGTCCTGCGCGCCTGTGCCGCGCACGGCCTCGCCGTCGTGCCCTTCGGCGGCGGCACCTCGGTGGTGGGCGGACTCGCCCCGCAGCGCAGCGCGTTCGTCGCCCTGGACCTGCGCCGGATGAACGCCCTCCTCGACCTCGACCCGGTCTCCCGCACCGCGGTCCTCCAGCCCGGCGTGCGCGCTCCCGAGGCCGAAGCACTGCTCGCCGCAGAGGGCTTCACCCTCGGCCACTTCCCGCAGTCCTTCGAATGGGCCACCATCGGCGGCTTCGCTGCGGCCCGCTCCAGCGGGCAGGCGTCCGCCGGGTACGGCCGCTTCGACGAGATGGTGCTCGCACTGACCCTCGCCACCCCCGAGGGCACGATCGAGACCGGCCGCGCCCCCCGCTCCGCCGCCGGACCGGACCTGCGCCAGCTGATCCTCGGCTCCGAGGGCGCCTTCGGCGTCATCACCTCCGTCACCGTACGGATCCGCCCACTGCCCGAGGTACGCATGTACGAGGGCTGGCGGTTCGCCTCCTTCGAGGAGGGCACCGCCGCACTGCGCCGGCTGGCCCAGAACGGACCCCGGCCGACCGTGCTGCGCCTGTCCGACGAGACCGAGACGCTCATCGGCCTGGCCCAGCCCGACGCCATCGGCGCCGACCTGACGTCAGGCGGCGCGGGCTGCCTGGCGATCGCCGGATACGAGGGGACGGCCGAGGACACCGCGTATCGCCGCGAGCGGGCGGCGGCCGTCCTGGCAGACTGCGGCGGCACCCCGGCCGGCGCCGAACCGGGCGAACGCTGGGCGCACGGCCGCTACTCCGCGCCGTACCTGCGCGACGCCCTGCTCGACGCCGGCGCCTTCGCCGAGACGCTGGAGACCGCGGCCTTCTGGTCCCGCGTCCCCGACCTGTACACCGCCGTCCGCACCGCCCTGACCGACACCCTCACCCAGGCCGGCACCCCGCCGCTGGTGATGTGCCACATCTCCCACGTGTACGAGAACGGCGCCTCCCTGTACTTCACCGTCGTCAGCGCCCAGGGCGAGGACCCGGTGGCCCACTGGACGCCCGCCAAGCACGCCGCCAACGAGGCCGTGCTCGCGGCCGGCGGCACCATCTCCCACCACCACGGGGTCGGCACCGACCACCGCGACTGGTACGTCCGCGAGGCCGGCCCCCTCGGCGTCTCCGCCCTGCGCGCCGTCAAGCACCGCCTGGACCCAGACGGGCTGCTCAACCCCGGCGTCCTGCTGCCCACCGACTGACCCACCCGATCCGACCGCCTGCCTCGGAGGCCCATTCGATGCGCCAGTTCACCGCCGTCATCAACCCCACCGCGGGCGGCTCCACCGGGGCGGCGACCCTGCTCCAGCTGGCCCGGCTGCTGCGCGCGGCCGGCGCCGAGCTGGAGACCGAATACAGCCGCAACCTCGCCCACGCCCAGGACATCGCCCGCGCGGCCGGCGAACGCGGCCGGATCGTTCTGGCCGTGGGCGGCGACGGCATCACGGGCGGCATCGGCGGCGCGCTCAGCGGCACGGGGACCGTGCTGGGCCTCGTACCCGCCGGACGCGGCAACGACTTCGCCCGCGCGCTTGGCCTGCCCGCCGAACCGGAAGCCCTCGCGCAGATCCTGCTGCACGCCGAGCCCCGGCCCGTCGACACCATCGAGGTGGAGTCGGCCGTCCACCCGCGCACGGTGGTCCTGGGCAGCGTGTACGCCGGCGTCGACGCCGAGGCCAACCGGTACGCCAACAACGCCCGCCTGCTGCGCGGCGCCGCCTCCTACTACGCGGGCGGCCTGCGCGCCGTCACCACGTGGCGGCCGGCCGACTACCACGTCACCGTCGACGGCGAGGAACACCTCCACCGCGGCTACACCGTCGTCGCGGCCAACTCCCCCTACTACGGCTCCGGCCGGCTCATCGCGCCCGACGCGCGCGTCGACGACGGACTGCTGGACGTGGTGCTGATCCGCGAGGCCCCACGCACGCTCTTCTTCACCCTGATGAACGAGCTGAAGACCGGCGCCCACGTCCACCGCCCCCAAGTGCGCGTCCTGCGCGGCCGGGAGCTGCGCATCGAGGCCGACCGGCCCGTCCCCTACGGCGCCGACGGCGAGGTGGACGCCACCCTCCCGGTCACCGTGCGGGTGCGGCCCGGGGACCTGCCGGTGCTGTACTGAGCCCGCAAGATCGTCTCATCCGCCGAGGAGGCACCTGGCGAGCCGGTCCGCCTGTTCACGTTATGCAGTGCTCACCTTCGTTTCCGTCAAGAGAGCGCACACAAGAATGCCCCCGCGCGGAGGGCGCGGGGGTGGCCCGAAGAGGCTGATCAGAGCGCGTCCACGGCGATCACCTTCCAGCCGTCGGACGTACGGCTCATCGTCATCCGCACCCGGTTCAGGTCCAGACGGGAGCCCGAGACCTGGGTGCTCTGCGTGACCTGGTTGACGAAGAGCAGGACGGTGACCCTGTCCGGTGCCGCCGAGACGACGGAGGCCGCGGTGACCGACGCCTTCACCACCCCGTGGTACTTCTTCGCCGTCGGCCCGACCACACTCGCCGTCGTCTTCCCGTACTCGTCCCGGAAGTGCCCGGTCAGCCGATCACGTGCCCGGGCGAAGTCACGGTCCAGATGCCGGTAGTCGTACGACAGCACGACCGGCGCCGCCTTGCGCGCGGCCGTCAGTGCCTGCGCCCGGGCACTCTCGGCGCGCCGCTCCTGCCCGTACTGCCAGCCGAGCACCGCGACCGCGACCAGGCCCATGACCAGGAGGGCGCCGAGCACCGCGGTGACCAGCCACCGCCGGGACGGGCGGGCCGGCGC
Organism: Streptomyces sp. SLBN-31; assembly: GCF_006715395.1. Taxonomy (NCBI): domain Bacteria; kingdom Bacillati; phylum Actinomycetota; class Actinomycetes; order Kitasatosporales; family Streptomycetaceae; genus Streptomyces; species Streptomyces sp. SLBN-31. Next base: position 3,748,221 of record NZ_VFNC01000001.1, read on the forward strand.
CTCGTCCGTCAGGTCCTCGGCTGACGGCTCCGGCGGGTCCTCCCAGCCGTCCGCGGCCGGCGGGTCGATCGTCAGGGTGCGCCCGGTGAGGGGTTCCTCGGGCTGCTTCGGATCCTCGATGCGCCGGGTGCGCTTGGCCGCCGCACGGGCGGCCGCGTTCATCGCGCGGCTACGGGCTGTCGGGTTCGCCATCGTCGTACTCCTCACTGGTGGTGCGTGACCGGTGGTGCGGGTCAGCCCACGAACTCGACGTCGGAGGTCAGCCAGCGCCCGTTCCGGTGGACCAGGTCGAGCTGCAGCCGATAGGTGCGGGCCTGCCCCTTGGGCACGCCAATGTTGGTGACCTTGCTGTCGGCGACCACCAGGACGCGGGCCGAGTGCGCGTCGGAGCGGACGATGCCGGCGTCGAGGACTTGCCCCTCGGAGACCGACCTGTTCTCGGCGACGAGCTTGGTCAGGTCCTGGGTCTGCGCGCTGAACTGCTTCTTGAAGTCGCCGGTGGCGCTCTCGAGGACGTTGGCGCTGTCCCGGTCGTAGTGCCGGTAGTCGAGCGAGGTGAAGTTCAGCGCGGACTGGCGGGCGGCGGACAGGATGTCCTGGCGCCGCGTGTCCTTCTCGTGCTCGTCGTAGAGGCGCAGGCTCAGCCAGAGAGCAGCTGCCGTGGTCAGGAGGGTCGCCACGACGAGTCCGACCGTGAGTGCCTTCCGGTTCCCGCCGAGTTCTCTCACGGTCAGGCCATAGGACCGACTAGCAACCATTGCCAGGACTCCTTTCCGAACACCGTCTGCTGGCCGCCCGTCGAGCCGATCTCGACGGGCCTTCCGTCCGGGCCGGTCGCGGTGCCGGTCTCCGGGTCGTACGGCGTGACGTACGCCGCCGGGTTCGCGCCGCCCGAAGCTGAGCGTGCGCCGGGGGCGTTCTGCGCGCCCCGTACTGAGGTCTTGCTGCCGCGCGGGGCGGTGCAGCGCGCGTCGGTGTTCGCCGCGCGCGTGCCGGTGTCCGAGGGGTCCCGCCGGGTCGTGCCGTATCCCTGGGTACACGGCGCCGGGTCGTCGGCGTTCACCACAAGGCCGAAGTGGAAGGTTCCGTCGCCCGGGACGACCGTGTAGCTGCCCGCGACCAGCGCCGGGAAGGTGACGAGCGCCTGCTCGACGCCGGGCAGGTGGGCCAGTGTGACCTGGCCGCCGCTGATCAGGTTGGCCAGCAGGACCGAAAGCTGCGGACCGGTCGACCTGAGCAGGGAGTTGACCTCCTGCGCGGCCGGCGCGGCATTGCCGATCAGCTTGCGCAGGTCCCCGTCGCTCGACTTCAACTGCTCGGTGAGCAGCGCCAGATCGTGCGCGAACGACTTGATCGACGAACCCTGGTCGGCCTGCGTCTTGAGGACCTTCCGGGAGTCCTCGATCAGCGAGATCGTCTGGGGCAGCGAGTCGGACGCCGACTCGACGAGCGCGTTGCCGGAGTCCACCAGCCGGCTCAGGTCCGGGCCGGTGCCGTTGAAGGCCTTGCCCAACTCGTCGACGGTGACCCGGAGATCGTTCTTGCCGACAGAGTTCACCAGCCGGTCCAGGCTGAGGACGAGGTCGGTGGTGGGTAGCGGCACCCGGGTGCTGCCCCGCGGGATCGCGCTGCCGTCGAGGAGGTACGGGCCGTGCGAAGTGCGCGGCTGCAGGTCGACGTACTGCTCACCCACCGCCGAGCGGTTGGCGACCACGGCGAGGGTGTCCGCCGGGATGCGCGGCGCCCCGTCCTTGATGTCGAGGGCGACCGACACACCGTCGTCGCCGGTCAGTCCCAGCGAGCCGACGCGGCCCACCGGCACCCCGCGGTAGGTGACCTCGGCGCCCGGGAAGATGCCCCCGGAGTCGGCGAAGTCGGCCCGCACGGTGTAGCCGCGGTCCAGGAGGCTGTCCACCAGGCCGGTGTACTCGGCGCCGACGTACGACACCCCAACAGCGGTGACGGCGGCGAAGGCGAGCAACTGTGCCTTGACGGTACGGGTGATCACGGTTGGACCCCCTTCAGCATCAGCTCAGCGAGCGCGAGGTCGATCCCCTCGGGTGCGCGGGCGCGGGTGGAGTAGGCGCTTGTGCACACGGGCGGGCACAGCACGTCGCCGCTGCCCGAGGAGGCCGATGGGGCCGGCAGGCCCGGCGTGCTCGGCAGCGCGGTCGGTGTGGGGACGCTCGGCAGGTCCGGGACGTCCGGGAGGTCCGGGAGATCCGGCACGTCGGGCGTGCTCGGGGGCTGCGAACCGCCCCTGTCCTCACCGGAGTTGCCGTCCGCCACGTTCCCGTACAGGTCCGCGAGGTCGAGGTCCGCGGTGAGGTGGAGGTTGACGTAGTCGCCCTTGACCGCCTCCGTGGCGTTGCGCGGGAACGGGTAAGTGGTCAGCAGCTCGAGGGAGTTGGGCAGGTCGCTGCCCGCCTTGTTCAGCTGCCGCAGGATCGGCCGGAGCTTCTTGAGGTTCGCGACCGTGTCGTCGTGCGAGGCCTCGACCACCTTGGTGCCGGTCCTGCCGAGCTTCGACAGGGCGGTGAGCATCTTCGTCAGCTTGCGCCGCTCGCCGGCCAGGACCTTCAGCGCGGGCGGCATCGTGTCGACGGCCTTGGCAATGGTCTCCTTCTCCTTGCCGAGCCGCCCCGCGAGCCGGTCGACGGCCTTGATCGCGCGGACGATGTCCGCCTTCTGCTCGTCCAGTCCGCCTACGAACGTGTTCAGCTCCTTCAGCAGCGACCGGACCCGGTTCTCGCGGCCGTCCAGGGCCTTGTTCAACTCCACGGTGATCGTCTTGAGCTGGGCCACCCCACCGCCGTTGAGCAGCGCGGACAACGCGGACAGCACCTCCTCGACCTCCGGGTTGCGGCCGCTGCGGGACAGCGGGATGCGGTCGCCGTCGCGCAGCCGGCCCACGGGGGCCGTGCCGGTCGGGGCGGCGAGCGCCACGTACTTCTCGCCGAGCAGGCTGGTTTGCCGCAGTTCCGCCACCGCGTTGGCGGGCAGCTTCACCGAGTCGGCGACCCGTAGCCGTACGCGCGCGTGCCAGCCGTCCAGCTGCACTTTCTCGACCGCGCCCACGGTCACGTCGTCGACCTTCACCGCCGACTGCGGCACCAGGTCCAGGACGTCACGGAACTCGACGGTGACGTGGTACGCGTGGCCGTCGTCGGCCGCACCGCCGGGCAGTGGGACGTCGTACCAGCCGTTGAACTCGCAGCCGGACAGCAGCAGCGAGCCGACCGCAGCCCAGGCGAAGGTCCCCGCCTTGCGTCGTATGCTCATGCGCTCGCCCCCAGGATCCCGCCGAGCGTCCTGTCGGTCGTGCCCGTCACCGCGGCACCCTGCGTGGGAGGTTCGGGCAGGGAGTCGAAGAGTTTCGTCAGCTCCTTGCAGTCGGGGTTCTTGCCCCCTTCGTCGCCCGTCGTCCTGAGCAGGGAGCACAGGAGCGAGGCCGGATCCTGGGCCTGCCGGGCGTTGTTGCGGGTGTCGAGGGTGCCGGAGGAGGGGTTGTAGGTGTTGTTCAGGTTGGACAGACCGACGGGCGCGACCGTCAACAGCTCGTTCAGCGCGGCCCGTTGGGTGACGAGCACCTGGGTCACCTTGCTGAGGCCCTTCACGTCCGAGGTCAGCGACTTCTTGTTCTTCTTCACGAAGGAGGACACGTCACCCAGCGCCGTGGCGAGGTTCGCGAGCGCCGCCGCGAGGTCCTTGCGCTCGCCCGAGAGCTGCTCGGCGACCTTGGCGAGGCTGGTGTTGAACGACCGCACGCTCATGTCGTCGGCCGCCAGGGCCGCCGTGAACACCTGCAGGTTCCGTACCGTGCCGAACAGGTCCGTTCGGCCGTCGGACAGGGTGGTGACCGCCTGCGAGAGGTCCTGGACCGTCTGGTTGAGGTTCTCGCCCTGTCCGTCGAGGTTGTCGGCGCTGACCCCGAGCAGCCGGGACAGGGAGCCGTCCTTGTTGGCGCCCTTGGGGCCGAGGGCGGCCGCCGTGGTGTGCAGGCTGTCGAAGACGCGGTCCAGTTCCACGGGTACGGCGGTGCGCTTCTCGGGGATGACGGCGCCGTTCCGCAGGATCGGGCCCGTCCGGTACACCGGCAGCAGTTGCACGTAACGGTCGCTGACCACCGAGGAGTTGATGATCGCGGCCTTCGCGTCGGCGGGGACCTTGCGCCCTTCGTCGTACTCGAACTCGACGCGCACCCGGTCGCCCTCGGGAGTGATCTTCCGGACTTCGCCGATGCGGACGCCGAGGACCCGGACGTCCGAACCGGGGTAGATGCCGACGGTGCGTGGGAAGTACGCGGTGACGTGGATCTTCCCGGGGCGCGGCCACAGCGCGTAGGTGAGGGCAGCGATCAGCGCCACCACGGTGACCAGAACCAGGTTCCTCCTCACTGCCCTCCTCCCGTCTTCGGGACCACCGGAGCGGCGACCAGGTTCTGGACGTAGGAGTCGAACCAGCGGCCGTTTCCGAGGGTGTTGGTGAAGACCCGGACGTACGGCGCGAGCAGCTTCACGCTGCGGTCCAGGCTGGACTGGTTGCGTTCGAGCATCTGCACCACACGGTTCAGGCCCCTGAGGGCGGGCCCGATCTCCTTGTCGTTGTCGTCGACCAGGCCGGAGAGCTCGATGCCGAGCGTGGCCGAGGTCTTCAGCAGCTTGTGGATCGCCGTACGGCGCTTGCTGATCTCCTTGAACAGGCTGTTGCCGTCCTTGACGAGGGAGGTGAAGTCCTTGGAGCGGTCGGCGAGTACGCCGGTGGTGCCGTTGGCGTGGTCGAGGAGTTCACCGAGGGCCTTGTCGCGCGAGGCCACCGTGCGGGAGATCCGTGACAGACCCTTGATGGACGCGCGTACCTCGGCGGGCGAGTCCTGGAAGGTGGTGGAGATGGTGTCCAGGGCCTTCGCCAGCTGCTCGGTGTCGACCTTCTCCGAGGTGGTGGTGAGGTCGCTGAAGGCCTGCACGACGTCGTAGGCCGCCACCGTGCGCCGCAGCGGGATCTCGCTGCCGGGGCTCAACTGGCCCGGCCCCTTCGGCTGCAGGGCCAGGTACTTCGCGCCGAGGATCGTCTTGACCCGGATCGACGCACCGGTCTCCATGCCGAAAGCCGGGTCGCCCTTGACCTTGAAGGTCACCTTGACGTGGTCGCCGTCCAGGTCGACGTCCTCGACCTTGCCGACCTTCACCCCGGCGATCCGCACCTCGTCGCCGGGCTTGAGACCGCCGGCCTCCGAGAAGGCCGCGCTGTACGTCTTTCCGCCACCGATGAAAGGGAGGCTGTCGGCGTTGAACGCGGCCACCGTCAGCACCGCGAGGACGGTGAGGCCCACGGCACCGATGACGACCGGGTTGCGCTCGCGGAACGGGATCAGGCGGGGGCGTCGCAGCCGTATGCGCGGCAGCCTGGGCGGATCGATGCGGACCTTCATCATCGGCTGCGGCTTGCCGGGGCGTGGTGCCCGTCGGGGAAGCCGTGGTCTGGGCAGCTTCGGCGGGTCGATGCGGACCCTCATCAGGGGTTCGGGCCTGCTGGGACGAGGCGCCCGACGAGGGAGCCGTACGGTCGGCAGCTTCGGCGGGTCGATGCGCACCTTCATCAGGGGCTCCGGGCGCTTCTTGCGCGTCACGATCCGCACCTCGCCCTCGCCACGTGCATGTCGGGGGTCAGCACCTGCTTCGTCTTCGGCAGCACGATCCGGCCGTCGAAGTCGCAGAGGTAGAAGTTGAACCACGAGCCGTACGACGCGGTCCCCGTCAGTGCGTTGAGCTTGTTCGGCAGCCGCTTCAGCACGCCCTCCACGGTCTTCTCGTTGTCGTTCAACGTCCCGGTGAGACCGGTCAGTTGGGCGATGTCGTCCTTCAGCGGCGGCCGCGCGTCCGTCAGCAGCCCCGAGGTGGCGTCCGTCAGATCGCCGATGTTCACCAGCGACTCGCCGATCGGCTTGCGGTCGGCGGACAGTCCGGAGATCACCCGCCGCAGCTGCTTGAGCAGCCCGGAGAAGCGGGTGCCGCGCTTGTCCAGCGTCCCCAGCACGGTGTTGAGGTTGTCGATCACCGAGCCGATCAGCTTGTCGCGGTCGGCGAGCGTCGTGGTGAGCGAAGCCGTGTGCACCAGAAGGCTGTTGACGGTGCCGCCCTCGCCCTGCAGCGTCTTGATGATTTCGGTGGCGAGCTGGTTGACGTCCTGCGGGCTGAGCGCGGCGAACAGCGGTTTGAAGCCGTTCAGCAGGGCGTTGAGGTCCAGTGCGGGCTGCGTGCGCCTCAGCGGGATGGTGGCCCCGGGCCTCAGCCGGGTGCCGTCGCCCGCGCCCTCGGTCAGGGCGACGTACCGCTGTCCGACCAGGTTGCGGTAGCGGATGACCGCATGGGTGCTGGTGAGCAGCGGACGGTCCGCGCCGACGGTGAAGGTGATCTCCGCCAATGTCCGGTCCTTGATCCGGATGCCCTCGACCTCGCCGACCCGCACCCCGGCGATCCGGATGTCGTCGCCCTTCTCCAGGCCGGTGACATCGCTGAAGACGGCACGGTACGTGCGCTCGGGGGTGAAGGAGACGTTGACAATGGTGGCGGCCAGCAGCGCCGTCGCCGCGATCGTGACCAGCGCGAAGACGCTGAACTTGACGAGGGGAGCCGCGGTCTGCCGGGCCGGGGTGGTCCTCATGCCACACTCACCGCCGTCCCGCGCGCCATCGGCCCGAACAGCAGCGTCACGACCGGCGGCACCTCGTCGGCCGGCACGCCCATCACCGGCGACACCAGCGAGCCGACGGCCCGCTGCTCGGCCCGGGTGGCGGAGACGCCGAGCGTTCCTGAGGAACTCCCCTTTTGCGAACCGTCGTTGAGATGTACGCCGGGTGCGGGGACCGAAGGGCTCGGCAGATCACGGCAGTTCGGCCCTGATTGCTCGCCGTATTGCGGCTCCTCCCCGGGCCGGTACGCGCCCTGCTGCCGTACGACTTCGAGCGTGATGTGCATCCTGCCCCCCCGGAAGGCCTGATCGGAGGCCTGTTCCTCGTGGACCAGGCCGGCCAGGAGGCACGGGTACTCGGGGGAGTAGCGGGCGAAGAGCTCCAGGGTGGGGCGGGAGACCCGACCGAGGGTGATCAGCCGGTCGCCGTTCGCGTCGAGGAAGTCGTCCGTGGTGTCCGCGACCGTCGCCGTCGCGGTGAGCGCGCTCGCGAGCCGGTCCCGCTCCTCGACCAGCGTGCGGCTGGTGGTGACGGTGTTGCGCAGGATCTCCATCAAGTCGGGGGCCGCATCGCCGTACACCTCCGCGACGTCGGCCAGACGGGCGAAGTCCTCGGTGAGGGACGGCAGATGGGGATTGAGGCGGTGCAGATAGGCCTCCACGCGTGTGAGGTTGTCGCCGATCCGGTCGCCGCGGCCCTCGAGGGCGGTGGCGAAGGCGGAGAGCGTGGCGTTGAGCTTGCCGGGCTGCACGGTCCGCAGCAGCGGCAGCAGGTCGTTCATCAACTGCTGCACCTCGATGCCGACGCGGGTGCGGTCCTGGGTGATGACGTCGCCGGCGCGGATGGACCGGGCCGAGGTGTGCGCGGGCGCGACCAGGTCGACGTACTTCTCGCCGAACAGCGTCTTCGGCAGCAGGCGTGCCCGCACGTCGGAGGGGATGTCAGCGACGTACTGGGGCTTGAGCGCGATGTCGAGCGTCGCCTTCGTCCCGTCGGCGTGCACCGAGCGCACCTCGCCGACCAGCAGGCCGCGCAGCTTGACGTCGGCGCGCGGGTCGAGCTGGTTGCCGAGGCCGTCGGCCTCCAGCTTGATCCGCACGACCGGGGTGAACGCCTGCTGGTACACGGCGACGGACAGCGACAGCAACAGTGCGAGGACGGCAACGAACACCACGCCGTACAACCGCAGTCTCAGCACCCTCACACGGCTCACCCCGCAATCCGTACGGTCGTGTTGGCGCCCCAGATCGCGAGCGACAGAAAGAAGTCGAGGACGTTGATCGCCACGATCGAGGTCCGCACCGCGCGGCCCACCGCGACGCCGACGCCCGCCGGGCCGCCGCTCGCGTAGTAGCCGTAGAAGCAGTGCACGAGGATGATCAGGACGGCGAAGACGAGCACCTTGCCGAAGGACCACAGGACGTCGACCGGCGGCAGGTACTGGGAGAAGTAGTGGTCGTAGGTGCCCGCCGACTGGCCGTAGTAGCCGGTGGTGATGGTGCGGGCGGCAAGGTACGAGGACAGCAGGCCGATCACGTACAGCGGGATCACCGCGACGAAACCGGCGATCATCCGCGTGGTCACCAGGAACGGCAGCGAGGGCACGCCCATGACCTCCAGGGCATCGGTCTCCTCGCTGATCCGCATCGCGCCGAGCTGGGCGGTGAAGCCCGCGCCGACGGTCGCGGAGAGCGCGAGTCCGGCCACCAGGGGTGCGATCTCCCGAGTGTTGAAGTACGCCGACAGGAACGCCACGAAGTTGGAGGTGCCCAGCTGGTTCAGCGCGGCGTAGCCCTGCAGGCCCACCTCCGTTCCGGTGAAGAACGACAGGAACGCGATGACGCCGACCGTGCCGCCCACGACCGCGAGGGCGCCGCGGCCGAAGCTCACCTCGGCGAGCAGCCGCAGGATCTCCTTCTTGTAGCGCCGCAGGGTGCGGCCCGTCCAGGCCAACGAGCGGCCGTAGAAGGAGAGTTGGCGCCCCAGCGCCTCGAGACTGTCGAACAGCGCCATAGCCTCAGCCCCTCTGCGGGACGACTTGGAAGTACACCGCGGTCATCACGAAGTTCGTCACGAACAGCAACATGAAGGTGATCACCACGGACTGGTTCACGGCGTCGCCCACACCCTTCGGGCCGCCCTTCGCGGTAAGTCCCTTGTACGAGGCGACGATCGCCGCGATCGCCCCGAAGACGAGTGCCTTGATCTCGGCCGCCCACAGGTCGGAGAGCTGGGCAAGGGTGGTGAAGGACGCGAGGTAGGCGCCCGGAGTGCCGTTCTGCAGGACGACGTTGAAGAAGTAGCCGCCGGCGACGCCGACCACGGACACCAGACCGTTGAGCAGTACGGCGACGACCATGGACGCGAGCACCCGCGGGACGACCAGCCGGTGGACGGGGTCGATGCCGAGGACCTGCATCGCGTCGATCTCCTCGCGGATCTTCCGCGCCCCGAGGTCCGCGCAGATCGCCGTGCCCCCCGCGCCCGCGATCAGCAGCGCGGTGACGATCGGCGAGGCCTCGCGCAGTACGGCGAGGACCGAGGCGGCGCCCGAGAAGGACTGGGCGCCGAGCTGTCGCGTCAGACTGCCGATCTGCAGCGCGATGACGGCGCCGAAGGGGATGGAGACAAGGGCGGTCGGCAGGATGGTGACGCTCGCGACGAACCAGGCCTGCTGGATGAACTCCCTTGCCTGGAAAGGCCGTCGGGGCATCGTCCGGACGACGTCCAGCGCCATCGCGAACAGGTTCCCCGACTGCCGCAGGGCACCGGTCGGTGACAGTCTCATACGTCCGCCACCGCCTTCCGCCGCCGCAACTCCGCTTCTCGTTCGGCAATCGCGTCCCAGCGGGGCGGTCGGAGGATGCCTGGGCCCGGCAGCAGGCGGGGAGTCAGAGCCTGGCTGCCGGGAGTCTGTGTGCCGTTGCCCAGTTGGGCCAGCTCCTGCTCGACCTGCGCGGCGTCCTTCTCCTCCGCCATGCCGATCGGGCCCTGCATCCGCCCGTTCAGGAACTGCCGCACAACCGGCTCGTCACTGGTCAGCAGCTCTTCCCGCGGGCCGAACATGACCAGCTCGCGCCGGAACAACAGGCCGATGTTGTCGGGGACCTGGCGGGCCGAGGCGATGTCGTGGGTGACGATCAGGAAGGTCGCGTCGATCTGCGCGTTGAGGTCGACGATGAGCTGGTTGAGATAGGCGACTCGGACGGGATCGAGGCCGGAGTCGGGCTCGTCGAAGAGGATGATCTCGGGGTCGAGGACGAGGGCGCGTGCGAGCCCGGCCCGTTTCCGCATCCCGCCGGATATCTCGCCGGGGAGTTTCGGCTCCGATCCGATCAACCCGACCATGTCCATCTTCTCCAGCACGATGCGGCGGATCTCGCTCTCGGACTTGCGGGTGTGCTCACGCAGCGGGAACGCGATGTTGTCGTAGAGATTCATCGAGCCGAACAGTGCGCCGTCCTGGAACAGCACACCGAACAGCTTCCGCACCTCGTACAACTCGTGCTCGCGAAGCTTCGTGATGTCCCGCCCCGCGATGCGCACGCTGCCGCGGTCCGGCTTCAGCAGCCCGACGAGCGTCTTGAGGAACACCGACTTGCCCGTGCCGGAGGGGCCGAGCATGACGGACACCTCCCCGGCGGGCAGCCTCAGCGACACGTCCTGCCAGATGACCTGGTGACCGAAGGACTTGGTCAGCCCTTCCACACAGATCTCGACACCCATCCGGTCCACCTCTCGGCCCGCGGAGCTGCTCCGACATCTGCTCTACGGGGAGGGGCGGGCGGTCCGTCGCTCGGGAGGGGGATTTTTTTCGGGTGGGTCTGCGGGGCGGAGTTCGGGTGGGGTCTGAGGGGGCTGTGCGGGTGGGTTCGGGCACGGCCCGCGGGACCGTTCGAGCGGGCCCGCAGGGCGGTTCGGGTGGACTTGTGGTGTTGATGCAGGCGGGGGCGCGGGGGGGTGGCTCGCGGGACGGATTCGGGCGGCCCTGCGCCCTGTTCTGGGTGGGGTTACGGGGCCGACGGGAGCGCGCTCAGGGCGGGGGTCGGCAGTGAGGCGGACGGCAGCGCGGGGGTGGGGACAGCGGACTCGACCGGCGTGGTGGGCAGGTCGGGGAGACCTGTCACCGTCGGCAGTCCGGACACCTTGGGCACGTTGGGTACCCCCGGCACCTTCGGGACCGTCGGCGCCGAAACCTGCGGCAGAGGCGGGACCGGCAGCGGTACCGCCTGCGCTGCGTCGCTTGGGGACCCGGCCGTCGGGGGAGTGGTCGACGTGGCCGAGGGGGCCGGTGACTGCCGGACCCGGCTCGTGCCGGTGCTGTCGGTCCGCAGGGCCCCCGCGCCGGGAGCCACCGACGGATGCGGAGCCGTCGTGGTGCCGCCGCCCCCGTCCAGTGCGTACGGCAGCACGAACCCCGCCACCGCCAGCGTGGCCGCCGTCGACGCGACCGCCACGGCCTGTGCCTTGCCGCCGGCCTTGAGGCGCCCGCGGCCGAGCAGGAACAGCACGAAGCCGAGGGTCGCGGCCAGGGAGTTGCGCAGGGTTCGGCGGGCCCGGGCGAGCAGAGACTCGACGGTGCGGTAGCTCAGTCCCATCTTCACGGCGACCTGGCCGACGTCCAGGTCCTCCGACTTCAGCCACAGCGCCTCCGCCTGCCGGGCGGGCAGCTCACCGCTGCGCACCGCAAGCCACTTCGCCTCCGCCCGGTCGCACACCGCCTCCTCCACCGGCACCGGACCGGGCGCGATCAACGTCGGGCTGACGCGGACCTCAGCCTCGCGGTTGACCTGCCGGTACCGGTCGACACACAGCCGCATCGTCACCGTCGTCAGCCACGCACCGAGCCGCTCCTCGTCGAGATCCGGCCGCTCCGCCGCGCGCAGCATCGCGTCGTGCACGGCGTCCTCGGCGTCCTCCTGGCTCATCGACCTGCGCCGAGCCACCTTGAGCAACTGTTCGCGGTGGCTCCACATGCGCCGCCAACGCTCGTCGGCGGCATCCATCTCCGCATCCATCTCGGTCGCCATGAGGGCCCCTTCGCGCTCGCTCGCCGGTGTCCCGGTCCGGCGGGTGGCGACATTACCGTCGGGTAGCCGCGGTTGTGGAGGGGGAGGAGGCCATCGAGTTCGCGCCGTTACTGGTCAGAGGCCGGTGCTGGGGAGCACGTCACCGACGGGGAGGTCGATGCTCGGGGTGGGTACGGGGGTGACCGGTTCGGCCGTACTCCCGCTCGCCGGGCGGGAGTTGGAGGGGGGCGGCGAGGTGGGGACGGACGGCGTCGGGGCCGGGGAGGGGGTGGTGCTCGGGCGAGGGGACGGTTTCGGCTTCGAGGTCGGCTTCGGCCGCGAAGGCTCGGGGTGCGTCGAGGACCGTACCGCCGGATCCGCCGTACTCGTCGAACCGTCCGGCACCACCCGGTGCCCCTCCAGGAAGTACGCGTACCAGGACCGCACCGTCCGCAGATACGCCGCCGAGTGGTTGTAGCCGAGGATCGCCCGGTCCAGCCCGGCGGCCTCGGACAGGTCCCGCCCGGCCGCGCACAGATACCGCCCCGCGGCGAGCGCCGCGTCGAAGACGTTGTCGGGGTCGGACCGCCCGTCGCCGTTCCCGTCCGCACCCCACCGCGCCCACGTCGACGGGATGAACTGCATCGGCCCCACCGCCCGGTCGTACACCGCGTCCCCGTCGTACGCACCACCGTCGGTGTCCCATACGACGGCGAAGGCACCGCCGTCCAGCCGCGGACCCAGGATCGGCGTCACCGTCGTACCGTCGGAGGTCACCCGCCCACCGCCCGCCTGCCCCGACTCCACCTGACCGATCGCGGCCAGCAACTGCCAGCGCAGCCCGCACCCGGGCGCGGTGTGGCCGAGCTCGGCCTCGGCGCGCCGGTAGGCGGCGAAGACGGTGGCGGGCACCGCGCCGCCCGTCGCCGCCGATGCCGTGCCCGTGCCCGAGCCTGTGCCCTTGTGCCTGCGTGTGAGCGGCGGAAGATCCGTGCGGTACGGAGTGTCACCGGACACGCTCGGCCCGTGCTCCGCGGTCTCCCGAGCCGGCACGGCGGCCCGCGCCTCGGTCGCCCCCGGCGCCTGCGACGCCGTCAGCGCCGCCATCGCCGCCGCCGCGACCGCCGTACCCCTGACACGTCTGACCCTCTGCCCTGCCACGTCCCGATCTCCTCCCTATGAGCGGTGAGCTGCTCTCGACTGCTCTACGGGGACGGGCGGCACGTCCGTCGCTGTGCTCAGGGCCTGCCTGGCGGATCAGCCTCCTCCACATTGCGGCTGCACGCTTCCCCACTCTCGGCTTCGCTCGAGCGGGGCCCCCATGACCCCGCTCGGGACGGCTGAGAGGCTCGGTTACTCGCGGCCGACCTGATCCGCCGGGCAGGCCCTGGCCTGAAGGATGCGCGGATCGTCGATTACGTGGGCGGCCGTCACCTAGATGACGAGGCCTCTGACCCGCCGCAAGGCCCGACCGGCCGAACGGTGCGATGGCGTTCCGAATGGCATCGCTAAATGCCGCCCGGCCGTCCTGAAGGGCCCGATACCTTAGGGGTATCAGGCCTGCGGAACAGGTATTGGACGTTCGGGTAAGGGCACCAGAAGATAGCCGTATGTCACCTCTTCCCATGCCCTCCGCCTGGGCGGGGCCTCTCCCCGAGGCTGCGCCGCCATCTGATATGGCTGTCTACCAGTTGCCTACGGGCACCTACGAAACCAGGGCGGTCTTCGCGTTCAAAGGCGGCTCATTCCGCGAAATGCGCAATTTCGCTGCAACGTCGGTCCTGGTGCAGCACCCCAAGGGTGATCTACTGATCGACGCGGGCTTCGGCTCCCAGGTCGCGTCGCACATGCGGGCTCTGCCACGGATGGAGCGCGCTCCGCACCAGTTGACCCGGACCGTGAGCGAGCAGCTGAAAGCCAGTGGCTACGACCACAGCAGGCTCCGTGGGGTGTTGGTAACGCATTGCCACTGGGACCATGTGAGCGGTCTCGACGATCTTCAGCTTCCCATCTGGATCAATGACAGAGAACTGATGCGGGCTCAAGCAATGGGGGAAGAGTTTTCCGCGAGGTCTCCGCAAGTCACACATTGCACCGATATCAATTGAAGGCTGCACCCTATCTTGGCTTTTCGTCGAGCTTCGATGTCTATGACGACGGCTCGGTAGTCGTCGTCGCCGCAGGCGGTCACACCAATGGCTCCGTCATCGTCTTCGTAACTTTGCCGACCGGTAAGCGGTACGCCTTCATCGGCGATTTGACCTGGCAACTCGATGCCATCCGCCGTCGTGCCGAGCGCCCCCTCATGATGCGCATGCTCGCCGACACCGATCCCCAACTGGTGCGCGAGGACATGCTTCGTATGATCGCGCTCGCTGACGTCATGCACATCGTCCCGGCCCATGACCTTTCCGCCTACGACGGGATCCCCATGCTGCTCAGCTGATCGGTATCAACCCAGGATCACTGGTGCGTGATGGCGTCTCAGTTGTTCCACGTCAACGACCGAACCCTGAACCAACCAGGTTCCACGGCGTGCAGCGACGCAGCGGCGAGTCTGTGTTGGGCTGGCCCGCGATCATGCTGTGGCTGAGCGGAGGTGGCCGAGGACCTGCGCTTCATCGGGGCCTTCCTTACGTGGATACCCCTGGCTTGAGCCGGGGAGGAAGCGAAGCTCCTGCGGAGCAGGGCAGGGAGAGCCGGTTCGCCGCCGGGGCGGACCGACGGCCACCGCACACCGGCCGACACCCAGCGCTCACACGGGAGCTGATAGGGTGTGAGATATGGCGGAGCGGGTCAAGCGGGCGTTCAAGTACCGCTTTTACCCCACGGACGAGCAGGCGGCGGAGCTGTCGCGCACGTTCGGCTGCGTCCGCCTGGTGTTCAACAAGGCGCTGGAGGAGCGCACCCGGGCCTGGTACGGCGAGCAGAGCCGCATCTCCTACGTGCAGTCCTCCGCCGCGCTCACCCAGTGGAAGAAGACCGAGGAACTGGCCTTCCTGACCGAGGTGTCCTCCGTCCCGCTGCAGCAGGCGCTGCGTCATCTGCAGACGGCGTTCGCCAACTTCTTCGCCAAGCGCGCGAAGTATCCGCACTACAAGTCGCGGAAGAAGTCCCGCGCGTCGGCCGAATACACCCGCTCCGCCTTCACCTGGCGCGACGGACAGCTGACGCTGGCCAAGATGGCGCAGCCGCTGGACGTCCGCTGGTCGCGGCCGTTGCCCGAGGGTGCGGAGCCGACCACGGTGACCGTCTCCCGCGACGCGGCGGGCCGCTGGTTCGTGTCCCTGCTGTGCGAGGACAGCATCGCCCCGGCCCCCGCCACAAATCCGGCGGTCGGCGTCGACGCCGGGATCACGTCGCTGGTGACCCTGTCGACCGGGGAGAAGATCGCCAACCCGCGGCACGAGCGCCGCGACCGCGCCCGTCTCGCCAGGGCGCAGCGCGAGCTGGCGCGCAAGGCGAAGGGCTCGGCGAACCGGGAGAAAGCCCGTCGTCGCGTCGCCAAGGTCCATGCGCGGATCGCTGACCGGCGCCGCGACTTCCTGCACAAACTGACCTCGCGCATCGTCCACGAGAACCAAGTGGTCGTGATCGAGGACCTGACCGTCCGCAACCTGCTGAAGAACGGGCGCCTGGCGCGCGCTATCTCGGATGCGGCCTGGACGGACCTGCGCATGATGCTGGAGTACAAGTGCGCCTGGTACGGGCGCGAACTCGTCGTGATCGACCGCTTCTTGCCCAGCTCGAAGCTGTGCGGGAGCTGCGGCACGGTCCGCGGGAAGCTGCCGCTGAACGTCCGTGAGTGGACGTGTGCCTGCGGCGCGGTGCATGACCGCGACGTGAACGCGGCACGCAACATCCTGGCCGCCGGGCTGGCGGCGTCTGCCTGCGGAGACGGTGTAAGACCTCAACGGGAGTCCTCCCGGACGGGGCGGTCGTCGGTGAAACAGGAACCCCAGCGGGCGACCGCTGGAATCCCCCGCCTTTAGGCGGGGGAGGAAGTCAATCCCGGTAGGCGGCCGTTGCGATCTGGACGAACGACCGGATCAGCGGGTTGGTGTCCGCCTTGTTCCATGCGGCCACTACACGGTTCGGCGGCATGTCGGTCAGCGGTATCACGGCCAGTTCCCCGGGCTGGCCGTGCCCGATCAATGTCATTCCGACGGTGCCGTTCCAGAGCACCGCCTGTATGCATTCCTGGACGGCCCGCACCACCGGACCCTCGCGGGGCTCGCCCCCGTTCCAGTACGACTGCCAGGCCGGGTCGGTGCCCTCGGGGAAACGGAACCAACGCCGGTCGGCCAGGTCGGCCAGCTCCAGGCTGTCGCGGTGGGCCATCGGGTCGTCGGCGCGCAGCAGCGCTCCTACCGGATCCGCCCGCAATTCATGTACGGCAAGACCCGTCTCGTCGAACGGCCCGCGGGTCAGGGCGACGTCGACCAGCCCGGCGCGCAGCCCGCAGGTCGGATCGCTCAGGTCGCTCTCGCGGATGCGGACCTCGACGTCCGGGTGTTCTCTGCGATACGCCGCGGCCAGCCGTGTCGCGCCTGGGTCGGTGCCGTCGGCCAGCATGCCGACGGTGATGGTCGCGGGGCCGGCCACGGAAGCCACGCGCATGCGCATCTGGTCGGCCTGGCGCAGCAGGAGGCGGGCCTCCTCCAGCATGGTCGCGCCGGCCGGGGTGAGTGCCACGCCGGTGGCGCTGCGGTGCAGGAGTATGACGCCGAGGTTCCTCTCCAGCCGCTTGATCGCGCGGCTGAGTGGCGGCTGGCTCATGTGCAGCCGCGAAGCGGCCCGCCCGAAGTGGCGTTCCTCGGCGACGGCCACGAAATAGCGCAGTGTGCGCAGCTCCATGACCGGCGACTATATGCGGACGGGATCGGCGTCGCCGCCGCCCGCGTAGCCTGCCCGGTCCTCTCGGGCAAGACGCGCCCGTCCCCGCGGTGGCTGTTGTCCAGCGGCGCTTGCAGCTCGCAGACCCGCTCCAAGGCTCCCAAGCGGCCGGTCGGGCGGGAAATCGCGGTCATGACCTACGCCCTCTTCCACGGCCACGGGGGCGGCCGGCTCGGGGCCACCGCCAGACCGGCGGCCGCGAGCAGGGCCGCGGCGCGGACCACCGCCTGCGCACCCAGGTCCGCAAAGGCGGGAAACGCCTGTCACCACCGCCGTGCGAGCCGCTGCTCGAGGGCGGTCAGGATGTCGCCGACAGGACCAAAGCCGATCACGGCGGTCGTTCCGCCGGCGATCTCGCCGCGCAGCGGCAGCAGGGCGTCGCGCGCACGAGCGGCCAGGGACGCGTCGTCGAGCAGGACCGCCGTGTGCGCGGTGACTGCCCAGAGCGCGTCGTACAGGTGGTCGGCGGGGGGAGCGGGCAGGACGGTGGCGGCCTCACGGGCCGCTGCGGTCTTCCCGCGGGCGAGGTGGAGCAGGGGCTGGACCCAGGGCCGGTACGGGCCCCAATCCAGGGCGGGATCGGTCGGCGCGGGCCGTCGGTGGCGCATCCGTAGGGACAGGAGAGCGAGCGGGAGGAACCCGGCCTCCACCCCGGGCATGCCGGCGCCGGCGAGGTCGGTGGCCACGGCGCGATAGGCGCAAGCGGCCTCGGCTGGATCGTCGGACCGCTCGGCCAGCTGCATGGCCCGGAAAGCAGCGGTCAGAACATGAACCAACGGCGTCTCATGAACGCCGGCGAGCCGCTCGGCCGCCTTCACATGGCGTTGTGCTCCTTCGCCGTCGCCGCGGGCCGCACACACCTGGATCCTGACGAGATGGCCGAGGATCTCGAACAGCGGGAGATCATGCCGCGTGGACAGGTCGATGAGCTCACCGGCGATCACATCGCGTTCGCCGGTGCGCCCGGGACGCTGGAAGGACTGCACGAACCGGGCGTTGAGCGCGAGCACCAGCACGCCGGGGTCGTTCAGGTCCCGGGCGAGCCGCTCGGCTTCGAGCGCCGCCTCGGCCGCCCAGAGGTCCCGCGTTCCGCGATGCTCCAGGGCGACGGTCGCCAGGAGCCGCGCGCGCAGCGCTGGCGGAGCCACGGAACCGAGCCGGTCCAGCGTGCGCCGTGCGATCGCCACCAGCGCCGCGGACCGTTTCGGGTCGTCGGCGCGCGTCCAGATGGTCGGCACGTCGTACGCGGCGATCACCCGGGCGGTCAGCCCGGGGTCCCCTGTTCGCTCCGCCTCCGCGGCGGCCGCCGCGCGCTGCTCCTGGGCAAGGACGAGATTAGTGCCGCCGGTGACCGCGGCGGCCCGGGCGACGGTGCTCATCGAACGCAGCCGGGTGTACGTGCCCGTCGCCTCCGTGCGTGTGAGCAGGCGCAGCCGGTCCTCGTCCCGAGGGGCGGACGTCAAATGCGGGGCCTGCCGGAGGATGTCACGTTCCATGTGGTCGAGGCTGTGCGCCGACTCCAGCCCGAACCGGTCCAGCAGCCTGCCCCGCGCCTCTCGCAGCACGGCCAGCGCGTCGACCTGGCGGCCGGCCTGGTAGAGCGCATGGGAGAGCAGGACCCAGCCGGGTTCCCGCCACGGATGCGCGGCGGCGAACGTCTCCAGCTCCGGGACGAGAGGTGCACCCCGTCCCAGGTCCAGCATCGCCCGGGCCCGCAACTCGACGGCCTGACAGTGTAGTTCGGCCAGCCGGGCCCGCTCCTGCGCCAGCCACGACGAGGCGGTGTCGAGATCCGCGTACGGCTCCCCCCGCCACCACGACAACGCCTCGCTCAACGCCCGCGTATCCGCGGCCTCGCCACCGGGCCGGTCGTTCAGGGCCCGGACGGCGTCCTCGAACCGGAGAGCGTCGACGGCCGCCCGCGGCACCCGCATCGCGTACCCGGTACCGACGGTCTCGATGATCCGCGGCCGGGCGCGTGGCAGTCGCTCCGGCTCCAGGGCACGGCGCAGCTCGGCGACGAAGGTGCGCACCGTCCCGGCAGCCGTGGACGGAGGGTCCTCCCACAGATCATCGACCAGCACCGTCAACGGCACGGCCCGCCCCCCGGCCGCGACCAGCCGCCCCAGCAGCTCGCGCCGGCGCCGGCTGCCGACCTCCACAGTGCGTCCCGCGGCATCCGTGACCTCGATCGGCCCGAGCACGTTGACGAGGATCTCCATGCCCACATTGTTCATCGCCCCCGGATCACCACCGAGTCTGCTGATCCACTGCTGATCCGGCCCCCGGATCCTTCGTGTCGTCCCTACAGCGACGCGTGAAGAAGGATTTCGACACGATGAACACAGGCATCCCAGGCTTCCAGACCGGGCAGATAGAGGTGGCCGACGGCGTGCGGCTGCACACGGCGGTCGGCGGAGAAGGACCGGCCGTCGTCCTGCTTCACGGTTTCCCGCAGACCCACCTGATGTGGCGGCACGTCGCCCCCGCCCTGGCCGGGCACCACACTGTGATCTGCCCCGACCTGCGCGGCTACGGTGCCAGCAGCAAACCGGAAGCGGCCGGCGAGGACACCTACTCCAAGCGCGCCATGGCCACGGACATCGTCCGCCTGGCCGACACCCTCGGACACGACCGGTTCACCCTCGTCGGACACGACCGCGGCGCGCACGTCGCCTTCCGGGCCGGCCTCGACCACCCGGACCGGATCAGCCACCTCGGAATCCTGGACATCCTCCCCACCCTGGACACCTGGAACGTCCTCCACGGAACCAGCGCGGCCGTGGCCTTCCACCTCTACCTGATGGCCCAGCCCCCCGGCCTGCCCGAACGGATGATCGCCGCCAGTGCCGACGCGTTCTTCGGCCACTTCCTCGACGCCTGGTCCGCGAGCCCCGACGCGATCCCGGCGGACGTACGGGCCGCATACCTGCGTGCGAGCCGGAACGCCGTACCGTCGATCGTCGCCGACTACCGCGCCACCGCGACCATCGACATCACCCACGACCAGGCCGACCTCGACGCCGGCAACCGGCTCACCATGCCCGTGACGGTCGTCCAGCAGGACTGGGGCAGGCACCTGGACTTCGACGCCACCGCGACCTGGCGGCCCTGGACTGACGACCTCCAGCACTTCACCACCCAGGCCGGCCACTTCATGGCCGAGGAAGCCCCAGAGGACATCACCACCCTGATCCTGGAGCTGATGAAACGATGACGCGCGCGTCCACGCCTCGACGGGCCGCTGCCGATCAGATCCGCCAGGGACGCAGCGCCTCGGCGACGGCGTAGACGTTCAGCCGGCTGTCGCGGATCTTGCGGACGAGGTCGGGCAGGGCGCCGGAGCTCGGATCGATGCCCTCGCCGGACCGGTTCATGTACTGGTCGGTGACGGACGCGGCGAACAGGCTGTTGAGATGATGCCGCGCTCGGCGACGTGGACCGTGCGCTGAACACTGCGCGCGCCGTCCTGGACGAGGGACACGAGGCCGCTCAACAGGCCGCCGACGAGATGGGCTACTGGTCGTCGCCCTCGATGGCCTCGTCTGCTGTGTCGGAAGAGGGAAGATCGGCCGCGGCATTGTCCGGGACAACCTCGAACAACCCGCCGACCAGCAAGGACACCTCGTTCCCGCACTACAACCCCCGCAGTCTTTGCTTGCCGAGTCCCTGGAGGGCATTTCCGAGGCGGTCCACCGGATCTCGGGAGGAAAGGATTCGCAGGACATCGCGATGCGTCTGGGCGGCCCGTCGTTCCCACCCTCGCCGACTCGGTCATGGTCCATCTACGCGACCCGATCCTCGTTGGCGACGCGGATGAGGGCCCGCTGCTACTACGGCTGCGACAGGTTCGCCGCCCCCCCACGCCACAGAGCCGCTGCCACGGCTGTGCGACGCCCTCCTCGGCCAGCGCCCGGACGACTTGAACGACGACGTGGCCCTGCTCGCGGCCGGCCTGACCACATGAGGCGTCTACCCAGTCGACAGCGCATTCGACGGGGAGGGCCCCAACCGCTTCTCGCGGTTCCTGATTGCGCGGTGCGCAGATCCGGCTGCTTCTCCGCGCCTGTGTACGGGGCCCTTCCCCGTCCCCTTCACTTCATCACTTCGGCATCGTTTCCACGAGGGCCGTACGGCCCTGACGGCCGCCCCCTCATCGCCTTGACGCCGGCGTTCCGGTGAGCGGAGCCTCGCATCACGCTGGGTCTGCGCAGCACGGCGGGAGCAGGAGCACAGATGTTGCTGCGCTAGCGGCCCACCATCGTCTTCCCCTACCAGCGAGGCTGCGGGGGTCGCGGAAGTCTCGGCGGTCGGGGCCCGGATGGTGCATCGCTTGCTGGACTGGCGGGCATCTCCTGCCGCAGCCCGCTCTCGTCGAATGGCCTCGACACGCGACGGCGGACGACCGCAGTCGCGGCGCCGAGGAAGATGAAACCGATCGTGACTGGACGTCAGTGCACCGGGCCGAAGAGAGGGTCACGAATCCAGGATTGCAGGCGCCTGCCCGGCGGTGGCAGAACCGCAACTGCTGGTGGGCCATCGGGCACGCACCCCGGCCACATCTCCGTGAGCCACACCTGTTCCGCGGTACCCAATCGATCCCAGTGGTTGCGAACCTCACCCACGAGCCGAACACTGCGCTCGCCACCTGCACCATCGAGATGCCGACCGAGATAGCAGATCGCCGATGCCACCGGTGACTGCACTGAGAGGTACTGCAAGCGGAGGCCAGGGGGCGGTCCCGAACGGCGCAGGATCTGCCTCAAGCGGACAAACGCCTGGTCCCAGGCACTGTCGTCTCCCGCGCCGGCGAGCCCCAGCATGGCGTAGTTCTTCAGGACCGCGTCACGGGCTGCCAGAGCCTGCGCAAGGTCAGCCGATGCCCCCGGCCCGCATCGCTTGGCCAGCGCAAGTGCCGCCGCACACCGCATATCCCGTGACATTCCCTCAGCCGACAGGATGTGTCGCAGTGTCTGTGGACCCGCAGAGCCCTGGGCATCACCCAGGACAGCGACCACAGACACGTGACGGCTCAGAGGAAGATCGTTCAACGCCGCGACGAGTTCGGCCTCGCCCGCAGGGCCGTCCATCACAGCGTCGCACAGCGCGCCCTCGAAGACCTCGGTCTTCCGATGCCGCAACCGTTCCCGCAACGAGGCCACCTCGGCTCCTTCCACTGACTTCGTCCGGCCGCCACCCTGACATGCCAGGCTGACATTCGGCGTCGCCAGTCTGCCCCGGCCAGCGTTATGGCCAACTGACCGCCTGGGGCGGGCGGTGGGAGTCTTCCGGCTACGGGGCGGGCTCGCACGTGACCTTCCGGTCTGGACAGGCTTGTGCTGTCTTGCTCAAGCCGGCCGGCTCGGCGGCGTCGGCGGTGAGGTTCCAGCGAACTTGGTGCCGACCCACTCGCGTTGTGGGGGAATCAGGCTCTGGCCATAGATTTCGCCGAGCCCACGCCCGTACTGAAAGCAGGCGGAGCAGCAGCATCGGTCTCACCAGGGTCAGTAGGCGCGTGCCACGATGGCGATGTTGCCAGGCTGGTCGTCGCTCTCGGGAACGGAACCGTCTGCGGCGACCAGGCACCGCACGGTGACGCCCCGTTCGGCGAGCTTGGCCTCACCCTCCACGCCCAGCGTTTCCCAGGCAATGCGCGCCCAGCCGGTGCTCGCCGCCTCCGCAGCCTCCTCGACCGTGGTCACCTCGACGGTGCGGTCGTTGCGACGCTTACGGGACTGCGCCAGCAGAAGCGCCTGGTCGTCCTCCAGTACCGTGGGCAGGATCTCGGACAGTGCCCCGATCGGCGTCGGCTCCTTGCTTCCCGCTACGCGGCGGACCAGCACGGCAGTCCCGTTCTCCACGTCACGTGGCCCGACCTCGATGCGTACCGGCACCCCCTTGAGCTCCCAGTCGACCGCGCGGCGGCCGAACGGCGTGTCGGTGCGGTCGTCGACGTGTACGCGGATACCAGCCGTCTTCAGCCGGTCACCGATCCCGCGGACCGTGTCCAGGACCGCGTCGTCGCCCTTGACGGCCACGATGACCACCTGAACCGGGGCCAGACGCGGCGGGATGCGAAGGCCGTCATCGTCCCCGTGCATCATCACCAGTGCGCCGACCATCCGGGTCGTGGAACCCCACGACGTCTGCCAGACGTATTCCTCACGGCCGTCCTTCGACAGGTAGCGCGTTTCGAACGCCTTGGCGAAGTTCTGGCCCAGTTCGTGGCTTGTGGTCAGCTGGAGGGCCTTGCCGTCGCCCATCATGCCTTCCAGGGTGAGCGTGTTGATCGCGCCGGCGAACCGCTCCCTGACCGTCTTGCGACCCGGTACGACATCCATGGAGAGGACGTTCTCCAAGAAGTCGGCGTACACCTCCTGGTGGATGTGTGCGGCGTAGTCCCGGGCGTCCTCGTAGGTGGCGTGTGCCGTGTGGCCTTCCTGCCACAGGAATTCCGTCGTACGAAGGAACACGCGCGGCCTCAGCTCCCAGCGGACCACGTTCGCCCACTGGTTGATCAACAGTGGAAGGTCGCGGTAGCTCTGCACCCACTTCGAGAAGTAGTCGTTGACGATCGTCTCAGACGTGGGGCGGACGACGACGGGCTCGTCCAGCTCCTTGCCGCCGCCATGAGTGACGACGGCCAGTTCGGGCGCGAATCCCTCGACGTGCTCGGCCTCCTTCGTCAGGTACGACTGCGGGATGAAGAGCGGAAAGTACGCGTTCTGCGCGCCGGCCGCCTTGATCCGGGCGTCCACCTCGTGCTGCATCCGCTCCCACAGGCCGTATCCGTACGGTCGGATGACCATGGTGCCGCGCACCGGCCCGTTGTCGGCCAGTTCGGCCTTGCTGACCAGGTCCTGGTACCAGCGGGGGAAGTCGTCCGCCTGGGGTGTGAGAACGGGTGCTTTTGCCATGACGCGCAGAGTAGGACGCGGCTCCACCAAGGCGCCAACCGATTACTTCCCACAGGTCAGGACGCCAGCCGGTCCAGTTCGGCACCGATGGCCTCGCGCAGTACGTCGTGCTGCGGGCCGAGGGCATGATGTTCGTCGCTCCATCGCTCACGCGGATACAGCCACACCGGTCCGCCCACGAGATCGGCTGGCTCCCAGCCGAACCGCGGCCACGCATGCGCATGCAGGAACGGATCGGCATTCCCGAGGATCTCCAGATTGACTCGCAGGAAAGCCGGATCCAGCCGCTCACAGACGCGTTCGACGGCCTCGCCCAGCTTGTCCATGCCGGACAGGAACGCAAGCCTTTTACTCTTCGGAAGTTCCGACAGCCGCTGCACCGAAGGATCGTCCACGAGGAGGACCGAATATCCCGGGAGGAACTGGACGTCCCCGATCACCGCAAACCCGGCCTTCACCCTTCGGAGCACCGTGGGATTCTCGCCCCGAAGTGCGCTACCGATCCGGTCCCTCCGCCAGTCATCAGTCATGATCGACCAGCCTACCGACCGCTGATCATCGGCTGGCGCGTTCCCGGACAACCCTGTTGCCGACAATGCAGGGAGGGCGTGGCGGGCCGCTTGTGCCTCACGTCCCTCAGATGCGTTGGCAGGTGAAGATCGTTGCGCACCAACGGCGTTGTGTACTGATCCAACCCGGGAGTGCAGATAACGCGGGTGTTGCAGCCGTCTGTTGGATCGTCACCGGTGTTCCAGTGGCGGAAGCTGCTACGGGTGCAGCCGTCGCGGGACTCGGTGGCCGGCTGGCGACGGCATTGGTACGGGGCAGGATGTCGGCGCTCACCCACCTCTGACGCCGGCGACGGTGTGGCTGCGGCCGGCCCGAGCCGCGGCCTCAGTCGGCAGACTCGCCGACGACGACCTCTCCCGCCCGCTCGCCCCGCGCCGGGCGGGCGGAGAACCCGGCGCTCTTCAGAACGGTGATGACCGCGGTGTTCATCGCCTCCTGCGCGACCCGGAGTTCCCTCACCTGGGGGTCACTCAGGAGCGCGTCGTGGGGCACGGTCCTGAAGTGTTCCTGGAGCAGCGGGTGGACCCGCCACCGGAGGAAGACTTGGGGAGGCAGGTGCTCGTCATCGGCGATCTCCACGTACACACCGTAGGAGAGGGTCGCGTCGAAGGTTGAGGCGAGGGGCAGGCCTGCTCTGGCCAGGGTGCTCTTCACCTTGTCCGCGAAGATGTCGTGCCGGATCAATACCTTGTCGCTTTCTCTCGGCGTGTGGTTCTGTCGGATGCCTGCCACGGCAGCACGGCCGGCCGGCCCTGGCTTTTCACGTTACCGAGGGCATGCCTGAGCTGAGACGGCCGTGCGCGCGTTCCGAATTCGGCGGGACCCTTCTCCAAAAGCTGTGCGCGACAATCATGGCGGCCAGTTCGCGTTCCCGCTCGCCCCCTTCGGTGACCTGCTGTTCGGCATCCGTCCAACCGGGAGAGCCCGGGGGTGAAGCTTCCCCTGCACAGGCGGCACTCCCTGAGTCTCAGAGATGGTTCTCCTTTTCGAACCCCGTGTACGCATTCCGCTGGTCAGGCATGAGATTACGGCTTGCACGGGAGCCTCGACTCGTTGCTGATCGAGTTGCCGTAGGGGTGGTGGGTGCCGTCTATGCCGGCCGCCTGGAAGCGCGGCGGAAGGCCGCAGCCGTGCGGGGGAGGAGCCCGAAGTCGAACTCGAGCGTCCGAACGAACTTGGCAGACGCCGAAGAGGTCCTGAGAGGTCCTCAGGCGCCGGGTGGTCGGGCTTGAGCGTAAGCATCTGGAGGCGCTGGCCGAGGAGGAAACGCCCGCCGGGACGGTCGGCGGTCCGCCGACGAAGCCGGTAGGACCTCGCCGTGCGGTGCCTCACCGCAAGAACGCGGCCGGAACGGACGTGCTGCCGGTGGCCTATCAGACGTTGACGGCCGCCGCCGTGGAGGCCGAGCCGATGGGCTCGGAGCCCGGGAGGCAGCGAAGGTCCTGGGCTCAGCGGCCCCGGCATCCACCTCGACGTCTGGAGACTGCGAAGTGTGAAAATACCGCTCAGGTATGAGTGGCCGTCGGCGCAAACCGAAGGGCGGGGCACCTGCGGTTCGCCTCCGTCTACCGGGCGTTCGACTCGCTCGAGGACTTCGAGACGCCCATCGCCAAGCTAAGGGTGCAGCAGAGCCGGAAGCTGTCAGGCCTGTCCTATCGCGCCGAGCGCCGTACCCGCCAACGTCCCCCAGTCCACGGTCCGATGGTAAGGCTGGGGGCGCCACGGCCCAGAGGGCGTGATCTGCTTGTCGACCTGAGCCCTCAGCTTGGGAAGCTGGGGCACTTGGGGACCGGTTGCGGCGCTGAGCTGGACGAAGGGCTGCCTTACGGCCTCAGTGGCACCGCTCGCTCTCCCCATGATTCCCCGCAGTTCCCCGCCCGATCCGGTGCGCCTGCGGTGCGACGTCACCGTCTCGCATTTCTCAAACGGTCGCTCGATCCGGCCTACAGATCGACACGCGACGCGTCGTCACCCCGCCTGAGGACCACGTGCGCCGGCCGGAACGGCAAGCCACGCAGTATCGGCTCAATGACCTTGAAGAGAGCGTCTGCGTCTGGTCCGTAGGCGTACACGACGGCTTTGCCTCCTCCGAACTCGTTGCCGTCGACCTCGCCGACGTTGGCTTCCTCGGTCACTGCTGCCATGGCTCGCTGTGCTTCGTACACCAGCTTCCGTTGGTCGGCATCGCCGAGGCCTTCACCGGCAAGTCGGAAATGTGCGATGACCGCGTGCTCCTCACCCCCGCTGTCCGGGGTCGGGGCTGTCTCCATACCGGACACACTCTCATCGGGGTCTGACAGCACCACAGCCTCACCCCTGCTCATGTCCTGCAACACCAACACGCTTTCCAACTGTGTTGGCGGGCGGCCTGGCGGTGTGCATGGGCGTTCATCTGCGTTCATGGGTGGCTCGCCACAAGGCCGGGATCGGCTCCGGGTCTCGGCTGAACGCCGGTGAACCCGCTCGAACGAGACGGAAACTGAGACGGTCCCCCCGGCTGCCGTTGGGCCTCGGACGGCCCAGAGACGGCCCGGCCGTAAAGCTCACAGTCGGCATCAAACAGCTGAGGCGGCCCGCCGCTGCGGCCTGATACCTCCCAGCCCGTGCGGTCGCCGCCACGTTCGTACGGGCGCAGGATGGAGATGATGGCCGGCAAGCGGGTTGGCCATTTGCAACGCCGGGATGCGGAAGTCGTAAGGAGGTGCGACGTCATGCCCCAGTTCATGGACGTTCACCACGGGATGAAGGACATTACGGCCGACCAGCTGATGGAGGCCCACCAGGAGGACCTCGCCATCGAGGGGGAAGAAGGCGTTCACTTCGAGAGGGCGTGGGCGGACCCGGAGTCCGGCACGGTCTACTGCCTCTCCGAGGCTCCCTCGGCCGAAGCGGTCAAACGCATTCACGAGCGCACTGGTCACCCGGCCGACGAGATCCACCCTGTTCCCCTCACCGTGTGAACAAAGCCCCCAGAACCGCAGTCGAGAACGCACTTCCCTAACCCACCACCCAGCCCAGCTCCCATCCCGTCTGCCGTCGACCCACTTACCGTGGAGCGGGTGTGCTTTCTGGCGTCCAGGTGGAGCGCGCCACTGTACGAACGCCCTGGACGCCAGAAACCACGTCTGCTCGGCTTTGCTCGGGTCGACGGCAGACGGGATGGGAGCTCCGCCGCGTACGTTCCCGGCGAGCGTTCGCCTGCGTCGGCCGGATGCCGATGACGCGCACGGGCGGGGGCTGCTCCTGGTCGACTCCACCGCCGAGTCGTGGCACTGCGGCTCCAGCCGATTCGGGGGGACGGTGGTCTCCTTCGTGGTGGCCGATGCGTGGCCTTTAGAGGGGGGAGCGGCCGCCCCGCTTCTCCCCCGTACGCCCGAGCGCTGTCGGTTCTACGGCCTCCGGGCGTCGGACGCGCGACCGTGCGGAAGGCTCGGGACAGCAAAAAGGCCCGGGTCTGTAACCTGGGCCTTCCTCATGGAGCGGGTGACGAGAATCGAACTCGCGCTCTCAACTTGGGAAGCTTGGGTTTCTTGGCGGCTGCTGCTGGGCTGACCTGCGACGGAGCGGTGTTGAAGCCCTGATCGCACCCCCAGTCAGTCCCCGCTGTTCCCCGTGGTTCCCCACAACGACTCCCTGCCTTCGCCCCGCGGGGAACGCGTCCGACAGCGGGCTGCTGCTGACCACCACTGCAGGAGTTCGATCAGCATCCACTCCGCTGGCTGCTGTGCTCTGACGCGACGGTCGGGCAGAGATGCTGATGTACGCCGCCGTCCGTCCTCGTTGATGTCAGCCGTGGATGTTAGAAGTCGCCCAGTGAGCGTCGGCCGGCGTCGGTGGCGTCGCCGCCTTCCAGTAGCGCTTTCAATGCTGCCAGGTCCTTGACGTTCGCTCGCCGCACAGCGGCGGCCATCATCGGAGCGCTCACTTTGGCAAAGCCCGATGGCTCGCCGCGGTTGCGCAGCGTCATCCGGGTATGGTCGGCGTCCACTGGCTGCCAGGTGTAGGTCGTCTCCATGGGGAACGGCCCCTGCTCGGTGCGCATCACGAGTCGTTCGGGGGAGTACTCGACGATTTCGTACGTGTAGGTCAGCGTGCGCCCCAGGAACTGGGCGACGAAGTCGAGCTTCGAGCCCACGGCGAGCGGCGGCGAGGTCCGCCAACGAACCGAGACGATGTTGGCATACCAGTGCGGCGCATTGGCCGGATCCCCGGCATAGGCGGCGACCTCCGCACAGGGACGGGCGATCACGGTCTCGGTGAGGACGTCGACAGCCATAACCTCAACGCTAGTCCGGCCACTCATGCTGGGGAGCTCGACACACGTGCGGCCCGCTCAGCCACCACGCCGCGACGGCCGACCCGTGCCAACGGTGCCGGGGCCCTCAGCTTGGGAAGCTGCGATCATTTGCGGCGGGCTTGAGGCTTCACCTGGGCGAACGGCCGGGGAGCGGGCCCGGCGGACCCGGCTGCTTTCACTGTGATTCTTCCCGCTGTTCCCCGCTCGATCTGGTGCGCTTGTGGTGCAGTCCGTATCCGGCGCAGTGCTGGGGGAGGTCTGTGCCGTCGTCCTTCGCCGACGTTGGTGCCAGCGCTCCGACAGCTCTCCGGTGACGACGAACGCGGCGGCCATCACGGCGCACGTGATCCAGTTCTTGAGGTCGCTGATGACCAGGCCGAAGAGGCGGAGTACGACCGTTACCAGGGCTCACCAGACGGGAAACTAGGCTGCCGCGCCGATCCATCTGCCTCGCCTACGGTTCGAGCCCTCGCCCAGTTCGGCGCCGGTGCTTCCACGCGCGAAGCTCAAGCCAGGTAACCCAACCTACGGATAATGTGATCGCCGTTTCGATCGCCTGCCTCCACGTCTCCGGGACCCACTTGTGTGCCGCGACTGCCACGAGGCCGAACCATGCGCTCAGCAGGAGGTAGTGCCGAAGGCGGGTGCGCAGGCGGGCGTCTGGCCGTGCCAGGTACACCATGGAGATCCCCCTCTCTAAACCGGAGGGTACAACGCGGCCGGAAGCGCGGTTGGTCGATCGCGTAGCAAGTTTGGAAGATCGCGTATGCGGATCTGGCCTGAGCCGGCAACACGCTGACCTCGGGCTACGCAAGTCGCATACCGACGTTCCCCGCTGCTCCCCGCCCATTGCTGCAGGGCGGGGCACGTTGGGGGCACGTGTGATGGTGGATATGGGGGCCTGGCGCAGTGCACCGGCTGAAAGGGATGCGGTGCCGCCCCGAACCATCGAGGGTCTCGTCGCCAGTGGGCAAGCCGATCCCGCTGTTTCAGGGCCAGGATCACGGGTAGCCAAGTGGCGTGGTGAATTTAGCCAGTGCCCTTTGGTGATTTTGCCATCCCGTACGGTCAGTGGAACGGAATGATCATGATCGAGGCCATGTTCACGCGCGGTGAACCATGTTGCCGCTGCGCAGGAGAAGACCGGTGGCCTACCGTAACAGAGCGCACACTCTGCGAAGATCATTTCAGGGACGTCGCGGTCGTGTACTTCGCTCGGCGGAACCACTCCAACCCTGTGGAAGCGGCCACCTCGGCGATGGCAGGTGGCCTCCAAGCCGCATCCGCCCCTGTAGACCAGGACGCTGACGAGACGGAGCCGTGCGCAACGACCACCGTTACCAGCAAGTGACAGTGAGAACGCTCAATGACCCTCACCCTCCACCGTCCCCCAGCTCCTATCCCGTACGCCGTCGACCCACACACCGTAGAGCGGGCGTGGTTCATGGCGTCCAGGTGGAGCGCGCCACTGCACGAACGACCTTGACGCCATGGGCCGCGTCTGCTCGGCTTTGCCTGGGTCGACGGCGTACGGGATAGGAGCTCCCCGCGCCACGCCACTACGTCCCGCAGGCGGCGACGGAGCCCCCTCCATCCCGGTGCCGGCCGATTCCCCGCCGGAGGCATCGTTCTGACCGCTCACGTGTGATCGTGCTTCCCGCCTCACGATCTCGCCCGCCATGGCCCGCATGATCCAACGAAGCCCAAGCCGTCGCGCACCTGCTTTTGGGGCACAAAGCGTCTTTTGGGTCCGTGGTGGCACCGTGTGTGCGGGCTTGTGGGCACTGCCGTCTTCCCCCAGGGTGCGGCCTGGCGGGTGTGGGCCGGGGAGGGGAATCAGGATCGGTCCGGCGCATCCGCCCTCGGCGGGATCGGAGCGTGAAGCGTGATCATCCCGGGGCAACGTGTGGCGCGGGGCCGGGGCCGGGGCGGCGCGGGCCGAAGGCATGAGCGAAGCCCCGAGCCCCGAGCCCGCGCCGGCCCCGTGGGGGCCGGTGGGGTGTGATCTACGCAGCGACGACCGGAAGCCGGAAGGGACAGCGCGACCGGATGCCGAAGGTAAGAGCCCCCCGAACCAGGGACCATGACGCTGTAGCCGCTGACCGCCGGGGATGGAGGCGGAAGCCCTGGGGGTTCGTGAAGCATGGGAGAGCTGAGGTTCCCATGGGTGAGCTGTCGGGTCCTCGGTTGCACACGGATCCCTGGGGTTGTCCAGTCCCAGGAGGTGCCTGACACGGTCGCACGGGGTTAGCAGTGGCGGAGCTGGTGCCTGGAAAGTGCGGGAGGGTCTTCTGGCCCTCATTATTGGGGCTCCCGGCCCTGCTGGTGGCGCTGGGCTGTCAGTAGCGTGCTGGTGAACGGCCTGTGTTTGGGGTGTTTGTCCCAGGAATGGACGTGACCACGATGGCGGCGCAAACGATGCCCGGCGGTGTGAGTCAGGCGTTCGAGGTCTTCGAAACGGAGGCCACGGGGCACGCGGGAGCGTGGATGAATGCCACCCGCGCGCTCGACGAGGCCTGCGCGTTGGATCCGAAGACGAAGAATCTCGCCTACCTTGCCGTGCTTGCCGCGCTCCGTCTCGAGAGCGGGATCCCGTTCCACGTGGCTCTGGCCAAGCAGTGCGGGGCCACCCGAGGAGAAGTGATCAGCGCGATCCTGCTCTCCCTACAGCCAGGCGGCCACGATGCGATCGCCTGCCTTCCTGCCGCGTTGCGGGCCTACGATGCGGGTTGAGCCGCACGGGCAGCCATCCCTTCCCGGTCAGAGCACTATCCATGAGTCGCTTCGGGTTTGGTCGTTTTGTGCAGGCTGGGAGTTCGACGCCTTGGCGGTGGGCGAGCGGCAGGAAAACCACTGGTTGGATCGTCCAGGTGATGCGGGTGCTGGCGTGGGTGACTGACACCGTGCAGGGCTCGGCGCGCAACAGGGCTTTCCTCATCGCGATGCGGCCGTCGTACAGCCAGACCCATGCTTCGTCGGAGGCCGCGAGGTCGAGTGCCGGTGAGATCGTGCGGAGTGCGACCGCGACCCATCGGTCTGCCTGAGGGGCCGAGTAGGCGTCGAAGGAGGCCCGAAGTGCGGGCCGTTCAGTTCTGGGAGCTCTTGGGTCCAGCACTCGCACCAGTAGCCGCGCCGGGTCTCGGTGTTCAGCACAGGTGACCTCCTGCGCGCGTGCCCGTGAAGAGCTCCGCCGTGACCGTGTGACCGTGTGGCCGCAGTCGCTTTCGTGGACGACCACCCGGTGGGCGATGGCGCTGACCATGCCCAGGCCCCGGCCGTGTTCGGCGTTCTGGTCCTGGTGCTCGGCCTTGGGTGCTGTGCCGGCGCCTCCGCCGTCTGTCACCGACAGGGCGATGACCTGGGCGGAGACTGCTAGGGCCAGATGGAAGCTGCCCGAGTCCCGGCCGCTGGCGGTGTGAAGGATGGCGTTCGCGCTCAGCTCGCTCACGATCAGCTCGGCGTCCTACGCCAGGGGTGAGCCGCGCAGGATGTCGCGGGTCCAGCGGCGGGCCCGGCTGACCTCTTCGGGAAATCCTGGGCAAGACAGGCCCCAGAACACCTCCGCCTGCGCGCCTGGGCCCACATGCTCGGCTTCTGCGGCCACTTCTCCACCAAGTCCCGGCGCTACTCCACCACTCTCGGCTCCCTCCGCGACGCCCGCGCCAAATGGCGCCGCGCACAAGCCGCAACAGCCACTACGAACAACGGCGAACCCGAGACGACGTACGTCCTCGCGCACTGGGTAACCGACCGCTACCTGTGTCCGTGGACCAGGCCGCCGAACTGCTCGGCACTACGACCCGCTTCCCTCGGCGGCTCATCGAAGAGCGGCGCATCCGCTACGTGAAGGTCGGCCGGCACGTACGCATCCCAGAGAGCGCGGTCGAGGAGTACATTACGGCACGCACCGTTGAGCCGATCAGACTCCGTCGCCGCACCGCCCTTCGGAGGGCTGCCTGATGGCCAACAAGAAGGGCAGACGCCGCCGTTTCGGTGCGGGAGGCCGACGCGCCAAGAAGGCGCAGATGGTCCTCGGTCTTGCGGGCAATGGTGGTCACAGGCCAGTGGCGGCGCGGACCAGTCCCGCGACCACCGTTGAGCGGCTGTGTGGGGGCCAGGCGATGACCGTGGTGACGCGGGGGGCGTCGGGGACCGGTACGGCCGTGAGGTCCTCGCGCAGGCCGGTGCGGCCCGACTCCGGCACGACCGCGCAGGCGCGGCCGAGGGCGATGAGCTGGGTGAGTTGTGTGTGGTCGCGCACCTGCGGTCCGGGGCCGTCCGCGAAGGTGCCGTCAGGGCGAGGCCAGCGGGGCAGGGGCAAGTCGGGAAGGTCGGCGACCTCCGCGAGCCGCACGTGGGGGCGGGCGCTGAGAGGGTGGCCCGCCGGGAGGATCGCGACCTGCCCCTCGCAGTGCAGGTCTTCGGTGTCGAAGCCGGTGGTGTCGTCGAACGGCCGATGCAGCAGGGCTATGTCGGCCCGGCCGTCTTGCAGCAGCCGTGCTTGCTCGCCCGGTCCGCACAGCACGACGTCCACGGCGGCGGCGCCGGGCTCGGCGGCGTAGGCGTCCAGGAGTTTCGCCAGCAGTTCACCGGAGGCGCCCGCCTTCGCGGCCAGAACCACGGCGGGGCGGCCGGTCGCCGCGAGGGCGGCCCGACGGGTGCGCCGTTCGGCGGCCTCGACGGCGTCCAGCGCCGCCCGGGCCTCCCGCAGCAGCACCGCCCCTGCCCCGGTCAGGGCGACACCCCGGCTGTTGCGCTCCAGTAGGCGGGCGCCCAGGCGCCGTTCGAGCCCGCCGATCGCCCGCGACAGCGGGGGTTGGGCGATTCCGAGCCGCTGCGCGGCCCGGCCGAAGTGCAGCTCTTCGGCGACCGCGACGAAGTACCGCAGCTCACGTGTCTCCACCCCGCCAGCCTAACCGGGGCGGCCAGGAGCGATACCCGGGCGGTATCGCCGTCCACCCAGTCGGTCTTGGACGCCCTGCCCGGCGGGGGAGAAGTATCGATGTCATGAGTGAGACCAACACCGTGAACCACCACAAGGTCGCGCTGGTGACCGGGGCCAACAAGGGCATTGGGTACGAGATCGCCGCCGGGCTCGGCGCCCTCGGCTGGTCCGTCGGAATCGGCGCGCGGAACGAGGAGCGGCGCGAGGCCGCTGTGGACAAGCTGCGCGCGGCCGGAGCCGACGCGTTCGGCGTGCCGCTGGATGTGACCGACGACGCCAGCGTGACAGCGGCGGCTCGGCTGATGGAGGAGCGGGCCGGGCGGCTCGACGCGCTCGTCAACAATGCCGGTATCACCGGCGGTGGACCGCAGGAGCCCACCACGGCCGACGTGAACCGGGTACGGGCGGCCGTGGAGACCAACGTGATCGGCGTCATCCGCGTCACCAACGCCCTGCTCCCTCTGCTGCGCCGCTCGCCGTCGCCACGGATCGTGAACGTCTCCAGCAGCGTCGGCTCCCTCACCCTCCAGACCACGCCCGGCGCCGAGACGGGCCCCATCGCCATTGCCTACGCTCCGTCGAAGACATTCCTCAACGCCGTCACCGTGCAGTACGCCAAGGAACTGGCCGACACCCACATCCTGATCAACGCCGT
This sequence comes from Streptomyces sp. SLBN-31, assembly GCF_006715395.1. NCBI lineage: Bacteria > Bacillati > Actinomycetota > Actinomycetes > Kitasatosporales > Streptomycetaceae > Streptomyces > Streptomyces sp. SLBN-31. The sequence goes on from NZ_VFNC01000001.1 coordinate 3,782,201, forward strand.
CTGCCCCGGCTACACGGCGACCGACCTCAACGGCTTCCAGGGAGTGCGCACCCCCGAGCAGGGCGCAGCCGCCGCGATCCGGCTGGCCACCATATCGGCCGACGGACCGACGGGCCGCTTCTTCAACGACGACGGAGAGGTGCCCTGGTGACGCGCTCTTGGTTCGCGCCACCCCCCCCAGGTACGGTGCAAGCCGCCTGCCCGCAGCCGGAACTGGCGGCCGACAACGTCAACGATCAGCAATAGTGTCGGACTGGCCGTGCCGACGGCGGGCCGCCTTGTCGGGATGGTTGACCTCGGTGACCGTGATGCCCTCGTGGTGCAGACAGCGGGGCAGGGCGGCCCCGTAGGAGCCGGTGCATTCCAATTCGGCCCGCCGCAATGGTCCGAAAGCGCGCGTGCCCAGGACAGGGATTGCCGATAGCGCTCCGCAGGTCGCGGGAATACTCCGCAGTCCAGCAGGGCGCCTGTGCTGGTGATCACCGCGGCCACATGGATGCCTGTATGCGTGTCGACTCCGAGCAGGACCTGCTCGTGGTGGCGGTCAGGACCGTGACGGTGTCTCTCGCGAAAGCCCCTGTCGGGGTACGCGCGCCCTTTCAGTTGGCAGGGAGACCGCTCTCCGGGGTGCTGGTAGCCGTCTGCGAGCAGCGAGGTGGGCCTTCTCAGGCCCGTCGGCGTCTGTGTCTCCAACTGGCTTCGCGACTGCTGGGTGCCGTTTATGGGGGTCGCCTTGACCAACCCCTGCGCCTTCCCGCCTGCTACCAGCACGGCGGTCGCACAGAAGTCTGTGCGACCGCCCACGCGAGCCGCCACTGCAGGGTCGTAGGCAGCGCTGAGGGGCTCCTTGGATCAGTGCTGTGCGAACTGGGCCCGCGTCCGTTGTACGACGTTCGGCAGGACCGCGAGTCCGCTGACGGTCAGCTGTTCGCCGTAGATGTCGGTGACTCTGATCGCCTTGCCGCAGCCGTTGCCATCGGCGGCGATGAAGTAGTTGAAGCTGGTGCGGGGCAACTGCCGCCAGCCGCCCCCGGTGCGGACCTCCAGCCGTGCCACCGGGTTGCGGTGACCGATGACCTGGATGCCGCACCAGTAGGCGCTGGACCCGGTCTTGTACCGGATGGACATCGTGCCGATGGAGCCGGGGCTCACCAGGCTCCAGGTGATGGGGAGCCGGCCGACCTTGAGGTCGGCGAGCTTGGCGAAGGCCTGTTGGCTGAGGTCGATCTGCCCGGGTGCGCAGGGCAGAGGGCATTCGTTGGTGATTCGTACCGTGATCGACTTGCCGTTGGCCGCGCGGACGAGCACGTACGCGCCGCAGGCCTTGGAGGTCTCGTAGTCGGTGGTGTTCATCGCCGCGATCATCATGTCCGGGCTCGGACCGAAGAGACATGCCCCGTCCCCGACACCGGCCGCGTAGGCGGTCGCGACACCCTGGTACGAGGTGTTGGGCCGGATCCGCCCTGCCGTCGGGGGCGTGCTGGAGCCGCGCGACGTCTTTTGTTGGCCCTTGGCCGTGGACTTTGCCGCCTTGGGGCTCTCGGTGGTCTTCGGGCTGGCCGAGCCGCTCGCACTCGGACTTGACGACCGGCGTGGCGTTGCGCTGACAGACGCCGAGCCGGCGGTGTCGGCGGACTTTGGCTGGGTGGTCACGAGTGGGGTGGCCGTGGCCGGCCCCGCGTCGACCTTGTGGCCAGGGAGCAACGCCATGACCAGACATGCGAGAACGCCTGCTGCTGTCACTGCCACTGTGGTGCCCAGCACGAGTTTGCGTCTGCGTCTGCGCTGCCGCGCGACCTGCCTCGTCGTCATGAATACCGGTCCGTTCGGGATCGAGCCATTGGTGCACTGGTCAGTGGCCGCCCGCGTCGAAAAGGTTGCCGACGACATTGCGGGAGTGTCACCGTCACGGTGGCGGCGGCAACGACACGGCTGCCAAGGCCCGTAGCGCCGCGACCGGTTTGCGTAGTCCGTAGGCGACCGCCGTCGACGCTCCGTCAACTACCTCTGCCACGCCTTGCCGCCACGCTCACCAACACTCTCTGCCCTGGCCGGCCCGGCCAGTGGCTGACCGCAATGCGCCGTGCCGCGCGACGGAGCCTGCATGGGTGAGGGGCGGCGGGGCATCCGAGGTGAGGCAGCGGGCTGACCGCGCCTTCGGTGCCGCCCGTCGACGTCAAGAGCCTCTTGGGAGTGAGAAGGTGAAGGGCATCCGTAGCTTCATCCTGCGCGGCAATGTAGTCGATCTGGCCGTGGGCATCGTCATCGGGGCGGCGTTCACCGCTGTGGTGAACGGCTTCGTCAGCGCCTTCCTGACACCACTGGTCGGGCTGGCCACAGGCGCCACCGGTGACATGAGCCGCAAGACCTTCACGCTGGGCGCCACCAAATTCCCCTACGGCGCCTTCATCAACGCGGCGATCAGCTTCCTCCTCCTCGCCGGCGCCCTGTACTTCCTGGTCGTGCTCCCGATCAACAAACTCCACGAACGCTTCGCCCCGCACCGAGACGTCCAGGCTCCCAAACGGGACTGCCCCGAATGCCTCAGCCCCGTACCCGCCCAGGCCCGACGCTGTGCCTCCTGCACCGTCCCCCTGCCCGCCGTACCCGCTCAGGCCGGGGAGGCAACCCAGCGCGCCGGGTGACCCGATCTCCATGTCCCGGCCTGTTTTGAGCTCCCGCCCGCGCCCTCTGCCTCCGATGCCGGGTCTGCTGTGAGCGGAGGGGCTCAGCGCAGCCGTCGCGCACGCAGCACCAGGTCGTCGGTGTGGCGCGCGCCGGCGCCACCGTCGGGTGCCACGCGGGGTCGCTGCTCGTCGACCTCCATCTTCCAGTCGTCGGTGAGCAGGGCGGCGACCATCGAGGGCCAGACGTAGTCAGCCGGGTCGAAGCCGCTGTCGTGCGCCCGCTGGGTGTCCATCCCCGCGTGGTGGACGAGCAGCAGCACGCCGCCGGGCGCGACGGCCGCGAGCAGCGCTCGCTCGGCTGCGGCGTCGGGGGTGCGCAGCAGGGCTGGATACTGCGCGGACACCAGGTCGAAGGAGGCCGGCGGGAGCGCAGCTTCCGTCAGCGCGGCGTGCACCCAGCGAACGGCGACGCCTGCGTCCCGCGCATGCCCGGCCGCCCGCTCCAGCGCCACACCCGAGACCTCGAGCGCGGTCACGTCCCAGCCGCTGCGCGCGAGCCACACGGCGTCCGCGCCCTCGCCGCAGCCGACATCGAGCACCCGCCCGGGCGTGAGCCCGGCGACCTCGGCCACGAGCGCACCGTTGGGCCGGCCGCTCCACAGCTGTTGCCGGTCGGCGTATCGGTTGTCCCACTCCGCCCGCACCGCGGGGTCTCCGACGTATCCGTCGCCAGGCAGGGAAGTGTCAGACGCGGGCGATGCTGCTGTGATGTTGTCGGTCATGGGCCCAACGTCACCCATCGTGGCCCGCTACGCCACTGTTGTTGCCGCTCCGGCAAAACGGCGTCCAAGGGGCGAGGAAGGCTTGAGGGATTGGTGTCAGTGGTCCCTGCGAGCATGCGGATCATGAATCGATCCGATGATCTCCTGGCGGGGCTGGACGACATCGACTGGGCAGCCCTGGGGCACGCCTACGGCAGCGCCGAGGACGTGCCCGGCCAGCTCCGGACGCTGTGCGGGCTGGGCGAGGAGGCCCGCAAGAGCGCCTTCCGCAGCCTGTTCGGCAACATCTTTCACCAGGGCACCCGGTACTCGGCCTCTCCGTACGCCGTGCCGTTCCTCACCCGAATCGCCGTCGCGGGCCCGGTCGGCGCCCGGGCCGACGCGCTGCTGCTGTTGACCCGTCTGGCCATTGACTGGCACGACGAGTACGACCTCCCGCTCGGCATCGACACCGCCGCGGGCGGCGCCGCGGCGTCGCCCGCCGGCTCCTTTGAGAGGCGGAGCAGGCAGAGGGCGGGATGGAGATGTCCTTGTACGGGGTAGACGGGCTGGACGACGCGGGGCGGTCCGGCGCGCTGCTTGAGGGAGGGTCAACGTATGCAATTCGACGACGATGCTGCTCTGGACACGTCCGAGGTCCAGGACGGTCGAGGAGGCGCGCTGGGCGGGATCCCGGGAGGCGGGAAGACCGTCGGCGGGGGACTGGTCGGGCTCGTGGTGCTGGTCGTGTCCGTGCTCTTGGGTGTCGACCCTGGCATGTTCGGCTCTGGCAGCAGCGACACGTCCTCGTCCGGCGAGCCAGCCGCGAACCTCGCGGCGGACTGCCGGACCGGTGCCGACGCCAACCGCAAGGAGGAGTGCCGGATCGTGGCCGTGGTCGACAGCGTGCAGGCATTCTGGAAGCAGACGGAGACAGCCGCCGGCAAGACCTACCAGCAGGCCCCGACGTTCCTGTTCACCGGCAGTGTGAACACCGGTTGCGGAAGCGCGACTTCCGAGGTCGGCCCCTTCTACTGCTCAGCCGATGACAAGGTCTATCTCGACCTCGGCTTCTTCAACGACCTGAGCAGCAAGTTCGGCGCCAAGGGCGGCCCGTTCGCCGAGGCCTACGTCATCGCGCACGAATACGGCCACCACGTCCAGGACCTCAGCGGAACGATCTCTCGCGGCAGCGGAAAGGGCCAGAAAAGCGGCTCGGTGAAACTCGAGTTGCAGGCGGACTGCTACGCCGGAGTGTGGGCCCACCACGCCACCACCACCCCCGATCCCAAGAGTGGTAAGCCACTGATCACCGACTTGACGAAGGACGACATCGACCGCGGGCTGGACGCGGCCGCCGCTGTCGGAGACGACCGTATCCAGCAGCGCTACCAGGGCAGGGTCACTCCCGACACCTGGACCCACGGCTCCGCGAGCCAGCGCCAGCGATGGTTCTCCACCGGCTACCGCTCCGGCCGCGTCGCCGACTGCAACACGTTCAGCTGACCACGCTGACAAGCACGGCATGACGCTCGGCTGTGGGGCCCCGCTGGTGGGCAGATTGCGCAGCATGCCGTGCCGCGGTCGACGGTTGGCGGCCGACACCAAGTGGAGGTGCTGCCTCGTCAGGCTGACTGTCTCCAGGACCGTGTCGTCGCCGCGCAGTTTGAGCAGGGCGTGATCCAGAGGGCGGCAGGGTCGTGCTGGGCCAGGTACTGGCCGGCGTGGGCGGGGTGGGCAAGACACAGCTGGCGGTCGACCACGCCCGCGCGACAACGGGACACGGACGCAGGGGATCTGCTGGTTTGGGTCACCGCATCCACCCGCACCGCCGTCGTCTCCGAGTATGCCCAAGCGGCCACCGGTCTGCTCGGCCCGGCCCCGGCCGATCCGGAGCGGGCGGCATCGGCGTTCTTGGCCTGGCTGCAGCAGAAGCCCGGCAGCGACCGGCCGCGAGGACCGCGTTGATGTCCGCGACGTTCGCCTCGCCGCGGGTCTCAGTCTCAAGGACGCGGGTTGACGCGCTGCCAGCGCGGGCGGGCGTCACCACCACGCCGTCCGGCCGCGGAGGCGCACCGCGGACACACGCGCCGTACCCGGTCGGCGGCGCCCCCGGACTCCGGGAAGGTGTCCGGCCAGGCGACGTGCGGGAAGCGCACCAGCCGCGAACGGCTGAGGGACAGGCCGCACACGGTCTGGTTCATCCCGCGCTCCCAGGCGTGCACATCTCCGGCGGGCAGTCGGCGTCGACCCTCCTCCTCGTCCGTCCACTGCCCGGACGCGGCGACGGAGAACTGCTTGGGGTGGGCCATGACCTCTCCTTGTCCCGATGCCGGCCGTCACGGCGTAAGCCGCTTAGGATCTTCGCCACGCCATTCGGTGAGCAGGACGGTCGCGTCGTCCTCGAGCCGACCGTGGTGATGATCGAGTACGGCCGTCATCAGACGGCGCAGGGTTTCGTGCAACTTTTGCCCGCCCGAGTGGTGACGGCGGACGAAGTCGATGAACCGGTCCCGCCCGAACTGCCTGCCCAGCGCGTCACGTCCTTCGACGACCCCGTCGGTGTACAGCAACAGCCGGTCTCCCGGCTCTAGTTGCTCACTGCACACCTGCACGGGCAGGCCGAAGCGTGCGCCCATCGGCCCGGCCGGGGGACAGGCCAGGTCGACGGTCCACCGGTTGTCACGCAGCAGGATCGGAAGTGGGTGCCCGCAGTTGATCCAGGTCAGTCTGCCGGTCGTCATGTCCAGATCCGCCAACACGGCCGTGACATAGCGACTCGTGCCGAACTCCTGGACCAGGGTGTTTTCCACGTACCGGCTGGTCTCCGGCAGCGACGCCCCCTGCCGACGGGCATTGCGGCAGGCCGCCACGGCGACGCTGGCGGTGATACCGGCGGCCGTGTCGTGGCCCATTGCGTCGAAGATGCCCAGATGCAGGGTGCCGTCGGCCACGGCGTAGTCGAAGGCGTCTCCGCCCACCTGGTAGGCCGGCTCCATCACAGCCCCCACGATCGCCTCATGGCCGGCGTAGGCGAGCGGGGGAGTGAGGTTCCACTGCATCTCCGCCGCCACGTTCATAGGCTCGGTGCGCACCAGTCGGGCATAGGAGTCGCTGAAGGTGCGTTTGCTCAGGAGCAGCAGAGCCGTCATCGAGGCGAAATCGCGCAGCGACTGACGGGTCGCGGTGTCGTCGGTGTCGGAGTTGGCGCGCAGTACCCCCAGTCGTTCCACACCGTCCGTGATGGCCACCCACCACCGCCGCAGGTCAGGGCGGTCGCCCGTGCCCGCTTGTTCGGAGAGCAGGTCGACGCGCTGATATGCCTGGCCGGGCAGGCTGCCCCGCACGCTGAACTCCTGCCCGGCGGCGCCTGCGTCCGGCCCTCTGCCGGTGAGCTGGCGCAGCACGGTCTCCTGGAGATCCACCACGAAGACGGCCGCGTTGCGCAGGCGGGCCGCGGCGGCGTAGTCGGCGATCATGCCCGGTAGTTGTTCGAGGGTAGCGGTGTGGCTGGCCTGCATCAGCCGTACCAGCAACGCCGCGGCACTGTCCGGCACGCAGAGCACCTCCCGCCGGGATCCTGGGCACGGTGGACCTGTCGTCGGCACCGCGAACCGCGTACCCGCCCTTGGTCAGGACAAGCGGCCGGCCGTCATTGTGCGGGGACCCTCCAGCCTCCACCAGCACAGACGCCGGGGCGGTCGGGGCCGTGGGGCAGGGGAGTATCGGAAGGGAGGCCGCTGGTGATCACGGCGGGTGCCTGACTGGAGTACCGCACCCGCACCGGCGCGGCACGCAGTCAAGGGCGGAGTCGTCCTCCGGGGCCTGCGTTGGCGCACTGATCCTTCGGTGCGCCCTGGACGGTGAAGAGGTGGGTGAGCGTCATGACGCGGCCGCGTATCGAAGGCGGCGATCTGGTGGTGCGTCTGCCGTGGCGGTGGGCGTTGGCGGCGGGGTGCCGCGGCGTGCGCCTGCCGCTTGAATTCGTGGACGAGGTTCATGTGGAGCCGTACTGGCGGCGTGTGCTGCGTCCGCATCCGGGGCCGCGCTACCGCTTCCCTCCGGGACGCTGGTGCGTGGCCGAGTTGGAGAGCGTCCGGGGCCGGGAGTTCGCTGCCCTGCGCTCCCGGGGCCCAGTGCTCGTGGTGACGACCCTCGGTCGGGGCCCCGTATGCCCGCCTGGCCGTGTCCACCTCCGACTCGGAGGGTGACGCGGTCCTACTGCGTCAGGCCGTCGCTCAGGACCGGCAAAAAAGTTGAGCCGGAGGTCGTCAAGTAACTGGCGTAGTGGTACATCAGAAGTAGAGCGGATGGACGAGGAACGATGAAGGAGGGATGACAGGATGCTGATGCGTACGGATCCCTTCCGCGAGCTTGACCGGCTCGTCGAGCGGGTCTGGGGCACGGCCGCACACGTGCCGCTGGACGCCTGGCGTGAGGGTGACACGTTCTTCGTGGAGCTGGACCTGCCGGGCGCTGACGCGGAGTCGATTGATCTCGATGTCGAGCGCAACGTCCTGACGGTGAAGGCCGAGCGCAAGCCGGCGTACGGCGAGAACACCGAGACGGTGGTCACCGAACGGCCCGCGGGGACATTCAGTCGGCAGCTGTTCCTCGGCGAGACCCTCGACCCCGACAGGATCGAGGCCTCCTACGAGGCTGGTGTGCTGAGGCTGCGGATCCCGGTCGCCGAGCAGGCCAAGCCACGCAAGATCGCCATCAGCGGCGGCAGCGACCGCAGGGAACTGGACAGCTGACGCCACAGCAACTCCTCTCTTCAAGGGCCTCGGGCATCAGCCCGGGGCCCTGACGCCGTCTTTGCCCCTTGGCCGTGCGGTGGCCCGGCCTCGCACCCGAACGGCGCCGGGGCGGGGGAGGGCCGAACAGCGCGGGCTGTGACCAGCGCAAGGAGTCCTCCACCAGCTCTCGGCGCTGCCATCCCGGCAGTAGGAAACGCCATGCGGTAACAGTCCCTGGGCGCTCTTCCGCCGCCGGGTCGGCCGAAGGGGCCGCGAGGACTCCCCGGCGCTGCTGCCCAGTGTGCCCTTGGCCGCATCGACTTCACCTGGCGGGCCCTGCCCGTGATCCACCCGGTCAACCATCCGGTCGACGGCGAGCGGCGGCATCGTCATCCGCGCCGACGCCGGGCAGCCCTGCTGGGCCACACACCGTCACCGAGGTCGTGTTCTACGGAGCCCACCACCTCAACGGGCAGACCCGAACCGGCTGGAGCGTCATGGGCACCGCCCCGGCCAATGGGCGGGGGTCTCCCGTGCTCACGCCGCAACGGCGAGGACGACGAGGAGGCCGCGTCCGGGACTGTCATGAGGTTCCCGGCCCGCGGCCCACATGCCGAACGACACGGCCGCGCCACCCGACAACTTGACATGAGCCTACGCAGGCGGAGCACGCCGGAACGCCCCCGCCCCCCAGGTCGTCTCGCGGCCGATCACAGTCGCTCCTGCCCCGCTCCCTTATCGGTGTCGGACAGCCCGCGGCCCGCGGCAGCGTGTGCGCATACGTTGGCGGACACACAGCTTCGCGGCGGACTGCTCGGACTGCTCAACCGCGGCCGCCAGCGCCGCGGCCGCTCCGGTGCTGATGCCGGAGAGGCCGACCAGCGGGCCGCTGGCCTCGGCGGGATATCGCACCGTTACAGTGACGGTCAGCCGCAGAGCGTCGGGCCGGGAGAAACCTTCGCCGACCACCCGCCTGCAGCGCTGGGAGCGCATCAGGACTGGGCAGGGCCCTCCGGCTTCCCGCTCTCCGCGTCGAACACCTTGGTGAAGGTGGCGCCGCACCGGCAGTGGGAGTGCTCGATCAGTTCTCCGTCGGCCGACACGCTCAGCCCTTGACTGAGCCGCACGTGCACATGATCACCCATGAGGAGCTGCCTTCCTCGACATTGTCTGGTCTGGTCATCGTGGAGGCCGACCGGGCAGGTCTTCAATGCCTCAGCTCACATGTGGGCGCCGATGGTGCAACCCTTCCGGGTCCGCCGCAGTGCCCGGGAGATTGGGGTGAGGAGCCCTGACACAACAGCGCAGGCCCGCCGGCTTGCGGCCGCGAGTGAGCGTGCGGCATCAGCGCGGTGTGCTGCTCGGGACGATGGCCGTCCTCGGCCGGGGCGCTGGTGCGATGTGCCGCGGCGTCACCGGGCAGCGGCACGGGCCGACGCGCGCCACCAGCTCCACCCATCGGCGGCCAGCGCTCGCAGGAAGGAGCGCCCTGGGGCACGTATCCATCTCGCCAGACTTGACAAGAGAGGACTCAAGTTTTATCTCAGAATAGGAGGCAGGAGAGCAGGAGATACCAGGTCAGTGTAGTAAGGAGGTGGCCGGAGGTGCAGGCGCCGGAGCCGGAATCGGACCTGTACGCCGTGCTGGGAGTGCAGCGTTCAGCCACGGCCGAGAAGATCACCTCGGCCTTCCGCGCCCGGGTGCGGGAACTGCGCGCCGACACCCGCGTGGACCCGGACACCACCGCACGGTTCGGCGACGCGCGGGCTGCGTACGAGACGCTGCGCGATCCCATCCTGCGGGCGGCCTACGACCAGCGCCACGAGCGCACGGTGCCTGCACCTGATCGGGGTGCTGTCCCCACCGAGCCCGTGCGGCCGACACGGCGGTACGCCGTGGTGCTCGGGGAGGTGCGCCCCGAGCCGCCACTGCGTGCGGGACCGGTCCGGTGGACCCCCGGCCGGTGAGAAGGAAGAACCGGTGAGACGACAAAAGAGGTGAGGACGAGAAGGGAGGGGCAGAGATGGCACGTGCGGTTGGTATCGACCTTGGCACGACGAACTCGGTCGTCTCGGTCCTGGAGGGCGGCGAGCCCACCGTCATCACCAACGGCGTGCGCCAGCGAACCGCTCACGCCCGGTCTGAAGGACGTCGCCGGCAGCCTCGAGGAGCAGCTCGGCTCGCTGGGTGTCACCTCCTTCGGCGAGGTGGGCGACCCGTTCGATCCCGCCTGCCACGACGCCCTCACCCACCACGTCAGTGCCGCCGCGGACGGCGTGGTGTGCTCGGCGATCCTGCGTCCCGGCTACCGGCTGGGCGAGCACCTGCTGCGCCCGGCGAGTGTGGAGGTCACCGGACCGGCCCCGCCCGCGAGCAGCGCGCCGGCGGCGCGGCGCGGCGGACACGAGTCATGCGCCCGCCCGGACAAGCCGCCGTTACCCCCAGCGCTCAGGCCGGCATCCGTACCGTCCGTACGCTCGGACGCCATCAGCCACTCCCGCAGGAGATCTCCGGCCGACGACGGCGGCGGCCAGGACCAGCCGAAGGACGGGGGACGGCGGGACGGTGGACGGGCACCTGACCTCCCCCTCACTCGCTTTGCGACCCACCGGGGCAAAGAGCCGAAGAGAAGGGTGGTTGCCACATGACCCTGCGACGCGAAGCCTTCCTCGAGCAGGTGAGGGAACGCGGCGAGTACGAAACGGAACACGAAGCCGACCGGGCGGCGCGCGTGGTCCTCGCCCTGTTGGGTGCGCACCTGGTAGGCGAGGTGCGCGCCCAGCTGGCGGCGCGCTTGCCGGAAGACTTCGCCCTGATCCTGCTCAACCCCCTGCAAAGCGCCGAGCCGCTGACGCCGGAGCGGTTCGTCCGCGCGACGGCAGCTTGGATCGAGGGAGCCACCGAGCAGACCGCAGCCTGGGACGTCAGCGCCGTCCTGAGTACCGTCGCAGACGCCGCCGGCCACGACCTCATGGACCAGGTCCTGTTCCAGCTCCCGACAGGCTACGACCTGCTCTTCGGCCTCCCTCAGCCCACTTGAGTGTGGCCGCTCGCCGCCGTGTCCCTGGCCACCGGCCACCGCCGCTGTGCAGCGTCCGCCGGGGGGCAGGGCCGACCGGACGGCGGCCGCGCGGGTCCGCGGCATCGACCGTCCGGTCGTGTCCCGCGCGATACCCGCCGCGGCCGCCGTGAGCGCGCCTGCGACCGGCACACCCCCGGCGGGACGCTGCCGGCGCCGGTGGCCCGGCTGGGGACGTGTCTGAGTGACGTGCGGTGGTGAGGCGCCGTCAGCTGCGCTGGGTGTGCGGCGCGCTCATGCCGGTTCGGGCCTTCTCCGCCTCCGCCGCGCGAGTGGCGGCACTGGCGGCCAGGGCCAGCAGGGCGGCTATCGCTCCGGTGATGACGTTGTTGACGACGGTCTTGGTGGTGCTGACGTCGCCTGCCACCACCCAGGGCGCGACGATCGTCCACAGGCCCAGGGCGCAGGCGCCCCACGCCATGCTGTGGGTGCGTTCGTAGGCCCGGCCGAACCCTCCGCTCATGAGCAGCGCGTAGGCGATTCCGACGAGCAGGTTGGTGACGGCGAGCGTCGACAGAGTGTTGAAGCCGGTGATCCACGGGGATGCGGCCAGATAGATGCCGGTGAGGAAGGCCAGAGTTCCGACGGCCTGCCCCTGGGGGGTGCTGGTGGCACGCTCGGCCATCTCGTGACGCTCACGCATTTCGATGATGTCCGGGTGCATCTCCATGGACGGCCGGGAAGCGGAAGTGGACATAGCTCTGACCTCTTTGTCTGACGTGCGGGCAGAGGCGTTCATGCGCCCTCCAGCCCGAGGAATTCGTGGTGTCTTGCCTGGGCCGGGTGACTGCTTATGCGTTCTTCACACCTATTCACATGAATTTAAGTTGGAGGTCACGGATGAGTGTAAAGACGGCCTTTTTGGCAAGCGTCGTGGCCGGGTCGGGTACAGGCCGCGGCCGCTGTGGCGGACAAAACCGGGAGCAGGGCGGGGTCTCCCAGCCTCCGTAGAGGGCTGCAGGATGGGGATGTCGAGCGGCCGGATCGGACATATGTGGTCAGGGTCCAGTCTCAGGAACACCTCGTCGGCCTCATGCAGCAGCCTGACTCAGGTCTGCGGGCACGCGGCGGAGAATTCCGCCCCAGGACCCCTTATCGAGTGTGAAGGCACAGACGTCGGCCTCCACGTCACACTGGCGATCACCCATACTGAGCGTGGCATCAACGCAAGCCGTGCTCTTCTCCGTGCTGACCGAGTGTTGTCCGCCCATCGGGCCGTCCTGACTCAGGCGTTTTCTGGCTGGGCTCCGCGAGTGCGGCGGGCTCGGCCGTCGCGGTGACCGTCTGCGGCTGGTCGATCGACTCGCTTGGACCACGCGGCGGATTCGCGCTCACCGCCGCGGCCGCCGCGGCGATGACTTTCCAGAGCCTCGCCGGTCTGCATCTACTGAGCGCACCCGAGCGGCAGTTGACAGCCGTGCAGACGACGCGAGACTGACGCCGTGCGTGAGCGGTGTCCCGCTGCGGCGGGCGTCGCCCACGGATCGTCGCAAGAATGGGCAGGGGACGTCTTGGCATCGGGACGGCCACTGCCGCCGCATTGCCGAGACGGTCCGACGAAGGCCGACCGGCGACAACGAAGAGGGGTTGCCAGCCATGTCACTCGCCCGCGTCCACAACTTCTCCGTCTCGCTCGACGGCTTCGCCACCGGTGAGGGGCAGAGCCTTGACGCGCCGTTCGGCCACGCTGGCGAGCGGCTGCACGAGTGGATGTTCACCACCCGGTTCTGGCACGACATGGTCGGAAAGCCCGGAGGGACCGCCGGCCTCGACGACGCGTTCGCGCGCCAGTTCGCGCCCGGAATTGGCGCCGAGATCATGGGCGCCGGGAAGTTCGGCCATCCCGGATGGCACGAGGACCCGGAGTGGAAGGGGTGGTGGGGGCCCAACCCGCCGTTCCACACGCCCACCTTCGTCCTCACCCACCACGCGCGCGCGTCGATCGAGATGGAGGGCGGCACGACGTTCCACTTCCTCGACACCGAGCCCGCCAAGGCGCTTCAGACGGCCCGCGAGGCCGCCGGCGGCCAGGACGTGCGCATCGGTGGCGGTCCCACGGTGATCCGTGCCTTCCTCGCCGCCCGGCTCATCGACCACATGCACGTCGTGGTCGTGCCGATCCTGCTCGGCCGAGGCGTCCGCCTCTGGGAGGGACTGGAGGACCTCGACAAGGACTACCGGATCGAGTCCGCCGCCTCGCCGAGCGGGGTCACGCATGTGACGTTCACCCGAGCGGGCCTCTGACTGCCCTCCTGTCCCGCCCTCTGCCTGGCCGGCTGTCCGGCGTCTCATGCACCGCGAGCGTCCCTCGCAGGCAGCACGCGAGGTCACGCCCGCGGCCGTGACGGTTCGGCCGGCTCCCACCGGTACCGCGCGCGTCGCATGTCCACCCGCGCCCCGCGCATCGGCGTGCCCTCCGCGAGCAGCAACCCAGGCGCCTGGCCCCCGTGGCAGGTCGCGGGGCTGCCGTCGGCGCGGACCACGCGCCACCACGGCACGCCCTCACCGAGCAGGCTCATCGCCCGCCCCACCTGCCGCGCACCGGCGCCGATGCGCTGCCCGACGTCTCCGTAGGAGGCGACGCTGCCGGCGGGAATGGCCGCCACCGCCTCGCGGACCTCTCCGACGATGTCCATGCCCACCTCGCTTCAGCAGGGCGCCGGATAGGTGATGCGCCCGTTCTCGACGTGAGCGCACTCGTTCAAGGACGCCGGGTTCGTCACCGTGGCCGACATGATGTGCGCGACCTCCGCCCCGGCCACGATCAGGGCGTCGGTGATGAGCCGGCGGTGGCACCGCCACGGCACGGCCTCGCTGCACATGATGACCGGTCGGCCGTGTTCGGCCAGGCCGAGCAACTCGTCCAGGCCCTGCCGGAACTCGCCGGTCATCATGTAGTCGGCGTAGTCCCGGAACGCCTTCACCCGCCACGCTCCGTTGACGCTCTCGACGCCCTTGGGGGTGTGCCGCCGGCCCCCCAGTGCCCGGATCCACCGGTACTCGATGGTCCGGGGGAGTCCGTCGACGATCGCGTCCTGGTTCCACTGGGGGAACGTGCGCGAGGAGGGGTACGAGCGGACGTCGACGAGATGGGTGATGTCGTTGGCGCGCAGCATCGCCAGCACCTCGTCGAAGGTACGGGTCGAATGCCCCACCGTGCAGACACGGTTCGCCATCCTGGCCCTCCCTTCCACCCCGGCAGGGCTTCTCTGGCCGCCGTGGCGCAGTCAGCGTCCGGCCGTGGCCTCGGGTACCCGGTCCGGGGGAGCGAGAACCACGCAGCAGCGGCCCGGACGGGTGCCAGCACCGCCCGCTCGGGTGACTGCCCGCCGCCTTCGAGCGGGCCCTGCACCAGGTGCAAGTTGAGCCAGCACGCCAGCACGCCAGCACGCCAGCACGCGAGTTCGCTGTGCTCGCGGGCGAGTCGGTGGAAGGGGCAGGTGCGCAGGTGGATGCCGCCCTCGGCGGTCACCGCGGGCTCGTACCCGCAGCCGCGCAGCGGCGCGGTCAGGTCGGCGCCGCCCGTCGACCGGCCGGCCGATCGCGCGGTCTCGGCCACCGCCTCCCCCACGGCCCCGAAGCCGTCGGTGACGACCGTCTGGGCCAGTACCCCGGCCAGCAGGCGTAGTCGCGGGGCGGCACGCTGTTCGACAGCTCCTGGCCCGTTCGCGCGTAGCGCTTGGCGCACCGGCTCGCACCCGGTGCGTCGCGTCGTGCGCGTAGCTGATGGCCAGCAGGCCAGGCGCCAGGCCACGGCCTCCGACATCCCCGGCTTCTGTCCTGCCGGGACCTGGACGAAAGCGCCAGCGCCGGCAGCAGGTTGAGGATCGCATCAACGCCATCGAGTAATTGGTCGTCGGGTGTGTACCAGGCGAGGAACTCGGCGTTATCGGCTTCAGGACCATGCTCGGTGTCTCGGAACAGATCGCAGCGCAGCAGGACACGATTACTGAGCTCGAACTCGGGTTGTCGTAGCCGCTGACAGGGCTTGGTCCTCGCGGTACGCGTTGTCATGAGGTACGCGCAGGGCGGGGGTTTGTCGGACGAGCCTCGGCAGTTCCGTGAGGGGATCCGGATGAGGGCGGCCGAGGGGTTCGCCCGGTACGAGCCCAGCTCGGTGATCGCGAAGGAGTTACGGGTCAGCTTGGTCGGTGCAGCGGTGGCGGCGGGCCTGGGACAAGGGTGGTCCGCGAGCTCTGCGGTCGGCCGGCTCGGTGTCGCCGCCGAGGTTGAGCGAGGCCCAGTTCGCGCACCTGGGGGCGGAGTTGGCCAAGGGGCAGGTCGCGCACGGCTGGCCGGATCAGCGGTGGAATCTCTCCAGGGTCAAGACCGTGATCGGCCGTCGGTTCCACAAGAGCTACACCCTGCAAGGGGTGCGCAGGCTGCTGATACGGCACAGCTTCTCCTGCCAGGTGCCGGCCAGACGGGCGGTCGAGCGCGACGAGGAGCAGGTCACCGGCTGGGTGAAAGAGACCTGGCCGCAGTGGAAGGGCCGCGGCGGCGCTCGGGAATGGATCGTCTTCGAGGACGAGTCCGGTTTCTCGATGACGCCGCCGGTTGCACGTACCTGGGCCCGCGGCCGCACGCCGGTGATCCTGGTCCGTCGCCGGTCCCGTCGGCGGATCTCGATCGCCGCGCTGGCCTGCTACTGAGATCATTCGCAGTGCCCCGGCCTTCAGGCCGGGGGTGAGGCGAAACTTGTGGTTGCGATGCGAAGCGTCGCGGTTTCGTTCCTGCGGAGCCGGACCCCGCTTGGCGATGGTGACGGATCATCCCCATTCTCATGACGACGTGGGGTTGACTTGCCTAGTGTGATCGTCATGCAGCTCCGGTACGCCTTCAGGCTGTACCCCGACGCCGCTCAGCAGGCCGCGCTGGCCAGGGCGTTCGGGTGCGCACGCGTGGTGTTCAACGACGCCGTGCGTGCCCGCGAGGACGCCCGTAAGGCCGGAAAGCCGTTCCCGACGGCCGGGCAACTGTCCACCCGCTTGATCACACAAGCGAAACGGACTGCGGAACGGGCCTGGCTGGGCGAGGTCTCCGCGGTCGTTCTGCAGCAGTCTCTGCGGGATGCCGAGGCCGCCTACAAGAACTTCTTCGCCTGCCTCAAGGGCACCCGGAAGGGGCCACAACTGGGCCCGCCCCGGTTCAAGTCACGCAAGGACGCCCGGCAGTCGATCCGGTTCACCGCCAACGCCCGCTGGAGCATCACCGACGCCGGCCGTCTGAACCTGCCGAAGATCGGTCCGGTGAAGGTGAAGTGGTCCCGCACCCTGCCCGCCACGCCCACCTCCGTCACCGTCATCAAGGACGCGGCCGGACGGTACTTCGCCTCCTTCGTCGTCGACACCGACCCCGCCGCCGACCAGGCGCGCATGCCCGAAACCGACCGCACCATCGGCATCGATCTCGGCCTGACCCTCCCCCAGAGGGGGTACCCCCATCGCGGTCCTCTCCGACGGCACGAAGATCGACTCCCCGCGCTTCCTGCGGCGCGCGGAGAAGAAGCTGAAGAGGGCCCAGCGGGAGCTGTCCCGCAAGCAGAAGGGATCCAAGAACCGGGCCAAGGCCCGTTTCAAGGTTGCCCGTGCCCATGCCAAGGTCGCTGACGCGCGCCGTGAGTTCCACCACCAGCTCTCCACCAGGCTGATCGCCGAGAACCAAGGGATCGCCGTGGAGGACCTGTCGGTGGCGGGACTGGCTCGCACGAAGCTGGCCAAGTCCGTGCACGATGCCGGGTGGGCATCGTTCCTCGGCATGCTGGAGTACAAGGCACAACGCTACGGCCGCACCCTGGTCAGGATCGGCCGGTTCGAGCCGACCTCCCAGACCTGCTCCACCTGCGGCGTCAAGGACGGACCCAAACCCCTCAACGTCCGGGAGTGGACGTGTGCCGCCTGCGGCGCGGTCCACGACCGGGACCACAATGCCGCGATCAACGTGAAGACGGCCGCCGGACTGGCGGTGACGGCCTGCGGAGCGCCGGTAAGACCAGGAGCCATCCCGGCACAGCGCGAAGAAACAGGAAGCCACGGATTCCCGACCGGAAACCGTGCCGCATAGCGGCACAGCAACCGGTAGAGAAGGCCAGAATCCTCGGGCTTCAGCCCGAGGAGCATGTCAAAAACCCGGTCAACGCTCGCGTCTGATCTACCGGCCGCGCCGCGACGACGGACGGCGCGACGGACGCAAGAGCTTCGCCTGGACCGACTACCGCGACCTGCTCGTCACCGCCCATCAGCAGCTCGGCGGCCCCATCGTGCTCATCTGGGACAACCTCAACGTCCACCTCGCTTACGGGATGCGGCAGTTCATCGCCCGGCAGGACTGGCTGAACGTCTACCAGCTGCCCTCCTACGCACCAGACCTCAACCCGGTCGAGGGCGTCTGGTCGCTGCTGCGGCGCGGCTGGCTGTCCAACATCGCGTTCACCACCCCCGAACACCTCATCCAGACGATTCGACACGGGATGAGGAAGATCCAGTACCGCTACCGCCCCCACCTCATCGACGGATGCCTCGCCGGAACCGGACTATCCCTCACCCCAACGACTTCATGAATTCAACCTCAGTTGTGACAGGACTGGCAGGGCATGGGCGGACCCCACGCCTCGCGCCCTGGTCAAGGGGCCGCCCGTCTGGCTCGGCTCCATCGCGGCCGGCTGGGTCAACTCGACACAGCGGGCAGCAAAACGGCGCTCGCAGCCCTGCCCGCCGAACTGCACCGTCACCGCCCGAGATCAGCCCGCCGTCGATCACGGCTCGTCCGAGCCGTGATCGACGGCGGGCCCGGCAGCGCGGTAAGGCGCTGCGGGGGTGGCGGGCTCTGCTCGGCAGGGGGCTACGGCAGCTTCACGAACGGCGCCAGGAAGGCGCGGGCGCCCGGGGTGTCCAGGCGGTACGACACGTTCGTCGCGTAGCACGGGCCGTCGCCGGTGATCGTGGTGGCCGCGAGCATGTTACGGCCGCCGATCAGGGCGAAGTTGGGGCCGCCGGAGTCGCCGTAGCAGGCGCCGCCGTTGCCCTGGGGTTCGGTCATCGCCAGGCGGACCCACGCGTCGTTGAGGGCGTCGAAGGTGACAGGCGCCTTCATCCGGACACCGCCGCCGGGTGGGTCTGGCCGCCGGGGCCGCGCTGGGCCTCCTGGGTGCCGTATCCGGCGACGAACCAGTCGGTGGAGTTCAGCGACTGTGGGCCGAGCGCGCCGAGCTGGTTGGCGGTGGGCAGCGTGGCTGGGGTGAAGGTCCAGCGGGCCTTGACCTTGGTCGTGGGCAGCTCGATCACCGAGATGTCGTGCGGGTCGGACGCGGGCCCGGGGTAGTCGGGATGGCTGTGCGCGGTGCCCTGCACGGCGACGGTGCCTGCCTGCGCGGCCGGATCGCCGGGGTACTTCTTCGCGGCGGCGTCGAGGCCGGCCTGCACGTCCTGGTCCAGGGACACGTAGAACTTCACGTTGTCGGGCCAGTCGGTGGTGCAGTGCGCGGCGGTCAGGAACGTGTCCGCGTCGATCATGGTGCCGGAGCAGACCCAGTCGACCCGGTCGGGTGTCGTGGGGTCGCCGTCGTTGTCCCAGGTAGCGACGAGCGCGCCGACCTCGGTGCGCTCGGGTGCGGGTGTCGCGTTGTACGAGTTGATGGCCGAGGACGGCAGCGCGGTGGCGAGCACGGCGGCACAGGCCGCGGCGGTGACGGCGGAGGCGCGTAGGGCGGTCAAGAGAAACCCTTCTACTGACGGGACGGGTGTTCTCCTGTGGGGGGGAGCAGCAGCGCCAGTGAAGCGCTCTGCAGGCCGCAGCGACAAGAGCACGCCCGCCTTTCCAGGGTTTTCCCTATGTACGGGCTATGGGGGGCAGCTCGCCGCGCGATGCGGCCGAACACCCTGAGGGCAAACCGACTTCGACCAGCCACGCAGCAGCAGTGTGCTTTCTGGTCTTCGCGCAGGGCGGCTACCTGTCGTGGCTGGAGGTCTGTTCATGGAGCGACGACATCCAGGTGACACGGGCCTCCGCGTGTCACTGGCTGCAGCCACGCTCTTGATCCCGAACGGCGAGCGTCCAGCGGTCTCCGATCTATACGACGCCAGGAGCCGACCGACATCACGAGTTCAAGTTCAGGTTTCCGGAGCTGCGCCCCCGAAGGAAAGCGCGGACAACATCATGGTGTCCGCTCAGCCTGGTCAGACCCTGACCTACCATCTCGCTATTCCCGCAAACCAGGCGCCCGGGACGTACTGCTACCACGACCATGAAATGTGCACCAGGGACGGCGAGTCGGTGCCGGGGATGGAGATGTCCTCTGCCCCTCAGCGAAGGCTCGCGGTGCGGCCCTGTTGGACGCTCAGCGTTAATGGGCCATGTGCAGCGATGGTCCGCTGACGTGAGGTCCAAGGGGCGGTCCGGAGACTGTTGTGGGCCAGCTTCGCCTACGACATCTGAGGCCAGCACCGGTCAGTCAGGGTCCGTGCTGACCGACGTGGCGGGAGGCTGCAACAGCACACCCTCGGCCGCCGCACCTGGCCGGCTGTCGGCGTACCGGTCAGTGAGCTGCCCGGGAAGCGCCTGGCGGCGGAGGCAGGTGATGAGGACCGACTCTGCGGCTGACAGCTTTGCCTGACCGGGCGCAAGGCACGAGCCTCGGGGGAAGCGGGGCCGTATTTGTCGCTGCGCGGACTTGGTCCGGATATGTCACACAGGCTGGGGGTACCCGCCTCGTAGCATGGCCCATGGCCGAATCCGGTATGCGGTGACAGCAACGGAGAACCAGATGAAGGCCTCCCAATCAGCAGCTCCGCCGACGCCCGCGCCGGTCCGAGCGGATGAGCAGTCCGCCGAAGTCCTCTGTGGGCGCTACTTGTTGGGCGCGCGAATCGGGTCCGGGGGCATGGCCGACGTCTATGAGGGCGTCGACACGCACCTTGGGCGGCCCGTGGCCGTCAAGGTCTTCCGGCCCGGCCCGGACCCGCAGGCGGAGGACCGTCTCACCGCGGAGGCCGTCCTTCTGGGCCGCCTGCAGCACCCGGGACTGGTCACCGTCTACGACGCCGGCCGCCACGACGACCGCGCCTACCTGGTCATGCAACTGATCAAGGGGCCGGCGTCGTGCATCGAGATATCAAACCGTCGAACATCCTCCTCGACGCCGCCGGTGCTCCTCACCTGGCCGATTTCGGCATCGCGCGTCTGGCCGACGCCACCCGCCACACGGCACCGGACGTGCTGATAGGCACCGCCGCCTATGTGGCGCCGGAGCAGGTTGAGGGCAGGCGGATCGGACCGGCCGCCGACGTCTACGCGCTGGGCTTGGTCCTGCTGGAGTGCCTGAAAGGCGAACCGGAGTACCAGGGCACACCATTGGAAGCGGCCGTCGCCCACCTACACCGCTCACCCGAGGTCCCCACCTGGGTCCCCTCGGACCTCGCGGCTCTGTTGCGGGCCATGACCGCCCAGGACCCCGAGGCCCGCCCGGACGCCGAGCAGTGCGCGCAAGCCCTCGCCTCCCAGCACGCCGAACCCGATCCATTTTCCCTGCCGCTCTCGGCGCCCTCCGAGACGCGCCTTCTGACGCGGCCGACCGCTCACCTTGGAGCGGAGGAACACATACGGTCTCAGGAGGCGGCGGTCACGCCAGGCGACCTCCCCGGCGGCACTCGCCACGGCCGTCGCCTGGCAGTGGGCACCGCCCTGGCCCTCTCCGTGGCCCTGGGCGTGGCTCTCGCCGCCACATCGAGCACCAGCGGAAGCGACGACGGGGCAGTAGTGACGCCTGCCGCAACCCCGTCGCACCCGCCTTCCGCGACCGCCAAGAGCGGGCCCGGTGTCCTCCCAACTACCTCTCGCGCCGCTCAGACTCCCTCTAGGGCATTGGGTGCGTCCCACCCCTCGACTGCGCCAGCCGGATCTCATGCCCAGCCCGTCTCCAGGACACTCGGGGCTTCTTATCCGGCGGCTACCCCGAGCTCAACGCTGCCCGGATCGGCGTCACTGCCGCCACACTCCGCGCCGACCGCAGGCGAGGCAACTGGCCCGAGCCCGAGCCGGAGCGCCTCCACACCGCCCGCGAGTTCAAGGCTGCCCGGATCGGCGTCACCGCCGCCACACTCCGCGCCGACCGCAGGCGAGGCAGCTGGCCCGAGCCCGAGCTGGAGCGCCTCCACACCGCCGGAGGCAGTTGGCCCGAGTCGGACGACACCAGCGGCGGCGCCAACCGCTGACACGGAGTCCGCATCGCCAGGGCCTTCGGAGGGCGGCGCCGCTACCGGCGCACCGCCCAGCCCAAGCCTGACGCATTAGCCTCGATCTTGCATGAGGGTCCGTCAGCTTGCTGACGGACCCTTTCGGCTCGTTCAGAGCGGTGATTTCTGCTTGCGGGCATGCTGGTGGCCCGGCTGTCGCACCGGATGGGCGCCGGGTTCCACGGCTCCGGGTGTGCTGTTCGCAGGGACAGGACGCTGCTGGTCAGCCTGGGCTGGGGGGAGCATCGAGCCGGGCGAGCGCGGTGGTGATCACCTTGGTCCAGGGCCAGTGGGCCGCGAGGCGGAGGAAGCGGCGGCGGCCGGTGGTGACGAGCTGGGCGGCTGTGGAGAACAGCCGTAGCCGCAGGCGGCGGGGTTCCCAGAGCCGGGCGGTGCCAGTGAGGGCGAGCATCGGCATCCAGGCCGGCAGGTCCAGTGCGAGCTGGACGATCTCCAGCCAGACCTGGTTCTGTGCCGCATCGTGCAGGGGCAGGTTGCGCAGGCCGGTGGCCCGTGCTGCACGAATGCGGTCCTCGGCGCGGGCCCGCTGGCGGTGCCGCAGCTCCAGCTCGGCGATCGGGGTGTGGTGGGTGTTTGTGGCGAAACTGGTCAGGCGCATGCCGTCGGCGTCGGTGAACCGCAGCTGGGCGCCGGGGTGGGGCCGTTCCTTCCGCACGATCAGCCGCGTCCCCTTGGGCCGACCCTTGAGGCAGTCGCCGTCGAGCTCGGCCACCCAGGCGCCATCGCGGATCTCGTCATCGGGCTCGACGGCCGGTGTCCAGGCCGATGCCAGGACCTTCAGAACGGCCTGGTGGATGGCGTCGGTGATGGTCATGCCGACCGAGTAGGACAGCCACCGGCCGCGGGCGGAAAGCCAGTCGACGAATTCGTGGGTGCAGCCGCCTGAGTCGGTGCGGATCAGCGTCTGCCGTCCTCGCCGGTACTTCTTCGGCAGCTGCGCCAATGCGAGACGGGCGGCATCGATGTGGTCGGCGGCGGTGTTGCTGCCCGCGTTCCCCGGGCCGCAGCCGCCCGGCCACCGGCTCCCCGGACCCGCCCCGGCCGTGGTCGACGAACCCCATCAGCGGATGGTGCCCGAATGACTTCTTCCAGTTTGCGGCCGCATCCTGTTTCTCGGAATGCGCTATGACCAGCACCCCGTCCAGGTCGACGACCACCTGCCCGGCCGCGTCCGGAGCCACGTCACCGGCCAACCTCCAGGCGTGTTCGCGGACTTGGGCGCGGGCCTGCCGCAGTGCGGTCAGCGCACGCTTCCCGCCCGCTGCCAGCGCGCCGATCAGCCGGGACACCGTCGGATCGGAGGCCACCGGCCCGAACACCGCCGACTCGGCCCGCAGCATGCCCACGTCTGCCAGGCAGTCACCGCCGAGCGCTACCGCGAGCGCGACATCAAGCAGGATCTTGCCCGGATCATGCACCGCTCGCGGTTTGCGCCATGGCACGAGTGCCGCCGATAGCCTCATCCAGACCGGACTTGCGGATCGTCTCGACCAGCTGCACCGCCCCGGCCTGTGAAACCACTCCGCGACCGCCGCCCTCGGCGCGGACACGCGGGTAGGCCCCGATACGCTTCTTCACCTGAAAGTGCCTCCGACGTGGGAACAAGGACCTCAGTAATCCTCATTCTCCCTGGTCAGAGGCACTTTCTGCTGATGCGATCACGTGCCGGACAGCCCCTGCGTGAAGGCCCGAGGCTGGTTAGGCTGGTAACAGACCGCTCGGCTCAACCGCTGTTGACGCGGCACTGGGAAAGCAAAGAGGTGGCGTCATGACCCAGGCACCTGGCAGCCAGGCCGGCGAGGGCGCAGTCCGCGAGTACGACGAGGTGCGCGGAGTCGTGCAGCTCTTCCTCGACGGCGAGGCGAAGGGCGACATCGCGAAGCTCAAGGAAGCCTCGCATCCGGACGCCCGGATGTTCGGCTCGGTCGCCGGTACCCGCTACGACATGCCGATCGCAAAGTTCATCGAGCTGGCGGCGAAGGAGCCGGGTGACACGGGCAACCATCGTGCGCGCATCCTCTCGGTGCAGCAGACGGGAGACGCTGCCACGGCCGTGGTGGCCGAGGAGGGCTACTGGGGGTCGCTGTCCTTCATCGACTATTTCCAGCTCGCGCGTATCGAGGGGACGTGGAAGGTGGTCAGCAAGCTGTTCGCCCACACTTTCGGGGACCTGCCCCCGTCGACGTAACCCATGGTCTCGACTAGCAGGACGGCACTGGTCCGCGAACCGACCGCGGCCATCGCCCTCGACGCGGATTCACGGATACGACCAGATACTCTTCTTCACCTGAGGGGTGCAGCTTTACTGACGAGGAACAGGCCCCTAGACAAGTCCCATCGTCCGAGGTCAGACGCACTCCTCGCTTACTTGTTCAAGCCTCGGACCCTCACACTCGCGAAAGCGCGAGGTTAGTACTCCAGCAGCGGTTCGTGTCCTTGAGCTGGCGGTTGTCGTTGTCCTGGTATGGAGGGGATGACTGAAGTCGCTGGCTGAGCTGCCGAGTTGGAGTCGGTGTTTGCTCGGGTGGCGGGCAGGTTCGCTCGGGCAGATCTGCGGTGGCGGATGCGGGACTACGTCCGCGGTCTGCTGGGGCGGCCGACACGCAAGAACGGCTGGCAGCTCGCGGAACGGGTTGGTCACCACACCCCTGACGGTTTCCAGCGGCTGTTGAACAGCAGTATCTGAGACGCAGACACCGTGCGTGACGATGTGCGTGATTACGTAGCTGAACGGCTCGGACCAGGTGGTGTGTTGATTCTCGACGACACCGGGTTCATCAAGAAGGGCACCACCTCGGCGGGGGTCGGCCGCCAGTACACCGGCACTTCGGGAAAGATCGACAACTGTCAGATCGGAGTGTTCGCCGCCTATGCCACCAGCTTGGGCCGGGCTCTGGTGGACCGGGAGCTCTACCTGCCGAAAGCCTGGACGTCTGACCGTGACCGCTGCCGGGCGGCGAAGATCCCGGATGAACGAGGTTTCGCGACCAAGGGCGAGCTGGCCCGGGACATCGTCCGCCGCTGCATGGCCGCCGGACTGCCCGCCGCGTGTGTCACCGCCGATGAGGCTTACGGACAGGACTGGCACCTCCGTCGCCTGCTCGAACAGCTCGACGTCGGTTACTTGGTCGCGGAAGTCCCAGCAGATCAAATCCCTGGCCGGGATCTGGCGCATCGACCAACTCATCGAGGAAGCACCCCTTGATGCCTGGCAGCGGCTGTCCTGCGGTGAGGGGTCCGAAGGGCCACGGGTCTACGAGTGGGCCGCGGCCAAGCTGCCCAACAACCTGATCTTCGATCCCGATCCGCCGACCCATCACCGCTGGTTGATGGCCCGCCGCAGCCTCTCCGACCCCGGCGAAGTCGCCTACTACCTCGCCTGCGCAGCCGTCGGCATCGAGCTGCCGAACTCGTCCGTATCGCCGGCTCCCGCTGGGCGATCGGGGAGTGTTTCCAGGCCGCGAAGAACGAGTGCGGTCTGGATCAATACGAGGTCCGCCGCTACACCGGCTGGTATCGGCACATCACCCTGTCGATGCTCGCCCACGCCGACCTGACCGCACTCGCAGCGCAGGCCGACGGCGGGGCAAAAGGGGCTGCAGAAACGGATCAGCACCCGTCCCGCTCACTGTGGCAGATATCCGGCGGCTCCTGGACGCTCTCCTGCCCCGTCCACGAGCCGAACGCGATCCCGTCATCCACGCACTGAAGTCGTCGGCCTGGAGAAGACACCACCAAGCCACCGCCCGCCGCTGCCACTACGAAAACGCAGCTCAGGACACGAACCGCTGCTGGAGTACTAGGGTCCGTCTTCAAAGATCATCGGATGGTGGATCATGGTGGGGTGATACGCCGTCATGAACTCACCGATCAGGAGTGGAAGTTACTCGCTCCGCTGATACCGCGGGCTGCGACGGGCCGGCCGCGGGTGCCGGACCGGCAGGTCATCAACGGGATGGTTTACAAGATCCGGACTGGGATCTCCTGGCGTGACCTGCCGGAACGCTACGGCCCATGGCAGACCGTCTACACCCGCTTCCGACGTTATGCCCTGGACGGTGTGTTCACCCGGGCCCTGCAGCGGATCCAGGCCCGTGCAGACGCAGACGGCGACATCGACTGGCTCGTCCAGATCGACTCCACCATCGTCCGCGCCCACCAGCACGCCGCCGCCACCGGCCGAAAAGGGGGATCCCTCGGCCGGACGAACCGGACGATCACGCCCTCGGCCGATCCCGAGGAGGCCTGACCACCAAAATCCACCTCGCCTGCGACGGTCGCGGGCGGCCTCTCGCGATCCTGGTGACACCTGGCCAACGCCACGACGGCATCTGCGCACGGCCCCTCCTGGAACGTATCCGCGTGCCGCGCACCGGCCTGGGTCGGCCACGCTGCAGGCCCGACCACGTCATCGCGGACAAGGCCTACAGCTCCCGAGGCTTCCGGGCCTACCTGCGCCAACGCGGCATCGGGCAGACCATCCCGGAGAAGACCGACCAGCAGCGACACAGGCATAACCGCGGCCGCCGCGGTGGGCGACCACCGGCGTTCGACCGGCAGATCTACCGCCAACGCAACATCGTTGAGCGCTGCTTCAACCGGCTCAAGGGATTCCGCGGCATAACCCGATACGAAAAGACCGCCACTTCCTACGAAGCGGCGGTCACACTCGCGTCATTCCTGCTCTGGGCAAGATCCGTTTGTTGACGGACCTTAGCGGCGGCGCCGATAAGCGCGTTGGTATGAAGTCGATGCCGAAGGCCGGTCCGTCCAGCCCGGACAGTGGCACGGAGGCCGCGTGCTCAGGACATGAGATCAGGTACCATCCCTGGTCAGAAGGCCTGGACGCACGGGGGTGTTCGGCCGTTCAGTCAGGGGGCGGGGAGCATGTCCGGTGCGGGCTCGGGCGGCTACAGGATCGACGCGAGCGGCATGGACGGCGAGGCCGGAAAGCTCGACCAGGCAGGCAACGACGTCGGCGCCATACGCGAGGCCGTGGAAGACCAGATGTGCTACACACCGGACGCTCTCGGCGGCTCCGACTCCGGCCCCGCGTACGATAACTTCGCCGCCGCCTGGCAGGCCGAGGCGAAGACGCTGGAAGCCGCGCTGCACGAACTCGCGGACAAGGTCGGCATCTCCCAGCGGAACTACCAGGGCGCCGACCACGACACCATCGTCGCGCTGCACTCCGCGGGCACGAACGACGGCCTGACGACCATGCCCACACCCGCCGCGGCCCATCCGGGGACGACCGCGGGCCCTACCCCGGGCGCGCGTCCGCCGAGCCTTGCCGACTTCGACTGACTGACCGGCACACGCCGTACAGATCGACACAACGGCACACGCAACACAGATCGACATGCCGGCGACTTCGCGCACCCGGCCGACGTGTGTGCTTCCACCTGACACCTGACACCTGACACCTGACACCTGACTCCTGGGCAAGGACGAGCAAGGACAGCGGGGCTCTCACCACATGGCTGACGCAGGCGAATCCACCACCGACCGCAAGGAAAAGATCGACCGTTACACGGGAGACCTCGCGACGGCCGACAGCAAGAACGAGGTCCTGGAGGCCATCGGCAACCTCCTCGGTGTCTCCGCGCCGGTCGGCTCCCCGAGCACCCTGGACGCCATCGCCCAGCGCTACAAGAGCCAGGCCGACAACGCCGCGGACGTACAGCACCGGGTCGAGAAGGTCGCCTCGTCAGGGCTGCCATCGGTGTGGGTGGGCAGCACCGGCGCCAAGGCGGCCGAGGTGGTGGCGGCGGCCGGCCGTTCCGCCGAGCAGATGGCCGAGGCGTTCCATAAGGCGTCCAAGGCCCTCTGCGACCTCTCTGACGCGCTCACCTCCGCCCAGTCCAAGGACGACGACGGCCGCGAGCAGCTTCGCAAGGCCCGCACGATGCTCGGCGGCGATGACGGCTTCTTCGACGACATGGTGGAGACGGACGACGAGGAAGCCGACCGCAAGCGGGCCCAGGACATCGCGGGAACGGGGGCCAACTTCCTTTACGCCGCCGCGCAGGAGGCGGACGACGCGGCGCGGACGGCGGCGCGGGAGCTGAACAAGTACGCGGCCGAGGCTCGTGCCGGGCACATGCACACCGACAACATCTCCGCCGCCGACCGCCTCGTCCTCGCCGACGTCGGCGTGTTCGGGGGCCCGCAGGAGGAGAACGAACTCCTCACCGCGGGCGACCTCGAACGTTCCGGCCGTTTCATGGAGAAGATGAACGCGCGGGACCAGGCCCGCTTCGAGCAGATGCTCGCGGATGCCAAGACACCGCAGGAGCGGGCGTATCTGGTCAAGGCGCTGGCCGCGGGCTACGACGTGGACGAGGTCGGCCAGTTCCGCGACAAGATCCACGGCAAGGACCCGTACTGGCTTCAGCAGCACCTCAGCCCGATCGTCACGGCCGGCGACAGCAAGGTGGACGAGGGGCTCAATCCGGACGGGTCGAACCGCAACACCGACTACCAGTGGTTCGGCGACGAGAAGTGGTCCCAGGAGGGCAACACCTGTGTGCCGTCGAGCACCGTGACCGCCCGCGCCATGGTCGATCCCCTCTACGCCCTGGAGTTGACCGGCGGACCGTCCGGACAGGAGAACGACCCCGACGCCTTCCGCCACCGTCTCCACGACGAACAGTTGCGCCTGCACGACGAAGGCGACGGCGACTACCTGCACTGGTGGTCCGACGTTCCGGATGGAATGGACAGTGACGGGCAGAACGAGATCGCCAACGACGAGATCAGCCCGCACACCGGCAGCAAGTACGAGTACGAGCAGGTTCGCGGTGCGGACGAGCGCCGTGACGTACTGCCGGACATCGAGAAGTCCGTCGCCGAGGGAAAACCCGTCCCCTTCGAAGTGGAGGGGCACGAGAAGGACGGCAGCCGGGTCGGACACCAGATGATGGTGATCGGCCAGGAGGGCGACATGCTGGAGATCTACAACCCGTGGGGCCAGACGACGTGGGTGAGCGAGGACGACTTCGTCAACGGCCACATGGACAAGGCCTCCGACTCCCGCATGCCCGACGCGTACGCCGTCCACCTGCCCGCCGACCGATAAGTGAGCGTCATGACCAGCGCCCTGCGCCGACTCGCCCTTCCCGCCCTGCTGATGACCCTGCTCGTGGGCTGCGGCAGCACCGGGCCGGACACCTACGAGCTGGGTGAGAAGCACATACAGGTGGATGCGGGGGAGGAGTTCAGGCTGTCCGTTCCGGTCGACACCGCGATGGGGGAGTGGTGGTATCTGACATCGCCGGAGCCCAACCCTGACGTCGTCCGGAAGACGGGCAAACAGGAGGAGATCAAGGCCGACGACGACGCCGTCGGCAGCGGGAGCGGAACGGACTCCTTCGGCTTCAAGGCCGTCGGTCCGGGCACGACGAAGATCCGGCTCATCCAGTGCCCGCGCGGCGCCTGCGCCGGCGGCGGCGATGCCGGCGGTCCCGTCACCCCGTCCCCCGTCCCCAGCGGCAGCCCCACCCCCCAGAAGAAGTACCGAGCCACCATCCACACCTTCACCGTCACCGTGAGGAAGTCATGACCTCCGCGTCGCAGACCCCGCCCCCCGGCCGGACCGACGACGAGCTGGCGCAGTCGGACATCCCGGCGATGCTGCGTTACGGCCTCTCCTTCGCCGGACCGCACCGCACCGCCCTGTTCGGCGACGGCGCGGTGGGCGCCGCCGTCCTGCTGGACCGGCTCGGCATCCAGCCGCGGGCGGTGGCCTTCCTCGCCAAGGTGGTACGCAGCGGGGGTGTCCGGTACGCGGCCGAGCTGCGCGAGCCGGTGCCGGGCGACGATGCGGCGTCCATGGTGCGTACGTGGCTGGAGTCCGCGGCCACCACCGCCGACGGGGTCGACGGCGACGAGCAGGCCGCCCGCTGGCTGGAGGCCGTCGCCGAACTGCTCGGCCTCCGGCACGTCTACCGCTCTCGGACAGCCGGGGAGTGAGCGGCGCGGCTCCGCGGCCGTCCAGGTCGACACCTCAGCCAGACCGTCTACGCCATCACCGACCTGCCCGCCGAACAGGCCGACGCGGCCGAGATCGCCGCCCGCCCGCCTCGTCCACTACCGCTTTTATCAACTGCCCGGCGTCGCAGCGTCCCTGGGGGCATTGCCGGCGGGCGTCTGTGGTCATGCCGCAGCCGAGGCGCCTACCAGCAGCTGTCCCATGGCGGCCAGCACGGACGGCTCGACGCGGTAGTACACCCAGGTGCTGCGCCGCTCGGAGGTGAGCAGCCCGGCCTCCTTCAGCTTCTTCAGGTGGTGGGAGACGGTGGGCTGGGAGACGCCGACGTCGGAGATGTCGCACACGCACGCCTCCCCACCCTCGTGCGAGGCCACCGCAGAGAACAGCCGAAGGCGCACCGGGTCACCGAGCGCCTTGAACATCCGCGCCGCGGTCTCGGCCTCGTCGGCGCTCATCGGGCGTTCGGTCAGCGGCGGGCAGCACGGCGCCGCACCCCGACCGTCAGCGGGCTCGACCAGCGGCAGCACCTTCGCATTCGACATGCGTCTATGTTGACACATGTCGAACCAGTGTGGGGAGGGCCCTCACCGGCTTGCGAGATGGGCGGCCAGGCGCCGGGCGATCCCGTCCGCGTCCCGGCCCACGCCGCGCAGCGAGTTCGACGACAGACTGCGCTGCCACTCCAGCCCGACGAACGCCAGCCCTGGCACGTCGGTGGCGAGGCCCTCGCGGTGCCGGGGTTCCCCTCGGCGTCGAGGGCGCCGTCCAGGCGGGCGAGGTAGGGCGGGTCGGGGTGGTAGCCGGTGGCGAGGACGATCGCGTCGACTTCCTCTCGCTCCCCGTCCGACCAGAGGAGCTCGGCTCCGTCGGCGCCGGTGAACAGCGGCCGCCGGTCGGGCCGTCCCGCAGCCAGGGCGGCCCGGTAGCGGCCGTCGTCGTGGACCGGCTGCGCCGGAGGGCGCGGCAGGAGTCGGCCGAGGGGTGCGCTGTCCAGGCCGTTGCGCGTAAGCCAGAAGTGCAGGTCGCGGCCCAGAACGCGCTGCGCCGCGAACTTCACCGGCCTGCGGGTGGCGAGCGTGACGCGTACG
Source organism: Streptomyces sp. SLBN-31 (assembly GCF_006715395.1). Classification (NCBI taxonomy): domain Bacteria; kingdom Bacillati; phylum Actinomycetota; class Actinomycetes; order Kitasatosporales; family Streptomycetaceae; genus Streptomyces; species Streptomyces sp. SLBN-31. The sequence continues at coordinate 3,812,738 of NZ_VFNC01000001.1, forward strand.
GTCTTGCCGAGCTCGGCGGCGATCTGCACCGTGGAGTTCCCCGCCCCGACCACGACCACCCGCCGGCCGGCGAACGGGGCGGGTGTGCGGTAGTCGGCGGCGTGCGGCACCTGCCCCGTGAACTCCTCCAGGCCCGGCAATGCCGGCCGGTGCGGGCGCCCGAACGTCCCGGAGGCCGCGACGACGGCCCGCGCGGACAGCTGGTCACCGCCCTGCAGCTTCAGCGAGAAGACGTCGTCGGCGCGGCGGACCGCGGTGACACGGCAGTCGGTCCGGATCTCGGCGTTCAGAGGGTCGGCGTAGGCGGTGAGGTAGGCGACCACCTCGTCGCGGTGCGGATAGCGGTCCCGGTCGGCGCCGGGGAACGGTATGCCGGGCAGGGAACTGTACCGGGCGGGCGAAAAGAGCGTGAGGCTGTCGTAGTAGCGCGGCCACGACCCCGCCACGCGGTTGGACGCCACCAGAACCACTGGCCACAGTTCGCGGTGCAGCAGGGCGTGGGCGGTGGCGAGTCCGGACTGGCCGCCGCCGATCCCGGTGATGTCGATGTGCTTCATCGGCTCCCCCCGTTTCGATGAATGTCTATGTTGACGCTCATCAATACAGGTGTCATGCTGGGCCGCGCAACCCATCGACAGATGTCGAAATACGCAAGGAGTCGCCGTGAACGCGCCCGTCACCACCGACCTGCCCGTCGTCGTGATCGGAGCCGGCCCCGCTGGTCTGGCCGCCGCCGCCCACCTGGTCGATCGGGGCATCGAGCCCCTGGTCCTGGAAGCTGGCCAGAGGGCCGGTGCCGCGGTGCGCGAGTGGTCGCACGTGCGCCTGTTCTCCACCTGGGGCGAGGTCGTCGACCCAGCTGCCGAGAAGCTTCTCGCCCCGACCGGCTGGACGCGGCCCGACCCGGCGACCTACCCCTCCGGCGGTGACTGGGCCGACCTCTACCTGCAGCCCCTGGCCGACGTCCTCGGCGACCGCGTTCGCTCCGGCGCCACCGTCACCGGCGTTTCCAGGGCCGGGCGGGATCGCATCGTGGACGCCGACCGCGAGGCCCAGCCGTTCGTCGTGCACGTCGCTTACGCCGACGGCCGTGAGGAGCGCGTCTTCGCCCGCGCTGTCATCGATGCCTCCGGCACCTGGACCACGCCCAGCCCGGCCGGCGGCAGCGGACTCCCGGCCCTTGGCGAGCGCGCGGCCGCCGACCGCGTCACCTACCGCGTCCCGGACCTGAAGGACCCCGTCGTGCGCGCCCGGTACGCGGGCAAGCGCACCGCTGTGATCGGCTCCGGTGCCTCGGCGTTCACCGCTCTTGCCTATCTCGCCGACCTCGCCAAGTCCGGCGACGGCGCCGGCACGAAGGGGGTCTGGATCCTGCGCCGGGGCATCTCCGGCTCCACCTTCGGTGGCGGAGAGGCCGACCAGCTCCCGGCACGCGGCGCACTCGGGCTGGCGGCGAAGGCCGCCGTCGACGCCGGTCACGCGGACGCAGTCACCGGCTTCCGCACCGAGGCGATGGACCGGGCGGACGACGGCCGCTTGGTCCTGGTCGGCGAGGACGGACGCCGCCTGGACGCGGTCGATGAGGTGATCGTGCTGACCGGCTTCCGCCCCGACCTGTCCTTCCTGGGCGAGCTGCGCCTCGGCCTGGACGAGCGTCTCCAGGCTCCGGTTGCCCTCGCTCCGCTGATCGACCCCAACCAGCACTCCTGCGGCACCGTCTACCCGCACGGCCACCGCGAGCTCTCCCACCCCGAGCAGGGCGTGTACTTGGTCGGAATGAAGTCCTACGGCCGCGCCCCGACGTTCCTGGCGATGACTGGCTACGAGCAGGTCCGCTCCGTCGCCGCCGCGATCGCCGGTGACCTCGAGTCCGCCGACCGCGTGGAACTCACCCTGCCTGAGACGGGAGTGTGCGGCGGCGCCGGACTGTTCGACGCTCCCGACGCCGCTCAGGGCGACGGCGGCGGGTGCTGCGCGCCCGCGCCGCAGCTCGTCCAGCTCGGCGCCCCGGCCGCGGTCGCGGTACCGGCTGAGCAGGCCCCGGCGGGCGGCTGCTGCGGCTCGTGACCGACCTCAGCACCCGAGGTGACGGGGCCGCGACCGGAACAGGGGACCGGTCGCGGCCCCGCGCCGCCCTGCCCGCCCTCTGCGTCACACAGATCGTGAGCTGGGGCATCGTCTACTACGCCTTTCCCGTCCTCAACCCCCAGATCACCGCCGCGACCGGCTGGCCGGCCGGGGCGACCACCGCGGCGTTCTCCCTCGCTCTCGTCGTCTCCGCCCTCGCCGGGATCCGTGTCGGCCGGATCCTGGACCGGCGCGGCCCGCGCACCGTCATGACCGTCGGTTCTGTGCTCGGCGTAGTAAGCCTCCTGATCGTGGCTGAGGCCCCGAACATCCCGGTCTTCACTACGGGTTGGGCGCTGGCCGGGCTCGCGATGGCGGCCACCTTCTACCAGCCGGCGTTTGCCGCCCTGACCCGTTGGTGTGCCCCCGACCATGTGCGCGCCCTGACGATCGTCACCCTCGCCGGCGGCCTAGCCTCTACCGTCTTCGCACCCCTTACAGCTCTGCTGGCCCACCATCTGTCCTGGCGCCACACCTACCTCGTCCTCGCCGTCATCCTCGCCACCGTCACCATCCCCGCTCACGCCCTGGCCCTGCGCGCACCCTGGCCCGACGCTCCAACGAGTCCCGCGCTCATGGCCGAGGGCGCCGCCGAAGTTGTGCGCAGCCGAGCGTTTCTCCTGCTCGCCGCAGCCTTCGCCCTGTCCGGCTTCGCGATGTACGCCGTCGTCGTCGCCCTCGTCCCGCTCCTGCTGGAACGCGGGTACACCACAAGCCAGGCCGCCTGGGCCCTCGGCCTCGGCGGCGCCGGGCAGACCCTCGGGCGCACCCTGTATGCAGCCATCGCCCGCCGCACCACCCCCACGGCCCGCACAACGATCCTGATCGCGCTCAGCGGACTGACCACCACCGCGTTTGCCGCCTTCCCCGGCCCGTATGCCCTGCTCATCGCCGTGGCGGTCGTGGCCGGCATGGTCCGCGGCAACCTCACCCTGCTCCAGGCCACCGCCATCACCGACCGCTGGGGCGCCACGCACTACGGCCGCCTCTCCGGACTCCTCGCGGCACCGCCAACCACAGCGGCAGCCCTGGCGCCGTTCGCTGGCGCCGCCCTGGCCGTGCCACTCGGCGGCTACGGATCCCGGCCGGCCAGGACGAAGCAGCCTCCGAAGAAGAGGACTCGGTCCAGGACCAGAGCACCGAGCTGGGAGCCGCCTTCTACAAGCAGGACTTCGCACTCGACCTCGACGCCGGGGGCCAACCGATCGGCACTCGCTCCGACTTCGTGCGCGGACCCGACGGGAAGGTGCTCTGGTGGCGCAACCACGGACGGCTGTACCGCCACCAGACCCAGTGACCGGGCACAAGACAGCGAAACCGGTGCGCCCAGGGCACGCAAGCCCTGGGCGCCGAGGGCGGAGGTGAACACGGGCCTGCCGTCGAGCTTGCCCCGTGCGGAAGTCGTTGCGGCGGCTCACCGGAGTGGATCTGCTCGCCGTCGGATACGGCCCTCGCCATCAAAGTCCTTGAAAAGGTAACCCCGAAGACCAGCTCGAAGAAGCCCGGCGCATCAACCAGAAACTGCGCGCCCCAGGCCGCGAGCAGCCGACGACCTCAGCCTGAACAGGCAGCCGACGCCCGACTGACCGCGTAACTGGGCTCCAGGTGGAAACGGATGCTGCTGCTGCGCAGGGTCATGGCGCTACCGCTCCTTCGCCATATGTCGATCATCCTTGATGGCCTTGCCCGCCGCCGATGGACCTTCGGGCGCAGGACGCCGACAACGATGCGATGTGCACCGGTCGGCGATCTGTGCTGTCGCCCCCCTCGGCGCAGCGGGATGTTCTCTCCGGTGGGCGGCGAGGCGGTGCGAGAACCTGAATCGACGGTCGTTTCGTCTTTCTGATCGTGAAAGGTATGGCAGGCCTCGAAGAGGCAGAACTCGTGCGTCGCGTCGCCGTTGGCGACCGGGCGGCGTTCGACGAGTTGTATCGGCGCACCTCACCCTGGTTGGCGATCCGGCTCCGCCGCCGGTGTGCGGACGACGACGTCGTCGCCGACGTGCTTCAGGAGACCTATCTGGCGGTTTGGCGTGCGGCCGGCAGCTATGCGGGCTCCGTGACCCAGGGCAGTGCGCTCGGCTGGCTCTGGACCATCGCGGCCAACCGTCTCGTCGACGCGTTCCGTCGGCGCGCCCGGCATGAGCGGGTGCCGACCGTTGCCCTGCTCGAGACGACCGCGCCCGCCGCCGAGGACGAGGTGATGGCGACCCGCGTCGACCAGAACTTCGAACAGGCGCTACTGCGGCTGCCGCCGGAGTTGCGGCAGGTGCTGCAGGCCATGGTGCTCGACGACCTGTCGGTGCGCCAGACCGCGGTGCTGCTCAGCGTGCCGGAGGGCACGGTCAAAACCCGCGCACGTCGGGCCCGGATCGCGTTGCGGGAGGCACTGTCATGACTCATCCCACCACCACGCTTCTGGCCCGATACGCGGAGGGCGGGCTGGGACTCGACGACGCCGCTCTCTGGTCGATCGAGGTACATCTGGACGGGTGCGCCGACTGCCGTGGGCAACTGGCCGCTCACGCCACCCCTGCCACGACGGATCTGCTCGACCGTGTCGCCGTCTCGCTCGACCGGGCGCTCGGAACGAGCCCGTCGCCGGCCCGGCACCGTACCCGGGCAGGGGCCGTGCACCGACGCTGGTTCGCCTGGACGCTTCTGCCCTGGCTCGCGGTGACCGCCGCAGTGCTGGGCTGCGGGGTACTCCTCGACGCCGCAGAGCCGAGCCTGCCATCGCTCGTACTGCTGCTCGCTCCGGTGGCTCCGCTGCCCGGCGTCGCGGTGGCCTGGAGCCGCCAGATCGACCCGGCCTGGGAACTGATCGCCACCACGCCCGCGGCCGGCCTGGCCATGGTTCTGCGGCGGACACTCGCGGTGCTCGTCATCTTCGTTCCGGCACTGCTGGTGGCGGGGGTGAGTACCGGAACTTCGCTGGCCCTGACCCTGCTGCCATGCCTGGCGTTCACGGCGGCCACCCTGGTGCTCGGAGCCCGCATCGGCGTACAGCGTGCGGCGATCGCACTCGCGGTGACCTGGTCCGTGGCAGTCCTGTTGCCGAGCCTGGCGGCCCGGTCCCTGTCCCCGGTACTGCAGCACGGCAGCACCGCCTTCTGGGCAGTGAGCACGGTGGCCCTCGCCGCGATCATCCCGCTCACCGCATCCCACTTCCGCCGCCTGGCCAGCGGCAACTGACTTACCGCCATCAAGATCGACTGGATCAACAGGAGAGACCCATGCGGGCGATGAGTGCTGCCGAAACAGCCCCCACGCTTCATCCCTGGCTCGTTCACGCAGAAGATCTGCGGGTCCGGGCGGGCCGGCACCTGGCCGTCGACGGACTCGACCTGGCGCTGAGTGCCGGCGTGCACGGTGTGCTCGGCCCGAACGGCGCCGGCAAGACCACCCTGATGAGGGCGCTGTCCACAGTCGCCGAACCTGCCGAGGGCTCGTTGACACTGCTCGGCGCGCAGGTCGACAACCGTGCCGACCTGCGCGGAATACGCCGCAGACTCGGGTATCTGCCACAGCAGTTCGGCTTCTACCCCCGGTTCACCGTGCGCGAGTTCGTCGGCTACATGGCGTGGCTGAAGGAAATACCCAAGGCCGCGATCCCCGATGCCGTGCAACGCGCGATCGATCGGGTGGGTCTGACCAGCAAGGCCGACAGCAAGATGAAGGCGCTGTCCGGCGGCATGGTACGTCGGGCCGGCATCGCCCAGGCGATCGTGAACGACCCCGAACTGCTGCTGCTCGACGAGCCCACCGTCGGACTCGACCCCGAACAGCGTCTCGACTTCCGCGACCTGCTGCGTGACCTGGGCACTGACAGCTGTGTGCTGGTCTCCACCCACCTCGTCGAGGACGTCGTCGCCGCCTGCACCGACGTCCTCGTCATGAACGAGGGCCGACTCCTCTTTCACGGAACCCCCGACGACCTGATCGCCAGCGGCGGGCAGAGCGACGCGGGCGACAGCCCGGCGGAACGCGGCTACTCCGCCCTCCTGCGCCGCCACCGGAGCAACGCATGAACCGCATCCTCGGCATCGAGTTCCGGCGGTCGGCCGCGCTCGGCGCCGCGCTCCTGATCGCCCTCGCCGGCACGATCCTGCTCCAGGCCACCGCGACGCGATGGTCCACGGCGTGGATGGCACTGGCCATGACGCAGCGCGAATACCTCGCGCTTCTCTCCCCTCTCGCGATGGCCGCCGGTGCCTGGCAGTCCTATCGTGAGCACTGGGCCGACGTCGGTGAACTGTTCGCCAGCGCGCCTCGCCCGCGACCGCAGCGGATGGTGCCGATCCTGGTCACGACCGGGCTGGCGGTGGTCGTCGCGTACCTGGTCACGCTCCTTGCCGCGGCACCACGGATCGCCGACACTGCACGCTACCTACCGTCGGCCGCGTACGTCCTCGTAGCCGTCGGCCTGGTCGCGATGATCGCGTCCGTCTGGCTCGGGCTGGCCGTCGGGCGTCTGGTGCCCGCGCTCGCCACCGCACCCGCGCTGGCCGTGATCGGCTTCGCGCTGCTCATCTTCGCCCCCCATGTCCTGCCCGACGGCGGATTCACTGCGGCGTTCTCCCCGATCATGGGGATGAGCATCTTCAGCGACTACGACACCGTCGACGGCCAAGTCAGCGCTGCCCAGGGGCTCTGGATGGCCGCGATCGCCGCGGCGGCCGTCGTGCTCTTCGCCCTCCAGGACCGCAGGTTCGCGTTCACCGCGCTGGTGCCGCTGGCCATCGGGGCAACAGCCGCGGCACTGGTCGTGCCGACCGGCGATGCCTACGAGCGCGGGAGGCTCGACCCGGTCGCCCAGGAACTGGTGTGTACCGCCGACGCTCCACGGGTCTGCCTCAGCCGGGCCCATGAAGCGTTGCTTCCCGAGGTTGCGCCCAAGGCCCGGCACGCATTGGGACTCCTGTCGAAGACATCGGTCGCCGAGGCACACGAGGACACCACCACGCTCTTTCCTCCCACCTCACCGAAGTCGCTGCCTGACACCGTGCTGGTGAGGATCACGGTGGACAAGCACGGTCACCTCGCCCACCCGGGCCTGCTCGAACCCACGATGCTCACAGGGGCGTTCACCGGCCCTGAAAGCTGCGGAGACAGGTCGAACGTCCCAGTCGCCACGGCGGCGGCCTTCTGGCTGCTCGACCGGCACCCGACCGCCGGTCCCGATGGCCTCGAATACGTCGACCCGGACGCCGTCGAGCTCTGGAAGGACCTGCGGGCCCTGCCGCGCGCCGAGGCCGATGCCCGGGTAACCGCCGTCTATCGGGCTGCCCAGCATTGCCAGGTCGCGACCGGCCTCCTGACACGAGGCGACCGATGAGAGGACTGACTCTCTACGCCCGCTCGCGCCAAGTGCCGGCGGCGCTCGGCGCGGCGGCCGGGGCCACCGCCATCACCGTACTGCTGGCGGCCACCTTCAGTGGCAAGGGGCAAGTCGGCCGCCCCGTAATGGGCCTGACGGTCCTGCTCCTGGTCTCCGTCGTCACCACCACGCTCAGCGGCCCCGACGACACCCTGGACCGTACGGCGGCGCGGCCATGGGGATGGTTGCGCACGTCCCACCTGGCAGCAGCCCTGCTATGCGTACTCGTACTCCTGCTGGCCACGCTGTTGACCGGCACACGGTTCGGGCCCCTCGGATGCGTCTTTCGCGACGCGGCCGGCCTGCTGGGCCTGACCGCCCTGGGAGCGGCCACAGTAGGCACCGCTCGATCATGGTTCCTGCCTCTGGGGTGGACACTCGGCGCGGTGGCGTTCCCGGGCCTGGGCAGTGTGGGGGAGACGCTGACCTGGCAGACGCAGGCCATCGACAGCCGACCCGCAGCGTGGGTCGCAGCAGCCCTCGCCACCGCCGGAACCGCCGCCTACGTCAGCCGAGGCCCACGCCCGCGAACAGCGTCGGACCCCCTCTGAGCCTGCTTTTGGTCGCTCTCAGCGGTCGAGGCGGAGGGCTTCGTCCGGCGGCGGTAGCAGGCCCTGCCAAACGGGCCCACCGTGATGCGGCCCGTGCGGCTGCCCAGGGGCGGCCGGAGCGCGAGGTGCGAGGGCTGCCGACTTCCCCGGTGGGTTGGCCTGCGACAGGAGTGCGGTTTGCCCGAAGGCGAGGTCCTGGGTCCGCAAGGCAGGGACGGCACACAGGGCAGGGCCTTCACCGGTCGACCGCAGCCGCCTCGGCAGCGAGCACCGTGTGATCGTCAACCGCCACGGCTCGCAGTCTCGCTGGGGGCGGGACCCGGCACGACGCCGGCATCATCACATCGCGGCTATGCCCTCCATGCCCGACTCGGCGAAGGGCGGGAGGCCGGCGGCAGTCGTCGTCACCTTGGTGAGGGAGCCGTTCCTGCCGATGTGAAAGCCGTCGACGGTTCCGGAGGTTCCGTTCTGCACGTACAGGAATTTCTCGTCCTGAGTCACCGCGAGGTCGATGACACCCTGCGACATGGCTGACGGCGGCGTGGCGATACCGATCTCGTTGGTGAGCGCGAGCCTGCCGTGCCGGTCGCTGCGATACCCGGTGACGGTTGAGTTGCCTGTGTTGCCGCCGTAGAAGAAGTCGCCGGCGCGCTCCAGCCAGCACGCCGCCTGGCAAAGGTGCCGGGTTCACTACGTGCGGGACGTCTTCAGCGTGATCGAGAAGGGTTCCGCCGCGCCCGCACCGTCCGTGTCGCGGATGACTCCGTCCGGCTCAGCGACCTGCAGCTGACCCACACCCGCGCAGGCGATGACGTCACCGTCTCTGAGCACGAGGCTGCCGCCCTCGGTGCGCCCCGTGAACGGTGTCGTCCTCGTGCTCGGGGCCCCATCCACGTACGCGGGGCTTGCGCATGTCATGGTCGCCGCGAGCGCTCCGGCCGCCGCCATGGTGGCAGCGAGGCTGCTGTCTTCCTCTTGGTCACCGCGGGTGCGCGGCCGCCGACGCCCAGCTCACTTCCTGGATCAGAGGGCACTGGGGTATCGAGAACCTCCTCCACCACGTCCGTCCATCAACACTCTGACCAGCTGATCAGCGCCTGCCGCACAGCGAGGGAACCTCAACCGGACAAGATCACTTCAGGCAAAGACCCTGGCTGCGAGGACAGGTACGAGGGGCAGGTGGTTGTTCGGCGTCATGTGATCGGAGCCCTTTCATTGTCAGAGGCTCCGGGTGCTCAGACGCGTGCCGTTCTCGGCGGTGATAATAAGGTTCCACGCGGTGGCGTTGTCACCGTCGTCGCCGTCCCACCAGGTCACGAACACGTCGGCCAACCGCTTTACGGCGGACTTGGCACTCTTGTCGGTGTAGGTGGTGGCGAGTTCGACGTCGTAGTCCCGGGCTCCGAGGTGGACGAGGATCACCTGGTCGACATGCAGCGCGAGCTGCTTCGCGCCGTTCGCACCGGCCCAGGACCGGAACCGGGCCAGAAGGTCCGGATCAGGTGCGCGGCGCGTCACCGGCCTCGCAGGCGGATGACGTTCCGTTCCTGTTCCGACGGCCTGCTTGCAGCCCAGGACCCAAGCCCCGCGGTCCTTTTCCACCACGTTCTGCGGCTGGGCTGTGAGGGACCGGCGGACGCATCCTCCCCACACCACTTCACGGACCCCCGCGCCCTTGCCGCCGTCCTTGAAGAGCCTTTTACCTTCGCGCCATCCGGCGTCGTACGCCATTGCGTAGCCGTGTCCGGCGGTAGGACGGGACGCCGGTGACTCCGGCGCGGTGCCGCCCCCGCCACCGCAGGACACGGTGATCAGGCTGAGCAAGACCGCCGCGCAAGTAACGAGCCGTGCTTGTGCGGGTGCGTACATGCCTCGATTTCCCTTCCTGATGCCTAGGCCCTCCACCCCAAGTAGAGCCCTTTCAAGGGTCCTTGGTTGCTTCATGGAATCGCCTTTACGTTTGTAAGACGGTGTGCCTAGGATCCGGAATCGCAACGGATCGGGCCGCTGACCACGGCCCGTGAGTACTCCAACAAGGGGGAATCTTGAGGCTGAGATACAGCCTGGCCGCTGTCACCGCGTTAGCGGCTACCTTCATCTCGACATCCGCGTGGGCCGATCCCGCACCCACTCCTGTGACACCGCCCGCGAGCAGTTCACCGCTGAGCCCGACGCCCTCCCCCTCCCTTTCAGAGGAGGCCGCACCCACTACTCCGGGCACGCCGTCCACGTCACCGTCCACGAGCACGGCTACGACCACGCCGCCGGCCGCTCCGTCCGACCCGGCAAGCGCATCACCCAGCGCGAGGAGCACTCCCGAAGACACGACACCGGCGACGGAACTGGAGAAGTTCTGGACCCCGGAGCGCATGGCCCAAGCCGTCCCGGTTGACGAGGACCAGCCCCTGCCGGGGCAGACGTCAGGTCCGAGCCGCGGCAAGGGCGTCGCTCGGACCTCGCCCTCACACACGTTCGAGGGCATCAAGGAGGTGGGCACGTTCTTCTGGCAGGACAGCGATTTGAAGTACCGGTTCTGCGCCGGAACCGTCGTCCCTTCCCCGGGCAAGGATATGGTGCTGACCGCTGCCCACTGCTTCGACAGCACCGACCAGCAGAAGAAGCTCGTGTTCGTGCCCAAGCACCACCGGGCCGACCCCAAGCCGTACGGGCTCTTCCCGATCAAGGTCGGGCAGATCTATGCCGACCCGCGCTATCTGCGCAAGGGCGGTGACCATGACTACACGGACCTGGACTTCGCGCTGCTGAAGACGGAGCCCCGCGCGGACGGGAAGAAGGTCCAGGACGTGGTGGGAGCGATCCCGATCGGCTACGGCACGGGCTTCGACCATCCCGAGACCAGAGTCATTGGCTACCCTTGGCTGCCTGACGACGACGGCAAGTACAAGCCTCATCAGGACCCGCTCGACTGCACGTCGCCGATGAAGAAGTTCAGCACGGACAGCTCCGGAGACTGGAAGGGCGGCACCTTCTCCCAGATCGACTGCGACGGCTATGTGAGAGGAACCTCTGGCGGTCCCTTCATCATCGGCGGTGACCACCCACAGGTCATCGGTGTGACGGGTGGCTGGCAGACCGGCGGCCACAGCGACGACACGTCGTACTCCTCGTACTTCGACAGTGACCTCAAGCGGATCTACGACGCTGCGGTGGCGGGGAAGATGCCGGCCCCGGTCGTACTTCCGGCTGCTTCGACGTGGAAACACGCCAACGACATCGCCTCTGGCTACTTCGCTCTGAACGGGCCGGTCTCAGAGGACCGCATGGACATGTTCGTCCTGTGGTCGGACGGCGAGCTGACCATCTACCGCGGCGCGGACAAGGGCCTGAATTACTTCGACAAGGAGATCAGGGTCCAGAAGCCGAACAAGCTCTGGGCGGAGCACGCCAAGCAGGTTGTGGCTGGCGACTTCACTGGCGACAACGGATCTGACCTGATCGTGGTGTGGTCGGACGGTGAGGTCACGCTGTACCCCTCGGTGGATGAGAAGGGCTTCCACGGTGAGAAGCAGATCGTCGCACCGAACCCGACGTGGAAGCACGCCACGGCGGTAACCGCTGGCCGCTATGGTGGAAACAAGTGGCAGGACGACCTCGTCGTGCGTTGGTCCGACGGTGAGCTGACGGTCTACCAGAACACGGGGACCAGTCTTGGCAAGGAGATCAAGGTCGTCAACCCGAACAGGCTGTGGACCCACGCGGTCGAGATCGGTTCCGGTGACTACACGCAGAACGACACCTGGGACCTGGTGGTGCGTTGGTCGGATGGTGAGCTCACGCTGTACGACGACTTCACCGGCACGGGTGACACCTGGGGCGAGCACCAGTGGAAGGCCCCCAACGACCTCTGGGAGCACGCCATGCTCGTCACCGGTGGTGATTTCAGCGACAACCCCTGGCCGGACGACACGCTCGTCCGTTGGTCGGACGGTGAACTAAGCCTCTACACCGAAGGCAACGGCTCCGGCATCGGCAAGGAAAACGCCCTCGTCAAACCCTAGAGTGCGACGCTAAGCCGCAGTATCTCGCGGCACACCCCGTGCGGGTGTGCCGCGGGGTATCCGTCCCGGCACGGTATTTCCTTCGGTGCGTGCTGCCGGAGCGCGAGCACATCGTGCCTCGGCCGGAGCCCGTGGGGCTGGTGAACTGAGCCAGGGGGCACGGTGCGGTGGACAGTGATCGTCCGGCCCGGCGGAATCCCATCGGGCTGCGGGCCCGTCAGCTTCGTCGGACGGACAGGGATCCCACCGCGACAGGTCGAGGACGACGCTGCGTTCCTCAGGTGTCACCCTTTTCTTCGAATTTGCACGATGAGGTGCCCGCCCCCGGAGTTGCTGTCTGAGCGGAGCCGTCTATAGCGGAGCCGTCTTCACGTTGCCGCGCCGCCCATTGCACCAGGAGGTGCCATGCATTCCGCTCGGTTGTCCCGGGCTGCTCTGTTCACCGTGCTGCTCCTCACCACGGGGACCGCCTGCACAGGTTCCGTCGGGCGCACTGCCGGGGCCGCCGGACCCGGTGCGTCTTCGGCAGGCGATGCCCTGTTTCCGACGCTGGGCAACCGTGGCTACGACGTCGCGCATTACGCCTTGACGCTGGACTACGTCCCGGAAACCAACGCGCTGGTCGGCACCGCGGTGATCACAGCCCGAGCCAAACAGGCCCTGAGTCGCTTTTCCCTTGACCTCATGGGTCTGGAGGTGCGCGATGCGCGCGTCGACGGCTCCGAGGCCGAGGTAAGGAGAGTGAGGAACAAGCTCATTCTCACGCCCGCTGATCCGCTGCGTAGCGGCAAGGTCTTCACGACCACCGTCCGCTACTCAGGCATCCCGAAGATGATCACTGATGCGGACGGAGGCGTGGAGGGGTGGATCGAAACCGACGACGGCGCAGCTGCGCTCGGAGAACCGACAGGCTCGATGGCCTGGTTTCCGGGCAACCACCATCCGTCCGACAAGGCGCTGTACGACATCACCATCACCGTTCCCAAAGACTACACGGCGGTCAGCAACGGCGAACTGGCGGGACTTCAGCACAAGGGACGACGAACAACGTCGCATTGGCACACGGGCGAGCCTATGGCCAGCTATCTCGCAAGTGTCGTCGTGGGCAGCTTCGACATATCCACCACGACTACAACGCATGGTCTGCCGGTTTACATCGCCATCGACCCCGACGAGGTCGAGGGTTCCCCCGACATGGCCGAGTTGGTCCCCAAAATCATCGACTGGGCCAGCGGCCGGTTCGGGCGCTACCCCTTTTCCGGCACAGGGGCGATCGTCGACCATCTGCCTGATATCGAGTACGCGTTGGAGACCCAGAGCAAGCCCTACTTCGAGGAGGCACCCGACGAAACGCTAGTCGTGCACGAACTCGCCCACCAATGGTTCGGGAATTCCGTCACCCCGACCTCATGGCGGGACATGTGGCTGAACGAAGGGTTCGCCACCTACGCTGAGTGGCTGTGGAAGGAAGACCAAGGCGCCACTACCGCAGATGAGATCTTCGACGCTTTCTACCATGGCACCCATCCCGAGAGTAAGGGAATCTGGGACTTTCCGCCGGCGCAACCTCCGAGTGCGGATCGAGTGTCCGACCCTCCCGTCTACGGACGCGGAGCGATGACTCTCCACCGCCTCCGCCTAACCGTGGGCGACAAATGTTTCTTCACCATCTTGAGGGCCTGGTCTACTCGGCACCAATACGGTAACGCCAACACCCGTCAGTTCATCGAGCTGTGCGAGAAGGAGTCCGGCATGGATCTGGCTGAACTATTCGAAGCCTGGCTTTACAGCAGGAACAAGCCCACTGCCGCGTAGCCGTTTCACTGAAGCCGCGTGGAGGTGGAATTCCAACGGTAACACCTCTGCGAACGGGAACATGGTGCGAGCCCTCGGGTCCGCCAATTCGGCATGCCCAATTCCACGACGCGCACCCTAGAAAATCTCCAAGAAATCCTTTTGTCTGCCGGGCTGAAGGGTGATTGGGTCTACTTGGCAATCCAGCCATCACTCGACGGATTACATGGGTAGGTACATCTCATATAATCCGCAATGAAAGCGAGGATATATATGCGTTCCCTCAGGATGTCCGCTGTTGCCGGCGTCACCGGAGTGGCACTGGCCTCGGGGATGCTCGCAGCAACATCGGCGGAGGCGATGTCCGCAACGACAACCACCGCGGCGGCAGCCAGGGATTGTACATCGTGGACGAGCGGCCAGACCGGAAACGTCAAATGCACTCACGGCTCTGGCGCCCGCATACACCGCGCAGTCGTCACTTGCATGAGCCGAAACGGTGGCGGCGCCAAGTGGGAGATCACCGGTCCCTGGGTAATCCTCGGGCAGACTTCATCTGCGACCTGCTCCGCAGTGGGCATGGTGTACTCCATCAGTTATGAACGCTCATCCCACGGCTGAGTCGTCCAGGCAGGGGGACGAACGTGGGCCAAGTGAGGAATGCAGGCACGATCTTGATCGTTTGACTTTCGACCTCGAATGCTGCCTCGGATCGATCACTCGGTTCGGTACACGCCATACACCAAAGTGCCCTTCGGCTGAAAATGTGCTCGGGCCGAAGGTGCACGAGCGTTCAGCGTAAAGGACGTCTTCAAGCGTTGACCGCAGCTGTACTGCGCGACGGTACGGCCTTCGCCTGAAATTGAACCAGGTGAAGGCCCTACCGTGCACGAGCTCGTTACTGACTTCGGCTCGTCAGTACTCCAGCCGTAGATCTTGGTCTTCATGGGGTCTGGACTGCTTGTCGTAGGTAGTGACAGTTGCGGGCGCGGGCCCGGTGGCGTCGGCGCCAGTCAGACCAGTGAAGCCGGTGAGCTGGGCCGTGGGCGGGCTGGACGGTCAGCGTCGCGAACAAATGCTGGATCTCGTTGCAAATCAACGGGATCAGCCCATCCGGGGACGGACGGCGGGCCTGTTCGTGGGCGGCCGTGACGGCCAGGAATGCGTGCGCGAGCATGGCGAGGGTGACCCGCCGGCGCCAGGACATCCACCGCCTCACCTGGTGTTCGTCCAGGCCAGCCAGGCCCTTTCCAGACTGGAAGGTTTCCTCGACCGTCCATCGGCGTCCGGCCACGCGCACGAGGGTGGCCAGAGGGACGGCAGCGGGTGAGTAGCAGCGGTAGAAGGCGAGTTCGCCGGTGCGGCGGTTGCGCCGGATCAGCAGTTGGTGGTGGCCGGGCCGGTTGTCGGTGATGTCGGCCAGGGCCCAGTCATAGAGGCGCAGTCGCTTGGCTCCGGTGCCTGCGGAGCGTTGCTGCCAGGCCCGGTTGGGCAGCTTCTTGACCAGGGCGTCGGCCCGGAGTATCCCTGCGCGGGTGGGGATCTGATGGTCGCAGGCGACGGCGAGGACGTAGCCGGTCTGCCGGGCTTCCAGCGCGGCGCGCAGGTGCGGGTTGGCCTCGTAGACCTCGTCACCGGTGACCCAGGCGACAGGGATGCCAGCGTCCAGGGTGCGGGTGATCAGCGTAGTGGCCAGAGCCGGCTTGGTGGCGAAGCCGATCTCGTCGGGGATACCGGCTGCCTGGCAGCGGTCCGGTTCATCGGTCCACGAGCGCGGGACGTACAACTCCCGGTCGATCGCGGCGTGTCCGGCTGGAGTTGAGTAGACGAGGTAGACGGCGACTTGGGAGTTTTCGATGCGGCCCGCGGTACCGGTGTACTGGCGCTGCACGCCCACGGTGTGGGTGCCCTTCTTCAGGTCGCCGGTCTCGTCGACGACCAGTACCGCATCCTGATCACCGAGATGCTCCACAACGTATCCGCGCAGGTCGTCGCGGACCGCGTCCGCGTCCCACTTGGCCCGGGCCAGCAGGTGCTGCAGGCCGTCCGGGCTGGCGTGTCCGGCATGCTCAGCGATCGTCCAGCAATTCTTCTGTGGCAGGTCGGACAGCAGTCCCAGGACGAGGGATCGTGCGCGGCGTCGCGCTTCGACCCGCACGGATCGGCCCGCGATCCGACCCATCAGGGCATCGAACATGCCCCGCCAGCGAGCGGGGTCTACGCTAGGGCCTGCGGCGACCGCTTGATCTTTGTTTGTCCACACAACACACGATGATCACCGGTGGCCGTACCTGCCCTGGCACTGCCCCTGACCAGTGACATCGCGGTCTACGGCTAGCGCATTAGGATGGGTGTAGAGGTCGATCTCGACGCCTTTGGGTGGAAGGGTTCGTGATGACGCACGAGGGCGGACTGAGGCTGCAAATGCAGCGTGTTCTCACCGCGCCATGCTCAGTCGTATTCCGAGCCTTGACCCAACCAGAGGAACTGGCCAAGTGGTGGGGCCCTGACGGGTTCACCACCCCGAGGGTGGGAAGCGACCTTCGGCCAGGAGGCGGTTATCGGATCGCGATGCAGCCTCCGGAAGGCGATCTGTTCTACCTGGTAGGGGAATTCCTTGAGGTCGACCCTCCGGAACGCCTGTCCTACACCTTCCGATGGGAGGACCCCGATCCCGAGGATCGGGAGACGGTGGTGACGCTGTCGCTTCGCGATATCGACGGTACGTCGGCGGAGTTGGTCTTCACCCAGGGTGACTTCGCCACTGAGCGACGACAAGCTCTCCACGAGGAAGGCTGGACTCAGGCTCTCAACAAGCTGGTAGAGCTGATGTCGTCCGCTGCGTCGCCTTAGATCACTCCGTCGGGGAGGGGCCTACCGGTGGCCGTACTCTCTTCACGCCGCCCTGACCAGAGATCACGATCTACAGCTGGAGTATTAGGGTGATCTTCCTCGAAGTCCCTGATTTCGATGGGGTGTCGTCCGTGGTGTGTGAGGTATGCGGATGGGGGCGGACTGAGCCCCAGGGGAATTGCATGAAGCGGATCCGTCCGGTTCACGCGCCTCGTTCGTGACGTCGTGTCATGTCATGTTCTGGAGCCGGAAGCAGTGCAGGCACGACGCCGGTAATCTTGTGTTGTCGAGGCCCACGAGAACCGAATGAGACCGTGCCTGCCGCTGCATCATCTCTCGTGCCCGTCGCGCTGGCTCCCCGCTGCAAGCCCTCAAACGCCGGCTGATGGTCTGGAGGGTGTCTTGGGGGTGTGGCTTCATACGTCCAGGCGGTGCAGCCAGGCGTCTTGCCCGTCTGCCAGGGAGAAGGTCGACCAAGGGCGGTCTCGGCGGCCTTGCTAGCCGTGACCTGCCGCACTCGATCTGCCGCACGCACTCGTGGAGTGGGTGACGATGCAGATCGTCACCCGGGAGGGTGGTCGGCGCCGCAAGTCCGACCGTCCGCGCATGCGGTGCTCGCTCTGACATACCTGCATCGACATGCCTCCTGGCTCAACTGGCTGCGGGTTTCCGCATTTCTGTCGACACCGCCCACACCTACGTCACCGCTGTCATCGAACACCTCGCGGACCAGGCGCCGGGCCTGCTCCTGGACGGCACGCTCGTCGAGTGCGACCGGGTCGGCGACGGGCGCGCGGACTATTCGACCAAGCACAAGCGTCATGGTGCGAACACGCAGGTCATCACGGACCCGGACGGCCGGACGCTGCGGCTCTCGCCCTCCCTGCGCGGACCCACACACGACCTGACCGCCGCCCGCCCACACAAGATCGTCAGGATCTGTGAGCGCCAGCGCAGTCCCACCCTTGCCGACATGGCCTACAGCGGGACCGGGCGAGTGGGTCGCCACCCCCAAGCGCCGGCTGCCCAAAGGCGAACTCACCACAACCCAGCAGACGGTCAACCGGGCCCTGACGGCCGCTCGCGTACCCGTCGAACGAGGCATCGCCCGCCTGGAGTGCTGGCGAATCTTCCGCCACGCCCGGGGCAGCCCGACCGCATGACGTCAATCATCAAGGCCGTCCTCACCCTGGATCGGCACCGCTGAAAAGGTTCCCTACGGTGTCCTGCGGGAGGCGGTGAGCCCTTCGTATGGTTCACCCGGCACACCAGCCTGCCCGGCGAGAAGCTGACCGCCCAGCTGGTGCACACGCTGGCGAGGGAGGTAATGGCCCTCAACCAGCAGGTCGCCGAACTCGACAAGACCACCGAGGCACGGTTTCGCGACCACCACACGTTCGAGGTAATCAGCAGCATGCCCGGTGGGTGTCATCCTCGGCACCGAGTTCCTGGCCGCCACCGGCGGCGACATGACGGCCTTCGGCACCGCCGACCGCCTCGCCGGCTTCGGCGGCGTCGCCTCGGTGCCCTGCGATTCCGGGAGGACCTGAGGCTCTGCCCTCTGCCCCGGCGACGGACCGTGACCGGGCGCCGCGGAACGCCCGTTCGACGACGTTGCCTCCCTGACGGGGGCCCTTGAACTCACCGTCCACGCCTGCGACCCCGACGAGGCCAACCGGCACACCGGATGCGCTGCCGTCAAACCTGGTGAGCACCTCCTCGTCCACACGCGCCTGCTCGTCAAAGGTAGAAACGCGCCGGGCCCTTCGCCTGGGACGGTGCCACCGCACGGACTGCGTTGCGACACGGCCGGCCGGTCGGTGGCCCTCTTCGGACGGCAACGGGCGACGGCAGGTCCTCGCGAGGTTGCCCATGACCTCGAATCGTATGGACCATTTGCCCGCATATGTACTTGTTGTTGCTCTATGTAGTGTCTAGCGTTCGTTGGGTACAGAACGGCTGCGGGACCCGACTCCCGTGACCACCGGCCAGGGAGCGAGGTGTGGAGCGACGTGAGGTCCGGCTTTCGGCCCCTTCCGGTCAGGAGGCGCCCCAAGGGGAGTGCGCGGCGGCTGCGGGTGCTTGCGGTGCTGCCCCTGCTGGCGTCGACGCTCGCTGCGTGCGGCAGCGGGGAGGGGTCCGGCCCACTCACCTTGAACTGGTACAACTTCCCCGACGACTCCGGTGCACTCCAGAAGGCGGCCGACCGGTGCAGTCAGGCCTCGCACGGCCGCTACAGGATCAGCTACAACAAGCTCCCGCGTGCCGCCGACGGCCAGCGTCAGCAGCTTGTCCGCAGGCTTGCGGCCCACGACGACTCGCTCGACATCGTAGGCCTGGACGTCACCTGGGGGGCGGAGTTCGCCGAGGCTGGCTGGATCCGCGAGTGGACCGGCGCGGCGAAGCAGCGGGCCACCGCGGGCACCCTGCGCGTACCGCTGCAGACCTCGACCTGGAAGAACAAGTTGTACGCCGTCCCGTACAACACCAACACCCAACTTCTTTGGTATCGCAAGGACCTGGTACCCACCCCGCCCAAGACCTGGGCCGAGATGCTGGACATGGCCCGTAACCTCTCTCGGCAGGGCAAGCCGCACTATGTGGAGATCCAGGGTGCTCAGTACGAGGGCCTGACCGTATGGTTCAACACGCTGATCAATAGCGCGGGTGGCTCCATCCTCAATCCGACGGCGACGAAGCCCTCCCTCGGTGCGCCCGCCGTGCGGGCCGCCGGGATCATGCGCGACCTGGCGCACTCTGCGGCCGCGGATCCCTCTCTCTCCAACCAGATGGAGGACGAGAACCGTCTCGCCATGGAGGCCGGGGGTGCCGCGTTCGAACTCAACTATCCGTTCGTCTATCCGTCGATGAAGGCCAACAATCCGGCACTGTTCAAGAACTTCCGCTGGGCGCCGTACCCCAGGGTCGACGCGAACCGCCCGGCACGGCCGACCATCGGCGGCATCGACCTGGCCGTGAGCGCCTACTCGCGCCACCCCCGACAGGCATTCGAGGCCGCCCTGTGTCTGCGCAACCGGGAGAACCAGCTCACCGCCGCGCTCGTGGGCGGCCTGCCCCCCACCTTGCGTGAACTGTACGACGAGCGGCCGTTCATCAAGGCGTATCCGTTCGCCAAGGATGTGCTGGCCTCCCTGGAGTCGGCGAGCGTTCGCCCGCTCACCCCCGCCTACCAGAACGTGTCGATCGCCGTGTCCCACACCCTGTCCCCGCCCTCCGGAATCAAGCCCGAAAGCTCGGTCAACACCATCAGCGGCCAGATCGACGATGCTCTGCAATCCAAGGGAGTGATCCCGTGAACCACCACCCCCTCGGCCGGTGCCCCCGAGTGCCGGTCTCATCCTGCGGCGGTCCCCGATGAGTATGCAGGCAGAACCGGCCGGAGCTCCGCCACCCCCTGAGGCGAAACAGTCGGCGCAGGACCAGGCGGCGCTCTCGGCCGGCGCCAGGCAGGAGCGGCGGCTGGGCTGGCTGCTCTGCTCGCCGGCTGTGGCCGTCATGGTCGCCGTGACCGCGTACCCGATCGGATACGCCGTCTACCTGTCCCTGCAGCGCTACGACCTGCGCTTTCCAGGGCAGGCGAAGTTTGTGGGCCTGAGCAACTACGGTGCGGTACTGTCCTCCCCGTTCTGGTGGCAGGCCTTCTGGGTGACACTCTTCATCGCCGGCGTGTCCGTGGCCATCGAACTGGTCCTCGGCATGGGGCTCGCTCTGGTGATGCACCGCACCATCTTCGGTCGCGGCTCCGTACGCACCGCGGCCCTCATTCCCTATGGCATCGTCACCGTTGTCGCCGCCTTCTCCTGGCAGTACGCCTGGACCCCGCAGCTCGGTTACCTCGCGGGGCTGCTGCCGAGCGGATCGGCCCCGCTGACCCACCAGTGGTCCGCCCTGTGGTTGATCGTGCTCGCCGAGGTGTGGAAGACGACCCCGTTCATGGCCCTCCTCCTGCTCGCGGGCCTCGCGCTGGTGCCTGAGGAAACCCTGAAGGCGGCCATGGTGGATGGCGCCACCGCCCGGCAGCGGTTCTTCAAGGTCGTCCTGCCGCTGATGAAACCGGCCATCCTGGTGGCGCTGCTCTTCCGCACGCTGGACGCGTTCCGGATCTTCGACAACATCTACATCCTGACCTCGGGCGCCCACGAGACGGGCTCCGTGTCCATCCTCGGTTACGACAATCTCTTCACCGCGCTCAACCTGGGCATCGGTTCGACGATCTCGGTCCTGATCTTCATCTCAGTCGGGATCATCGCCTTCGCCTTCGTCAAGCTCTTCGGCGCGGCCGCACCTGGGGCGGAGGTGAAGCGCTGATGGCCACCGTGGGAAAGACGCACGCCGCCCGCTGGGGTGTCATCAACGTCGTGGTGGTGCTGTACGCCCTGTTCCCGGTGTGGTGGATCGCCGCGCTGTCGTTCAAGGACCCCAGCACCCTCACCGACGGCAATTACATTCCCACTCAATGGACCTGGGAGAACTACCGGGGCATCTTCAAGACTTCCGAATTCACCCGAGCACTGATCAACTCGATCGGTATCGCACTGATCTCCACGGTGATCGCGGTGGTGTTGGGCACCATGGCCGCCTACGCGGTGGCCAGGCTGCGATTCCCGGGCAAGCGGGTTCTCATCGGCATGTCGCTGCTGATCGCCATGTTCCCCCCGATCTCCCTGGTGTCCCCGCTGTTCAACATCGAACGCATCGTGGGCATCTTCGACACATGGGTGGGACTGATCATCCCCTACATGACCTTCTCCCTGCCGCTGGCGATCTACACCCTGTCGGCGTTCTTCCGGGAGATCCCGTGGGACCTGGAGAAAGCCGCCAAGGTGGACGGGGCCACCCCCGCGCAGGCCTTCCGGCTGGTCATCGCGCCGCTGGCAGCCCCGGGCGTGTTCACCACGGCCATCCTCGTCTTCATCTTCTGCTGGAACGACTTCCTGTTCGCCATCTCGCTGACCTCCACCCGCGCCGCGCGCACGGTGCCCGCCGCGATCGCGTTCTTCACCGGGAGTTCGCAGTTCCAGCAGCCCACCGGGTCGATCGCCGCCGCCGCGGTGGTGATCACCATTCCGATCATCATTTTCGTTCTGTTCTTCCAGCGGCGGATCGTCGCCGGACTGACCTCCGGGGCGGTCAAGGGGTGACCAGGCTGGCTGCGGCCGGTAGGCCGCCGGCGGGAGACCCCGACCGCGCCTCCCGGACCCGGAAGGCATGAAGGCAAGGAGGCACCAGCATGGCCGAGATCACCCTCGAGCGAGTAAGCAAGCGTTTTCCCGACGGATCCCTTGCCGTGAAGGACGTGGACCTCGACATCGCCGACGGCGAGTTCGTGATCCTTGTCGGTCCTTCGGGTTGCGGCAAGTCCACCACCCTGAACATGATCGCCGGGCTCGAGGACATTACCGAGGGCACCCTGCGCATCGGTGGCCAGGTCGTCAACCAACTCGCTCCCAAGGAGCGCGACGTGGCCATGGTATTCCAGAGCTACGCGCTGTACCCGCACATGAGCGTGCGCGAGAACATGGGCTTCCCGCTGCGGCTGGCGAAGGTGGACAAGACCACCATCAATTCCAAGGTCGAGGAGGCCGCGCGAATTCTCGACCTCACCGAGCACCTGGACCGCAAACCCGCAAATCTCTCCGGTGGCCAGCGCCAGCGGGTGGCCATGGGGCGTGCGATCGTCCGCGACCCCAAGGCGTTCCTGATGGACGAGCCACTGTCCAACCTGGACGCGAAACTCCGGGTGCAGATGCGCACCCAGATCTCCCGCCTGCAACGGCGACTCGGCACCACCACCGTGTACGTCACCCACGACCAGACAGAGGCGATGACCCTCGGCGACCGGGTTGTCGTGATGCGGCAGGGCCTGGTCCAGCAGATCGGCACGCCCGCACAGCTCTACGACCTGCCGCGCAACCTCTTCGTGGCCGGCTTCATCGGCTCGCCGGCGATGAACTTCATGAACGCCACCCTGGAGGGCGGCATGCTGCGCTCGCCCTTCGGCGATCTGCCCCTCGAGGACCGTACGAGGCAGGCACTGGAACGGCAGAACGCGCCCCGCGATGTCATCGTCGGCCTCCGGCCCGAGGCCTTCGAGGACGCGACTCTGTCGACCCAACAAGGCCGGCGCGGCCCCGTCTTCACCGCCACCGTGGATGTACTGGAGTCGTTGGGCTCCGATGTGTACGTGTACTTCACCGCGGAGGGCGGGTCCGCGACGACCGCCGAACTGGAGGAACTGGCGGCCGACTCGGGTATGAGTGACACCGGAGCGGAGGTCCAGCAGATCGTGGCCCGCCTGGACGCCGCCTCGCGCGCCCGTGAGGGCGCGCCGGTGGAGTTGCTGGTCGACATGGCCAAGGCGCACGTGTTCGACCCGGCGACCGGAGCGAACCTGACCCACCCGGAGAGCGAAGCCTGACAATGCCGGGCGGCCGTACGGCGACATCATGGGCCAGGAGATGCCTCTGCTCGGAACCGACAGGGCTCCTGGACTTCCAGGCCTGGTTGGACCAAACGTGCTGGACCTTCGCCGACCCGGCCCACGAGCACGATCGTCGCCGGCTGGACCGGGCAGGCGCCGTTCTGGGAGCTGTAACCGCGCCGAATCAGACGTGTTGCGGCGCACGCGCACTCGCCGCCGCGCTCGGACCGGAAGGCCCTCGCCCTCGCACGGAGTGCCTTCGCTCGGCCCTCGCCTGCCGTCTGGCGTGGGCTTCTCCGCCGGGAGCTCGGTGCTCGCCATGGGTATGTCTACGGCGTGGGATTCGGGATACATGCACTGTGGCCACTGGGAGTCGCGGCGGCGGCCCCGGACGGCTTGTCCGGGTGTGTTCGGCGGATGGGGCTGCTGGCACACAGCGTCGGCTCGCTCTGCATGTCCGAGCGGGCCGACGCGGCGCAGCGGTCGTCTACTCAGGCGCCGCGCCTATGGCTTCCGATGTACGCCTTGCGTATCTGGCTGCCCGCGGTCTCCGCGTCGCTGTGTTCCCTGGGCATCGGAGCACGGTCGAATGTGCTCGTGCCGGTTGGCGGGGATGACCCTGGCGTGGATCATCAGGCAGGTCCGGTTCCGGCAGACTGGGCGAGTTCGACTGGGCCCCTGACGGGCCCCGCCTGCGATCCGTCAGGAAGTCGGCACGCCATGGGACCGCGGGAGGCTGCGAAGATGCAGGAGCGGCAGGAGATCGCCACTCGCTGAGCGAACTGGATGCTCTCGCCGAGCAGTTGACCAAGCAGCTACACGTGCAGGTCGAGCGGGAGGAACCCGCGATCCGGAGCGAGCGTTGAATCCTCCGGCCGAGCAGGCCCAGGCCGATGTCGAGGCGGTCGCTCCGGTGTCGGCGAAGGGGGCCGAGCGGAGGTTTGATTTGGATGCTCGTCCGCACAGATCCTGGCTGGTCGCCGCACTCGTCGCGGGCGTCCTGAGTGCTTGCGATGCGACGACCATGGATCCCACGGACCCCGCCAACTTCAGCTCCGTTGCCTTCGTCAATGGCACAGGCTCCCCAGCTGTCCTGTTCGAGCGTGCCGACAGCCGTGGGCGTGGCTGCCATGACATGAGCGGTCGACCCCGGAGACCGCAGCGACCAGCAGCTGTACTGGGGGAGCAGGACCCGATCCCTGGCAGGTTCGGGACACACGGGGGCAGATTTCGGCTGGCTGCTCGTGAACACGTCTCGTCGTGAATCGGGAGCTGTCTACTACCTCGGTGATGCCGATGCCAAGCCCGGCGAGCCGACGACTCCGCACGTCTCGCCACACCCTGCCCCGACCCGGTAAATCGGTTCCCCTCAGACGCACTGACACCGACGCACACCGACGACGAGTGGCTGCCCGAGAGGTGGGCCGATGCGGCAGCAGCCGCGCGGGGCGGGAGCGTAATGGCGTTTCTCCGGTGGTAGTTGCGTTTGCCGTGAAGAAGAACAACCATACCGTCGAGGGCCCTGACGGCCTGGTCTGCACTGCCCGACTGCCACCCTCAACTGGCTCGCCGGCCTGATACGCGGCCATCCCAAGAAGATCAGGTCACGGTGGCGGCATCCCCTGCACCAGCACCGTGTTGGATGTCATCGCCGGGCCGCCGACTGCACGGTCGGCGCACGGTTGCGGGTCAGCGGCATGCTCACCCCCGAAACGGTGGCCGGCGCCCTGCGGCTGCACGTCAACACCCTCGAAGTGCTCGCCCAACACGACGACGTACCGGTGGCCGACGAACCGGCCGCGACCACCGCGGCTGTTGCGCGGCGTTGAAAATGCCGAAGGCGGCGTTCACGATGCCGATGAACTCTGACGGCGAGGCCCCGCCGGTTGGTGTTCCGGCGGGGCCATTGTCGGTGAGGCGTCGTTTGCTTCGGCAAGGTGCCGGTGGATCAGCCTCAGTAGTCGAACACTGACCAGCAGATGTCGTTACGCAATCGCTGGTCGTCAAGTACGAGTTCGCTGATCGCTTTCGGGAGCTGGTCGCGCTGCCACTGGCACTCGAGCCGTCCTGCGGCCACACTCTCGCCTTGGCGCAGCAGAGCGCGTTCCACGCTACTCCGCACCAGCACGCGCGCGTGCTGGTGCGCCCGAAGGATTCTCCACGGCCCTCAGGGGTTCTCACCCGGAGTGAGACCGCTTAGGCTTGCGGCACTCCGCTGCGCACAGGGTTTCGTGGCAACGCACGCGGATCGGCGGCCGGTTGGCTGCCTGGGCCCCAGACCTAGGGCAAGGACCGATTCGCAGCCTCTGCAGAGCAGTCGGCTTTCGTTGCCGTGCTGGGCCGGCTGCTCGGCTCGCCCCGTCATGCTTCCCCTCGTCGCGAGACCGGCGCGGTGCCTCCCGCGTGCCGTCACACGGTCCGATGCGGGGTACACGGCTCCCGATCGCGCGCCCGTGAAGGGGGATTCGGTCGCGCGGGGAGTCTCAGACGGCCGCCGTCGAGGATTGAACGATCGACGGCGGCCGTCGGAAGACGCTCGCGGCGGCGGACCCACGGCCGCTTGTGTCCGCGGCAGATGCCCGGTTCACGTGCGCGGTGCCACCTGGTTCACGTGCGCGCCTGCCGTTCTTTCCACGTGCGTGGTGCCGCCCAGTGATCTCCCGGTACTCCCGCGGTGCGAGCCGAGTGCGGCCGCCTGTGTCTCGGGGCCCGGTCCTGCCAGTCGGCGGCCCCCTTCAAACTGTCGGAAGCTGCCCACGCACCCGGCCCACGGGGCTTGACCAGCGGTCTCGGGCGTTTCCGGGTATGGGGAGTACGGTGGGGACAACGAGAGTGCGTCGTACCCTCCTGACAGGTCGTCTCCAGCAGACCACTCGTTCACCAGGGGCAGCCCGTGACCCCGGCCGCGCCTTCCTCACTGCGGCCTTCGCCGAGGTCAAGGAGCCGCTCATGTCACCCAGCCCCACCACAGCCCCCGTGCGCGACGGCGGAGAGCGACTGTACGAGCCCGTGGTGCCGGGGGAGGCTTGCCGTTCGTGGCTCTCGGCCTCGTCGGCGGGCTGCTGGGGGACCGGCTCATCCACGCCCCCGACGTACTGCTCCTCCGGCGAGAGCCGGCGCAACCTCCAGCACGCCGACCCATCAGCGCCCGGCAAAGGTGCGGCAGCGGTCGGTCCGCCCCGCCGGCCACGGTTCACGAAGAGCGCCGGCCGCCGCCGAACCCGGATGCGGCCCGTGCCGCCCGACGTCAATCATCCCGTCTTGCAAGGCAGTTGGCAGGAGCCGTCATGAGCACCGCACTGCAACCCCCGCAGTCCTCCCAACCCGTCCTGCGCCTGCGCCTGGCCCCCCGCAGGGAGCTCCCCCGGCCCATCGACGGCGCGTGGTGGCCGCGTTCGTACGACCTGCTCGCCGAACTTCCGCACCTGCTCGCCGGACTGCCGCGTGAGTGGGGCCACATCTCCAGCGTCACGGTCAGCGGGGCGACGTGGTCCGCGGTGCCCGGACGGATGCTCGTCGCCAACCAGGTCGTACGACTGCACAGGGCACCGGGGGCTTCCGCCCCGCGCACCGTCGTCCTGCTCGCCCCGGGCCAGGGGCGTTGGGACCTGCTGGTCGTGCCGCCGGACACCACCGAGGAGGCCGCGGAACCGCTCATGTCGGCCGCCGCGGGCTCACCCCTGACCGGGTCCGTCACCACGGCTGCAGGGGTGGCTCAACAGCTCACCGGGGTACTGACACGCGCGC
Source organism: Streptomyces sp. SLBN-31 (assembly GCF_006715395.1). Classification (NCBI taxonomy): domain Bacteria; kingdom Bacillati; phylum Actinomycetota; class Actinomycetes; order Kitasatosporales; family Streptomycetaceae; genus Streptomyces; species Streptomyces sp. SLBN-31. The sequence goes on from NZ_VFNC01000001.1 coordinate 3,839,650, forward strand.
TGGTGGGCCGGCCGCCGCATGCTCCGTCGGCCGGACCGGGCGACGCGAAACGCTCCCGTTGACCTCGCGCTGCTTGTCGAAAGGGCCCCAACAGGGGGCCACGGTCCGTCGCCTCACTCGCGTCGGCGGTCCTCTTCCGGTGAGCGGCTGGTCTCCAGCCAGGACCGCGCCGGTTCCGCCGCCCGCGTCGTGTCAATGACGAGCTCCAGGCGCGTTCCTCCCCCGGCGCCCGCGGGGTAGCTGCGCTGCTCGGTGGCCGCGAAGCAACGCCGGAGCACCTCCGCGACACGTCGGGCGACCTCGGGAGAGGCGGCGACGACGCGTACGTCGGCGTGCCCTTCCGAGGGTGTTTCGGGAGGCTGCTGCATGGCGACCTCGTCGTCTGGGCACGGTTGGGGAAAGGGATCTTCGACTCTACTCCGGCCCGCCTCGCAGCTTACGCACGTGACCAAGAGCCCCCGGCCGCCGTGAGCCGCGGAGTAGTGTGAAACGAGGAGACCGCTCCGTGTTTCCCGTCGGCGGACAGACAGGTGTGTGTGGTGCCCGACTCCGACATCCCACGTGTGCACAAGCTCCTGCCGGACACGCTCCACCAACTGGTGAGGCCCGGGATGGCGGTCGTACGGCTGGAGACGACACATGAGCGGCAGGGCGTTTTGGACGGGGCATGGTGGCCGCGATCCCGTGACATCGCCGCCGAGCTGCCGGCCCTGATCACCGCTCTGACCGAGCATCTCGGGCCGGTCACGCGCATCGGCCTGGACGCCGCCGCCTGGGAGCGACTGCCGACCCGACTGATCGTCGACGACCACGTGGTCCACATCGACTCCTTCCCGGTCGGCGACGACACCGTCCTCGTCACCAGGGGCGACCAAGACCTCTTCTCCCTCCTCGTGGTCCCGCCGCACGCGACGCCCGAGGCGGCAAGCGCGGCGATGACCGAAGCAGTACGCGCCGACAACGTGTCCCAGGCCGCACAGATCCTCATCGACACGGGCACCGGCGAGGTGGGTCCGGAGACCTGATCACGGTCGGTCCTCCACGGGCAACAGGAGGCGTTCGGCCGCGAGTACCGCCTACAAACCCAGGGCGAGCATCCCGACCCCGCGCAGTGCGGGAAGCAGGGGACGCCGACATGTCCGAGCTGCACACCCCGCGCGCCGGGGACGAGCACCATGCCCGCGCGTGCGGGGAGCAGTGAAGGTCGAGATACGCGCAGGCAGCGGATGCTCCCCGCGCGGGCGGGGATGGCCCCAACACGGGCCGCACCGTGTCACGAGGCGCTGGTGCCTACCGTCGGCCGCTTTGCCTCGGATCGGAGGCGGGGCGGGACCGCCGGGTCACCAGGTCGCCGTGGCTCGGCCGAGCGCTGGGGACGGGCGCGAAACCTCCGCCCATCCTTGTGTCAGCAACCGCCAGTGGGTGTCGACCGGATAGGAACGGAGGGGGCCTTCCGGGCCCTGCGATGGAAGGAACAGATGGTGGCACGCTCCGAGGTCCCGTACTCCATAATCCGGTCCACCCAAGTGTTTGAAACGGTCGACGATGTCGCGGAGGCAGCCACTGAGGACTGGATCGTGTGGCTGCCGCCGGTTCGGACGCGACCGGTGGCAGGAGAGGAAGTGGCCACGCTTCTTGCTCACACCGCAGCGTTCTCACCGTTGCAGGGTGTGAAGGAGATTGCCGGTCCCCGACAGTTCAGGCTGGATACCTTCGTGCGGCAGGCGCTGACCGCGGAGCACGAGCACCGTCAGGTCTTCACCGACTGGCGCAGCACCTTCCTCGGTAGTCGGGTGCGGCGCGATGATCTGCTTCCGGGGCCGGACGCCTACATCGCACAGCGGCTCTACGGGGAATGGCTCATGGACCGGATGGCGGAGGGGCACAGGGCGTCCTGACCAGCGGTCGCAGTCGGGCACGAATCGGTGCTGGCGAGAGGCCGAGCACGACTTGCATCGGTTGCCCGGTCTATGGAGCAGGCGGGTGCGGATGTCTCGCGAACCGAGATGTCCATTCCTGCTATGAGCGTGGCGGTTCCGCTCTCTACCGACAACGTCATCTGCCGCCAACGAGTGTCTCACCCGCCGCGCGACCCGGCCGCGAGTGCAAGGGCCGGGCTGCCGCGGCTTTCCCTGTGTGAGGCGGCCCCGGCCCGCATGAAGACGCCTGCTCCGTGGTGGGCCGACGCCCGGCACGCCGGCACGCGGCAGATGACGGAAGCATCATCGGGGCGCGGCCAGGGTGCCGGGTGACGCGTTGTCAGGAGGGGTGGAGTTCGACGACGACGCGGTAGCTCGCCGGTTCCGAGGTGATGTGCAGGTCGGGGTCGTCGAACATGCGCTGCAGCGAGGCATGCCACTCGGGATTCTCGGTGGCTTTGTCGAGGGCGGTCCCCGACGTCCACTCCGCGATGTGGACGAAGCGGGTCTCCGGGCCTTCATCGAGGGGACGGTGCAGGCGGGAGCGGAGGAAGCCGGGCTGGGCCGCCATGATTCGGGCGTTCTCCTGGTACACGACGGTGAAGCGGTCGGCTTCGTCCGTCGGCACGGTGTAGGTCTTGATGACGGTGACAGGCTCGTCGGTGCTGGTCTTCGACGCGAGGGAATGGCTCATGTCCCTACTGACCGACGACGCCCCGCACATGTGACGGGTCGGCGGGTGCCGATGTACGGGCGCGGGTCGACACCGTGGGCGTTGTTGCTTTGCGGCATTCGGCGGGGCAATGCTGAAGGATCCCGCTGGGACGTCCCGGGAAGGCGAGGCCTCCGTGCGACGGGTGGGCTTGATCGGTGCTGTCGCGTCGCCGCCTTCGCAGATAACCGCCCGGCACGCGCTGCTGCTGGGCAGGAGAGGCGAGGGCCCCCACACGGTGTGCCCGCGGCACGTCGCGTGAGAGCCCTCTTGCGGTTACTCAAATACCGCGGCCTGTGGCTCAGTTGCCGCCGTTCTCCCAGTGGTGGACGGCCGTGGTTGCGGTCACGTCGTTCGCGTAGACGAGGGCGACACGGTGGTTGTACTGGATTGTGTACATCTTCTTGCCTCCGATGACCACCGCTCCGCTGGAGGGGAAGTAGTCGTCGGTGGCGGCCGCTTCCCGCGTAGCCACATATGCCTGTCCGGTCGGAATGGCGTACATGCTCAACGGTCCCTGTGTGGAGGCGCCCAGGCCGGCCGGGTACTCGGCCTTGTCGGGATAGCTGGAGCCGTAGAGGGACACGGGAATGGTGCCCGCGGGCTTGATGATCTTCACACCGTAGCTGGTACGGGTGTTGACGCCGCCAGGATTGTGGAACCACGCCTTCGCACCGCTGAACCAGATCGCGGTCCAGTCCTCCTGGACGTCCGCGACGACGAACTGCTGCCCTGCCTGAGCCGTGCTGCCCCAGTCGTTCACCCGGTCGGTGCCGGGCGCGGTGCCGTGGATCGACTGATCGCCGAAAAGCGGGGTTGTTTCGCTCGGAGCGGTGTGCAGGTTGACGAAGTTGGTCGGGTGCTGCTGCTCGATGCAGGTGGTCGTCTGGCCGGTCGGGTCGTCGGAGGGGCAGATCTGGAGGGTCTGCACGTTGTCCGCGAACGACGGCTTGATCGACACGACGGAGCCGGGCTGCGGCACCTCGGACACGCCGCTGACCGGGGCGTCGAGCAGGCTCATGAAGTGATTCCAGTCCCAGGCGTAACCCGGGTCCCAGTGCATACCGGAGACCAGAGCGGAGTTGGGCCCGGCAACGTTGTCATGTCTGGCGATGTGCTGCCGGTCCAGCGGGATGTCGAAGCGTTCGGCCAGGTACTTCACCAAGTCCGCCGTGGCCTGGTACTGCGCCTCCGTGTACCAGGCGGCGCCGTGCGCGGCGTACCCCTCGTGCTCGATGCCGATCGAGTGCAAATGGGTCGAGTAGTTGCCCGCGTGGAAGGCGATGTCCTTGGTGGGCACCATCTGGGTGACCGTGCCGGAAGAGGACATCACGTAGTGGGTCGCGGCGGGGCTCGTGGGGTTGGCCAGGCCCGCCACGCCGGCGTCGTAGGTGGACTCCAGGTCGTGGATGACGATCGTGTCGATGCGGATGCCATTGGTCGGCCGGTCGGCGACCTGGCGGCCGACCGGTGATCCGGCCACGAAGGTGCAGTCGACGGTAGTGGGGCACTCGGTGGCGGCCGCCGTCGACGAGGTCTTCAGGCGCAGGGAGTTGATCTGCTCTCGGGCGGGATCGACGGAAGGTACGGCGGACAGGCGTACGCGCTGGCCGTCCTGGGTTGTCGCCGAGGCACCGCTGCGGATCGTGCGGAAGACACGGTCGGCGAAGGAGGCAGCCGCCTGCTTCTGCTTGGCCTGGCTGTACCGGGCCACTGCCCCGTACCACTGTGAGGGGTCCACGGGGGTCGCCCCGACCAACTCCTTCTCGTACGAGGCGAGCAGGGCGGCACCCCCGCGGATGTTCGCGGTGTCGTCCTCGCGCAGGGACTTGACGGAGAGTCCGGTCAGCTCGGCCGCCTGGCGCAGGGTGTGCAAGGCGGGGTCCGCGGCGAGGGAGTCGAGGTCGGCGCGGCCCGCCGCGCCCGCGGCACCGCCAGCCAGCATGGTGGGGGTGACGTCCGTGAGGTTCATCGGTCCGTAACCGCCGTCGGTGCTCGGCAGGGCGCCGTGACCCTCCCAGGCCGACTCCTGGTGGGAGAGGGCGAGCAGCACGCTCGACGGGATGTCGAACTCCTCGGCAGCGGCCAGCAGCGCCTGTTGGCGAGAGTCCGCGGTCGCGCTCGGGTCGTCGGCGAGTGCGTGGCCGGGCAGGGTGAGCAAGGAGCCCGCGACCAGCGCGCTCACGGCGATACCGACGGGCACGCCAACGGCCCTCTTTCTTCTGTGCAAGGTGATGCTCCTCAGAGGAAGAAACATGGGCGTCAAGGGGCGCCGACGGCATGGCCGCTCATGGGGGAAGGCCCGGGCGACAACTCGATGCGCGGATGACTATAGGACCATGTTTGTTGCAGTGGCCACGGAAAGGGTAACTGTTTCCGTCACACGTTGTTGTGAACGAAGCTGTGTAGAAAGGGCATAACAGCCCGTCCAGAAAGGCGAGTTGCCGAACAGGCCAGGTAGGGAGGGGGCGCCGCGAAGGTGAAGTGACCAGGCGTGATCCTAGGCACCCGGGGAAGAGTGCGCCCGGGACAGGGACGCCGGAACCCAAAGACGATGTGGATTGCTATACACTCTTCACAGCGACTCCGGCACCGTGTGACACGCTGAGTTGCCGGTATGGGAGCGCTCGCCCACCCGCGGACCGTCCGTCAGCGGGTGCGTGCCTCGGGCTCCTGTTCGAACCCCCGCGGGCAGGTGCCCGAGGCATCTTTGTGACATTCAGTGCACTGAGCCGAGAAGGCTTCGGTCAGGACTCCTGGGCGCGGTAGAGACCGCGGCCGGCCCGGCGTACGCGGGAGGTGCCGACCAGACGGTCGAGCGTGCTGCGCACCGCATTGATGCTCCCGGAGTCGGTGTCGCGGCCTAGCGCCGCGGCCACGTCGCGCGCGCGGACCTCCGCGTCACCGACGCCCGCGAAGTAGTCCAGGATCTGTTCGGTGAGGGCCCCGTAGCTGCGCGGTTCCTCGGCCTCCGCATGCGAGGAGGCCACCGGCTTCTCCTTCTGCCTGCGCTCCGCCTGTCGCGGCGCGGACTGCTTTCGCGCCGTGCGGGCGGCGGGCGCGACGACCGGAGCGTCGGCCTCCGGCTGTTCGGGCTGCTCGGCTCCTCGGCGGCCGGACGGCTCGGCCATGAGGACCGTCAGGGCGCTCAGGGCGCGCTGGACGGAGTCGAGGTGGGCGGCCACGGCGGCCAGTTCCCTCTCCAGTGCCTGCTTCTGAATCTCCAGGCGGGCGAGGTCCTCCTGGAGGCTCTCCGCAGTGACCTCAATCTCATGCGCTGCGCGAGTTGCCGAGACCATGTCTTCCTCTCATCCTCACCCCTCCGTGCCGCGCCTCGCTGAAGTCAGCTGCGGTGCCGCTCGGCTCGGACCCCGGGATGTGTGGGTGCATCGTATGTCACAGCGTACGAGGTTTGGACCCGGTAGATGCAAGATGGTGATGCGAGGCCCCGTCGAGCCAGGCGACTACCACTGTCCTTTCACCCTTTCGTGAGCGGCACCTCAGCGGTGCGGACACGGTGCAAACCGGTCACGTCGTGGGTGACTGGACTCCGGGCCGGACAGGGGCGGAATCGGCCGTGGTCGGCGGGTGTCCGCGGGCGTTTGGCCGGGTTCCCGTCGGGACTGCTCGCAAAGGTGGCGCAGTCGAGGCGCCGATCGTCGGATGCGGGCGCCGACGTCGTCAAGAGCTTCTTGAGCCAGTGAGACACCAGCGGCACGCGAATCGAAGTCCTGGCCCACGCGTTGCCCTCATTTCTCCTGCGTGGCCGCCCGGTTCCAGTGGCGGAGCTTGTCAGGGTTGAGGACCGCCCAGATCTGCACGACGCGGTCGCCCGCGACGTCCAGGCTGATGACCGCGGCGACCTCGTCGCCGTAGCGCACCACTATTCCGGTGCGGGCGTTGACGGACTGGCAGTGCAGTGTGGTGCCGGGGCGGCCAGCTAGGAGGGTCAGCAGGCTGCGGGTGACGCGCCGTGCGCCGTGGACGGGCCGGGTCAGGGTTCTGACCTTGCCACCTCCGTCGAAGAACACCGTGGCGTCCGGTGCCAGGAGGGATGTCAGGCGGGCGGGGTTCTCTGCCACGCAAGCCTGTCGGACCGCTCGCACCACACGGTCGTGCTGCTGCGGTGTCGTGGGGTGTGCCCACCTGGTCCCAAGGCTGTGCCGGGCCCGGGCGGCGAGTTCGTCGCATTCCTGTTCCGTCTGTCCGACGATGGCGGCGACCGTCCCCGGAGCCATCCCGAACACGTCGTTGAGGACGAATGCTGCCCGCTCGGCCGGTGACAGCGTGTCCAGCGCCTCGAGGAGGGCCTGGCTCACCTCTTCGTCCAGGTCCTGAGGGGGCGCCGCGCCGACCGGGCCCGGATGCGACCGCCCGGTCGGCGCCAAGCGCTCCAGACAGATGCCGCCGACGGTCGTCACCAGCCAGGACCGGGGTTCGGCGATACGGATCCTGTGGCCGTCGGACAGGCCGTACCAGCGCCGGTAGGCCTCCGCCACGACGTCGTCGGCGTCCTGGCTCCGGCCCAGCATCCAGTAGGCCACGTTGAGCAGTCGGCGTCGCTCGTCGAGCAGCTCCGCGATCGGCACCGTCTCGTCGTCCTGTACCCGGTCCATCTGGCATCACCCCTTCGCACAGCACCCGAGAAGGCGGTGCCACCCCTGATTCCGGCCGATGTCCGCCGCGGCTCCCGACAATGGGGCAGTCCGCTTTCGTCCGACGGGGCCAACCGATGCACTGCTGACCGGACAGCGGCAGATCGTGTGACACGGTTTCCCGGTCGTACGCGGCGGCGCCCCCGTGCGCAGCGGGCCGCGGTCACCCTCGCGGCGGTCGTCAGGGCAGAAGGCTGTCCAGGGGCGTCTCGGGATCGGACAGGGCCCGCGTTCGCCACGGAGGCACCGGACTCGACGAGGGCGCGGACGGAGTCGATGACGTTCCACACGTTCACACTCATGCCCGCCAGGACCCGGTCCCCGGACAACCAGAAGGCGATGAACCGCCGCTCGGCCGGGTTCCCGCGGAAGACGACGCGGTCGTAGCCGCCGGGCTCGGTGTACCCCGTGTACTCCATCCCGAGGTCGTACTGGTCGGTGTAGAAGTACGGCAGCCGGTTGTATGCCGCCTCCTTCCCGGGCATGGCCAGTGCCGCCGTGCGGGGCTGGTGCAGGGCGTTGGCCCAGTGCTCCACCCGCAGATGCCGGCCGAGCCGGGGGTGGTAGGCATTGGCGACGTCGCCTGCGGCGTGCACGTCTTGGGCCGAGGTGCGCAGACGCTCGTCGGTGACGATGCCGTTGCGCACCTCCAGTCCCGCCGCCTCGGCGAGCTGGACGTTGGGGGTGATGCCGATGCCCACCACCACGGCGTCGGCGGGCAGTCGGGTTCCGTCGGCGAGCTGGACGCCGTCGGCGCGGGTGCCGTCACCGGTGATGCGTTCGACGGCGGCGTGGGGCCGCAGGACGACCCCGTGATCCCGGTGCAGGTCGGCGAAGACCTCGGCCGCCCCCCGGCCGAGCACCTTCAGCAACGGCAGCTCGGAGTGCTCCAGGACGGTCACCAGCGCCCCGGCCGTCCGGGCCGCCGCGGGGGTCTCCAGGCCGATCCAGCCGCCGCCGACGACGACGATCCGGCCCCGGGGGTGAAGGCGGCCTTGAGCCGCTCGCTGTCTCCCACGCGGCGCAGGTACAGCACGTTGTCCAGGTCCGCCCCGGGCACGCTCAGCCGGCGGGGGGAGGATCCGGTCGCCAGGAGCAGCTTGGTGTAGGACATCCGGCGTCCGCCGGTGAGTTCGACCTGGCGGGTGTGTGCGTCGACGGCCGTCACGCGCGTTCCCGTCATCAGCTCGACGTCGTGCTCGCGGTACCAGTCCTCGGAATGCACGAATATGGACTCGCGGTCCTCCTTGCCCAGCAGGTACCCCTTGGACAGCGGCGGTCGGATGTATGGACGCTCCGCTTCGTCCCCGATGAGGACGAGCGGGCCGTCGTAGGACTGACGCCGGAGTTCCTCGGCGGCCTTGCCCGCGGCGAGGCCGCCCCCGACGATCACGAACCCGTTTTCTCGCGACATGATGTTCCCGTCTCCGCTCGCGCGCACCGGACACTGGTGTGCCCTCGTGCGGAAAGACCGTGGAACCCGCAGGTTGTGACACCGGCCCGCGCCGCGCAGACAGCGTGCGGGCCTGCGAGGGCAGAGCGGAGCAGCGCGACGAGGGCGCGGACGACGTCCGTGTTCCACGACCGTGGCCGAGGCGGTCCGCAGATCCGCGTCCCTCGTCGCCGCCGGCGCTAGCGTCCGGTGCCTTGCGCCCAGTGCGCCTCGAGGGCGGCGGCCACCTCCGCGGGCCGCTCCAGCACCGTCCAGTGGTTGCAGTCGAGATGGAGGACGCGGGTGGCGCGCAGGGCGGCGCCGAGTTCGTCGCCGAACTCGATCTGGCAGGCCGGGTCGCGCTCGCCCCAGAACACCAGCGCGGGTGCGGTGACGTTCGACAGGGCCGGTTCCCACTCCGTCCCCATGGTCACGGCGGACCGGTACAGCCGCAGGATGCTGTCCTTCATCGTGCCGTCGACGTGCCGGACCATCTCCTCTACCGGTTCGGCGGGCGCGTCGAAGCCGTTCACCAGGTCCTTCGCGAAGGACTCAGGGTCCAGTTCGGCCATGAACCGCTCGCCGGCGACGGGATCCTGCCAGGTCTCGGCCAGCGGGTGCCAGACGTAGCGGGAACTGATGGGTCCGTTGCCACCGGCCCAGGTGCGCACCAGGTCGGGGCGGAGGGAGGCGGCGCGGGCGGTGAGAATGCAGCCCCAGTCGTGACCGACCAGGTCCACGGGCTCGCCGACGCGCTCGAGGCGTTCGACGAGCCAGTCGACGTACTCCTCCTTGCCGGATCCGAAGCCGGTGGGGCGGGGGGTGCCGAATCCGGGCAGGTCCCAGGCCTCGACGTCGGAGCGGGTCAGGTGCCGGCGTACGCCGTTCCACACGCGGTGGGTGTCGGGAACGCCGTGGATGAGGATGGCGGGCATGTCGGTACATCCCTCGTGATAGGGGCCGCGGCCGGGATCCGGGGAGGCTGTGCGGCCGCGGCGGGCCGGGACGACGAGCATCATGTGCCGCGTCGGATACACCCAACATAGTGGCACACAGTGTCATGGGTATGTGCCGCTCCCCAGTGCGGTGGGAGGGAATGGGCAGGCGGAGAACCCGCGCCGCGGGCGCCGGACCTGTCAACTGGGGGATGTACTCGCATTCGTCCCGCTCGCCCGCGCATCCGACGAGCGCGCCCTCCGGAGAGGCCTACGCCGTCAGTTCCGAGTTCTACGACGTGCTGCAAGGCGAGGCCGATGCCGCGCACGTGCGGCAACTCTGCGGAGAAGCGGTGGGCAACGCGCGGGTCGGTGTGCTGGACCTCGGCACGGGCACCGGCCGTGTCACCCCGCTGGGCCTCGCAGGGTCCGACGTCAGCGTGCACGCCGTCGAACCCACGCGGCCATGCGCGCCACCCTGATGACCCGGCCGGTGTCCTTCCCTCCGACGCGCGCAAACGGATCACCGTCCACCCCTCCACCCTCCCGGAGACCGGCCTGCAGCGGGTCGCGGAAGTCGCCGTCTGCCACAACACCCTGGCGTGCCTCGATCCTTCCTCACGCCGACGGCTCCACCCCGCCGTCACCGAAGCGCTCTGTCCCGGCGGCGTCTTTCCGCTGCAGCTTCCCCCGGCGGCATGTCTCCCGCGGGTGCGCACCGTCCATCCGCTGCCGCCCGACACTAGGGCGGCACGAGTACGGTCGGGGGCATGGTGCTGTCGGCCGACGCCGGCCGCTTCCGGACACGTTTCGACAACTGGGTGCGGGACGACCGGTGTCCTGCCCGAGCGCACGGAGACCTTCTGGATGTGGCCGGCCTTCCGGGACGAAATCGCCGCTGAGCTGGCCCAGCAGCGAGGAGTCACCCGGTTGCCCGACGCGGGCGATCCCGCGGTGCTGACCGTATGACGCGCGTAAACGGCGACCCATTACCCCTTGACACGCTGTGACACACAGAACGCCGTCCCGGAGGCGGTCCCAGTGTCACACGCGCGGGCCCTCACCTGTCAGTCCCTCTGCGGACCTTGCCCGGGTCTCCTCGGCCGCGGTCCGCTCCACCACCGGCAGGCACACGGCGACGGCTCGCAACGACTGATCGTCGTGACCAGCGACCGCAAGGACCCGCATATGTCGACCGTCGTCCCGTACACAGCGCTGACAGGTGTCTACACCATCGACTTGGCACACAGCACCATCGGCTTCTCCGTCCGGCACGCCATGATCGCGAACGTGCGCGGGCGCTTCGGCGCGTTCGAGGGGCTGGTCAAGCTGGACGGGTACCAGCTCAGCCGGTCCGAGGCCTATTTGAGCGTCCAGACCGGCAGTATCGACACCGGCAGCCCTCACCGGGACACCCATCTCGCGGGTCCGGACTTCCTCGACGCCGCCACCTATCCTCTGATGGTCTTCCGCTCCGCCGGCCTCGCCGACCGCGGAGACGGCCAGTTCCGTCTGATGGGCCACCTCAGGATCAAGGACATCGAACTCCCTCTCCACATCCACCTCGCCCTCAACGGGGCCACGCAGGACGAGAGCCGAGACCACCGTGTCGGCTTCTCCGGCACCGCTCTGGTGCGCCGCTCCGACTGGGGGCTCGGCGGGAACACGCCCGACGAAACCGGCGGCGTCCTCATCAGCGACAAGGTCAGGCTCAACTTCGACATCTCCGCCGTCCGCCTCTCCCGCTCGTATGCCGCATGACCAACCCCGCGCCACAACACCGACCGCCCCGCGCGGTCCCCGCCGGCGGCGATGCCGGTGACCACAGGTCGGTCCGCAACCGCGCCCGAACCGTACGCACGAATCCCAGGTGATACCCCCCATGAATCATCAAGACCCCACCGGCCCGACCCGGTTCCGCCCGATCACGGCGATGGAGGACCTGCGAGAGCACCTGCAGTGGGCCATCGAGCTGGAACACGCCACGCTGCCGCCCTACCTCACAGCCCTCTACTCGCTCGACCCCGAGCGGAACGCCCACGCCGTCGAAGTGGTCAGCAGCGTGTTCGTCGAGGAGATGATCCACCTCGCGCTGGTGGCGAACCTCCTGAACGCGGTCGGCGGGCAACCTCGCGTCGACACCCCGCAAATACTGGCGCCGCATCCGCGGCCCATGCCGCACGCCGACCCCTCCATGCAGCTGTCCCTGCTGCCCTTCGGTCAGGAGGCGGTCACCATGTTCCTCCGCCTCGAACAACCCGCCCACCCGGGCGACCTTGGCCGAGGGCGACGCCTACATGACGATCGGCCAGTTCTACGACGCGATCGAGAAGGGCCTGCGACACCTGTGCGCCGAGCTCGGCGAGGAAAAGGTCTTCACCGGTGATCCCGCCCGCCAGGTGGCCGCAGGACCCTTCGGGCACACCGGCGGGCGGCTGAGCCCGGTCACCGATCTCGCCTCGGCGCTCTCCGCCCTGGAGGAGATCGTGGAGCAGGGCGAGGGCGCGGCACGCGTCGACGTGTGGGACGGGGACATGGACATGTTCCACCCGCAGACCAAGGCGGTCTCGCACTACTACCGCTTCCAGGAGCTCGCACAGGGCCGGCGCTACCAGCCGGGGGACACACCGGAGACAGGGCCCACCGGCGAGACGCTCACCGTCGACCCCGCCGGGGTGCGCCCGATGCGGCCCAACCCGCGGCTGGAGGACCATCCGGAGGGCAGTGCGATCCGCACGGCGCAAGAGGCGTTCAACATCGCGTACGGCAAGCTGCTGCAGCTCCTGGAGCAGGCGTTCAACGGCAATCCCGCGATGCTCGGGGTGTCGGTGGGCACGATGTACTCAAGGGGCAGGCGCAGAGCCTGATGTCGATGCCCGACGACGAAGGCCTGACCGCGGGCCCGACCTTCGACTACGTTGCTCCGGAAGATCGCGGCTGACCCCCGAACCCATGGTGGCCCCCTGAACCGTTGGTCCAGGGGCCCCGACGTTGGTGCGGGTCAGGCGCGGAATCTGCACGCCCCCTGACCCGCGGCACCGGTGGGTCAGCGCACGGTCCGAGCGGCTGCCTCGATCACCCCGGCGACGTCGGCGGGGTGGGAGACACTCACGGCGTGCGATGCCCGTACGCGCGTGATGTGGGCGTGTGCGCGCTGTGCCATGAAGATCTGGACCTGCGCCGGGATGTTGCGGTCCTGGGTGGCGACCACGGCCCAGGACGGGATGTTCTTCCAGCCGGGCTCGGAGGCGTCGTCCGCCAGCGCGGCATTGGTGATCGGGCGCTGCGTGACGGCCATGAGGTCCGTGGTGTTGCGGGGGACGTCAGCGGCGAACTGCTGGTGGAACTTGCTCGGCTCGATCGTCAGGTCCGCATCGCGGGAGCCGTCCGGCAGGGTGACCGGCACGGAGCGCAGAGCGTCGCCGAGGGTGCTGCCGGGGAACTTGCCCGACAACTCGACGGCGCTCTCTCCCTTTTCGGGGAGGAAGGCGGCGACGAACACCAGGGCCTTGACGTTGTCGGCGTCGTGGGCGGCGTCGCTGATCACCGATCCGCCAGTGTCCGGCCAGGACCACCGGGCCGTCGATGCCGGCCAGGACCTCTTTGAGGTAGGAGGCGTCGTTGTTCAGCCCGCGCAGAGGGTTGGCCGCGGCGACGACGGGGTAACCCTCGTGCCTCAGCCTCCTGATGACGCCGTTCCAGCTGGTGGAATCGGCGAACGCGCCGTGCACGAGCACCACCGTGGGCTTCTTCTCGCTCTCCGGTGCGGACGTGGTCCTGTCCGCGTGGGCGGGGGCGACCGCAGTGGCGATGAGGGCGGTGGCGACGGAGGCGGTGGCCAGGAGGGAAAGCGGGGTGCGGACCCGCTGATAGGTGAAACTGCGGTTCATGAGAGGCCCTTCGGGAAGCGGTGTGCTGTCACCTTCAAGGACCGTGTGCGTGTCGCAAGTGTGACAGTTTGTGTCTGCTAGTCTTTTTTGCTGGTGAAGTGATGTTTGCCGGTGATTTCCCTGTACTCCTGGACGGTGGGTTTGAGGATCTGTGTCCCCTCGCCGTAGAAGCCGCGGCTGAGCCGCGCGCGCAACCGCCGCACCCTGCCGCTCGCGTGGCCGTCTCCGTCGCGTTGTCCCGGGTCGAGGGGCCGGTACTGCTCATGCGCCGTGAGGGCATGGAGTTCGTAGGGGTCGAGGGGCTGGTGCACCTCGACGTACTCGCCGTGCGGCAGGCGCTTGATGATGCCCGTCTCGCGGCCGTGCAGGACCTTGTCGCGATCGCGGCGTTGCAGACCGAGGGCGATGCGCTTGGTCACGAGGAAGAGGACGACCGGTACCACGAAAAGGGCGATGCGGACCGTCCAGGTGACCGTGTTGACCGACATGTGGAAGGTCATGGCGATGATGTCGTTCGCGGCTCCGAGCAGAGCCGCCAGGTACACCCCGAGCCATGCCACGCCGAATGCCGTGCGCACGGGCCGGTTGCGTGGCCGTTCCAGTAGGTGGTGTTCGCGGTCGTCGTCGGTGACCCAGGCCTCGATGAACGGGTAGGCGCCCATGACGAGGAAGAAGCCGAGGCCGGCGAGGAGAGGGATCAGATTGTCCAGGGCCAGGGTGTGGCCCCAGAGATTCACCTCCCACCCGGGCATGACACGCAGCAGCCCGTCGGCGATGCCCATGTACCAGTCGGGCTGGGATCCCGCGGAGACCTGATCGGCGCGATAGGGGCCGAACTCCCAGACGGGGTTGATCTGGGCGATCGCGGCGATGGTGAAGACGACCCCGGCGACCAGGCAGAAATAGCCACCCGCCTTGACCACGTACACCTGCATCGGCGGGCCGACCACGTTTCGCTCCGTACGGCCAGGTCCCGGGTACTGGGTGTGTCGGTGCCGGTGCCCGAGGAAGGCGTGGAAGGCGACGAGCGCCAGCATCAGCGCCGGAATGACCAGGACGTGGATCATGTGGAAGCGGGGCACCAGGTCGTGCCCGGGGAACTCGCCGCCGAACAGGAACATCGACACGTAGGTGCCGACGATCGGTACCGACAGAAGTGTCCCGTTCACCACGGCGAGCCCGGTTCCCGACAGGAGGTCGCCGGGGAGGTCGTAGCCGGTCAGACCACCGAACATGCCGAGGACGAGCAGTGCGAAACCGGCCACCCAGTTCAGCTCGCGCGGCTTGCGGAAGGCGCCGGTGAAGAACACGCGCATCAGGTGGGCCAGCAGGGCTGCGACGAAGATCAGTGCCGCCCAGTGGTGGGCCTGACGGATGAGCAGGCCGCCGCGTACGTCGAAGGAGATATGCATCGTCGAGTCGAACGCCTCGGACACCAACTGGCCGCGCAGCGGAGCGTAACTGCCGTCGTAGACGACCTCGTTCGACGACGGGTGGAAGTAGAACGTCAGATACACGCCGGTGATGAGCAGGACGACGAAGCTGTAGAGACAGATCTCGCCCAGCAGGAACGACCAGTGCTCCGGACGGGCCCTGCGTGTGCCGGTCGTGGTGGTGGACCCGATCCCCATCCGTGTTCTCGCCCAGTCGGCGATCTTGCCACCGCTGCGGCTGCCCGCCGTGGTGACCGGTTCGATTGCGTCGCTCATGTCATTACCACCATCAACACATCACCGGGAGCGCCTTGCGGCCGGGCCTGCGCAACGAAACGGTGCATGGCGACGAACTGCCGCACCGGGTTTCGTTGCCCTCATCAGAAGGGACCGGGAAAGTGGTGAAGGTGTGACATGACCGTAAGACAGGATCATGCCGGGGTTGTCCGGGTCAGGACGCCTTCGCGCCGATCCGCTCGACGTCCTTGCGTGCCGAGCGTCGCCGCGTCGCGCGGCGCTCGCTCTCCGTCGTGCCGCCCCAGATGCCCTCGACCTGCCCGACGTCCAGCGCCCACTGCAGACACCGCTCCCGCACGGGGCACCGGGCGCAGACGGCCTTCGCCTCGTCGATCTGGACCAGCGTCAGACCCGCGGTGCCGATGGGGAAGAACAGGTCGGGGTCGACATCCCGGCAGGCCGCTCTCTCACGCCAACTCATGACAGCGCCTCCTTACTCGTCTCGGATGCCTCTCATGTATCTGACCGTCCGAAGGGAGTCCCTGTGACATTCCAGGCGGAGGGCAACAGTGTGAAATACAGTGTGACAACAGACACAATGTCTTGAGCGGGGCTCCGGGGCGTCGCACCATCTGTGAGTTGTGAACGCCACACAGGGCCTGAGGCCCCTACCCAGCCCAGCCGTCGATCTCCGGGACCCCCTGTCCCCGGGCACCCACACCCTCGTCGTCCAGCACGGCACGGCCGCCGTCGACCAGCGCTACCACGTCGCCGGAACCGGCCCGGTGTGCGTCGCACACTCCGGAGGGCCGGGCATCGGCTGGGAGTACCTGCGCATGCCCGAGCTGGAGCGCAGCATGACCGTCGTCTACCTCGAGCCGGTCGGCACGGGCGATTCCGGCCGGCTGGCCGACCCACGCGACTACACCCTCGCCACCTACACCCACTTCCTGCACGCGGTGATCGAACACCTGGGCCTCGCCAAGGTGGCCCTACTGGGCCACTCCCACGGCGGCTTCATCGCGCAGCGCTACGCCCTCGGCCACCCCGAGCGCCTGACGTCCCTCGTCCTGTACGACACCTCACCGATGACGGGAGAGGAGTTCTGGGCGGCCGCGGTGGCCAACATGGAGAGCTTCGTTCAGCGGCACGCCGACGAGCGGCCGGAAGTGGCCACCTACGTCGCGGATCTCACCACGCGACTCGACCGGTCCGACGACGAGGGCGCGACGAAAGTGCTGCGCACCATCTCGCCCGCCTACTTTCACGACTACTGGGGCCGCGAGGAGGAGTTTGCCGCGGGGCGGGCATCCCTGCGGATGTTCGCGGCACCGGCCTGGGGGGTGGAGCCCCCGTTCGACGTCCGTGAGGAACTGCCCCGGCTCACCGTCCCGACCCTGGTCCTGGTCGGTGGGGACGACTTCATCTGCGGGCCGCGCTGGGCGCGCATGATGCATCAGCTCCTTCCCGACGCCCGGCTGGTGATCCTGCAGGAGACCGGCCATCTCGGGCACATCGAGCGTCCCGAGAGCTTCACGGCGGCCGTGCGCGACTTCCTCAACGGATGACCACGCGGGCGTCGCTCTCGCCGAGGAGGAGATGCCGCAGGAGGGGATCCGCGTCCTGGGAGCCGAGATCGCGGACCGCGTCCCGGACGACCTGTTCGTAACGGGACGCGGTACGACGCAGCGCGGCGTGCCCCGCCGGGGTCAGCAGCACCTGCACGCCGCGCCGGTCGTGGTCGACGACGCTCGAGATGATCAGGCCCTGTCGGCGCAGGCGTGCCATCAGCCTGCTCGTGGCGGACTGACTCAGGCCGAGCCCGTTGGCCACATCCCCGAGCCGCAGGGGTTCGGCGCCGGCGCCCGGGACGGAGCTCCTTCCCACGTAACGCAGAGCCTGAACTTCACTCAACCCGAACCCGGTCTCCTCGCGCAGCCGCCGCTCCACCGTCCCCTGGACCCGGCGGTGAAGGCGGTCGAGGGCGTCCCACCGGTCGGTCGCGCAGGACTGAGTGCGATCGTCGGCAGGGCCGGTGCGCACCTCGCGCACCACCTCCCCGTGCGACGTGCCGGTCATGCGGTGGCCCGGTAGGAAGACGCGCCGTCGCGTGCGGCCGTCCCCCCGCCGGAGTACGGCGCGTCCTGGCCGGTCAGCACGTGCTCCAGACGGTCGAGGTCTCCTGTGCGGGCGGCGGTGAAGATGGCCTGAACGAGCCGCCGATGGGTGGCCGCGTCCACGTGCTGCCGGTGCCGCCGGTTGTTCAGTCTGTCCTGCGCGCGGGAGACCTGCTGCCGTACGTTCGCCACGGACAGGCGGAGCAGGTCGCCGATCTGGTCGTAGGAATAGCCGAACGCCTCGCGCAGCACGTACGCCGCGCGCTGGTTAGGGGTAAGGGTCTGCAGAAGCAGTAGAACGGCATGCTCCACCGAGTCCTGGCGTTCGGCCAGGGCCTCCGGTGTCATCGTGGTGTCCGTGGACTCCGGCAGCCAGGGGGTGGCACTGGACTCGCGGCGTCTGCGAGCCGACTGCAGCACGTTGATGGCGAGCCGGACGGTCGTCGTGCGGAGCAGCGCACCGGGGTCGGCGACGACCGTGCGGTCCGTGCCCTGCCAGCGCAGCCACGCCTCCTGGATGACGTCCTCGGCTTCGCCGGGATCTCGGAGGATCCGGTTGGCGATCTTGAGCAGTCCTGGCCCGACGCGGCCGAACACGAAGACCGCGTCGTTGAGTTCTACAGGCGCGGCAGTGATGGTCACCATCACCGACTGCGGACTCTGCCGGGTTGCGATCACAGATGTGTCCACGATCGGCTCCTCTGTTGGCTGGGGATCGGCGGCTTCCCTCGCCACCGACACCAACTTCGCGCCGACACGGGCACTGCCGCGCCCCTGATAGACCGTGGGGCACCCCGTGGTCGTACCGTGGCCGCCACGTGGCCAGGGCCTACCACCCCCTGGTCCGCAGGCCCCCGGGGCCCGCCACCCCCTGGCCCCGGACGCCCCCCGGGGTCTGCCCCCGGCCCCCCACGCCCCTGGGACCCGCCCCCCGGCCCCACGCCTCGGGCCCCTGGCCGGGACCTGACCTCGACGGGACCTGCCCCGGACGGCCCGGAGCCATGGGCCATGGTCAGAGGAGTTCGTGGGCGCACCGCGAGGCGGGAGGCCGCTTGTGCGGCCCGTGCAGCAGGACGCTGGTGGCGAATTCGCGGGGGGTGTGCCAGGTGCGCAGCGCCTCGAGCACGCCTTCCGCGAACGCCGCGTGGGACAGGCGGCCGTCCGGGCCACTCGTGTTGGCCAGGGGGTCAGGCGGGGGTCGCCGCCCCGCCCGGCAGCACGGCGCCCAGCTGTTTGCGGGACCGGATCCCGAGCTTCGTGAACACCTTCCGCAAATGCCACTCGATGGTGTGCGGACTGAGGAACAGTTGCGCGCCGATCTCGAGGTTGGTCAGCCCTGCGCCGGCCAGCCGGGCGATCTGGGCCTCCTGAGGCGTGAGCGCCTCGTCGGTGCCGGTGTCGCGCCTGCGCACCGTCTCCCCGGCGGCCTCCAGCTCCCGGCGGGCGCGCTCGGCGAAGGCCTCCGCGCCAGCCCGGTCGAGGATCTCGTGGGCGCGGGCCAGCTGGTCCCGGGCCTCGGCGCGGCGGTTCTCGCGGCTCAGCCACTCGCCGTACAGCAGCCGGGTGCGGGCGAGCGCCGTTCGCACCGGGGTGCTCTCCAGCCGGGCGATCGCCTCCCGGTACAGGGCGTCGGCCGTGTCCCCCTCACTGATCAGGGCACGCCCCGCCGCGGAAGTGCCCGTCGCCCAGGCCGTGCCACTTGCCTGGCAGATGGTCGCGAGGCGACCGGCGGCCTCGACTGCGAGGTCCCGCTGCCCGCTGCGGGCCGCCGCCTCCACCAGCTCGACCAGGGAGGAGAGGGCGAGCCCCAGCTCCTGCGGGTACTCGCAGCCCTTGGCGGCGGCGGCACAGGCCTCCTCGTACCGCCCAAGGCCGTTGTACAGCACAGCCAGCGCCCACTGGGGAGCCGTGAGCGCCTTTCCCTCGCCGCTGAGGGTCCGGTCACCAGTGATCGTTCCGATCGCCCGCAGCGTCTCGGTCTCGCGGCCACGCCAGGGTTCGATCACCAACGCCCCGTAGTGTGCGAGGAAGTGGCTGCCGGTGGCCTCGCCGATCGTCACCGCTTCCGCGGCGAGCGAGTCCGCGTCGTCCAGATCACCGGCGAAGACCCGGTTCGACAGCCGCAGCAGGAGCGCCGAGGGCAGCACGGACAGGGTTCCCGTCTCCCGTGCCAGACGGACGAGCTTGGCCGACAGGGTGCTCCAGCTGTCGAAGTCCCACACGTTGTGGGCCATGCGGCAGGCGAACGGGAGCCAGCCCAGCGACTGTTCCACCGTGAAGCCGCCGCACCGCAGCGTGTTCAGCGCGCGGCGCAGAATCGGGGCGCCCGCCGCGTAGCCGTCCGTGGTGGCCAGGGCCAGGCCGTCGAGGAAGAGGTCGGTGGGTCCGGGGTGAGCCGTCGGGGGCGTGGTGCGTGCGGCCCGGGCGACCTCCTCGAGGCCGGGGCCGCTGGACACACGGCCCGCGGTGAGGGCCGCGTAGAACGCGTCCCGGTAGGTCTCGCGCGCTATGCCGGCGTCGAGCGGCTCGAACTCCCGGGCCGCCGTGAGCAGCAGCGGCACGGTGGCACCGGCGCTGCGGGATCCGAAGGTGATCTGTCCACGCAGCAGGCTGGCCTGGGCGTGCTGGAGATCGTCGAGCGCGCCCATCTCGGCCACGTTCAGCAGCTCGAGCGCGGCGTCGAACGCTCCGGCGAGGTACTTGGCCCGGGCCGCTGCCAGCGCTCTGCTGCGGCGGCGGGAGGGATCAGGCGTCAGCTCGGCCGCTCGTTCCAGGAAGGCCGCCGATGCGGCGATGCCGCCACGCGCCTGCGCGCGGTCGGCCGAGCGGGTCAGTTCGTCCGCCACGGCCTCGTCGGGCTCCGCCGCGGCGCGGGCCAGGTGCCAGGCGCGGCGGTCGGGGTCGGCCCGCGCGTCCGTGGCCTCGGCCAGTGCTCGGTGCACCTCACGGCGCTCGGCCGGTCCCGCCGTGCGGTAGACGGCCGAGCGCACCAACGGATGCCGGAATTGGACCCGTGTGCGCACTTCCAGCAGGTTCGCGGCCACCGCGGGGGAGACCTCGCTCATGGACACGCCGAGAATGTCGGCGGCGCGGCGGAGCAGTGAGACATCGCCGACGGGCTCGGCCGCCGCAAGTAGCAGCAGCCGCCGCGTCTGTGGGGGAAGTTCCTCGACGCGCAGGCTGAAGTTGTGCTCGAGCCTGCCGATGAGTGGCCCCATCGACGGTGAGGCGTAGCCGCCCGCGAGTTCGGCCGCGGAGGTGCTGCGGGGCAGTTCCAGCAGGGCCAGCGGATTGCCGCGCGCTTCGGACAGAATCCTGCTGCGGACCGGCTCGTCGAACCGGCCGGGAAGTACGGAGGTCAGCAGGGCGCGGGCGTCGGGCTCGCTCAGCCCCCCGAGGGTGAGCTCGGGCAGCCCTTGCAGGGCGCGTTCGCCGTCCGCCTCGCGGACGGCGAAGATCAGCCCCACGCGCTCCGCCATCAGACGCCGGGCGACGAACCCGACGATCTGGGCCGAGACGCGGTCGAGCCACTGCACGTCGTCGACGAGACAGATCAGCGGCGTCTCCTCAGCGACGTCGGCGAGCAGGCTGAGGACCGCCAGCCCCACGAGGAACCGGTCCGGGGGAGTGCCCGCGCTGAGCCCGAAGGCGGTCTCCAGGGCCGTCCGCTGCGGATCGGGGAGGTGCCCGAGGCGATCGAGGAAGGGCGCGCACAGCTGGTGCAGACCCCCGAAGGCCAGCTCCATCTCGGCCTCGACTCCCGCCGCGCGCACCACGGTGCAGGCCTCGGCGGTCTCGGCCACGTACTCCAGCAGGGCGGACTTGCCGATACCGGCCTCACCGCGCAGCACGAGGACCGCGCTGTGGCCGTCGCGCACCTTGGCCAGATGCCGGTCCAGCACCGCTCGCTCGCTCTGCCGCCCGTGCAGGAAGCCCGGATTCTCGCCTTTCATGAACACCCCCGGCTGCGAGCGTATATATCTGGTCTTCGGCCACACAACTCATCTGCGCCGCTGGTCACCTCGTGGGTGAGGCGCAGGGCAGTGGCGTCGTGTCGGGCCGTGGTGGAGCCGCGGCCGGGGCCGGCCGGCGTGTGTTGCCGGACCGTCGGCGGTTCGTGTCCGGCGTATCCGTGGCCACCGCCGTCGCGTCAGCGTATGTCCTCGAACGCCGCCGCCTCGACGATCTTCTTCACGGTGGTCAGATAGCGGGCGGCGTCCGCGCCGTCAATCAGCCGGTGGTCGTAGGAGAGCGAGAGGTGGACCAGTTCGCGGACACCGATGAACTCTTCGTCGCCGTCCTGTACGACCGCGGGCCGTCTGACCGCGGCTCCCACGCCCAGGATGGCCGCCTGGTCCGGCGGGACGATGAGGGTGTCGAAGAGGGCGCCGCGTGTTCCGGTGTCGGAGACCGTGAAGGTGGCTCCGGCCACGTCCGCGGGCGTGAGTCGGCCGGCGAGGGCGTGGTCGGTGAGGTCGTGGACGGCACGGGCGATGCCGCTGACGGTCAGATCGCCCGTGCCCCGCACCACTGGAGTCACCGGCCCCTGGTCGGTGTCGACCGTGATGCCGACGTTCTCGGTGTCGTAGTACGTGATGGTCGCGCCGCCCGTGTCGATCCTGGCATTGATGACGGGATGTGCCTTGAGCGCCTGGGCGGCGGCCAGGACGAAGAACGGCAACGGTGTCAGGGCGAAGCCCTCGCGGGCCATGAAGCCGTCCGCTGTCCGCCGCCACAGCCGCAACAGGCCGGTGGCGTCGGCCTCGACGGTGGAGGTCAGCTGCGCCTGCTCCAGCAGCGCCTGCTTGAGACTGTCGCCGACAGCCTTGCGCAGGCGGGGGACGGCGGCGGTGTGCCCGCGCAGGGCGGCCGGTGGCGGAGCCGCTGCCGTTGCCGCTGCTGGGATGGGGAGCGGAGTCGGAGCGGCCGCGGGTGCCGGTGCCGGCATCGGGGCGGGTGCGGCGGCGGGTGCGGGGTGCGGCATTGGCGCCGTGGCGGGCGGCTGCGCGACCGGTGCCGGTGAGGGGGAGGGCTGCGGTGTGGTTACCGGCGGGGCCGGGGCGGCGGTGACCGCGGTCGCCGTCGACGGTTCGGCGTCGGGCGGGCCGATGACGGCGAGCTCGGCGCCCACTTCGACCGTCTCGTCCTCGCCGACGACGATGGTCAGCAAGACTCCTGTGGCGGGAGCGGGGATCTCGGTGTCCACCTTGTCGGTGGACACCTCCAGCAGCGGTTCGTCCTCCTGGACGTGCTCGCCGGGCTGCTTAAGCCAGCGGGTCACGGTGCCCTCGGTGACGGACTCGCCGAGCGCGGGAAGGGGCACGGAAATAGTCATGGCGGCGTATGGCTCCTTCAGGTGTCCAGGCCGTAGTGCTTGCGGGCGCGGTCGACGGTGTCGGGGTCCACTTGTCCGGCCCGTGCCAGCCGGTCCAGGGCCGTCACGGTGATCGATTCGGCGTCCACACGGAAGTAGCGCCGTACGTCCTCGCGGGTGTCGGACAGGCCGAATCCGTCCGTGCCCAGTGAGTAGTAGTCCTGCTCGATCCACTGGCCGATCTGGTCGGGGACCTGGCGCATCCAGTCGCTGACGGCCAGGACCGGACCCGGCGCACCGGCGAGCGCCTCGGTCACGAAGGGCACACGTGTCTCGCCGCGCGTGCGGGCGGTGTCGGCGTCCATCGCGTCCCGGCGGAGCTCCGTCCAGGAGGTCACCGACCAGACATCGGCGCGCACGTTCCAGTCGGCGGCGAGTAGTGCCTGCGCGCGCAGTGCCCAGTGGACGGCGGTGCCGGAGGCCAGGAGCTGCAGCCGGGGGCCGGACACGGCGGGGTCGCCGGGCCGGAACGGGTACAGGCCGCGGACGATGCCCGCCTCAATGCCGGGCAGCGCCGGTATGGGCGGCTGGGGCTTCGGCTCGTTGTAGACCGTGAGGTAGTAGAAGACGTTCTCGGGCCGCTCCCCGAACATCCGGCGCAGGCCGTCGCGGACGATGACCGCGATCTCGAAGGCGAAAGCCGGGTCGTAGCTGACGGCCGCCGGGTTGGTGGCGGCCAGGAGATGCGAGTGGCCGTCGCCGTGCTGGAGACCTTCGCCAGTCATGGTGGTGCGTCCGGCGGTGCCGCCGACGACGAACCCGCGGCCCATCTGGTCGGCTAGGGCCCAGAACTGGTCGCCGGTGCGCTGGAAGCCGAACATGGCGTAGAAGATGTAGAACGGGATCATCGGCTCGCCGTGGGTGGCGTACGAGGTCGCGGCGGCGGTGAATTCGGCCATGGAACCGGCTTCGGTGATGCCCTCGATGAGGAGCTGCCCGGTCTCGCTCTCCCTGTAGTGCAGCAGCTGGTCGGCGTCGACGGGGTCGTAGGTCTGGCCCCGCGGCGAGTAGATGCCGGCCGTGGGGAACATCGACTCCATGCCGAAGGTACGGGCCTCGTCGGGGATGATCGGCACCCAGCGGGGGCCGGTGCGGCCGTCCCGCATCAGGTCCTTCACCAGGCGGACCAAGGCCATGGTGGTGGCGACTTCCTGGTGGCCGAAGCCCTTGAGCAGCGCCTCGAACGGCTGCGCGGCGGGCTCCGGCAGAGGCTTGGCGATCACACGGCGCGCGGGGGTGGGACCGCCCAGTGCGGCGCGCCGCTCGCGCAGGTACCGCACCTCGGGCGAGTTCTCCCCCGGATGCCAGAAGGGGACGACGTCACCGGCGAGGGCGCTGTCGGGGATGGGCAGGTCCAGCACGTCGCGCAGCTCACGGAACTGCGCCATGGTCAGTTTCTTCATCTGGTGGTTGGCGTTGCGGGACTCGAACGCCGATCCGAGGGTGTGCCCCTTGACCGTCTGGGCGAGGATCACCGTCGGTGCCCCCCGGTGTTCGACGGCGGCCCGGTAGGCGGCGTACACCTTCAACGGCTCGTGCCCACCGCGGGAATTCTCGAACAGCTCCACCACCTGGGCGTCGCTCAGGGTGGCGGAGAGGGCGGACAGGGCGTCTCCGACGAAGAAGTTCTTGCGGATGTAGGCGGCGTCCCGCGCGGCGAAGGTCTGCATCTGGGCGTCGGGCTCCTCGCCCAGGCGGCGCACCAGGTCGCCGGTCGTGTCCTGGGCCAGCAGCGGGTCCCAGGCCTCGCCCCACAGGGTCTTGACCACGTTCCAGCCCGCCCCGCGGAACCGGGCCTCCAGCTCCTGCACAATCTTGGAGTTGGAGCGCACGGGTCCGTCGAGGCGTTGCAGGTTGCAGTTGATCACGAAGGTGAGGTTGTTCAGGCCCTCACGGGAGGCCAGCGTCAGGGCGGCCGTGGCCTCCGGTTCGTCCGTCTCCCCGTCGCCGAGAAACGCCCACACGCGTGAGGCGGAGGTGTCCTTGATGCCGCGGGCCTGCAGGTAGCGGTTGAAGCGTGCCTGGTAGACGGCGTCAAGAGGGCCGAGGCCCATGGACACGGTCGGGAACTCCCACAGCCACGGCAGGCGCCTGGGGTGCGGGTAGGACGGGAGGCCGTGACCGCCGGCCTCGCGCCGGAAGCCGTCCAACTGTTGCTCGCTCAGGCGGCCTTCGAGGAACACCCGGGCGTAGATGCCCGGCGAGGCGTGCCCCTGGAGGAACAACTGGTCGCCCGAGCCGTCCTGTTCCTTGCCACGGAAGAAGTGGTTGAAGCCGATCTCGTACAGCCAGGCCGCCGAGGCGTAGGTGGAGATGTGTCCGCCCAGGCCGAGCCGGGAGCCGCGGGTGACCATGGCTGCGGCGTTCCACCGGTTCAGGGCGGTGATCCTGGTTTCCATGGCGATGTCGCCATCGAACGCTGGCTGCGCGGCCGCCGGGACGGTGTTGACGTAGTCCGTGGTGAGCAGCCCCGGCACGGACAGGCCGGCGCGGGCCGCGTACTCGTGCACGCGCCGGATCAGGTACACCGCCCGATCGGGTCCGGCGTTGCGTATGACGGCGTCGAGGGAGGCCTGCCACTCGGCGGTCTCCTCGCGGTCACGGTCTGGAAGCTGGTCGAGCTCACTACTCGACGGGGTCGCGTTGGGCCGGGACGGGTCACTCATGGGCGGCCTTCCTCAAGGCATGGGGGCGGGGGAGACGGGAGGGAGTGGTGGATGCCGCCGGCCGTCGGACGGTGCGGCGCGGGTAGATCAGCGGTCTTTGAGCCACAGGCCCAACGTGTGACGGCCCAGATGGGCGTCCGGTCCGGGCAGCAGGGTCCGCTCCCCGATCAGGGCACCGAAGAACGGCGTCTGTGCGTCGCCGATCACGGGAGTCGCGCAGTCCTGGGCGGTGAGCCCGTCGGCGGCGAGGTCCTCGAACGGTCGCTCCTCGGGTCCGCCGGCCTCCAGGACGCCGAACAGCGGCACCGCGACGGCGACGTGGGCGAGGGGGTGGCAACGTCGCCGGCCGCGACCGGTGGCAGCAGCGGGGCTGCGTACAACCCGTCCGCGTGCACGCCCGCGCAGACGGCGCTCTCCACGGACTCGACGAACGGAGTGGTCCGCACCAGGGAATACGGCAGTGCGGAGCGGCGGAGGAGGTCCTCCTGCGCGGCCTTGGCCCGGAGGTAACCCGAGGCGACGCGGTCGGCGCTCACGGCGGACAGTGCCACGTGGTGCTCGACGCCGGCATCCCCGGCGGCCATCAGGAGGCTGCGGGTGGTGCCGCCGAAGAACGCCGTGCTGACATCCTGCTGTCGCGCGGGCGCGTCGGTGACGTCCACCAGGATCTGCGCACCGCGCAGTGCTCGGCGCAGAACGTGTGCGTCACCGAGGTTGACGCCCAGGGCGCGGGAGAGGGGCACCACTTGCGGCCCGTGGTCCCGCTGACGGGTGACCGATCTCGAGCCGAGCCGTCCCGTGGCGCCTGCAACGACGACTTTCATGCGGTCTCCTTTGCCGTGGGCGGGACGGTCGGGCGTGACGGCCAGGACGTGCTGAGAGAGCGGCGGCGAGGTCGGATACGCCCGCGCACCCTGCCTTGTTGACCGGACGAAAGGTGTTGTTGTGACAAGCTGCCCGTTACCCGAACCTGGGTCGTCCCGACGGCGGGTGTCCCACGACCACGACCGCGGGGAGGACGCGGGTGCCGCGGGACACCGGAGGGGTGGACCTAGTCCACGAAGTAGGAGTCGTGCCGGTCGAAGAACGCGGAGCGCTCCTCCTCCGAGGCGTGCGCCAGCTGTGACACCTGCTCGAAGTACTCCTCGCGCGGCGCGCCCGGTGTGAACAGCAGGAGCATGTCCGCCGGTGCGTCGGAGTCGTTGCGGAAGGCGTGCAGCCCGCCTTGCGGCACGTGCAGGAAGTCGCCCTTGCGGGCGTCCACCCAGCGCACACCGTCGAAGATGCGCACGGTGCCGTCCAGGATGTAGAACGACTCCGAGATCCGCTTGTGGAAGTGCGTCTTCGGGCCGCCGGCCCGCGGCCTCATCTCGACGCGGTACAGCCCGAACTCGCCGCGGGTGGTCCCGGTGGTGGCCAGGTAGTGGGTGGCGTCCTTGCCCGGCCCGCTCTCGCCGAGGTCGGGTGGGGTGTCGGCAGGCCGGAACACGGCGCTGACCTCGCCGTCGTCTCCGAAGTACTTCTGTTCCGGGTAGGGGTACGACATGGTGGTTTCCTTTCCTGAGGCGGTCAGGCGGCCGCGTGCCCGCCCGCACTCGATGTGACCGGTGGGCACGCTCCGATGTGACGTCGGCGCGGCGATGGGCCGAGGTGCCGCGCGGTCGGGTGTCAGCGGGTAAGGCAGTCGTGGCGGGGGTGTCCCCGTCGCAGGGCCCGTACGTCCCGGACCGCCGCGGCGAATGCCTCGGGGCGTTCCTGCGGCAGGTTGTGGCCGGCGTCCGCCACCTGAAGGTGCAGGCGCGGGCCGGTGAAGTGGTGAGCGGTCGATGACCCGTCGGTCGCCGGGAAGTTGCCGTCGACGGTGCCGTCCAGGGTGACCGTGGGGACGGTGATCGGAGGAAGGCCGGCGAGGCGGGCTTCGAGATCGGCGTACGCGTCCGCGCCCGGTGCCAGGCCGAGCCGGTGCCGGTAGGAGTGGATGACGACGTCGACGTAGTCCGGATTGGTGAAGGCCTCAGCGGCCCGCTCCAGTTCGGCTTCGCCGAAGGCCCACACGGGGGAGTTGCGTTTCCAGATGACCCGGGCGACGCCCCGTGGATCGGCTGCCAGTCCGGTGCGGCCGCGCTCGGTGAGGAAGTAGTAGAAGTACCAGAAACCCGCCTCCAGTTCGGGGGAGATGGGGTTTATGGCGGCGCCGATATCCTGGATCAGGTAGCCGTTCACGCAGACCAGGCCGAGGACCCGTTCGGGCCACAACGCCGCGGCGACCGTGGCCGCGCGACCGCCCCAGTCATAGCCGGCGAGGTAGGCCCGCTCGATGCCGAGGGCGTCCAGGAGCGCGATGACGTCAGCCCCCAGGGCCGCCTGCTGGCCGGAACGGGGAAGAGAGTCGGACAGGAATCTGGTGGGGCCGTGCCCTCGCAGGTGGGGGACGATGACGCGGAATCCGCCTTCAGCCAGCAGGGGGGCCACGTCCACGTAACTGTGGATGTCGTAGGGGAAACCGTGCAGAAGGACGACGGTGTCACCGTCGGGGGAGCCCGTCTCGTAATAGGCGACTTCGAGCACGTCGGTCGTGACGCGTCGCAGCGGGGCGAGCAGGGGCAGGGCTGACATGCGAATCCTCCGACGAAGGAGCGGTGGGGGAGGGGAGCCGCGGTTCCCGTCGGGCGCGGCTGGGGTACCGGGTGTCGTGGCCGGGCGCGTTACCGGCCCGATCGCTGCCGGGCCCGGCCCTCGGAGACAGTGTGCACAGTGTGCATGAGAAGGTTGTTTTGTTAGTGTCAAGAGTGTTGGCATCATAATGGCCACGTGTGTGCACGGCGTGATCTCCTCATCACGGGGGACTGTCTTCCCGCACAGACCGGCCTTCGCCACCTGCTGTGACAGCGAAACAAGCCCTGCTCAGCGCCGTGCGCGTCAGGGCCGGACGGACCCCGCGGTCCGTGACGGCCCGAAAGTGCGGGGTCCCGGGCGCACTCACCGCGTCCGGTCCGAACAGGCGCGGAACATCCGACCGACTTAGGTGATGACCATGGAAACCGAAAGTGTTCTGCATCCCAGCTTCCTCGTTCCCGTCGGGCACGTGGAGCCGGTGCCCCGCCGTATCAGGGGCGTGATCGGCGGTCGCACCGTCTTCGACACGCGGCGCGCCCTGTACGTCTGGGAGTGGCAGGCCTATCCGCAGTTCAGCATCCCGATGCGGGACCTCGTCGACGGCGTCCTCGACGACGAAGGGGTCGCCGAGGAGCACGGTGCGGGGACGGCACACCGGCACACTCTGTCCGTGGGCGGGGACTCGCGCCCCGGTGCCGCCTGGGTGTGGGGAAAGGACGCCCCGGCGCCGCTCCAGGGCACGGTGCGCTTCGAGTGGCCGGCCATCGACTACTGGTTCGAGGAGGACGAACCCGTCTTCGTCCACCCCAGGAGCCCGTACTCGCGGGTGGACGCCGTGCGTTCCTCCAGCAGCGTCCGCGTGGAGCTGGAGGGCGTGGTCCTGGCGGAGGCTCCGGCGTGCGTCAAACTCTTCGAGACCGGCCTGCCGACGCGCTACTACCTTGACCGTGCGCACGTCGACTGGAGCCGACTGCGGCGGACCGACACGGTGACCCGGTGCCCGTACAAGGGAACGACCAGCGGCTACTGGTCGTTCGACGGTGCCACCGCCGCCCACGAGGACATCGCCTGGGCGTACGACTTCCCGACCATCCACGCCAACCGCATCGCGGGCCTGACGGCCTTCTACAACGAGCATGTCGACCTCTTCGTGAACGGCGAGCCGCTGCCGAAGCCCGGCACACTCCGTTCCTAGCCCCAGCCCCGGTGCCCGGTCCCGGGCCGTGCTCGACGGCCCGGGGCCCTTTGGTGTCACACATCTGCCGCGGGCCTGGTCTCATGGTGTGAAAAGTCCTCCTAATCGCCAGAGAAGGAACACACCATGAGCGACATCGTTCTCGAGCCCGCCGCGCAGGACTTCGCCGACGCGACCGCCAAGCCGCCGCTGCTGTACGAGCTCGGGGTCGAGGGCGCGCGCAAGCTGCTCGACGACGTGCAGGCGCAGCCCATCGAGAAGCCCGACGTGGACGAGAAATGGATCACGGTTCCGGCGCAGGTCGGCGACGTGCGGGTGCGTATCCTCAAGCCCGTCGGCAGCACCGGCCCCCTGCCCGTCATCCTGTACGTGCACGGCGGCGGCTGGATCCTCGGCAACGCCGGCACGCACGACCGGCTCGTGCGCGAGCTGACCGTCGGGGTGAACGCCGCCCTGGTCTTCGTCGAGTACGACCGCTCCCCGGAGGCCAAGTACCCGGTCGCCATCGAGCAGGCCTACGCGACCGCCCGGTGGATCACCACCGAGGGCGTCGGCGAAGGGCTCGACGCCTCGCGCCTGGCCGTCGCCGGTGACTCGGTCGGCGGCAACATGACCGCCGCGCTGACCCACATGGCCAAGCAGCGGGGCGACGTGGCCTTCGTGCACCAGTCGCTGTACTACCCCGTCACCGACGCGGCCCAGGACACCGAGAGCTACCGGACCTTCGCGCACGGCCCGCATCTGACGGCCAAGGCCATGGAGTGGTTCTGGGACGCCTACACCACCGACCCCGCCGAGCGCGCCCAGATCACCGCCTCGCCGTTGCGGGCGACGCTGGAAGACCTCCGGGACCTGCCGCCGGCCCTCGTCGTCGTCGACGAGAACGACGTGCTGCGCGACGAGGGCGAGGCATACGCCCGCAAACTCGTCCAGGCCGGTGTGCCGACGACCAGCATCCGCTACAACGCCTCCCTGCACGACTTCATGATGCTCAACACGGTCCGCGGCACCCAGGCGTCGACCGCCGCGATCGAGCAGGCCATCCACGTGCTGCGCAAGGCTCTCGGAACCGACTGACACCGCATACCCGACCACATTCCCCCGGCACGTCGAAAGGCCGTTTTTCATGAGTGCACACAAGCCCACCATCGTCCTCGTGCACGGCGCGTTCGCGGACGCCTCCAGCTGGAACGGCGTCGTCGACAAGCTGCTCGCGCACGACTATCCGGTGATCGCCGTCGCCAATCCGCTGCGTGGACTGACCACCGACGCCGACTACGTCCGCCAGATCGTGACGTCCGTCGAGGGCCCCGTCGTCCTCGTCGGTCATTCCTACGGCGGGTCAGTCATCAGCAACGCGGCCAAGGGGCTGCCCGAGGTCAAGGCGCTCGTTTTCGTCGCGGCGTTCCTGCCGGAGGAGGGCGAGAGCGCCGTCACCCTGTCGGGCAAGTTCCCTGGCAGCACCCTCGGCGACACGCTCCGGCCCGTGCCGGTGACGCTTCCCGACGGCAGGCAGGTCATGGACCTGTACATCGAACAGGCCAAGTTCCACAAGCAGTTCGCCGCTGACGTCTCCGAGGAGACCACGGCCGTCATGGCCGCGACACAGCGGCCGGTGGCCGATGCCGCGCTGGCGGAGGGCGCGTCTGCGCCCGCATGGCGGGACATTCCCTCCTGGGTGCTGGTGGCGGACGAAGACCGGAACATCCCCCCGCAGGTGCAGACCTACATGGCCGAGCGGGCCGGGGCCTCCGTCATCAAGGTCTCCGCCTCCCACGCGGTCAGCGTCTCGCGCCCTGGCGACGTGACCCGTCTGATCAATGAGGCGGCGCAGGCGACCGCCTGAGCGCCGGAGGCCCGCGCCTGACGGAGGCGGGGTGCGGGGTTCGGCTTCACAGCCGGACCCCGCACCCCGCGTACTTGCGTGGGCCTGACGCGTCACGGCAGCGGTGCGGGCTCCGCGAGCAGTGTGGGCACCGTGATGATCGTGACGTCCTTGGTCAGCAGCCGATGGACAGGACAGCGTCCCGCGACCGCCAGGAGCTGGTCCCGCTGTGCGGGGGTCAACTCTCCAACGAGCCCGATGTTCTTCACCACCTGCCCCTGTGTGTCGAAGCGGACCGCGACGTCCACCCGGTCCAGCGGCCATTCGTGGCGCTGCGCGTAGGCCCGCACCGCCATGGACGTGCACGCTCCGAGCGCGGCCAGGAGGAGTTCGCCCGGGGTGGGGCCGGTGTCGGTGCCGACGGGCTCCGGCTCGTCGGCTGTCAGGCGGTGTGTACCGATCGCCACGGAGCGCGCGAGCTGCTTTCCTTCGGCCACGGTAACGATGCGCGTGTTCATGCTTGCCTCTCAACCGAGGTACGGGCAGAGGCACGACTTGTGCCTCCCCGAAGCTCAGACCGTGCGGGGCGCCCGACTGTGACGGCCGGCGTGCCCGTACCCGGCTGGAAGCAGGGGGTGCAGGGCGGCGGTTGCTGCCTCGCGGGTGATCAGGGGTGATCAGCGGGACTGGTCGGTGGGGCGTACGAGGATCTCGTTGACCGCGACGTGGTCGGGCTGTGTGACGGCGTAGACCACCGCGGCCGCGATGTCTTCCGGCTGAAGTGTCCGCATCGACTCGGCCATGGTCTTGACCGCGGCACGCCTGGTGGGGTCCGTGATGTGGTCGGCCAACTCGGTCGACACGAAGCCCGGCTCCACGACGACGACGCGGACTCCCTGCTCGGTCACCTCTTGGCGCAGCGCCTCGGCGAAGGCATTGACGCCGAACTTGGTGGCGGAGTAGACCGCGGCGCCGGCCGAAGAGATACGGCCCGAGGTGTATTGGCGTCCAGGACGGGGCCTGTCAGCATGATGCCGGCATTGTTCACGACGATGTCGAGGGTGCCGAAGCGTTCGACGGTCCGGTCGACGGCCTTGCGCACCGACTCGGGGTCGCTGACGTCCATGTCCAGGACGAGGATCTCCCCGGGCGCCTCCTGCGCCAGTGCTTCGAGCCGGTCGGTCCTGCGACCACCGACGGCCACGGTGGCCCCCGCCTTCGACAGCGCCAGTGCGGTCGCTCTGCCGATGCCGGACGAGGCGCCGGTGACAAGGACGACCTTGGGGTCGAGAACGGAACTCATGTCAACTCCGAAAGGGGTGGTGGGGTGAGGCGGGCAGGCCATGTCGTGTGCGAGGAAGAGGACAGGGCGGCCCGAGAAGGTGACCGAGGGGTCACGTTGTGCCAGAGTAACACTGAAAATGACCCGCGAGTCATATTCAGTGTTAATGTTGTGACACGCAGAGGGAGGCGTCATGACCGGGAGAACAGCGGCAGCGCAGGCCAGGGCCGACAGCGTGCGCAATCGTCGGCTGCTCCTGCGAGCGGCTACCGAGGCCTTCGCGGAATGCGGGGTGGATGTGTCGATGCACACGATCGCCCAGCGGGCCGGCGTCGCCAAGGGCACGGTGTTCCGGCACTTCCCGACGAAGGACGACCTTCTCGCGGCGATCATGATGCAGCTGCTCGACCGGCTGCTCGACACGGCGGACCGGCTCCTGCGCGCCGATGACGCCGGCCGTGCGCTGAAGGACTTCATGGGACACGGAATCGGCCTGCTCGCCGCCGACCGCGCGTTCTGCGACGTCATCGGCCGGCCCTCGCTGCAGCACGCGGACGTACGCGAGGCGATCGACCGGCTCTGCGACACGGTCGAGGAGCTCACCGCCCGGGCCAGAGAACAAGAAGCCGTCCGTGGTGACATCACCGGAACCGACATCGTGCTGCTCCTCGGCGGCATCCACCAGACCGCCCAGCCGCTGCTGGACCGCGAACCGCGGGCGTGGGAACGCTTCCTGGAGATCGCGTTCGACGGACTGCGGGCCCGTGACCGCGCGGCCCTGCCCCATCCGCCCCCCGCCCGGCTGCGGATGGCGGACCTGTCGGGTGTCTCCGCACCGACGAAGGCATGACACTAAGTGGCACATCATCGGAGTGTTGTGAAATCATGCCGCAGCTTCTGTCTCGATCAGCCGGCCGACCAGCCGGGTACGGACGGGGGCGGGTAACGTCTGAGGCATGCCGTCGCGGCGGCTGCGGCTCCGGACTCTCGTCGGCGTGTGGGGGTCGCTCCATGGATCATGTCGTTGGCGCGGTACCGCTCGCCGAGTCGCTCGACGAACGGCGGCACCTGCTGGACGTCGCCCGCCGCGCGCTCGGCAGCCGCGTCGCGGCCGAACGCGTCGTCGACGAGGCCTACCAGCGGTGGTACCGCCTCACCGATCCGGAGCGGGTCCGGATGCCGTCCCCCCGGGTCTGGCTCACCCAGGTCGTGGACGAGGCGTGTCTGATGCGACCGGCGTCGGCCTGGCCCGGTGGGGAGGAACGGGAGATCCGGGCCCTGCGGGCGTTGTGCGACGAGGACGTGGAACCGGTCGAGCGGGCCCGGTTGAGTGTGGGTGCGCGGCAGGCGCGGCCCGTGTCGGCGGGTCGCGAGCATGAGATCACCGTTTCCGTGCGGCAGGCGTGCAGCGATCAGGACGGCCCCCGACTGAGGTCGCTGCTGGCCCCCGATGCGACGGCCTTCTTCGACAGCGGCGGCAAGATCCGGGCGCAGACGCGGCCCGTCCGCGGTGACGAGCAGGTCGCCCGCAGCCTGTTGGTCCTGCTGGCTGGACAGCGGCGTGTGACGCTGTGCACCGGATTGGTCAACGGGCGCACCGGCCTCGTCGCCCGGTGTGACGACCAGGTCGCCGCGGTGCTGACCCTCGACATCGCGGACTCGCTGGTCGTTCAGGTCTGGGCGGTGCTCAACCCCGACAAGCTGCGTAGCTGGAACCGTTCCCTTCCCGGGTGAGCTCACGTGCCACGGCGTCCACGGGACGCGAGGGCAGGGGCGCGCAGTGGGCGCGGGATCCGAGGAAGGCGGCGATCTTGTCGGGGGTGAACACCCACAGAACCCGGTGGATCCCCCGCCGTGTGGCGGCGATGGTCATGAAGGTGGCGGGGCGGCCGTCCCGGTACAGCAGAACCCCGGCGCGTCCATTGGCCTGCACGGGTGCGATCTCGACCGTCGGCCAGAAGCGTGACGAGGCGGTCGACAGGTTCGCCACCCGGGCACGACCGACCACGGGTACACGGGCCGCGCCGCGCAGCCCGTTGCCGTCGGACAGACTGACCGCGTCGGGCGTCAGGAGCGCTTCCAGCGAGGCCACGTCCCCATCCTGGGCGGCCGCGACGAAAGCATCGAGCAGCCTGCGGTGCTCCTGGATGTCGACACTGTCCCGCTCGTCGTCCGTGAGGTGCTTGCGCGCCCTGCTCACGATCTTCCTGGCGTTGACCGGGGTGAGGCGCAGGATCTCCGCGATCTCCGGGTACCCGTACTCGAAGGCCTCCCTCAGCACGTAGGCGGCCCGTTCGGTGGGTGTGAGCTTCTGCAGGACGAGGAGCAGGGCGAGTTCCAGGGCCTCGGCGCGTTCAGCGCCGGCCACCGGGTCGATGCTGGTGTCGATGGGCTCGGGCAGCCAGGGCCCGATGTAGGTCTCGCGGCGCACGCGGGCGGACTGCGCCACGTTGATGGCCAGCCTCGTCGTCGTGCTCGACAGGAACGCCGCAGGGCTGACCACCGCCGAACGGTCGGTCCGCTGCCAGCGCAGCCACGCCTCCTGCACGACGTCCTCGGCCTCCGTCGCGCTGCCCAGGACGCGGTAGGCGATACCGAAGAGCCGGGGCCGCAGTTCCACGAAGGTGGTGACGGCCTCGGCGAGGTTCCTGTCCGCGGGAGGTGCCTCTGTGGGGGATGCCTCTGGATACATGTCCCTCTGACTCCATTCCTCCGGGGCCCGGGTTGTCGGAATGCGGCCACGAGGCGCTCACAGACCCGGCGATCGTCTCCCCCTCAACGACCGGGGGACCGAGGACGCTGTGACAGTGCTTTTTGGAGCGCTTTTCCTCGGGGTGTAGGCGGAATAGGCCATGCGCGCCGGCTGATCTACTGCGCCGTACAAGAAATGGGCCTGTCGTTCCACGGGGCGTGGAACGACAGGCCCAGGAAGACGCGCCTACTGCTGCTGGGCGAGCCAGTCGACGAAACGGGTCTCGCCGATGCGGGCGTCCGGGCCGGGAAGCAGCGTGGTCTCCTTCAACTCGGCGCCGAAGTACGGGGCGTGCGCGTCGGCGACGACCGTACGCGCATCGTTCTTGGCGGCCAGGCCCTTGCGGATCAGCTCGTCCAGCTGGAAGGTGCCGGGACCGGCCACCTCGACCACACCGTTGACCGGCGTGCCCACGGCGGTGCGGCCCACAGTGGCGGCGACGTCGTCCGAATAGACGGGCTGGATCTTCACCGGGGCCAGCCTGACGGTGTCACCCTCGGTCGCCGACTCGGCGATGCCCTTCATGAACTCGAAGAATTGCGTGGCATGCACGATCGACCACGGGATTCCGGAGGCCTTGATCAGTTCCTCCTGCGCCTGCTTGGCACGGAAGTAGCCGCTCTCCTGGAGCCGTTCCGTACCCACCACCGACAGGGCGACGTGGTGGGTGACGCCGGCGTTCGCCTCAGCCTTGAGGAGGTTGGTGGTGGAGGTACGGAAGAACTCCATGACGGCGTCGTCTGCGAAGGAGGGCGAGTTGGAAACGTCGATCACGACGGCCGCGCCCTCCAGCACCTCGGCCAGGCCCTCGCCCGTCAGCGTGTTGACGCCGGTGTTCGGGGCGGCCGCCACCGCCTCGTGGCCGTGTTCGTTGAGCTTGCTGACGACCTTCGAGCCGATCAGTCCGGTGCCGCCGATCACTACGACCTTCATGGGGACGTTCCTTTCACTCATTCTCATCTGCCGCCTGCACGACGTATGACCGGGAATTGATCGGCGCTGTGACACCTTTCTCGAATCCCGGACTTCTTCTCCCGGGCAGGGTGATTCCTATTCGACGAGCTTTCCGTCCGCCGAGACGTCCTCCATCAAGGCCGCGATCTCGTCGGGGACAGGGCTGATGGGCTCCCGGGTGATGCCGTCGGTCGGGGACCAGACGAGGTTCACCTGCAGCGCGGGATCCATGTCGGGGTAGTCGCTGCGGTTGTGGCATCCGCGCGTCTCGCGCCGCTCCAGCGCCGCTTCCAGTGTGGCCCTCGCTGCCAGCGCCGACGACTTTAGGTCGAAGGCGTGGGCGAGGTCCTGGAAGCCCGCGATGTCCGGGTGGACGCCGACGTTCTCCATGCGCTTCTCGATGGCGTCCAGCTCCGCCAGCCCGGTTCGCAGCCCCTCCTCGTCGCGGACCACGCCCGCGTGCTCGGTCATGGTGTTGCGGATCGCGCGCTGCAGGGCGCGCACGTTCTCGGGTCCGTCCGCGGCGAGCAGGTCGTCGACCTCCGCACGCGCCTGGGCCACCGCGGCGGCCGAGCGCGGCTGCGCGGGCAGGGACTCCGAGTAGGCGGCGGCCGCCTGTCCGGTGATGCGGCCGTACACCAGCAGCTCGATGAGGCTGTTGCCGCCGAGCCGGTTGGCGCCGTGCAGTCCGCTGGAGGCCTCACCGATGGCGTACAGGCCCCGCACGTCCGTGCTGTGGTCCTCGGGGCGGACCCACACACCGCCCATCGAGTAGTGCGCGGTGGGCGCGACCTCGATGGGATCCCGGGTGATGTCCAGCATCTGCAAGTCCAGCAGTGTCTGGTAGACGCGGGGAAGCCGGTTCATGATGGTCTGCCGGGGCAGGTGGGAGACGTCGAGCCACACCCCGCCGTTGGGTGTGCCGCGGCCTTCCTTGATCTCGGTGTAGGAGGCGAGGGCGACCCGGTCGCGTGTGGACAGCTCCATGCGTACGGGGTCGTAGCGGTTCATGTACCGCTCGCCGAGCGCGTTGCGCAGGATGCCGCCCTCGCCGCGGGCTGCCTCGCTCACCAGGGTCCCGGCCGCGTTCTCCGGCTCGATGATGCCGGAGGGGTGGAACTGGACGAGTTCCGGGTCGCGCAGCCGGGCTCCGGCCTCCGCGGCCAGCCGGAAGGAGTCGCCGGTGTTCTCGTCGCGCCGTGAGGAGGTGCGCCGCCAGATCCGGGTGTGGCCGCCGGCCGCGAGGATGACGGCGTCCGCGTGCACGAGGTAGCGCCTGCCGTCGGCAAGGCCGAAGCCGTAGGCGCCGAAGACGGCGCCGTCGTGGACCAGGAGACGGGTGATGTAGACGTTGTCGAGCACCGGTATGTCCAGCTGGTTCGCGCGCCGGATGAGCGTGCGCTGGATCTCCAGGCCCGTGTAGTCGCCCGCGAAGGCGGTGCGGCGGAACTTGTGGGCGCCGAAGAAGCGCTGGGAGATCCGGCCGTCCTCCTCCCGGGCGAAGGCCATGCCGTAGCGCTCCAGGTCGTCGATGCCGAGGGCGGCTCCCCGGGTGACGATCTCGGCGGTGCGGGGGTCGCCGAGGAGGTAGCTCTCCTTGAGGGTGTCGGCGGCGTGCTGCTGCCAGGTGTCCTCGGGGTCCATCGTGGCCAGGGCCGCATTGATCCCGCCGGCGGCGAGAGAGGTGTGGGTGTCCTCCTTGGGGCGCTTGCCGACTGCGAGGACATCGACGCCGGCCTCGGCCAGCTCGATGGCCGCGCGCAGGCCCGCTCCGCCGGTGCCGATCACCAGCACTGTGGTGGAAAGACGTTGTTCGGTGGCAACCACGATTGCTCCCATCGCTCGGGGTGGTCACCTGCTACGACCAGGTGGAGTGACGGTTTGTGACACCGCCGCCCTGGCCCGGGCCCGCCTGTCGGTGTCACACCCCGGCCGCCGGGCCGGTCATACCGCACACCGGCCGGGCGCACGAAGACCGTGCGGTCCGCAGCCGCCGGCCGGCGAAGGGGAGGTGGGGACGATGACCTACGTCATCGCGGAGCCGTGCGTCGACGTCAAAGACCGGGCGTGTGTGATCGAGTGCCCGGTCGACTGCATCTACGAGGGCGAGCGGACCCTGTACATCAATCCCTGGGAGTGCGTCGACTGCCACGCTTGCGAGCCGGTCTGCCCGGTCGAGGCCGTCTTCCACGAGGACGACCTGCCAGCACGGTGGGCGCAGTACCGGTCCGTGAACGCCGAGTACTTCCGCGACGCCCCGGGGGAGGGCACCGGGCGGGCCGCGCGGGCCGACCATCCCGTGGTCGCGGCCCTGCCCCCGCAGCACGCGGTCAAGAACGACCTGTCCGGATTCGCCGCCCGCAAGGAGGAGGCCGTCGACGCCGACCTGTGGTTCCCGTGGTGAACCGTCCGGCACCGGTGCGGCGGGCCGGCCCTGGGTATGCGGCGAACCGGCGGTCAGGCACCCCGGGACGGCATGCAGGGGCGCGCGTCAGGCCCCCAGGGACAGGACGTAGGGGTTCAGCTTGACCGGGTTCATCACCCACATGATGCGCTCGATGCCGGCCTCGGACGCGTCCACGCACAACAGCGCCACCGGGGCGTCTTCTCGTGCGACGAGCACGGCGGGCCGGCCGTTGGCCTCGACGAACCGGGTCTCGGCATCCGGCCAGAACCGCGGGGCGAAGGCGGCCAGGTAACGCGAGACGTGATCGCGGCCGATGACGGGGATCCTGGACGCGCCGCGGATGCCGCCGCCGTCCGAATAGCTGACGACGTCCGAGGTCAGCAGGTCCTCCAGGGTGGAGAGATCTCCCGTGCGCGCGGCGGAGAGAAAGCCTTCGAGCAGACGCCGGTGGGCCGCGGGGCTGACGCGCTCCTTGCACTCGGCGCCCAGGTGCTTGCGCGCCCGGCTGACCAGCTGCCGAGCGTTCGCGTCGCTGGTCTCCAGGATGTCGGCGACGCGGCGGTAGGGGTAGTCGAACGCCTCCCGCAGCACATAGGCGGCGCGTTCGATCGGGTTGAGCTTCTCCATCAACAACAGCACCGCCAGCTCGAGCGCCTCGGCGCGTTCCGCCCCCAGGTGCGGGTCCTGGGTGGTGTCGACCGGCTCGGGGAGCCAAGGCCCGACGTAGGCCTCCCGGCGTACCCGCGCGGACTGGGCCAGGTTGATCGCTAGCCGGGTGGTGACCGTGGTCAGGAAGGCGGCTGGTTCATGGATCTGCGCGCGGTCGGTGTTCTGCCATCGCAGCCAGGCGTCCTGGATGATGTCCTCGGCCTCGACGGCACTGCCGAGGATGCGGTACGCGATGCCGAACAACCGCGGTCTGGCGGAGAGGAAGTCGTCGAGACCGCGGTCGAACGTGTCGGGGTGGGCGCCAGCGCGCATGGGTCGTCCCTTCTGGCTTTGCGCCCTACATGCTACGCGCGAAGGGGAAGGGTACGCGCCACGGGCCGCTGCTGCTCACGCTATCTCTTTCGCGAACCCCGGTCACACGGTGGCAATCGTCGCGCCCGATCCGCCAGATTTGCCCCCCGGACCGCTGCCCGACTTGCTCCGGAAGACCGCGGTCGACGAGTGAAAGGGACTGTGTGAGGAGGCCGGTTGTCACACATGCGCCCGGTGCCCGGTCACCAGTGACGAACGATGTTCACGCCTACGGAAGGTGCAACACAGTGTCGGACAACATGACAGCACACGACCACTCCGCCCACGGCCACCACGGGCACGGGGACCAGGAGGGCACCGCCGGCTGGATGACGGCGGCGAAGGTGCTCCAGGACGCCTCACCCATCACCGTCCCGGAGGGGGCGTCGGCGATGACCATTCTCGTCGAGTGGGAGCCGGGCGACCCGGGCACGCCCCCGCACCGGCACTCCGGCCCCGCCTTCGGCTACGTTGTCGAGGGCGCGGTCCGTTTCGAGCTCGAGGGCGAGCCCGAGCGCGTGGTGGAGGCGGGCGGCACCTTCTGGGAGCCCGGCGGAGACGCCATCCACTACCAGGACGGCAACGCGCTTTCCGACGCGCGGACCCGGTTCGTGGTGACCATGATGTGTGCTCCGGGCAAGCCCATGCTGGAACTGGTCGACGAGAAGGAACTGGCGGAGCGCGCCCACCTGCGGGCACCGCGCCCCACCGCCTGACCGGGCACGGACCCGGCATGGGCACGCCTGTCGTCACGGTGCACTGCCTGCTGACGCTGCTGTTTGTGGCGGTGCTCCTGCATGGGCTGAGGCGGGGCGCCGGGTCCCCCAGGACCGGGTTGGGTGTCCGGGTGGACCGGCTGCTGGCCGCCGCAATGGCCGTTTCCATGGCGGCGATGCCCTGGATCGATGTCCGCGCGGGGCCCGCTGCCGTCGTCGGCGGTGGTT
Source organism: Streptomyces sp. SLBN-31 (assembly GCF_006715395.1). Classification (NCBI taxonomy): domain Bacteria; kingdom Bacillati; phylum Actinomycetota; class Actinomycetes; order Kitasatosporales; family Streptomycetaceae; genus Streptomyces; species Streptomyces sp. SLBN-31. The sequence goes on from NZ_VFNC01000001.1 coordinate 3,880,015, forward strand.
TCACCGCCGGCGCGGTGTGGTTTCTCCTGCCGGTCGGCCGTCGGGAGGCCGGGAGGAGGGCGGTGATGACCCATCGGCTGCCGCACGCGGCCGGTATGGCCGCGATGGCCTGGATGCTGCGCGTGCCGCACACCAGGACCGGACCGGCGCACGCACACCGCGGGTCGGCTCCGCACTCCACCGGGCCCGGCGCTCTGGGCGCTGGCGTCCCTCTCGGCGGCTCCGTGATCACGCTGTCGCTGGCGACCTGTCTGCTGGCGTATGCGCTGTGGTCGCTGACCCGCCCCATGCCCTCCCTGCGCTCGGCCGTGAGCGCGACGCGCCGTGCCGCGGCGGCGACGCCGTCACGGCACGTGGGTGAAGGGGCGATGGCACTCGGGACGGCCGTGATGCTGGTCCTGCCCCACTGAGCGCGGGGAAGAAAAAACGGGCACGCGCGCCCGGCACGGCGAAGGTGCGGTGGCCCGCGGTCATGCGCTGAGTGACCGCGGACCACACCGCCGGACGGTCGGAGTGACGGTCGTCGCCCTACCGAGGGTGCGGGCGCCGCTCACGGTAGGCCCGCGCCGAGGAGGCGAGCGCCGTTCAGGATGGGCCCTGGTACACCGCCTTGCTCCGCATCAGGAAGTCGGAGAGATAGCTGTCGTGGGGGACGCCCGGCGACATCCAGTGGGTCGGCTGATCGCCGAAGTACACGTTGGCGATGCTGGTTTCCGCGACCAGGGCCTCCCACAGGTCCCGGTCCCGGGTCAGTGCCGACAGCACCAGCGTGTCGCGCAGCGGCGCCATGCCGTCCGCGCGGGTCCAGGGGGCGATCCACACCCAGGGGAAGGGCAGTTCGGTGCGCAGTTGAGGGGCTCGAGCGCTCGCGGTCTGATGCACGGCGGGGCGCAGTACGGCGCTGCCGTCTCCGAGGTCGTCGGCGATCCCGTCGCCCCCGAGCCAGGCGTGCGTCCCGGCCGCCACCGTTTTCAGATACGCGCTGAGGGCTCGCGCCCGCTCTTGCGGACACACCGGCAGACGGGCCCTCTCGTCTTGCGGGGGAAGGCTGGGCAGGACGGCCAGACGTGCCGCGAGGGCTTCGGCGAGCGGGGCCGGGTCGCCCTCGACGAGGATGGCGGTGGCGTTGACGCACGCGGTGCCGCTCTCGCCGGCGACGGACGCGACGAGGGCGTCCAGATGGTCACGCCAGTCGGTGTCCGCGGTGATGAGGATCTTCGACCGTCCCGGCCCCTGAGGCAGGATCCTCGCGTCGTGCGCGTACTTGGTCACCACGTCGTCGCCGCCGTAGACCACGGCCCGGTCCGCGCCGTGGACGAGCGTGTCGGCGGTCGCGTGGTCGGTGGGCAGTAGCATGAGCTGGTCGTCCCGGATTCCCGCCTGACGCAGTGCCGCGACGAGCCGGTGGGGGGTGAAGGGCTCGCGCCGGGACGGGCGCACGGCGACGCGATAACCCAGCGCCAGTGCCTCTAGCCAGACACGGTGTACGCCGGGATGGTTGCCGGACGCGTTGACGGCGAACACGTCACCCTGACGCGCCCACACCGTGTGCGTCTCATGCAGGACGGGGTCGCCGAGGTCGAGGGCGGCGCCGCGCGGCCTTCCACGGTCGGCGGACGAGGCGGCGTGCCGTACGAAGTGCGCCGTGCCCCGGGTCGCGGCGCGCACCACGGCGAGCGGCGTGCCCGAGGTCCGGCTGACGTGACGTTCGTATTCCCGGATGCTCAAGCCCCCCACGGTGCCCGCGGCGAAGGCCTCCCCGGCGGTGGCGAACACGGTCTCCAGGTCGGCCGCGGCGATCGGCGGCGCTTGGCGCAGGGCGTCGATCGCCCGAGCCACGTACAGCGGGGGAACCAGACTCAGCCGTGCGATGGGGGCACCGGCCACGTCGGTCACCGTGCTCGGCACACGTGTGCGGTAGGTGCCCCGCGGGCCCAGGGCGTCGAGGTGCAGCGGCTCGGTGGTCGGTACGGGGGCCATCAGTAGACACCCTCGATGACCGTCTCACCCTCGACCGCGGGAACCGGCGCGACGTCGGCGACCGCGTCCCCGGCGTGGCCGTCGGCCGGGCGGACCCGCAACGCGGTGTCCCGCTCCCTGTTGTTGGGGATCAGCATGGCCTTGCTGACGTGGCTCACCACCACCTGGCCCCGCTCCCTTCCGCCACCTGTTGCCCGGTGTCGGGATCCACGATGCTCAGGAAGACGTACGGCGAGACGGGGTCGAACACACACGGCTCCGACGCCGTGAGACCGACCCGCTCCAACAGCGCGGTGAGCATCATGGTGTTGCCGTACATGCCGATCAGTGGCACGTCGGGAAACACCTCGGTCCGCAACAGGTCCCGGGTGTCGGGATCCATGTGGGTGCCGCCCCAGATGATCGCCTGGGCTTTGCCGTTGATGACCTCCACGAGGTCGCCGTCCCTGGCGAAGCGCTCCAGCATCGGGGTGGTGGCGGCTATGACACCGATGTCCTGGCCGAGCAGGATGCGCCGGCACTGGTCCACGAGATGGTCGGTATAGGCGTCGACCTCGTCGCGACGGCCCGCGGCGACGAGCTTCTTGACCCAGCGGGGGTCCATGTCGACCCCCAGCCCGGGGCTGCCGAGACTTGCCGCGCCCCGTTGCAGCACATCGCCCACGAGGTGCGGGCCGGTCGGCGCCACGGTCAGCCACAGCGCGCCGACGGGCAGTCCGTGGTCCCGGAGCCGGCGGGTCACCTGCTCACTGCCGTGCCGCGCCCAGTCGTCCATCTGCACGACCCGCTTCGGCGCTCCGGTCGTGCCACCGCTCTCGAACACGTGCAGCGGTCGGGCCTGCGGACCGTAGCCGCGAGGCATGAGATCGGCCACCCGCACATCGCGCAGCTCGTCCGTCAGATCGGGAAAGAGCGCAAGGTCCACTACGCCCTTGACGTCGCGGCGGGGGTCGAAACCGGGCCGGTCGACCCGTTCCAGCCAGTAACGGGACCCCGTCTCGGGAGCGAAGTGCCACTGCATGGCCGCCCTGACATAGTCGTCGGGGTCCACCCCGTCGAAGGGGCCGGCGTCCAGAACGGTCAATGAGCCGATCGGCATGGAACCGCCTTTCTCGAAGTCGCTGAGGGCGGACGCGTGAGAGCCGCGCGTCCCGGGCGGTCCCGCGGGCCCGACCCGCTCAAGCACAGAAGACCGAGGGGTGCAGGCGTCTGTGACAGTCCGGCGGAAACGCGGCTGCGCCCCTGCCGCCGGCACACCGTCACAACCACACGTGTCTCGCGGTCTGATGACTGGGCCGCAGCCGACCGGCGGTGTGCCGAGGGCGAGGGAGAGGGAGAGGGACATGCGACAGGGACTGCGGATCGTGCGCGTCGACCAGGACGACGAACCCTGTGTGGCCGCTCTGCACCGCCGGTGCTCCGCCGCCGCCCGGTGGCACCGCTACCACCGGGCCGTGGGCGACCCCGACACCTACCTGGGGCCGCTGCTGTCCCGACCCCACTCCGTGCACCTGGCGGTACAGGACCCGCGAGAGCGGCTCGTCGCGATAGGGCATCTGCTGCCGGACGACGGTGACGCCGAGGCCGCGCTGCTGGTGGAGGACACCTGGCAGAACAGGGGTCTGGGCACCCGGCTCCTGGAGGAACTCGGCCGGTTCGCCGTCGTGTTGGGGGTACATGAGGTCTACGGCGTCATCCACCCCGACGACGCCCGCATGGCGGCCGTGCTGCACCACGCCGGCGTTCCGCTGCGCACGAACCCGGAGACGGACCGTGCGTCGACGGTCCGGGCCCGGACGCAGGACATCGGCCTCGCCCTCGCCTGCTCGCCGACGCGGCGTGCGTGGTGGCAACGCGGTGCTGGAAACACCGTGTGTCGGGGTCGTCGGTACACTCCCGGGCCCCTGAAGCTGGAGTTCAGCGGGTTCTCCGACACTCCTTCGAAGATGCGTCGCCTACTTGCTGAACTCGCACAGTACAAGACGTGTGACAACATTGAATGAAATAGTGTTTCGACTGTCGCTCGACGGCGGGTGCTTCCCCCCGCGGTTCGATGCGGGCGGCTACGAGCGAGGGGATTGCCATGGCCGAGCTGTTCTACGACACCGACGCCGACCTGTCCATCATCCAGGGCCGCAAGGTCGCGGTCATCGGTTACGGGAGCCAGGGTCATGCCCACGCGCTCTCGCTGCGTGACTCGGGTGTGGACGTGCGCGTGGGGCTGTACGAGGGTTCCAAGTCCCGGGCGAAGGCCGAGGAACAGGGCCTGCGTGTGGTGACGGTGACGGAAGCCGCCGCCGAGGCCGACGTGATCATGATCCTCGTCCCGGACCCGCTCCAGGGCGAGATCTACGAGCAGCACATCGCCCCGAACCTGAAGGACGGCGACGCGCTGTTCTTCGGGCATGGTTTCAACATCCGCTTCGGCTTCATCAGGCCGCCGGCGAACGTGGACGTGTGCATGGTCGCCCCCAAGGGCCCGGGTCACCTGGTGCGCCGCCAGTACGAGGAGGGCCGCGGCGTTCCGTGTCTGGTGGCGGTCGAGCAGGACGCCACAGGAAGCGCCTTCCCGCTGGCCCTGTCGTACGCCAAGGGCATCGGTGGCACCCGTGCGGGTGTCATCAGGACGACCTTCACCGAGGAGACCGAGACCGACCTGTTCGGTGAGCAGGCTGTGCTCGCCGGTGGCGTGTCAGCCCTGGTCAAGGCAGGCTTCGAGACGCTGACCGACGCCGGGTACCAGCCGGAGATCGCGTACTTCGAGTGCCTGCACGAGCTGAAGCTGATCGTCGACCTCATGTACGAGGGCGGCCTGGAGAAGATGCGCTGGTCGATCTCCGAGACCGCCGAGTGGGGCGACTACGTCACCGGCCCGCGGATCATCACCGACGCCACCAAGGCCGAGATGAAGAAGGTTCTCGCCGAGATCCAGGACGGCACCTTCGCCCGTGAGTGGATGGCCGAGTACCACGGCGGTCTGAAGAAGTACGCCGAGTACAAGCGGCAGGACGCCGAACTGCTGCTGGAGACCACCGGCAAGGAGCTGCGCAAGCTGATGAGTTGGGTCAACGACGAGGAGGGCTCGTGAGCGTGCGGGCCGGCACGGACGGGAACCGGTGACGGTCTCATGACGATGCTGCATGTCACCCTGCTTGGCGGGCTCCGCGAGATAGCCGCCGTACCACTGCCCGCGGCGGAAGCCGCGCACGGCACGCGGTCTCTGCGCCGCTTCGTCCTGGAACTCCACGTGCCGCACGAACGGCAACCGGCACTGGATGCCGAACTGCAGGCTGCCGCCGCGCCGGACGGGACGTACCTGCAAGGCACGGAGGCGATGTGGCGCGTGGTGGAGGGCTGGACCGTCGTGGCCCACAGTCTGCGGGCCGGGATCCACCGGTACCGGGTGGAGATCGAGGAGGTGAAGGACGCCGCGCAGGCCGGGACCCGCGCTGTGGGCGAGGACGCGTCAGCCGAGGCGGGCAAGCTGCCCGCCGGCGAGAGCGCCGACGTCATGCAGCTCAAGCTGGCCGTCCTGGTACTGCCCGTCTCGGACGTCGACCGGGCTAAGTCGTTCTACGAGACCGTCGGGTTCCGACTGGATGCCGACCATGCCATCGACGCCTCCTATCGCGTGGTGCACATGACGCCCCCGGGATCGGCGTGCTCGATCCTTTTCGGGACCGGAGTCACTACGGCGGCCCCAGGCTCGGTGCGGGGCCTGCACCTCGTCGTCTCCGACATCGAGCAGGCCTGCCGCGAACTCGAAGCGAGGGGCGTGGTGACCGGCAAAATCTTCCATGACACGAGCGGTGTGTTCCACCGCAGCACCGACGAGAAGCGGGTCGAGGGACCCGACCCGCAGCGTCGTGACTATCACTCCTACGCCGAGTTCAGCGACCCGGACGGTAACGAATGGGTGCTTCAGGAGGTGCTGGCGCGGGCCTGAGAGGCTCGCGCAGTGTTCAACCGCGAGGGAGGGCGTCCTCCGGGGATCCGGAGCGACGCTCACCTCCACCGTGTGTGGTCGCGGTGCCGCGCAGGGTCTGGAGGGACTCGGCGATCGACGCGATACGTGTGTTCACGACATGAACGGCCTCACGGAGCTGGCGCAGCCGCCCTTCAAGAGCCGTCGCCTCCGCCGTGAGCGACGCCGCGACGGTGGCGGGGTCCGCCTGAAGATCAACGCCTTGGGACATCTTCCCGGTCCTCCTCGGATCGTGTCGGACACCAATCCCCGTACTGACCGGACAGGGGGCGCGCTTGTGACAGCCGGAGGCGTCGTACCCACAGTGGGGCGGGTGGCCCGGGGCGGGGCCGCGGCTGACACATCCTGGGTTCAGCAGGCTTCCAGGGCGAAGTCGCCCAGGATGTGCTGTCGTATTCGCCGCACCTCGGCGCGATCGGGTTCCACGGGCACCTGGCCGCGGGCGTCCCGCTCGGAGGCGCTGTTGGCCCGGTGCACCGCTGCGCACAGGGCTTCGGCGCTGTCCGGCGCCTCGCCGACGACGTAGTACAGCCAGACGATCTGGGAGTCGTCCGACCGGCAGGGCAGCCCGACCAACCAGGTGCGGGAGTCTCGGCGTGTGCTGAACATGAGGTCTCATCTCCGTTCTCTGCCAGCGGCGATGGCGGCAAAAGTGAGTGGGGCTCCGCGAGGAGTTCCGCCCTTTCTCCATTGACTGGGCAGCGCCCCGGATCGTGACAGCGAATCGGCCTGTTACAGCTGTCCCCGTCAACTGCCGTGGCGCGACTCGTGGATGGAGATCTTGGTGTCACAGATACGTGTGTGCCCCTGTCTCATGAGCGAACAGATCGGGCCAGGCAGGAGAAAAAGGGTGTGCGTTTCGCGAGCCGCCGACACTCGTGCGTGGAGCCGCCATTGCCTCTCGCCGCACGAAAGACCACACATGAGCATCCCCATTCCGCGGCCGGACGTTCCGGCCGTCGATCGCTGTGGAGGACATCGGGCTCGCGAGGCCCGTCCCCGTGGGGACTTCTCCTTCTGCCGCGACCTCCGCGTGGTTCTGCTGTCCCAGGATGAACAGGACGCGGTCCACGTCCGGCGGCTGCTTCCGGACCGGCTGGCCGACGCGCTGGTTTGGCACACGAGCGTCGAGGAAGGATGCCGCACGTCCGGCACCCACGGCCCGCTGTGCGTTCTGGTGGGCAGCACACCGGGCGGACGGACCTTGGCCGACGTCGTCACCCGGGTACGGCGCCACGCCCCCGACGCGGCCGTGCTCGTTCTTGAGGGTACGTATGCGTCCCACGCCTTCCGCTCTGTCGCCGGCTCGGTGCACGGCCGGGCCGATCACCGCAGCAGCGCCCCCGACGAGTTCTGCGGGAAGATCTGGGTGGCGCTGCAACGTGCCGTCGCGGGGCGCACCGTGGCGGGCGAGGAGATCGCGCGGGACAACGCCCTGCTGGAACGGGGCCTGTTGCCCGACCTGACGCTGCAGGCCGACGGCTTCACGACCGCCTTCCACTACGCGCCGGGTCGCGCGCACACTTTGCTGGGCGGTGACTTCTGCGATGTGGTGCGCGGCGACGACGGCAGCGTCCACGTGGTCATGGGAGATGTGTCCGGGCACGGTGCCGCTGCGGCCGCCCTCGGTGTCCACCTGCGCCTGGCATGGCGCACGGCCGTGCTGTGCGGGCAGAGCCAGCTGGAACAAGTCCAACTGCTCGAACGCATCCTGACCGAGGAACGAGCGGAGGAGGAGACCTACGCGACCGTGGTGTCCCTGGTCCTGTCGCCCCACCGCCGCACCCTGCGGACGGTCACCGCCGGCCATCCGGGCTTTCTGCACCGGCACAGGGGAGAGGTCCGTTGGGTGGAGCCGCCGCCAGGTCTCCCGCTGGGACTCTTCCCCGGGCAAGGGGACTGGCGCGAGAGCGAGATGGCGATGCCGGACGGGGACGGCGTCGTGCTGTTCACCGACGGGCTCTACGAAGGTCGTACGGCCGGCGGACGGCTCGGGGAGGAGGGCTTGCTGAGGCTTGCCGGTCGGCTCGCGCATCTGGAGGCGCAAACGTTCGTCGACGCCCTGGTAGGCGGCGTATCGCTGCTGGCCGCCCCGTTCGGTGGGCTACGGGACGATGTGGCGGTGCTTCATCTGTCCTGCGACGGAGGGGGCGGGGTTTGATGTTCTGCCGACCCGCAGGACCGGCCCGGCCTACGGACGAAGCCGGTTCCCGCCGGGGAGAGCGGGAACCGGCTGGCAAATGCGCCCCGGCCGGGGGATCTCGGCGCTCGACCTAGTCGAGAGCCCGGTGATGGGCGAAGCGCGACACCAGCGGCGGCTCCATCAGCCAGCCGTGAGCCCGGCCATGCCGTGCGTCAGAGGTGTCGGCGGTTTCGCGCAGCAGGGCGAAGGCCATCGCCGCGCCGATGGCCAGCAGGCCCGCGCACAGGGGCATGGCCCGGTTGAACGCCGTGTCGAAGGAGTCGGGGGAGCGGGAGGCGTCCGGGCTCATGCCGACCAGCAGCGGCAGCGCGGCCACGGAGACCAGCCCGGCCGCGCGTGCGGCCGCGTTGTTGATTCCGCTGGCCAGGCCCGCGTCGGCGGCCTGGACCGAGGCCAGCAGCGTCACGCTCAGCGGAGCGACCATGATGACCATGCCCGTCCCCATCACGAGCAGGGCGGGCAGAACGTCGGCGAAGTAGGGGGCGTGCGTGCCCACCCGCGCCGTCATCACCATGCCCGCCCCGCACACCAAAGGGCCGACGGTGAGCGGGATGCGCGGGCCCAGGCGTTGGGCGAGTGTCCCGGAGCGGGCGGAGAACAGCAGCATCAGCACCGTGCTCGGCAACATGGCGGCGCCCGCCGCCAGTGCCGAGTAGCCGGCGACGATCTGCAGTTGCAGGGCGGTCAGGAAGAAGAACCCGCCCAGCCCGGCGTAGACGCACAGGGTGATCAGGTTGATGGCCGTGAACGGCCGGGACGAGAAGATCGACAGGGGCATCATCGGGTCGCTGCTGCGCCGCTCCACCAGCAGGAACGCGGCCGCGGCCGCGATACTGCCCGCGGCCGCGGCAAGGGCGACGGGCCCGCCGGAACGGGCTTCGGTGAGCGCGTAGGTGGCCAGAGCGAGCGTCAGCGCGCCCAGCGCCGCACCGCCGAGGTCGAAGCCCCGCCGGGACGGAGTGTGGGTACCGGCCGGGACGGTGGGCTGCTGAGGCCTGCCGACGGACTCCGGGACGTGGCGCATTGCCAGGGGCACGCACAGCAGCGCCGGGGGGATCGTCAGCAGGAAGGTCCAGCGCTAGCCGGGGCCGTCGACGAGCCATCCGCCGAGAAACGGCCCGAGTGCCGCCCCGATGCCGCCGAACCCGGACCACAGGCCGATGGCGCGCGGCCGGTCGTCCGGGTGGAAGGAGGCTTCGATGATCGCCAGTGAGCCGGGGGTGAGCAGCGCTCCGCCGACGCCCTGGAGCGCGCGGGCGGCGATGAGCGTGGTCGTGTCGGGAGCCAGTCCGCACAGTAGGGACGCCGCAGCGAACCAGATGATGCCCAGGACGAAGATCCGGCGTCGGCCGAAGCGGTCGCCCAGGGATCCGCCCAGCAGGATGAGTCCCGCTAGGGTCAGCATGTAGGCGTTCACGGTCCACTGGAGTGCGGCGAGGTCGGCGTTGAGGTCGTCGCCGATGTGCGGCAACGCGACGTTGGTGACGGACGAGCCGAGCAGCACCACGCTGGAGCCGAGGACGGTGGCCAGAAGGGTCCATCGGCCACGGGCGCTGGCGATGCGCAGGAGGGCCGGGTCGCTCGGGGCGGGGGAGGGGTGCATGTCGTCTCCTTGGGACAGTGGGCCAGGAGGCGGCCGGTGCGTTCGTGCCGGGCAGCGGGTGCGGCGGGTCGGTCTTCTCGTCTACGCACGGGTGCGCTGGGTGGGGGTGGTGGGTGGCGCGTCGCGTATGCCCGGGTGCGGTGGTTCGCGCGTGGGCCTTCGCATGGGACCCGGGGTGCTGTGGTTCGCGGTGTGGCGTCATGTGGACGCAGGGCGTCCGGGGGTCTGTCTCCCGCTCGGTGGGCCGGGGCGAGCAGGAGACGGACGGTGGGCGTCCGGCGGGCCGGAGCGCGCGGGTCAGCCGAACATGCCCGGCTTGTAGCCGCCGGCGGGCTGCTGGTTGATGACGTTGATGCGGTTGTAGGCATTGATGATCGCGATCAACGAGATCAGCGCGGCGAGCTGGTCCTCGTCGTAGTGCTTCGCGGCGTTGGCCCAGGCCTCGTCCGACACCCCGCCCGCCGCGTCGGCGATGCGGGTGCCCTGCTCGGTGACCTCCAGCGCCGCGCGCTCAGCGTCGGTGAAGACGGTGGCTTCGCGCCAGGCGGCGACCAGGTGCAGCCGCTGCTGGTCCTCCCCCGCGGCGACGGCGTCCTTGGTGTGCATGTCGGTGCAGAACCCGCAGCCGTTGATCTGGCTGGCCCGGATCTTCACAAGTTCCTGGGTGGCGACGGGAAGCGCCGAGTGCACAGCGGCTCCGGCCGAGTTGAGGTGTTTCATGACCTTGCCCGCGAGAGCGTTGCCGAAGTAGTTGATGCGCGCGTCCATGCAGGGATCCTGAGAGTCAAGTGACGGGAAATGAACTGACGTGACGTTGCTGCGATTTCGGGGCCGTGGGCTCCGTGCTCGCCGTTACTGCTTGCTGCTCCAGTCGGCGAAGTGCGTCTCGCCGAGCTGTGCGTCGGGGCCGGGCAGCAGGTCGGACTCCTTGAGGGCGGCGCCCCAGTAGAGACCCTTCGGGTCCGTCACGACCGTGCGGGGGTCGTTGTGGGCCGCGAGGCCCTTGCGGATGAAGTCCTCCAGGGTGAAGGTGTCGGGGCCGGCGACCTCGACGATTCCGTTGACCGGAGTGCCGACCGCCGTGCGGCCGACGGCCGCGGCCACGTCGCCTGAGAAGATGGGCTGGATCTTGATGGGGGCGACGGACACCGTTTCACCGCTGGTCGCCGAGTCCGCGAGGGTCTTGGCGAACTCGAAGAACTGCGTGGCGTGGACGATCGAATACGGCACTCCGGAGTCCCGGATCATGTCCTCCTGGACCTGCTTGGCCTGGAAGTAGCCGGACTGCTGGAGACGGTCGGTGCCCACGACGGACAGAGCCACGTGGTGCGTGACGCCAGCGGCAGCCTCCGCGGCGAGCAGGTTGGTGGTGGAGGCGCGGAAGAACTCCATCACCGCGTCGTCGTCGAAGGAGGGGGAGTTGGAGACGTCGACGACGACGGAGGCGCCCTTCAGGACGTCGGCCAGGCCTTCGCCGGTGACCGCGTTGACTCCGGTGTTCGGGGAGGCTGCCACCGCCTCATGACCGTGTTCGTTGAGCTTGGAGACGACCTTGGAACCGATGAGTCCGGTTCCGCCGATCACTACGATCTTCATGGACTTTCCCTTCATTGATCTCGCACGGCGCCCGGGGGTCTGCGGCGGCCTCGTCCACGGCACCGGTCGCGATGGTTCGTACCCTCCTGACCAGGCGGCCCCGGCATCTGTGACAGGGCGGCGCACAAAGATTTCGCGCCGCTGTCGATCGCCCTTACACGGCGGGTCCCGCATCATCGGACGCGTCGCGCCACGGCTCGGTGATTCCGTTCGGGGCGGGCCACAGGGATGTGCGGCGCACGCCGGTCGTCGCGGACCACACCATGGCGTCCGGGGTGTCTTCGCGGGCCCATTGAGTGACCACGACGACCGCGACACCGGCCTCGGCGACTTCGATGGCCGCTCGGAGGCCTGACGCACCGCTTCCCACCACGAGGACGGACGTGGTGAGCTGGTGTCGGAGCGAAGACATGCGTCCTCCTACGACAGCGAACGGACAGGATCATTGGTTGGGATCGACCGGCCAGGCCCCCGATTTGTGACAACCTCAGCGTGTGTCCGGGCGTGGAAGTAGTCACACCGTCTGTCCTCACCGAGGGGGAAGGGCCGCAGGTATCGTGACAAGGATTCTTTCGAACACCGCTGTGGGAGCACTGTTCTCCCGGATCCCGCCGAGGAGCCGAGTCGCATGATCGCCAGCCCGCTTCCCGCTCTGGTCGGCCGGCAGCGTGAGTGCACGGCGCTCGACAACCTGCTGGCCGGCCTTCGGGCCGGCGATTCCCGCGTCATGGTCGTCCGGGGCGAGGCGGGCATCGGCAAGTCGGTGCTGCTGGAGTACATGGCTGCGCAGGCGTCCCGGGTGCAGGTGACCTGGGCGCGCGGTGTCGAGGCCGACATGGAGCTCCCTTACGCGAGCCTGCACCAGGTGTGCGCGTCGTTCCTGGACGGTGTCGAAGAACTGCCGCAACCCCAACGTGACGCCGTGCGCGTGGCATTCGGGACGGTTGTCGGCGATCCGCCCGACCGTTTCCTGGTCGGCCTCGCCGTGCTGACCCTGCTCACCCGCGCCTCGGAGACTCGGCCGGTGCTGGTGCTGGTGGACGACGCCCAGTGGCTGGATCAAGTGTCGTTGCAGACACTTGAGTTCGTGGTCCGGCGACTGCTCGCGGAGCCGGTCGCCATGGTGTTCGCGGTCCGCGACCCCGAGGGGCAGTCCGCGCTCGCAGGCCTGCCGGCGCTGCAACTCAGGGGACTTGACGCCGCTTCGGCGGGAGAACTCCTGGAGGGAGCTGTGGGGGGACGGTTGGAGGAGCGGGTCCGGGACCGGTTCGTGGCCGAGACACACGGCAACCCCCTGGCGCTGCTGGAATTCTCCCGTGGCCGCAGCGCCGCCGAACTGGCCTACGGCGTCGACGCGTCGAGTGCCCCGGTCGTCCAAGGGCCGGTGGCCAGCCGCGTCGAGCGTGATTTCGCCGGGCGGCTCGGTGCGCTGCCGGCCGCGACCCGCACGCTGCTGCTGATCGCTGCGGCGGAACCGGTTGGCGACGTGCGCCTATTGATCCGCGCGGCCGCTTCCCTCGGCATCACTCCGGACGCCGCACCGGCCAAGGCAGCCGGCCTGATCGAGTTCGGCGAGCCCGTACGGTTCCGGCACCCGCTGGTCCGTTCGGCGGTCTACCACGGAGCCGAGCCGGAGGATCGACGTGCGGTGCACCGGGCCCTGGCCGAGGCCACGGACCCCCTCCTGGACCCCGATCGGCGTGCCTGGCACGCCGCGCAGGCGGCCGACGGGCCGGACGAGGAGGTCGCCGCAGGACTGGAGCAGGCCGCCGACCGCGCCCGGCAGCGCGGGGGCATTGCGGCCGAGGCGGTTCTGCTGGAACGCGCGGTGGAGGCGACGCCCGATCCCTGGTCGCGAGGGCGCCGGGCCCTTGCGGCGGCCGAGGCGCACTTCTCGGCCGCCGCGCCCGAACGGGCCACGGAATTGGCCGCGGTGGCCGACCTGTATCCCCTCAGCGTCCTGGACCGGGCCCGCCTGGCACGTCTGCGGGCCAGAATCCTGTTCGCCCGCAGCCGCAGCGACGAGGCGGCACCACTGCTCCTGAAGGCGGCCGCACGGTTCACCGCGGCCGGATCTCCCCTGGCGCGCGAGACCTACCTGGAGGCGATCAGCGCGACCATTTTCGCCGGCCGGGTCCATGGTCCGACAGGCGCCCGCGCCGGGGCGATCGCGGCCCGCGCCTCCGGGGCGCCCTCTTCGGGCTCCAAGGCCGCGGACGCTCTCTTGGACGGTGTGGCGGCCCTGCTCGCGGACGGCTCGGAGACGGCCGTCCCGGCCCTGCGCGAGGCACTCGACCTGCTCGAGCACGAAGAGCTCCGCACGCGGGAGGCGACCGTACGGTGGCTGCTGCTGGCCCCGGTCGCGCTTGAGTCGTTCATCCACTGGGCCTGGGACCTGCATGCCTGGGACACACTCTCGACTCGCGCAGTGCGTCTGGCCCGCGACATTGGAGCACTCGGCAGCCTGCCGCCGGCTCTGATCTACGCGGGCGGGGTGCACATCCACTACGGCGACTTCGCCGAGGCCGACCGGATGATCGACGAGGCCGACGCGATCGCCGCAGCGACCGGTCACGCCCCGCACAAATACGCCGCGCTCGTCCTGGCCGCATGGCGGGGTGAGGCGGATGTCGCCGCTGGCATCATCGAAGAAGCCAGAGAGCGCGCCGTGCAGCGGGGCGAAGTATCCCTGCTCGGTGCCATGGGCTACATCCAGGGCGTGCTCTTCAACGGACTGGCCCGTTACGAAGAGGCGATCGAGGCCGCCCGCACCGGTATCGAGCACGACGGGTTCAACTTCACTGGTCTGTCGCTGGTCGAACATGTGGAGGCCGCGACGCGTTGCGGTGAAATCGACCAGGCACGCGCCTCGTTGGCCCGCCTTACCGAACTCACCCGCGCCGCCGACTCCGGATGGGCGCGGGGTGCGAGCGCACGCAGTGAGGCGCTGCTGGCCGACGGTGAGGCGGCCGACCGCCTGTACCGCACGGCGATCGAGGAATTCGGCCGCGGCGGGGTTGTCGTGGAGGTGGCACGCACCCACCTGCTGTACGGCGAGTGGCTGCGGCGCGCACAGCGCCGCGCGCAGGCCCGCGAGCACCTCCGCACGGCCCACGACATGTTCGACGCGATGCCGGCTCACGCGTTCGCCGAACGGGCCCGCCGTGAGCTGATAGCCACCGGCGAGCAGGTGACCGCGCGGGAGACCACACCGGCGAACGCTCTCACCCCGCAGGAGTCGCAGGTCGCAGCCCTCGCCGCCGACGGCATGACGAATGCACGGATCGGCGCGGAGCTGTTCATCAGCCCCCATACCGTGGAATGGCACCTGCGGAAGGTCTATGTGAAGCTCGGCATCAGCACCCGAAGAGCCCTGCCGGACGTCCTCGACAGCGCACGGGCACGGTGAGTTAGAACCGACGGACATCACGAGTCCGCGGGGACGGCGTACCTATGGGTGACGGCATACAGTGCCCAGATCCGGTGCACCCGGTCCAGCCGCACCAGGTCGGTCAGTGCCTCGCGCAGCGAGGAACGAGGTCGGCCTCGCCCCATCTCGTGATGGGCGACGGGGGAAGGACAGCGCGGGCGGCCGCTGGTCCCAGCTGCCGATCCTGTCCCGATCATGACGGCGCACAAGGAACCAGTGCCCCGATCCACGCGTGTGCACGAGACGGGGAGTGGGTGATCCTCGCCGACCCGGCCGGACGTCTCGCAGGCCAAGATCCGAGCCCTGGTCGAACCTGCCGTCGACACACTCAAGACCTGGCGGTTGCTGCGCAAGCTCCGGTGCTCGAGCACGCACATGACCAGTCTCGTCCAAGCCGTCCTCACCCTCCACCTCCCCGGCTCAAAATGAAGTTGGAAAAGGCTCACTGATCCCAGAACGGGTTGTCGGCGACACCCGTGAACGTCAGCGTGTTCACCTTCACGACACCGAATTCCTTTGCACAGTTTGTGGTGCGGGACCCGTGGCTGAGCGCAGGGCAGGCCAGCCGTCTTACGACCTCTCGGACAGGGCAAAACGACCCCGTCACAGCAGCACTGAGAAGCAGTGGTATTGCTGACGCGAAGAGACGTCGTTGGACAGGAGTCGCCCGCCCCATCAGCCAAAGTGTGACACGCTGCACGACGATGCGTTGGTACCGTGTACCCCGACTATACGCACAGCGTATAGTCGACCTGGACATCGCAGATGGCGCTCACGCTCCGCGACTGCCCACCCCTGCGCCGCGAGACGGCACCCTGCCCCTAGTAGGTACGAGAGGAACATTGTGATCCCACCTGCACGTCGGCGCCTCGGAGGTCTCCGCGCGCTCGCTCTCGGCGCTCGACTCGCACTCTTCGGCGGGCGGAACAGCGCGATCCGCACGTCTTTTACAGCCGTCGGGGTGGGGCTGGGTGTGGCCATGTTGCTGTTCGCCGCGTCGGTGCCGACCGTCAGACACCACCGGGACCAGCGGATCCACCACCGCATCGATGTCAACCTCAGCGACCGCGCCACCACGCGCTCGGATCACACTGTTCTTATCAGGGACATCGACACCGTGTTCCGGGGCAAGAAGATCAGAGGGCGCATGGTGCAGCCGGAGGGGCCCGCGGCACCGCTACCGCCGGGAGTCCAGCGCTACCCTCGCCCCGGGGAGATGGTCGTGTCCCCCGCACTGCACGAACTTTTGGCCGCACCGGGAAACGGACTGCTGCGTGAGCGCCTCGCCCATCCCATCGCGGGTGAGATCGGCGATGCAGGTCTGCTCGATCCGGGCGAGCACGTCTTCTATCTGGTCGCGAACCACATGGCGGCGGATGCAGGGCAAGCGCGTCGGCTCGACCACTTCGGTAAAGCCTACGCGAAGAAGCCCCTTCCCCCTGAACTCGTCCTCCTCTGCATCGCAGGAATCGTCGTACTGCTCCTCCCCGTCGGTGCCTTCATAGCCGCGGCCGTACGGTTCGGTGGTGAGCGACGGGACCGGCGGCTGGCCGCCCTGCGCTTGGTCGGCGCGAACCGCAGGATGACCGCCACCATCGCAGCAGGCGAGGTCGCGCTCAGCACACTGGCAGGTATCGCCCTGGGTGCGCTCCTGTTTATGACGGGACGTCAGTTCGCAGGAACGGTGCAGATACAGGGGCTCGGTGTCTTCACCGAAGATCTCACGCCACAGCCCCTGCTGGCGGCGCTCGTGGTCGTCGCCGTGCTCACGCTCTCCCTCGGCATCACACAACTGTCGATGCATAAGGTGGCCGTAGAGCCTCTTGGAGTCGTCCGGAAGTCTGGCAGCACCTCGCGACGCCTGTGGTGGCGTGTAGCACTTCCTCTGCTCGGACTGATTTTGCTGCGGATCTCCGTACGCAGCCCTACCGACCTGAACGGCACCTCAGGGGTCGTCCTGGTGCTCATCGGCATGCTCTCGCTGCTCGTCGGAGTCACCGCGGTGCTGCCCTGGGCCGTGGAACGCCTGACCCGACTGTTCGGCGGCTTCGGCCCGCTGCCTTGGCAACTAGCTCTGCGTGGACTGCAATTGAACAGCGATTCCGCCACCCGCTCGGTCAACGGAATCGCGGTTGCCGTGGCAGGGGCCGTGGCCCTTCAAACCCTCCTCACCGGACTCTCCCAGAACCCCGTGGACAGCACCGCCCGAGGGGCACACGGCCCCTCCGCCTCCACACGCGTCGCTATCGCCCGCCTCGACGACGGCGGCACGCGAGGGGCGCAGTACGCCCCTGTGCTCGCCACGACTCCTGGCGTCCAACGGGCAATTGAGTTCAAGGAGTTGTCGGTGAGCCCCCTGAACGGTGGGTTCCCCCAGGCCGTCCTCATCGCCGACTGCGCTCATTTGCGCCTGTTGGCACAGTTGTCTTCCTGTTCGGACGGGGACGCCTTTCTCACCGCTTCTCCGGCCACAGACACCATGCCCGACATGACCACCTGGGCCACCGGCATGAAACTGCGCATGGACATGTACGGCTCCCGCTGGACAGTGCCGCACATCACCGCAACCGTCCGTGCGACCCCCGCCTATCCGGCAGCGGTTTCCTCTGAACGGACCCTGCTGGCCACTCCCTGGGCGGCCGGGCACACCGCCATCGCACACGCCGTCAGTACGGTCGCCCTCACCTATGCGACCGGGTTCAAAGACGTGCAGGATCACATCCGCACCGCAGCAGCCCGGCTCGACCCGGCCTTCAGCGTCGACTTTCCTGGAAGGTCCCAGGGCGACCCTGCCCTCGACGGAGTCAGGCGGGCTCTGCTGGCCGGGGTAACCGCCGTGCTGGTACTGATCGCAGCGAGCATGCTGCTTGGTGCGCTCGAACAGGTCCGTGAGCGCGCACGAGTCCTGTCCGTACTCGTCGCGTTCGGCACGCCCCGTCGTACGCTCGCCACATCCGTCTTCTTGCAGTCCGTACTTCCCGTCGGACTTGGTTTGCTCGTGGCGGAGTCGATCGGGACGGCCCTCGGCAGCACGCTGCTCGATCTCGCCGGAAGGCCTGTGACGCACAACTGGAGCACCCTACTGGCCATAGCCGGCATCGGGGCGGCCGTCTCCCTCGGTGTCACCCTGTTGACCCTGCCGGCCTTGTGGCGTTCGACGCGACCGCAGGGACTACGTCACGAGTGAATCGCTCCCCCGGCCGCGCCATGTGTAAGGCGACCGGCCGGAGGGTGCCTTCGGGAGCCTGAACGCCAGCCGCCTCCGGACTTCAGAACACGGCCATGATCCTCGCTCCGGAGGACAGTCAAGGCCGCGGAACGCCGGCCGCAACCACAACGCACACTGTGATGTGCAGAACCACGAGATGAGGAAGACAGCAACCGTGGATCCGGCAAGCCCGATCAGCACGTCGAACAACGGGACACGAAGCACTGAGGCTTCGCGGGAACTTGGCGTCATGGCATCGGTGTTCGCCAACTTCCGTCAGTACCTCATGGGATGGGGCACGCAGAGCCGAGTGGGCAACACCGTCGACCAGTTCCGCAGCGGGCTTGCCACCCCGCAGTTCAACGGCGTCGTACGCATACGGTCGGTGTCCGCGTACGGGGCGGACGTGACGGCCGTCCGCAAGGAGTTCGCGAACGTTCCCTGGTGGTGGTGGGTCGGACCCGACAGCCCCGAGGACACCGCCGACGTCCTGCGGTATCACGGTGGACGAGAGCTCACGACCCTCCCCGTGATGGTGCTCCCGCTCGACGAACGGGCCGACCCGGGCACAGTCCCGCACACCGCTCGCACCGGTTTGCGGGTGGAGCCGGTCCGGGGCGATGAACAGCTGGCCGAGTTGGTCCGGACGTACCGGGCGTCGATGGGTGTCGAGTCCGGGCTGGAGGCTGAGATGGTGCGCATCGAGGCGCGGCGCGAGGACAACGCCGACATCATCCGGCTGGCCGCCGTGCTGGACGGCCGAGTGGTCGGGACAACCGTGGTGATCACCGCCCACGGGGTGGCCGGGATCTTCCTCGTCCACGTGACCGAAACACAGCGTCGGCGGGGCGTCGGTGCGGCCCTGACGGCCGCCGCGCTCCAGGTGGGGTGGGAGCGCGGGATGCGCTGCGCCGCGCTGGCGGCCAGCTCTGCGGGCGAACCGTTGTACCGACGTTTCGGCTTCACGACGACATCCGAGTACCGGCTGTTCGCCTTCCCCGCCTGAGCCGCAGCCCGGCCCGGACGCGGAGTATGCGCTGCCCCTCCGACCTGCACGCCGACGCCACCGCTGGTTTGCCCGGCCGGCGGATCGCGCCGGGACTTCGCCTGCCGGCCGGTAGGTTGGCGAGCTGACCGCGCTCGCTCCCCCGACCAAGTCGTCTCTTACACCTCCGGCCGGGCATTCAGCGGCGCCTTCATCCTGCAGTTCTTCGGCTGACTCTGATCATGGCGTGGTAGAGCTCCGTGCGCTGCGGAGCCTCCGGTGCCGGTTCGACGGGAGTGTCGGCGGTGGCGCAGGCGCGCAGCAGTTGTGCCACGAGGCGGTGCGAGGCCTTGGCGGCCGTGGCGCCGCTGGCGCGCAGGGTCCCGGTATTGGCCAGCAGCACCTGGGTGAGATCGCGGCCGTCGAAGGCCTCACGCAGATAAGCCCCTGGCCCGGGAGATGATTCCGAGCGCGCCGCGGGTCGCCTCGGCGCGTCGGGTCTCCACGGCGCCCCCGGGAAAGGTCATGGTCAGGACCTCCACGAAGGTCGGGTCCGCGGTCTGCAGGGCGCACAGACCGCGGACGTAGTCGGCGAAGCCCTGCAAGGGGTCCGGATCGTCCGAGCAGGCGGTCACAAGGCTGTGGTGCGCCTCCACACGGTCCGTGAAAGCGGCGTCGATGAGGTGCTCCCTCATGCCGAACCGGCGGAAGCGTGGCGTTGCCGACGCCGGCCTCGCGTGCGATGGCGGTCATCGGGACGCCGAGTCACTCATGGGACAGGCGCCGGCGGGCCGCCCGCCAGGATGCGTTCGCGGTTGCGTTCCGCGTCGGCGTGCAGCGCCTTGGCGGGGCCGTGTCCCGACGGCGCCGCGTCCGGGCGGTGCTGTGGCCGGGGTGTTCCCTGAGGTCCGTGCGCGGCGTCCGTCTGCGGCCCCGAGCCCACCGTCTCGCTCACTGGTGGGGTTCCTTCCGGTGTCCGCCCCACGGCCGGATGACTACTTGCTGAGCCAGAGGTCGGGACCGAACACCTCGTAGTGGACGGACTGGGGGCTCAGCCCGTGTGCGAGGAGGTCGGAGCGGACGGCCTTCATGAAGGCCAGCGGGCCGCACAGGAACGCCGTGGCGTCGGGCGCAGGGGAGAGGCGGGCGATGTCGGCCAGGCCCTCGTTGATGTGGTCCGCGACGGCGTCGGGGTGGTCGATGTCCTCGTACCAGACGTGCAGGGAGGCGTGCGCGAGCCGCCCGACGAGTTCGACGAGTTCGAGCCGGTGGGCATGGTCCACGGGGGAGCGGTCCGCGTGAACGATGGTCACGGGCCGGTGGGGCGAGGTGGCGGCCAGATGGTCCAGCATCGCCAGCATGGGGGTGACGCCGATGCCGGCCGAGGCGAGCAGCAACGGGCCGTCACCCTCAGCGAGCAGGAGGTCGCCGAAGGGAAGGGAGACCTGGAGCGTGACGCCGGGCCGGGCGTGGGCGTGCAGCCAGGAGGAGACCTCGCCCTCCGGCACCCGGCCGTCGGCGGAGCACTCCCGCTTGACGGTGATGCGCCAGGTCTTGAGGCCGGGCGCCGAGGAGAGGCTGTACTGCCGTATCTGGTGGGCTCCGTCAGGCAGTTCGACCCGAACGCTGACGTACTGGCCGGGGACGAATGGGCCGGTCGGCACACCGTCGGCGCGACGCAGGACGAGGGAGACCGCGTCCGGCGTCTCCTCGTGGCGTTCGGCCACCTCCATGGCCTGCCAGACCGCGCCGTCCTCGACCCGCGCCTGCGCGTACAGGCGCGCCTCCAGGGCGTTGGCCATGAGCCAGTAGACCTCGTCCCAGGCGGCGGCTACCTCCGGGGTCACGGCGTCGCCGAGGACCTCGGCCACGGCCCCGAGGAGGTGACGGGCGACCAGCGTGTACTGGTCGGAGGTGATGCCGAGCGAGGCATGCTTGTTCGCGATGCGGCCCAGCACCGCGTCAGGGCGCTCGTCGGGGCGTTCCACGAGCGCTGTCGCGAAGGCGGCGACGGCACCGGCGAGCGCTTCGCGCTGGGTGCCGCTGGCCTGGTTCGCCCGGTTGAACAAGTCGCGCAGCAGCTCCGGCCGTTCCTCGAACATACGGCGGTAGAACAGCTCCGTGATGGTGCTGAGGGAGGCCCCCACGGCGGGGAGCGTGGTGCGGACGATCTGCGCGGACCGTTCGGACAGCATGCCGACTCCAAACTGGTAAATGAGATGCATATTTTTCGGTGTGAGTCACCGCTGGTGCTCATCCGTGCTCGCATGCTTGACCGGACCGCGAATTACCTTGTGACAACTTTGGGATAGCTACGGAGCACGGTGTGACGGGCTACCGGCTAATCGTGTTGATCGGCCCCAGCAGGCAGTGCTGGAGTCGGCGCGTGGACAACATCCCCGCCAACCGGCGGCCTTGGAACCGGATCGGCAACGCTTACCAGAGCGAGCACGACCCGCAGATCGGCGCCGAACCCCGGCTTCGGGGCACGTACTCCATCCCCGCCGCGCGCACCTGCACGCCCTAGGCGACGTCACCGGCACGCGCGTCCTCGACCTCGGCTGCGGCGTCGGCCAGTGGTCCAAGAGGATGTACACCGTCCAGTACGGCCACCGCGCTCCCTGGTCTACGAAACTGACATGCGGGTGAAGAGGGCGCCCACGCAGCCCTGGCACGTGATCCGACCACCGTGTCACACCGAGTGCCGACGACCGGTCTAGAGGGTTAGGACCGAGAGGAACAGAGGACACCGTGCGTGAGATCTTGATCGTGGGCGGCGGGTACGCGGGCTTCTACACCGCGTGGGGCCTGGAGAAGAGGCTGCGGCCGGGCGAGGCGCGCGTCACCGTCGTCGACCCGCGCCCGTACATGACGTACCAGCCCTTCCTGCCCGAGGTCGTGGCCGGTTCGGTGGAGGCCCGGCACGCGGCGGTCTCGCTCCGCCGTCACCTCCACTACACGCGTCTGGTGGCGGGCTCGGTGACGGAGATCCGCCACAGCGCGCGCACGGTCACGGTCCGCCCGGAGTCCGGGCCATCCCTCGACCTGCACTACGACGTGCTGGTCGTGACGGCGGGGGCGGTCACCCGGACCTTCCCGATCCCGGGGCTGAGCGATCAGGCGTACGGACTCAAGCACGTCGAGGAGGCCGTAGCGATCCGCGACCGCCTCCTCACCTCGTTCGACCGTGCGGCCAGTCTGCCGCGCGGGCCCGAACGCACCAGACTACTCACCGTCACCGTCGTCGGTGGCGGATTCTCCGGAGTGGAGGGATTTGGTGAACTGCTGGCCCTGGCGACCGCGTTGCTCAAGCAGTACCCGGAGATCGGCGCGGACGAACCGGCCTTCCACCTGGTCGAGGCACGGGACCGCATCCTGCCCGAGGTCGCGGACCGGCCGGGCGCCTGGGTGGTGCGTTCACTGGAGAAACGGGGGGCGCGGGTGCACCTGAACACCCAGCTGGTCTCCGCCGAGGACGGCCGGGTGCGGCTGTCGGACGGCACCGAGTACTTCTCGGGCCTGCTGGTGTGGACGGCCGGCAACGCCGCCAACCCGATCGTGCACAACCACAGCGACCTGCCTGTCGACGAGCGGGGCCTGCTCACCGTACGGGCGGATCTGCGGGTCACCACGGACACCGAGGTGGTGCCCGACGTCTGGGCGGCGGGGGACGACGCCTCGGTGCCCGATCTCGCGGCCGGGAGGCCAGGCGCGCACACCGTGCCCAACGCCCAGCACGCCGTCCGCCAGGGCAAGCTGCTGGCGAAGAACATCCTGGCATCGCTGCGCGGCCGTCCGACCAAGGACTACGTACACCGCAGTCTCGGTGTGGTGGCCACACTCGGGCTCGGCCGCGGCATCTTCCAGTACCGGGGACTGGTCATCAAGGGGTTCCCGGCCTGGCTGATGCACCGTGGCTACCACGTCCTGGCCATACCAAGCTGGGAACGCAAGACGCGTGTCTTCGCCGTGTGGGTCACGGCCCTTCTCTACGGCCGCGACATCGTGTCGCTGGCGTCGGTGCAGCACCCGAGGGAGGCATTCGTCTCCCGCGGCGAACTGCGCCGAGGAGAGGAGCCCGCACAGCCCGGAGGCCGGCTCACGGCATGACGGCGCGGTACAGTCCACGGCCAGCCCGCTGGACGCGCGAGGCGCCGACGAGACGGTCGAGCGTGCTGCGGACGGCGTTGATGCTGCCGCTGTCGGTGTCGCGTCCCAGCGCCGACGCGACGTCGCGGGCGCGAACCTCGGTGTCCCCGGCCTGCGCGAAGTACGCCAGGATCTGCTCCGTGAGCTTGCCGTACGTCGTGCCGCCGTCGCCCGCCTCGTCGCTCCGGCCTGCCGTGGCCGGGGGCTCTGCGGCGGCTTCGACCGTTGCCGCGGCGCGCACGGCCTCCGGCTTCGCCGACGACGGGACGCTCACGAGGGCGGGGTCCCGCTGGGATGGGGCGGCCGCCGGGCCGGTGCCGGGCATGAGCGCCTGAAGGGCGTCGAGCGCCCGCCCGAAGCGTGCTCACCCTGCTCCGCGCCCAGCCGCAGACCACCGTGGACACCAGGCCGGTCAACGGACGCACCCGGTTGGTCCTCCGCCACCGCGCCCGGGTCGGCGCGGTGATCACCCTCGACCCGGCCCCGGTCCGCACCCGGGACGACGAGGGACCGGCGTGACCGTGCGCGCACATCTCCTGCGCGGCCTTGCTGGCGGCCAGGCCGCCCCCGACGATCACGAACGTCTTCACACGCGACAGGTTGCATCCCGTCCCAGTTGGTGTGGCCCACACGGCGACCCGTGCGGTGGGGACGTGCGGATGACCGGGACGACGGGCCCGGTTGCGGCAGTACGGCACCCGGGGAGGCTCTTGCGGTGCGGCGTCTCACCGGCGGCCGCGCAGCGTCACTGCCAGCAGCTCCGACTCCTCGTACCCCGGGAGCGGGGCGAACCCGTGCGCTGCCAGCTCGCGGGTCAGCCGGGCCCGCGTCGCGGGCCACATCCAGAACGTCTCGGTGTGTTCCCGCAGCACGTCCTCGGCGTCCCTGACCCAGTAGTCGGCGCGGGTCCGGATGCGATAGCCGGCGGCCGACATCGTCATGCGCCCGCCGTAGATGTGCTCGCCGACCCGCTTGTCCGCCAGCAGGCGCACGACGGTGCGGGTTGGGAGCCGGGCGGGCGGCAGCTGCACGAACAGCGAGCCGCCGGGGGTGAGGGCCCTGCCCAGCGCAGGCCACAACTTCTCGCGTACGCCGGGTGGAAGACAGCCCACCATGTTGTGGCAGACGGCCACGTCCGCGACCGTGTCCAGCGCCGTCTCGTCCAGGGGGTGCGGGTGCACGGTGACCCGGTTCCGCTGCTCGGAGGGCAGGGCGGCGAGCCGGGTCAGCAGCGACGTACGCATAGCCCGGGCCGGTTCGACGGCGTGCACGTCGGCCCAGGAGCCGGCGAGGGCCAGCATCGTCACCCGCCCGGTACCAGCCCCGACGTCCAGCACGCCGGTGCGGGCGTCGGCGATCTGGGGTGCGTAGAGCCGGCGGACCCGGGCTTCGTCCGCGTCCGCCTGCAAGATGTCGTAGAACTCCGCGGTGACCGCGTAGGAGTCGGATTCCCGTCGGAGGCCCGACGGACCGCTGAGGATAGTGCGCATGCCCGACATGACAACGTATGAGCATAGTGTGTGACAGCGAGGACAGGCGACCGCAGCGCGGACCGTTGTCACAGAAGCACACGGTGCGCAGTCAAAGTACGTCGTCATGACCGCGCGATCCCCCCAGGTATGGCTGCCCGCACAGTTCGGCCGCCTCGCCGATCTGCCCCCCGGCCTCGATTACGCCCGCTGGGACGGCCGTTCGGCCTTTCCCACGGACCCGGCGGAGGTCGAGTTCTACGTGCCCCCGCTGACCAAAGACATCAGTGTCATTGCCCGGCCGCTGGCCCGGATGACCCGGCTGCAAGCGGTGCAGGCGCTCAGCGCCGGGACCGACGAGCTGCGGGCGGCACTGGACCGGCAGCCCCGTGAGGTGACCTTGTGCAACGCGAAGGGGGTGCCGGCTGCAGCCACGGCCGAGCTGGCCCTGACGCTGATCCTCGCCAGCCTGCGCGGCATACCGGAATCGCTCCGCGCCCAGGACCGGGAGGACTGGGACCCGCGGACGTTCTCCACCCTGTACGAACGGTCCGTGCTCATCGTCGGTCACGGCGCCGTCGGCTCCGCCCTGGAGAAGCTCCTGACGCCCTTCGGCTGCACCGTCACCCGCGTCGGGCGCGCGGACAGGGACACGCCCCAAGGGCCGGTGCGCTCCGTGTCGCTGCTGCCCCGGCTCGTCGCGGACGCCGACGTGATCGTGCTGTGCACTCCGCTGACCGCGGCGACCCGCGGGCTCTTCGATGCCGCACTGCTGTCCCGCGTCAAGGACGGCGCCCTGCTCGTCAACGTGTCCCGGGGCGCGGTCGTTGACACCGACGCCCTGCTGAAGGAGGTGCACGGCGGCCGGCTGCGGGCCGCCCTCGACGTTAGCGACCCCGAACCGCTCCCGCCGGGCCACCCGCTCTGGACCGCGCCCGGCGTCCTGGTCACCCCGCACGTCGGCGCTTTCACCCCCGATCTGTGGCCCCGTCTCGAAGCGCTCGTGCGACGGCAGCTGGCCCGGTTCGTCGCGGGCGGGGAACTGGAGAACGTCGTCACACGCTGACACGAGGCCGCCCGAGTGTCACACCCTTGCGTCCTCACCGGTCTTGACTGGCACAGCAGCTGATGAATGCACCCGAACAGTGTGCCGCGCGACGAATGGTGACGAGATGGGCAACGACAGCCGGCCAGCCGGACCGGAGCGAGGACGCGGTGGAGAGCGGTTCGCCACGTGGGTGGCGAACCGGACGGGCCTGCGCGGGACGGCCCGCTCCGCCCGGCGCCTGGTCTTCCCGGACCACTGGTCGTTCCTGCTTGGCGAGATCGCGCTCTACAGTCTCGTCGTCCTGCTGATCACGGGCGTCTACCTCAGCCTTTACTTCCACCCCTCCACCGATCTCGTCGTCTACGACGGCGGATACGCGCCGCTGCGGGGGCAGTTGGTCTCCCGGGCCTTCGACTCGACCCTGCACCTCTCCTTCGACGTCCGCGGCGGCCTGCTCGTCCGCCAAGCGCACCACTGGGCGGCACTGGTCTTCGTCGCCGCGGTCTTCGCGCACCTGCTGCGGGTCTTCTTCACCGGCGCGTTCCGCAAGCCGCGCGAGCTGAACTGGGCGCTGGGGTTCCTGCTCCTCGTCCTGGCCATGTTCGCCGGCCTGACCGGCTACGACCTGCCCGACGACCTGCTGTCCGGAACCGGCCTGCAAGTGGTCAACGGCACGCTCCTGTCGATCCCGGTCGTCGGTACCTACCTGTCGTTCTTCCTCTTCGGCGGCGAGTTTCCCGGCGAGGACCTGATCGCCCGCTTCAACGCCCTGCACACGCTGGTCATCCCCGCGCTGATGATCGCGGTGCTCGTCGGTTACGCGGTACTGGCCCTGCGCCACCGGCCCACCCAGTACCCCGGCCCCGGCCGGAGCGAGAACAACGTCGTCGGCGTCCCGCTCGCCGTCCGTGCCGTGAAGTCCGCCGGCTACTTCTGCTTTGTGTCCGGCGTGATCTTCTTCATGGCCGCCGTGGCCCAGATCAACCCCGTGTGGAACTACGGCCCCTTCCGCCCAGACCAGGTCTCCGCCGGGTCCCAGCCGGACTGGTACATGGGCGTCGCGGACGGCCTGCTGCGCGTCATGCCCGGCTGGGAGATCGACGTATGGGGCCACACTCTGGCCCTGGACAACTTCCTGCCCCTGCTGGCCGGCCTGCTCCTCTTCCTCGCGATGGGCGCCTATCCGTTTCTGGAGGCCTGGGTCACGGACGACGACCGCGACCACCACCTCCTCGACCGCCCCCGCAACCGTCCCGTACGGACCGCCTTGGGCGTGGCCTGGCTCAGCATCTACGCGGTGGCGCTCGTCGGCGCCGCCAACGACGTCATCGCCACCCGGCTGCACGTCTCCGTCAACTCCGTGACCTGGGCTGTGCGCCTCGGCCTGTTCGTCGCCCCGGTCCTGGCCTTCGTCACTACCAAGCGCCTCGCGCTCGCCCTCCAGCGGCGCGACCGCGACAAGGTGCTGCACGGCCGCGAGACCGGCGTCATCACGCGCCTGCCGCACGGCGAGTATGTCGAGGTCCACGAGCCCCTCGACCCGGCCCGGCTGCACACCCTCACCGCCCACGAGCAGTACCGGCCGCTGGAGCCCACGCCCGAACCGGACCCGGACGGACCCGCGCCGACCCGGACCC
The DNA here is from genome assembly GCF_006715395.1 of Streptomyces sp. SLBN-31. Taxonomy (NCBI): domain Bacteria; kingdom Bacillati; phylum Actinomycetota; class Actinomycetes; order Kitasatosporales; family Streptomycetaceae; genus Streptomyces; species Streptomyces sp. SLBN-31. Next base: position 3,907,308 of record NZ_VFNC01000001.1, read on the forward strand.
GGACCGCCACTCGGCGCCTGCGCGTGGCGCTCAGCCGCGTCCTCTACGGCCCGGGCACCCAGATCCCCAAACCCTCGCCGCCCGAGCACCGGGAACTCACCGCCCGGCACCGGCCCTGATCCGCCCCTGCCCCCTACCCGACCGACTCCCGCCCGTCTCCCACCCACGCCCCGCCCGGGAGACGGTCGGGGCACCCGCCACCGATCCCGTCCGAAAGGTCATCGACATGAACCGAACCATCCGCACCAGCCGAGCCCGTACCGCACTCACCGCCCTCGCCACCGCGAGCGCTTCGCCGGGCTGTTCACCACCACGACCGGTTCGGCTGCCGCCGACAAGGGCCCCGCCACCGAGGCGCCCAAGCCCACCGTCGTCCTCGTCCACGGCGCGTTCGCCGACTCCACGAGCTGGAACGACGTCATCCGCAGACTGCGCCACGATCACTATCCGGTGGTCGCCGTCGCCAACCCGCTGCGCTCTCTGAGCGGCGACTCCGCCTACCTCAGGGACGTCCTGGCCGGCATCGACGGGCCCATCGTTCTCGCCCGGGCACTCCTACGGCTACCTCGCTGCCTTCCTCCCGGACAAGGGGGAGAGCGCGGCCGACCTGGCGGGCAAGTTCCCGGGCAGTACCCTCGGCGACGCGCTGCGCCCGGTGCCGACCACGAACGCCGGCGGCTCCCCGGTCAATGACCTATAGATTCAGAACGCCGAGTTCCGCCATCAGTTCGCGGCGGACGTGCCCCGCGCCACGACGGACCTGATGGCCGTCACCCAGCGGCCGATCACCGACGCAGCCCTGGCCGGGGCCGCGGCCGAACCGGCCTGGAAGACCATCCCCTCCTGGGCCCTGGTCGCCACGCAGGACCTCAACATCCCGCCCGCGGTGCAGGAGTTCGTGGCCGAGCGGGCCCACGCCCACACCTCGAAGGTGCGGTCCTCGCACGCGGTGAGCGTCTCGAAGCCCGGCAAGGTCACCGAGGTCATCGAGGACGCCGCTGACGCGGTGCGCTGACACCCGACGCCGGACGAGCCGTGCGGACGGTGCGCTGTCGCCCGCCGTACGGCTCGTCGCGCTGTCGCCGCGACCCGCTCCACCGACCGCACCTGCCCCGGACGTGCAAGGACGAACTCGTGCGCTGCGAACCGCGGATCACCCCCATCGACTTCGCCGAGCTCACCTGCACCTCTGCTGCTCAGCGCAGACCCTGGAGCGCTACCACTGGGCAATGCCCCACCCCGGCACGTATCTGCCCGTACTGCTGACGCGCCCTGGGCCCCTCCATCTGGCCGTGCAGGACATCACCCGACGCCACATCGCCGTCGGCCGCCTGATGCCGGGACACTCCGTGGAGGCCGCGCTGCTGGTCGAGGACGCCCGGCAGAGCCGTGGACTGGGCAGTGGGTCTGGCACGGCACGCGCTCAGCGGCGGCCGGGACACCCTCTACGGTCTCTACCTGGCGGGTGACGGACGGATCGACGCGACCCTGCGCCACGCGGACGTCCCCGTGCACCGCACGCGGGAGGGCGACTCCGTCACCGCATGGGCCCGGAACTCGCGACCTCGCCGCGCTCGATGGGGCACCGACACGCTGACCCCGCACGCGGCCGGCCCGCGTCGCCTTCCTCCGGGGAAGAGCTCCGCGGACCGGCCGCGTGCGGGGTCCGTCGTCCTACGGCACCCTGTCGGCGTACAGGTCATCGTCGAACGCCGCGCCCTCCAGGATCGCCTTGACCGAGGTCAGGTAGCGGGCCGCGGCCGCCCCGTCCACCAGCCTGCGGTCGTCCGACAGCGACAGGTGCACAGGTCCCGGAGGCCGATGGCCTCGTCGTCGCCGTCGCGGAGACCGGGGGCCGCCTGACCGTCGTGCCCACACCGGCGATCGCGGCCTCCTTCGACGGCACGATGACGGTGTCGAACAGGGCGCCGCGCGAACCCGTGGTGGAGATCGTGAACGTCGAGCCCGTCACCTCGTCGGGCGTGAGGTGCCCGCCGCGGGCCCGATCGGCCAGGTCGTGGACGGCCGGCGCGACAGCGCGACGTTGGTGACGGTGGAGCCCAGCACCAGGACGCTCGACCCGAGCACCGTGGCGAGCAGGGTCCACCGACCGCGGGCGCCAGCGATCCGGAGGAACGGGACAGGCAGTGGGGGTGGCGCCGTCCGTGGCGGGGGAGTGCGTCATGTCGGATCTTGGCGTCGTCGTCCGACGGGGCGGAGCTGGCACCGGGCGGCCGGGGGCCGTCGCCCGACCGGCGGCCGGGGTGGCCGGGCGACGTACCGTGTTCGGCCGGGCCGGAGCGGCCGGCTCAGCCGAACATGCCGGGCTTAAGACCACCGGGTCACCAGCCCCTTTGCGGCTACCTCACGGATGTCCGTAGCGGTATCCGCTCCGCGCAAGGCCATCCCTCACCCGTGCGGCGTCGTCATCCAGCTCTGCTCGGGACCGATCCAGCCACCTGACCTCCAAACGGAACCGGTCGTTGGCGGTACGGGGGAAAACATGCACGTGAAGATGGAAGACCGTCTGATCGGCCACCTCGCCATCGGCGAGAAACACGTTCACTCCCTGACACGGCAGCTCGGAGCGCCGCAGTGCCCGCGCCAGCAGATGGACGACCTGAAACAAGTGCGCCGTCAAAGTCTGGTCGATGTCCTCCAGGCCTGCGGCATGCGCCTTGGGAATGACGAGGAGATCTCCGGGCGCGGCCGGGTGGATCTCCATGAAGGACAGGACTCGGGCGTCCTCGTACACCCGGCTGGCGCGAACCCGGCCTGCGACGATGTCACAGAAGACGCAGGCCGGATCCGCAGCGAACAACCCCATACGGCCAGCATGCGGCATCGTTCCTCCCCCACCCAACTCCTCCTTACTCACGAGGAGGGTGAGAGCCAGTGCCGAGGATGATGCGGCCGACCGTGTCCCACAGTGCTGCCGAGGCGAATACCGGCCGTTCCGCACCCGGGACTGCCGACCCCTCTCAGGCGCGGCGCACCCGCCAGAGCCATGTCGCCGTGCCGGCCGGCAGCGCGAGCGTCACGAGGTTGGCCACAAAGGCGGGGGTGGTGCCTGCCACGGCGCCTGACAGATTTCCGGTGGCGATGACGGCGCTCGGCAGGACGGGGGTAAGCAGTACGCCGGTGGTCTTTTGAACGGCGGTCCAGTGTCCCCGAGGTGCAGAGAAGTACCGCGCCGATGACGCGGAACAGGACGCCGAACAGCGGCCCGGGGAGGGCGGGGAAGATCATTATGAAGGGCAGCGAGAGGGCGAGCATCAGGAGCGGGACCAGGGGGTGCACCTTGCCGCGCCGGGCGGGTGCGCCGACACCGCTGCGGACCGAGGCCCCCACGTCCGGCGAATCCCCTGGTGAGCGACTCAGCTCTGGACGCCATTCGAGGCCGGGAGATGAAGAACAAGCTTATGCAGGCGACGACCGCTTACCCACCTGACGATGATTCAGCCCAGCAGGTCGCGGATCTCCCGGGCGAGGTCGATGGAGGCGTCGATCTCCAGTTTGCGGTTGGTGAGGCTCTCGACGTTGATCCCGAAAGGCATGCCGAGGCGGCGGCAGTACGCGATCAGGGCCCGGGCATTGAGGAGGCACTGCTCGTACGACACGGCGAGGGGGTCGCCGCGGGTGATCTCGGCCTGGAGCCATCGCGGGACCTCGATACCGAGCCAGGTCATGAACTCCAGGGTCTTCACCGACCCGCACGCGGCCAGGGTCAGCACCACCGGCTTCGGGTCCAGGCCCTGGTCGCGGCAGCCGTGGGTGTAGTCGGAGAGCAGGTTGCGGGTGTGATCCAGGTCGTAGCAGACCTGGGAGACGAAGAATTCGCAGCCGGCGTCCTGCTTGTGCAGCATGCGTGCGCATGATGTCATCCCACTCAGCGGCTCTCTGGCGAAAGCGGTTGGCTTCCGCCGGAGAGCCGCTGAGTGCGCGCAGGTGGATGGCGTCGGCCACCTACTTCCCCTGCTCTCCAATCAGGCGATGTCGGGCTGCCGGTTGAAGGTGCGCTGCAGCAGCCCGTAGAGGGTGTCCCGCTCCTGCTGGCTGAGTCTGTCCAGGCCCGCGATCGTGTTGTGCATTTTCCCGCGGATCACGTCGATGACGCGCTCTCCTTCGGCGGTGAGCACGACGTTCTTGACGCGCCGGTCGGAGGAGCTCGGTTCGCGGCGAACCAGGCCGCGCTTCTCCAGCCGGTCGATGATCCCGGTCATGTTGGAGGCGTCGCAGGTCAGCGTGATGGCCAGGACGCTCATGGAAGCGGGTCCGCGGCGCAACACGTTGAGTGTCTTGCCCTGGCTGGCCGTGAGGTTCTCGCTCGCGGCGGCGACGGTGAAGTCGCCGTAGTAGGCACCCAGCGACACCGAGAGCAGCTCCATGAGCTGGGCGGTGCCGATGCGGGGCGTTGCTGTCATGGACGTCACCTTACCCCGGAAAACTTGACGATCTCAAATATTCCTGGCTACGGTTCGTCCATTACTTGAAGTTCTCAAGCTTCGAGGTTCTTAAGTAGCTCTTCGGGGTCTGAAGGTAGGGAAGAGTTTCGTGTCTCACGTGCAGCATGCGGCGGTCCGGCAACGCTCGGCGGACACCGCGGTGGTCCTGGTGCTAGGGCTTGCCGCCATGGTCGTCTCGATGATGCAGACCCTGGTCGTCCCGATCCTGGGCATCATCCAGAGCGACCTGGCGGTCACCACTGCAAACGTCAGCTGGGTGACCACGGCCACGCTTCTGTCGGCCGCCGTCTTCACTCCGCTGCTCGGTCGCTTCGGCGACCAGCACGGCAAGAAGCCCACCCTCGTCGGCGTTCTGGTCGTGATGATCGCGGGCTCGGTGCTCGCCGCCACCACCACCTCGCTGACATGGCTGATCGTCGGCCGAGTGATGCAGGGAGCGGCGACCGCGATCTTTCCGCTCGCCCTGTCCATCCTGCGCGAAGAGATCAAGCCCGAGAAGCTGCATGGGGCCATGGCCCTGGTCAGTGGCACACTCGCGTTCGGCAGTGGGCTCGCGCTGGTCGGCGCTGGGCTCCTCACGCGGGGCTCGGACCCCGACTACCACCGGGTCTTCTGGCTCGCGGTGGTGCTGGCCGTGGCGGCGCTGGCAGGTGTGCTGTTCACCGTGCCCGCTTCCCGGACGAAGACGGGAGGCAGGACGGACTGGCTGGGGGCGCTGACCCTGGCGGCCCTCCTGGTGCTCCTGCTTCTGCCCATCTCGCAGGGGCAGGAGTGGGGTTGGGCCTCCGGCCGTACGCTCGGTTCCTTCGGCGGGGCGGTCGCCATGGCGGTCGTGTGGGTCGTGGGCGAAAATCGGGTCAAGGAACCGATGGTGGACATGAAGATGTTCGCCCACCGGCCCGTTCTCTTCACCAATCTGGCCGGACTGTTGCTCGGGTTTGCCATGTTCGCCCAGTTCATCGGCGTCTCTTATCTCGTCCAGATGCCCGAGGACGTCGCCGGTTACGGTTTCGGTGCTTCCGTGCTCCAAGCATCCGTCGTGTACCTGCTCCCGACCACACTCGTCTCGCTTCTGGGTGCTCAGTTCGGCGGCGTCATGGTGCGCCGGCTCGGGGCCCGCGTCACCCTGGCGGCCGGCGCCTGCTTCGGAGTGCTCGGATTCGCTTGGCTGAGCGCCGCGCACGACACCACCCCCTCGGTAATCGGCGCGGGCATGGTCATCGGCTTGGCCATCAGCTTCGGTTACGCCTCAATGCCCGCCCTCATCGTGGCCAGCGTGCCCGCGCACCAGACCGGGATTGCCAACGGCATCAATTCCATCTCCCGCTCGGTCGGCAGCGCCGTCGCAAGCGCGGTGATCACCTCGCTGTTGGCGTCGAAAACGATCCGGCTTCCGCACGGCATGCCCGCGCTGCCCCAGGAGAGCCAGTTCACGATCAGCTTTACCCTCGCCGGAGCGGCGTTCGTCCTGGTCGTCGTCGTAGCCCTCGTCGGAATCAGGGCGCAGGCACCCCACACGCCCGTACCGAGGAACGTGACGGAATCCGGGGCCGAGGGGCGTGCGGAGGCGGAAGCCGGCGCCGAACTCGTGTGACCGGGCCTCGTGCCGGCTGCCGACCGGCACGGCAGGCGCTACTCCTGACGTCAGGCGTCGGGGGAGTCACGGGGGCGACTGCGAGCTCGTCGGAGCCGTACCGGCCGCTCCCTCTCGTGCGGTGCTCGGGCCGCTCCCTCTCGTGCGGTGCTCGGGCCGCTCCCTCTCGAGCGGGGGTCCGGCCGCTGCCGTGCGGCGGTGTCGGCCGGCCAATGCCCCGCCGCACATCGACTCGTCGGACACACCCGAACGCTCCTCGACCAGCGCTCGGGTGACATCCGAACCCTCTATGAAAGGCACGACACGATGAAAACTCCCGACCGCACCAACGCGGCCGCACTCACCCCTGCCGAACACCGCACGGCGGTTGCGCAGGAGACCGCCCGGTTCGTCGCAGCGGTCAAGGACGCCGACCTCGGGACAGCAGTGCCCAGCTGTCCCGGCTGGACGCTGGCCGACCTGGTCAAGCACACAGGGAGCGTCCAGCGCTGGTTCTCGGTCCTGCTGCACACGCGCATCCAGGAACCCCCGCGCGGGCGCGAGGTGGACCTGCGACTCCCCGAGCAGGAGGACGGATACGCCGACTGGTTGGCCGAGAGCGAGACCGTGGCCGCGGACGCCTTCGCAGCCACCGACCCGAACCTTCCGATGTGGGCATGGGGCGCGGATCAGCACGCCCGTTTCTGGGCACGCCGGATGCTTTTCGAGACCCTGCTGCACCGGGCCGACGCCGAGCTCGCGCTCGGCCTGCGGCCCACGATCGACCGCCCGCTCGCCGTCGACGGGATCGACGAGTTCCTCGTCAATCTGCCCTTCGCTTCCTTCTTCGCCCCCAAGGTGGCCAACCTGCGCGGCCCCGACCGGACTATCCGCTTCCGCACCACCGACGGGGACGACGACTGGCTGGTGCGCCTGCGGCCCGACGGCTTCGGGCTCGACACGGGCCACCCGGCCACTGACACCGCGAACGCAACCGTCCAGGGCGCCGCGGCCGACCTGCTCTTGCTCGTCTACGGCCGGCTGGCCCACGACGCACAGGAGCTTTCGCACGAGGGCGACGAGAGCCTGCTGGCCCAGTGGTTCTCCAACTCGGCCTTCTGAAAAGGCCCTTTTCCCGGTGACGGCGTGAGACCGGGAAGATGATCAAGTGAGGCCGGCCTGCCAGATCTTGACCCGTCAGGGCTGTGGCCCGCAAGGCTGCAGGGGCTTCGACGACTGGCCAGATGCGTCGCAGCCTGCCGCATGCGTCGGTCGGCACAGGCGTGCCGGTGTACGCGGCGGTTCGGTGCCGACCCACCTCAGGCATCCGGGCTTCGCTCGGTGGGAGGGTGCAGGGGCCGGCACCAATGAGCTCGGCAGGGGGGCGTTTACCCAGCGACTCTCGGCCCAAGTGGGCGCTGCTCTCGATTCCAAGGCGAGCCATGCGAGGGATGCTTCCAGCAGGTCGCTACGGCCGTCACCCGGCAGGCAGGGGGTCGGGTCCGCTGTCCTCCGATCCAACGGCGCCGGTGGCCGCCGCCTTGCGTCGCTCCCGCCACCAGGCCGCGATCAGAGCGGCCGCGGTACCGCCCACCGCGTAGGCGGAGAGCACCCACCAGGCGACCGATGTGGCGTGCGCGTCGAAGTACACGGTGTTGCGGACCAGCGTGGTGCCCGCGCCCGGCGGCAGCGCCTGTCCGATCGCACTCCAGAAGAACGGCAGCAGCACCGAGGGGTACACACCGCCCGAACTCGGGTTGCCCAGCACCACGAACAGCACGATGGTCAACCCCGTGCCAAGCATGCCCAGCAGCGTCTGCAGCGCGAGCGAGGTCGCCGCAGACGCGAACACCACCAGCGTGCCGATCCCGGTCAGCGCCCAGAAGTGACCGCTCAGCGCGTCGAACACCGGGCCCACGATCACCGCGCCGGCGACCCCGGACACGATCGCGTACAACCCCAGTACCGTCAGCCTGATCACGATCCGGTGCCGGTTGGCCGGTCGAGAACCGGCGGACATAGTCATGATCGTCGCCGTCAGATAGCCGCCGATCACCCAGCCGAGCACCAGGTAGAAGGAGGTCATGCCGCGCCCGTCGCCGCTGTTGGGGGCTTGGATGTCGATGACCGCGACCTGCCGCTTCTGCACGGCCTCGATCTTCTGGGCGAGTTGTGAGGCGGTCTGTGACACCGAGGGGCCGCCGGCAGAGGCGACCAGCAGTGTGTCCTTCGTGCCGGTCGAGTCGAACAGGAACGCGGCGTCCGCCCTACGGTCCATGATCCGCTCTCTGGCGGCGGACTCGTCGGGGGCGGCGGTCGCCTTCACCGGGTCGCCGTCGAGCCCGTTGAGCTTGGCCACGATCTGCGCCGAGGCCTGCCGCGGGGCCACCACCGCCACCGGAATCCGGTGCGGCGTGGGGGAGTGGAATGCGCCCAGATAGGAGACGGTGAAGGCGAGTTGGATCAGCAGGCCGCCCAGTACGAGCCCGAAGGCACGAAAGCTGATGGCGTCCCGCAGTTCGGCCGGGAAACCCCGGGCAGGGGCGGCGGAGGTCGAGGGGGAGTCGGCGCTCATGGCACGCATGTACCCCGAATGAGCCAGAACACCGAAGGTGCGATTTGGCATGTGCTTGTCGTCGGTCTTTCTCGCCTGAGAGCTCGGGTGTTGCTGGTCAGGGTGGTGGGTTAGGGGCGTCGTGTGTGGGTGTTTGTGACATCGGGTGAGAAGTGGCAGCGTGCTGGGGGTGAGAGGGCCCAGGGGGTGCCGGCGGTGGCTACCAGCGCATGCCCAGCGCGTCGAGGTCGGTGCGGCGTTGTGGGGTGAGTTTGGCCGCTCTGCGGCGGGTGTTGTCGATCCAGGCACCGAGTTTGACGACCGTCTCCTGGCCGCCGTTGCCGCCTCCGCTCGCCCGGATTGTTTCGGTGTGTTTGCGGGGCACCCGTAGGTGGCCTTCGCGTGCGTGGAACTGGCGTGCGGCTGCGAGGTGGGTGGCCCACCATTCGTCCTGACTGCGCCGGCCCGGCGCTACGGTCTCGCCCGCGGCCGCGGGGTCGATGCCGGCGCTCTCCAGCAGGAACCGCTGCGCCGGCGTCAGCTGTTCCCATCCGGCCCGCTGCGCGGCGATCCAGGCGCCGAGGTCTTCGCCCTGGACGATGAGTTCACCCACCGCGGTCGGGAGGGTGCCGCTGGCGCGGGTTTGGGCGAGGGTGAGCCGGTAGCAGCGCTGCCAGGCCACGTCCCACCCCGCCAGGGCCCACCCGGGATCGAGGGCGTCCAGCGCTTCCATCCGCTCCTGGGCCAGTTCCCCGGCATACGAGAGGCCCGTCTCCCCATTCGCGCGTCGTGCGGCGTTCTCCGGGGTCTTGCGGGCCGCTGCGCGCTGGTTCTTCGCCCAGACCCCGATCTGGAACCCGTCTGCGCCCCAGACCGCGGTGGCCGGCGGCAGGAAGTGTCCGTGCGCGTCCGCGGACGCCTGTGCCACGGCGAGTCCGGCCTCCCAGGCGGAGGCCTGGACCGACCACACCATGCCCAGCGCCTCGAGTTCGGCGACGCGGCCGGCCTCGAGGGTGCCGGCGGCGTAGCAGCGGCGCTGATCGGTGAGGAACACCCCCAGGGGATACGAGCCGAACGCGCCCCACTCGTCCGGGGTGACGTACACATACGGCACCCGCAGCTCTTGCGCACCGCTCCCGCGCTGCCGCATGCGCCCGCTGCACAGTGCCCAGCCCGACCGAGGTGTATGTCGCGAACACCGTCACCGCCCCCGGGCCAGCCGTCCACGCCACCAGCACAGTTGGCTGGCGTGTTGGTCGCTGTGGGGGGCTTGGGCTTGGGCTTGTGACATCGCCGTCGGGTGCGGAGCCCGAACTGCTCACGCAGCGGAGCGTGGACGATAGGCCCCGCGCCCCGGTCCTGTACCCGTTGTCAGGGCCGGTTGGATGCTTTGTCCGTCGTGCTCGATGTGTCCATCGCGGTGCTGCGGGCGTCGGCCGAGGGGCGATACTGGGGGCCTGCCCGATCTCTCGACACCGAGCGCCTTCGAAATGCTGCGCGAACAGTACGCGCGTCGGCTGCCCGCGTCCTTGGACGAGCTCGCCGGGCCGACGACGGGCACGGTGGACCTTCCCCTGCATGTCGGGGTCTGACGGGGGTGGCCCCAACACGGGCCGCACCGTGTCACGAGGCGCTGGTGCCTACCGTCGGTCTGATAGGCCGGACGAGCTCCGGCGTCCGGGCGCCCCCGCACGAAGTCCGTCCATGACGATGTCCAGCAGGCGTGTCGCCTGCGGCTGCCAGTCATCGTGCGGGGCGAGCTGCCACAGGCCGGCGATGGCCAGCATGAAGTCGTCGGCTGTGACGCCGGGACGGATCGCGCCGGCCTCCTCGCAGGCGTGGAGCAGAAGGCCGGCAGCCTCGGTCACTGGGGTGTGGCCCGGTTTCGCCGCCTTCCCCGGCGAGGTGCTCAGGGCCTGGCGGATCGCCTCCGCCAGGCCGGCCTTGGTCATCGCGAACCGGGCGAGGTGGTCCATCCATGCCCGCAGCGCGCGGTCGGGTTCCATGGTCTCCAGCAGCACGGACGCGGTGTCGGCGATCTGCTGTACTCCGTGGCGGTAGAGCTCGAGGACGAGCGTCTCGCGGTTGGGGAAGTTCCGGTAGAACGTGCCCTGGCCGACGCCCGCCTTCTTGGCGATCGCGCTCAGCGGGGTGTCGGCAGCCCGGGAAAGCTCGGTGAGGGCCACTTCCAGAATGCGTTCGCGGTTGCGTTGCGCATCCGAGCGCAGGTGCGGGTCGTTCCTCTGCCGCACTCGTCCTCCTCGCCGGCTTGTGTCCGAAAGCGGTCCTTGAGAACCGGACAGTTGTCCACTACGTTCGACCGATAGCGGACAGCTGTCCGTTTGAGCTCACTCTAGCGTCGGACTGACGCCCCGACGTGTCCAGGACACGTGAAAGAAGGCTGAACATGGCCCCAGCCCCCTCGTCAACGTCCAGCGACATCACCCTGAACATCAACGGCGAGAAGCACAGTCTGCCCGTCGACCACCGCACCACCTTGCTTGACGCCCTGCGCGAGCGCCTCGACCTGACCGGCACCAAGAAGGGCTGCGACCAGGGGCAGTGCGGCGCCTGCACGGTACTGCTCGACGGACGCCGGGCGGTGTCCTGTCTGCAACTCGCCGTGGCCGCCGACGGACGCGAGATCACCACCGTCGAGGGCCTGGCCGAGGGCGACCGACTGCACCCGGTGCAGCAGGCGTTCCTCGACCTGGACGGCTACCAGTGCGGCTACTGCACCCCCGGCCAGATCTGCTCGGCGATCGCGGTGATCGAGGAACACGCGGCCGGCTGGCCCAGTGCCGTCACCGACGACGTCCGCCCCGAGGCTGGACCACCACCCCTGAGCGCCGAGGAGATCCGGGAACGGATGAGCGGGAACCTGTGCCGCTGCGGCGCGTACGTGTCGATCGTCCAGGCCGTGGCCCAGGCGGCGGAAGCGAAAACCAAGGAGGCGGCAGCGTGAGGGAGTTCGCATATGACCGGGCCCTCGACGTCTCCGGGGCCCTGGCCCTGCTGGACGCCGACCCCGACGCCCGCTTCCTCGGCGGCGGCACCAACCTCGTCGACCTGATGAAGACCGGCGTCGAGCGGCCCACCCGCCTGGTCGACGTCCGCGAACTGCCCCTGGACGGCATAGAGGTGACGGCGGACAGCGGCCTGCGCATCGGCGCCACCGTCACCAACAGCGACCTCGCCGCCCACCCCGAGGTCCGCCGCCGCTATCCGGCGTTGGCGCAGGCGGTACTGGCCGGCGCCTCCGGCCAGCTCCGCAACATGGCCACCGTCGGAGGCAACCTGCTCCAGCGCACCCGCTGCGGCTACTTCACCGACGTGACCAAGCCCTGCAACAAGCGTGTGTCCGGCAGCGGTTGCCCCGCGATCGAGGGCGAGCACCACAACCACGCCATCCTGGGTGCCTCCGAGCAGTGCGTGGCCATCCACCCATCGGACATGGGCGTCGCGCTGACCGCCTTCGACGCGGTCGTGTCGTACGAAACCGCCGACGGGCCCGGCGCATTGCCCCTCGCCGACTTCTACCTGCCGGTTGGTGACACCCCGCACCGCGAGACCGCGCTGCCGCCGGGCGCGCTGATCACCGGCGTCATGCTGCCGCCCGCTCCGGTGGCCGCCCGATCTCGCTACCGCAAGGTGCGCGAGCGTGCCTCGTACGCCTTCGCCATCGGCTCCGTCGCCGCGGCGCTCGACGTCCGGGACGGCGTCGTACGCGACGTACGCCTCGCCTTCGGGGCGGTCGCATCCCGGCCGTGGCGGGCGGCGACGGCCGAACGCGTCCTCACCGGAGCGCCTGCCGACGCCGAGACCTTCGCCGCCGCCGCGGACGCCGAACTCGCCGCGGCGAAACCGCTGCCCCACAACGCATACAAGGTGACCCTCATGCGCAACCTCGTCGTGGCCGTGCTGACCGAACTGACCGAGGAGGCCGCCCGATGACCACCACCCCCACGGCACGCAAGAACGCCGTCGGCACCGCGCACACGCGCGTGGAGGGCCGCGACAAGGTCACCGGAGCCGCCCGCTACGCCGGTGAGATCCCGTTCGCCGACCTTGCGTACGGCTGCCTGGTGGTGTCCACAGTCACCCGCGGCCGAATCCGTTCCATTGACACCGCCGAGGTCCTCGCCATGCCCGGTGTGGTAGCCGTCCTGCACCACGGCAACGCCCCGCGGGTCGAGACGGGGTACGTCGGTGTGCTGGGCGTTCCGGACCCGACCGCGGCCGTTTTCCAGCACGACAGGGTGCCGCACGCCGGCTGGCCGGTGGCGCTGGTCGTCGCCGACACCTCCGAACGGGCCCGGGAGGCCGCCGAAGCGCTGGTGGTGCACTACGAACAGGAGCCGCACGACGTCGACTTCACCAGCGAGCACCCCGACGCGTACCCGCTCGACAGCCATGGGCCGGCGGTGATCGAGAACGGCGACCTGGAGGCCGAACTCGCATCTTCCGCGGTGGTCGTGGACGCCGAGTACACCACCCCGGAAGAGCACCACACCATGATGGAGCCGCACGCGGCGACCGCCCGCTGGGACGGCGGCCGTCTCGAAGTCGTCGACTCCAACCAGGGGACCTTCTGGGTCGCGAGCGAACTCGCGCAGATGTTCTCGCTCGACCCGTCCGCTGTCCGGGTGCGCTCCGAACACGTCGGCGGCGGCTTCGGCAGCAAGGGCATCCGGGCACACCAGGTGGCCGCCGTCATGGCAGCGACCGAACTGCAGCGCCCGGTCCGTGTGGTCATGACCCGCCGTCAGATGTTCTCCCTCACCGGCTACCGCAGCCCCACCCGGCAGCGCCTGCGGCTCGGCGCCGATGCCGACGGCCGACTGCGCGCGCTGGAGCACCGTTCCCTCAGCGCCACCTCCACCGTGCACGAGTTCATCGAATCGGCCGCCGGCCCCGCCCGGACCATGTACGGCGCCGACGCCCACCACACCGCCAACCGGCTCGTCCGGCTCGACGTGCCGACCCCGACGTACATGCGTGCGCCGGGCGAGGCACCGGGATCGTTCGCACTGGAGTCGGCGATCGACGAACTCGCCGAGAAGTGCGGTCTCGACCCGATCGAACTGCGCGCCCGCAACGATCCCGCGGCGGGCCCGGTGTCCGGGCTGCCGTTCAGCGGCCGCAACCTGATCGCCTGTTTCAGGGAAGGCGCCCGCAGGTTCGGCTGGGCCGACCGTGACCCCCGCCCCGGCCTGCGTCGCGAGGGACGCTGGCTGCTCGGCACCGGCACAGCGGCCGCATCCTTCCCGGCGGGTGCCGGCCCGTCCACCGCGGCCGTGACGGCGGAGGCGGACGGCACCTTCACCGTGGGGGTCAACGCCGCCGACATCGGCACCGGCGCCCGGACCGCACTCACCCTGATCGCCGCCGACGCCCTTCAGACCGCGACGGAACACGTCCGGGTGCGCATCGGCGACAGCGACCTCGGCCCCGCGTTCATCGCCGGCGGCTCCATGGGCACCCGCTCCTGGGCGTGGGCGGTCATGGCCGCCGCACAGGAGCTGCGGGAGAAGCTCGCCCTCGGCGCCGACATCCCGCCGGAGGGGGTCACCGTACGGTCCGACACCACGGAGGCCCTCGGCGCCCTCGCCAGGACGGAACGACACTCCTTCGGCGCCCAGTTCGCCGAGGTGGCCGTCGACCCCGCCACCGGCGAGGTCCGGGTGCGCCGCATGCTCGGCGTCTTCGCGGCCGGCCGGATCGTCAACCCGCTCACCGCCCGCAACCAGTTCGTCGGCGGCATGACCTGGGGCATTTCCATGGCCCTGCACGAGGAGGCGGTCCGCGACCGGGCCCTGGGCAGCCACTACGGCGCCGACCTCGCCGGCTACCACGTCGCCTCCCACGCCGACGTTCCGGCCATCGAGGCGGACTGGATCGACGACCCGGACCCCGAGGACCCGGTCGGCATCAAGGGCATCGGCGAGATCGGCATCGTGGGCGCCGCCGCGGCCGTCGCCAACGCGGTCTGGCACGCGACCGGCGTACGCCACCGGGACCTGCCGATCCGCCCCGACCGAGTCCTGATGGCAGGCGTCCATGCTTGATCTCGCCGGGGACCTGCACCGCTGGATGGAGGAGGGCCGCGCGTTCGCCGTCGCCACCGTCGTGGCCGTCGGCGGCAGCGCCCCGCGCGGCCCCGGCGCCGCTCTCGCCGTCGACAGCGAGGGCACGGTTATCGGCTCCGTCTCCGGGGGCTGCGTGGAGGGAGCGGTGTACGACCTCTGCGTCCAGGCGCTGCAGCACGGCAAGACGGTCGTCGAACGGTTCGGATACAGTGACGAGGACGCCTTCGCGGTCGGTCTGACCTGCGGCGGGATCATCGACATCATGGTCATTCCGGTCGGCACGGACGCGCCTGGGAGGCCGGTGCTCCGGTCGGCCCTGTCGGCTGCCGTCCGGGACGAGCCGGCAGCCCTGGCCCGCGTCGTACGCGGCCCCGCCGATCTCCTCGGCACGGCCCTGCTGGTGCGGCCGAGCGAAGCGGCAGGGGAGCCATCCCGGCGCTCCCGGGCCAGCTCGTACGAAGGCGGACTCGGCGGGCAGACGGAACTGGACCGTGCGGCGGCAGGTGAAGCCCGCGCCATGCTGGACGCCGGCCGCACCGGCACGGTCGAGCTGTCGGCGGACGGCTCGCGCTGCCCCGGTGGACTGACCTTGCTCGTCGAGTCGAGCGTGCCTCCGCCCCGCCTGATCGTCTTCGGGGCGATCGACTTCGCCGCGGCACTTGTACGGGTGGGCAAGTTCCTCGGCTACCACGTCACCGTGTGCGACGCCCGCCCCGTCTTCGCCACCACGAACCGCTTCCCCGAGGCCGACGATGTCGTCGTCGACTGGCCGCACCGCTACCTGCGCGGCACCGCGACCGACGCGCGCACGGTGCTGTGCGTGCTCACCCACGACGCCAAGTTCGACGTGCCCCTGCTGGAAGCGGCCCTGCGGAGGCCGGCCGCGTTCGTTGGCGCGATGGGCTCACGGCGTACACACGCCGACCGGGAAAGACGGCTGCGGGAAGCGGGCTTGACCGACGGGGAGTTGGCCCGGCTGAGATCGCCGATCGGCCTCGATCTCGGTGCCCGCACACCCGAGGAGACGGCCCTGTCCATCGCGGCGGAGATCATCGCCACCCAACGGGGCGGAACGGGCGCGCCCCTGACCGGGTCGGGCAGACCGATCCACCACGAGGAGGAGACGCACGACGCGGGGACGAGCTCCGGCCCCTGGACACGGAGCACCGCGCCGATGCGAACGTCCATGCCGAGCTTGCGGTAGTGGCCGGGGCCATGCGCCGCGACGTACGTGTGGGCCGTAGGGTCCGAGCCGCCCCGACGGCGCACGGCCGACGCGCAGTCCTGACGTCGCCGTCTCCGGAGTGGGGCGACGCGCACTGAGCGCACGGCTCGGCGCCCTTCGCGACCGCGACCTGGCCCCTTCGTGACACACACCTTCGAAGAGCTCCTGGAGATGCAACGCGCCGCCGACCGGGCGCACGCGACCGTGCAAGCCCTGCGCGACCGGCGATCCGAACCCGAGCTCTTCTGGCAGGTCACGCCAGGGCGAGCAGGTGCGGTACTTCCACGCGACGGCTTCCAGGGGTCCCGAAGGGCATGCTGGCAACACAGAACAAGGGTTGCGCTCGTTGCGGGTCGGCGGTGGTCGGCCCACCGTCGTCCACGGGCCGGATCGGCCGGCATCGACGGCTCGATCCGCTCCCACATTGCATCAGTGATCACTAACCGGACAGACACATCCGATCAACTGACCAACCCACCAAGGAGACACGCTCTAGTCCACTGGCACCGCTGGCGCACCCGCCATCCCACCCGCGTACCGGGTGGCCCACTCTTCGACGGCGGCCAGGAAGGCGAGGAGCTGGGCTTGTACGGAGCCCAGGAGTTCGGGCAGTCGGGCCAGCGGCAGTTCGATGGCAAGGCCGTCCGGGCGCTTCGCTTCAGGCCGCAGCCGGATGGTCGCCCCAGTGTGCTCGGCGCGCGGCGTGGGGTCGTGGCCGAGCCAGGGCTCCTCGCCGTTCATCCAGTACATCCAGTACATCCAGTCTCGCCAGTTCTCCATGCCGAAGCAGCAGCCGGGCGGTGCGGTCACTCCGGTCGAGGTGTCCCGGACCCGGATGCCGCCGGGCGCGATGATCTGGTCAGTGGTCAGCAGCTGGTTGACCTGCTCGGTGCTGTCCTTGGGGCCCCGGGCCCGGGCCTCGTCACCGCTTTTGTTGTAGGTGGTCAGGACTGCCATAGCGGTGCCGAGCTCTTGCACGGACAGCAGGCCGGACAAGGCCAGGAGGTGGTCTGCGGGCGGGTCGGCTACGGGCCACAACGCGAAGTCGGTGGCGGAATAGGTTTCCAGCACGGCATCCATGATCAGCAGGTCCCCAGTGTCGCTCGTCAGATGGTGGGGACGCCTCTCTATCTCCGGGCGGGGCCGAGTCCTCACGTCTGCCGAGTTGCACCTGATGAGATATCTCAAGGTGTCTGGAGAACCGTCCCATTTCGGCTGCCCGGGCCCATCCCGGCGGGGAGTGGGGGCGGGGAGTGGGGTGGTCAGCATCGGCTCCGGCAGCGTCCAGGTCACGCCCCCCATGCCTTCCACCAGGTCCCTCCAAGTCGTCGAGAGTGGGTGATCAGTGGCCGGTCATCCGCACTGCCGCGCTGGGTCTCGCCAGCACCTTGGGTGTCTCGTCTCTGTCGTGCCGGGGCGCCGGCGCCAGGTGGTCGCTCAGGCGAGTGCCGAGCACGGGAGATCTGCTGTCCCCAACTGCGTCGCCGGGGCAGTCTGCAGGGATCAGTGGGGGGTGTTGGCGAGGAAGGAGAGAACGTGGGGCCAGCCCTGCTCGCGTGCGGCGGCGTCGGAGGCGCGGGTCCCGCCGAGCTTGGCTTTCTGGCCGGAGGTGGGGTTGATCACTCAGATGGCCCGTGGAAGGTAGGGGAAGGTTCCCACGCCGTGTCCTGCCCCTGGGTAGATGAGGGTTTGGTGGGGGTAGCGGTCGTGGTTGTCGTGCAGTTGGGCGGCGATCTGCCGGGCGAAGGCTGGGGATGCCCACAGGGCGTCGTCGGCGCCGGCGATGGACAGCAGCGGCCCGCTGAGATGGTCCAGCGGTATGAGGTCCTGGGGGACCGGCTGACCTTGGTAGGTCCAGGCATTGCCGCCGTGCGGGAAGCCTGGAATGACTTTGGAGGAGGGCGAGTACACGACAGTTCCGTGGACGAGCTGGGGGTAGTCCTCGGCCAGGAGCAGAGCGGCCTCGCTGCCGCGCGAGTAGCCCATCGCGATGATGTGGGCGGGGTCTGTCGACGGCTGTGCGGCCAGCAGGCGCGCAGCGGTGGCGAAGTATTCCAGCGGAATGTCGTGCAGGGTCGTGGGCAGACCGGCCACGCGGAAGTAGCCCAGTGCCAGCGTCGGATAGCCGTGGGAGGCCAGCAGCGCGGCCTCGAACTTCATGCTGACTCCGCCCTCCGATCCACCAAAAGCCAGCACTCCTGGATGGCGCGGGGTTCCAGGAGGGGGCAGGAACAGCTTCCCGACCACCTTGTCGTGCGCCAGGGACAGGTCCGTGCCGCGGACACCCGGCTTCGCCCATACGCGGGTGAGAGTGCGGTCCGCAAGCGAGCGCCCGTGCGCGGTGACACCGATCCGCACCTTGAAGGATGGGGCGAGATCTGGGTAGAGAGGGGCGAAGGAGGCCAGGTTGGGATCGCCGGACGGCGGCCTCATCGACGACAACAATCCCATGCCGTCGACCTTGTGGTAGGTCCCCGATTCCGGCCGCGACGTGGTGAGATCGACAACACCGTTCTCGTCCGCGGCAAAGGTCGCTTTTGCTTTCCAGACCTGCCCGTCGTACGCGCTCGCGGAGGAGTGCACGACGATCCGGCCTTGCGGGGCGAGGTGGGTGACTCTTATGTGCACAGGCTGATCGGCCAGGGCGACCGGCCTGTCAACAGTGATCACCGCCCGGGTACTGACAGGACGCGCCACTGAGCACCCGGCGGTCCCCCATATGACGATCACAGACATCACTAAACCTGCGGCCCACCACAGTGGCCTCCGTCGATACATCGTGCCCCCCTCGCCCCCGACCTTCCCCCCACATCTCCCATGGAGAGGGACGGCAGTCAACAGAGCCGTCGTGCGCTCCGGCCACCTCACCGGCCCGCGCACCGAACAGCGACATGCCGCGGGCGTTCCGGCACCCGGTGAGGGGCAGCGGCGGCGGCCAGGTCGGGGAGGAGCGGGTTTGCGCGCAGAACTGGATTCGCGCTTAGCTCCGGATGGCGCGGGCGAGCCAGGGGGTCAGAGTCACACGCAGGATCGGTGCTTTGTAGGTCTCGTCCCCAGGCAACGGGACGGTCAGCCATGCGCCGGGCGGGAAGAACCGCCCCGTCACGTAGGCCAGGCCACTATAGAGGGACCGCAGGAAGGCTGGGGCCGAGTCGCGGGGAACATCGTGGAAGGCGACGTTCTCGACACTGATCTTCGCGTCGTCCTCCGGGAAGATCTGTACGGTGACAGCCGGGGAGCCTTCCAACTCGATGAAGGCCTCGTGTGGCAGCGAGCCGTCCGGGTCGAGGACAGTGAATGCCCCGGCGGAGGTGCGGCGCGACGTCTGGTCCGCACCGATGTCGTCGGTCACGGTCATCGCGAGGCCGTACTCCCGCGCGATCTCACGTATCGCGGTGACGGCGGCTTCGGTGGTAGGCAGATGTGGATGGGTCATGATCCCACTGTCGCAGCAGGCTGATGGCCAGTGACCCGATCCAGGAATCCGCGCCGACGGCCGGACGAGTGACGGCATTTGGGGCTACCCGGTGCTGGCGCCCCAATCCAAGGTCTGCACGATCTCTGTTGTGCGCCCGTCTCGCGCTCGGGCAGCAGGCTGCGTCCCCGCTCGGGCCGTCTGCGCCGTGCGGGGGCGCTCAACGACGACTAACGCTGGCAACCACCGACAGTTAACTGAGCGTTTCACCCCGTGTGCGCAGTGTCGGTTTGCTCGCCGCTGTCTCTCCCGCCACCGTGTAGCGTCTGCTGGGCGGAAGGGTCGGCCGGACGACGGCCAACCGGGCTCGCGGCATCCACCCCCGTGCCATCGTTCCCCGCGCTCTGCCCGCCGCGGCCGCCGTGCAGTGGGATGCCAGCCGCACCGCCGGCCATGGCGGGATCCGCCTGAACTTGGAGGACCCCGAGAGCTGGTCCTACGCCCTGCTCGGACTCAACCCCGACGACGTACTGCTCTCCAGCGTCCTCAACCCGGTGGAGACGAGCTACGCCGAGCCGGAGGCGATCGCCCACGTTGCCCTGGAGCTGGTGGTGCACCGGCGGCTGCCGCAGGCGCGCTACCGCACCGAGTGGCCGGGCGCGAAGCAAGCGCGTGCGGCCGCGAGCGACTTCCGCCGCACCGCCTTTGGCGTCCCACCGTTGGGGCGAGGATGGGGGAGGAGATCACGGAGGGGGAGGGCGTGCAGCTGATCATCGACACCCAGCGGGACACCTACGAGCAGGCGATCGGCGCCGTGCAGGCCGCCTGCGGCTTCAACCTCGCCCCACGACAGACGGCTGGCCCGAGGCTCCCACCCTGGAACCGCGCCCCGGGCCGCAGGACCTGAGCGACGACGACCTGTGGGAAGGCTGGACGGAGCGACCGCTGTTCGACACGATCGCCGCGCTGATGCCCGGCGCCCGCACCGTGCTGCGCCGCATCGCCGACGTGGGGCGGTACCGCCACCTACGACGACATTCAGGCCCACTTCGTCGGCCACCCCGAGACCCCGATCGCGAAGAACCGGATCGGCGGGACGCTCACCTCCGTGCGGGCGGTCCGCCGCCGCATCGCCCCGGACAACAACACCCGCCTGCCCGAACTCGACGACCGGGTACGCGTCTACCGCATCGAGCCCGCCCTCATCGAGGGCCTGCAGCGGGCCTTCACCCTCGGCGACGCCCGCCCTGACCTGCTGCGCCAGGATCCGACAGTTACGTGAGCCGTGTTTTGGACCTTGCGGCCGACTGGTGAAAAGGAAGGCGGCGCCGAAAGCCGCGGCGACGTCACGGCAACCGCGCGGGGTGTGATGCATCCGGCCGCCGAGATCTGGCGGAAGTTGGTTTCAAGCTCCCGCCCTGCGCTCCCCCGAGAGGGGCGGGAGCCCCTCCCCGCTAGCAGCCGTTTGAGTGAGAGTGACAGTAGAAAGGCCAGCCTCCTCAGCCCGCCGAACGGGATTCAGACGCCGGCTACGAGCCCGGCGAGCCCCTCGAGGACCGCAAGTGCACGCCGGGTGCGATCTCTCCGGCGGTGACGCAGGCGAACCTGGGGTCGACGATCTGCCGCAAGGGCGGCTACACCTCCGGCGTACGCCCCTCCGCCTATGTGACGGGTAAGGAGAAGAGGCTGAACGCCGCCTCGGTTCGTGTCTACGCTCGCTCTGCTCGTCGCGCTGCTCCTGGTCGTCGTCGTGGTGCTGCTCGCGGCCGGCGTTGCCTACGTCGTGCACCGCCACCCGACCTGGGGCCAGCCCATTGGAGCCGCGTTCCGGCGCGGTCACGGTGATGGCCGCTCTGGTCGGCGTGATCCTCGCTCGGTGAGCAGCACTCCCGTGCGTGGTCGAGGCATCGGGGAGCCCGACCACGCACGGCTCTTGGTGGAGGTCTCCCAGCACGCCAACGTCCGGGTGCGCCATGTGGCTGAGGCAATTGTGGCGGTGGTCACCGGCAAGGACCCCGCGCCCCGGAGGTTGCGGGATCACCTGGTGGCGGCGATGTCGAGGCGGCAGGTGAAGTGGGCATGAACCGTGGGGGGTGGGGTAGATGGGTGCGGCTGGCCGGGAAAGGGGTCGTGACCTGGGGAGGTCTAAGGTGCCGCTTTCCCGGCCCTTGGCTTCACCGAACGCCGGCGCCGCTTGTCCCGTCGGAACGCCATCACGGTCTGACCCCGCAGCCAGCCGATTCCCACCACGTATCCGAAGTTTACGAGCCGCATCCAACTCGCGGACAAATGATCGAATGACGGGTGCAGGGCCGGGGTAGAACGATGCCGGGCGTCATCCCGCAGGGGAAGGCCCCGTTGTCGACCCGGCCGGCACCCCCGGCAAGATTCGAAGGACGCAGTATGGCCGGCGGCACCGTGAAGTGGTTCAACTCCGAGAAATGAGCGGGGTGACCAGAGTGGGTTGCTCCTGCGGGTCGAGGACCGCCGGGGTGGCGTGGTGGATGTAGCGGCGCGAACGTCGTAATTCCTCATGGCGTCGAGGGCGTCGGATCTCGTGGTGGGGCATGAAGCAGGTGATGAGGCCCGCCGCGAGCGAGGCACCGGCCACGCCCCAGAAGGCGATCGTGGTCCCGGGTCTTGGGGCGAGGCCTGAAGGCCGATCGGCCCCGCCGTGATCCCGGCGGCGGCTCGGTTTCGCGGATGCGGACAGTGGTCATTCCCGCTCGGCAGCGTGCATACCATTGCATGAACGGCATCCAGGCCAGGCTTCCAGGTCGCCCACCAGTGGAGATGCCGCCCGGTCGCCTGGTTCCGCGAGGACGCGGAGCCGTCGGGTGCTGGGGAGGTACAGGAAAACGGGGGGTGCGGCATGCATCGGCGGGCGCTACTGGGTCGCGATACGGAGCGGCGCACGCTGGCTGCCCTGGTCGAGCAGGGGGCCGCCGGTTCGGGCGGCGCGACGGTGATCACCGGAGCGCCGGGGATCGGCAAGTCGGCGCTGGTCGCGGAGGCCGCGGGCGCGGCAGCACGAGGCGGGGCCCGTGTGATCACCGCTGTGGGGGTCCAGTCGGAGGAAGACCTACCCTGTGCCGGCCTGCACCAGTTGGTTCACCAACTGCGCGACGGAATCGACGACTTGCCGGGACGTCAGCGCACCGCGCTGCTCGCGGCCGTCGGACTCGTCGACGAGGCCGTACCCGATCTGTACCTCGTCGGCTTGGCCGCGCTGACCCTGCTGACGGACGCGGCGGCGAAGGCGCCACTGCTGGTGGTCGTCGAGGACGCCCACTGGATGGACCGTGCCAGCCTCGATGTGCTTGGGTTCGTGGCGCGGCGGATCGAGTCCGACCCCCTCGTGCTGGTCGCCGTCACCCGGCGCCTCGACGACCGCCTCAGCAGTGCCGGCCTGCCTGTGCTGCACCTGGGCCCGCTGACGGACGAGGTGTCGGGTGAGGTGCTGGACGCGGTGGCCCCCGGACTGGGACAGCAGGTCAGACGGCGGCTGTTGGAGGAGGCCGCCGGGAACCCGCTGGCGCTGACCGAGCTGCCGGTCGCGCTGCAGTCGGTCGGCGGGGCGTACGCGCTCAACCCGGGTCCGCTGCCGCTGACCGCGCGGCTGGAGCGGACGTTCACGGCACGGGTCTCCCGTCTGCCGGCCGACACCCGTGCGGTCCTGCTCCTCTCGGCCCTCAACGGTGACGGGACGATGGACGAATGCCTCGCCGCGGCGACCCGGATGCTCGGGACGGCGGTCGACGCCGGTGCCTTCGAGGCAGCGATCGGCGCGGGCCTGGTGGAGGCCCAGGGGGCGGCCTTCAAGCACCCCCTCATCCGCTCGGCGATGCACCACGCCGCCACCGCCGCAGAACGTCAGGCCGCGCACGCCGCGCTGGCCGCCGCGCTCCACGGGCAGCCCGATCGGCAGGCATGGCACCGTGCCGCCGCCACCGCCGGTCTGGACGAACGAGTGGCACGGGATCTGGACTCCACTGCCGGCAGAGCCCTGCGCCGAGGCGGTGTCGCCGCGGCTCTTGCCGCGCTGAGGCGGGCGGCGGAGCTGACGAAGGACCCCTCCGTGCGGGCCGACCGGCTGCTCCGGGCGGCGGAGCTCGCACTGGAGTCGGGCCAAGGAGACGTCGCGACGCATCTGCTGACCCAGGCGCGCTCACTGGAGCTTTCGGTCCGGGACCGAGGCCGCGCGGCCTGGGTCAGCATCGCTCTGGCCGAGGGGACGCGGGGCGAGGGCGCCGCGACCGCCGAGCTGGCCGAGCTGGCGGTCGAGATCGCCGCCGGCGGCGAGTCGACACTGGGGCTGCGCATGCTGTGGAGCGCGGTCCTGCAGTGCTTCTGGGGAGAGCCGGGCCCGGCCGCCCTCGAGCGGGTCGCCGCCGCTGCCGACCGGATGCCCGTGCCCGCCGACAACGCCGACCTGGTCGCTCTGCGGGCGTACTCGGCGCCGGTCGAGCGTGCGGAAGGGGTCATGGAGGGCCTGGCGGGTCAGCTGGAGCGCTCGTCGGAGAACGCGGAGGGGGACCAGCTCCTGGGGGCCGCCGCCGTGACGGTGGGCGCTCCCGCCCTGGCGAGCCGGTTCACGGCGAGGTCGCTTGACGCCCTTCGAGCGCAGGGCAGGCTGTCGATGCTGGCTCGCGCCCTCTGCGTCCAGGCGGGGAGCGCCGCACGGCTGGGTGACGTGCGCGCTGGTTCCCTCGCCGCGGAGGAGGCCGCGTCGCTTGCACGCGAGACCGGTCAGCCTCTTGTGCACGCGATGGTGAACGCCATCCGCGCGCAGCTGGCCGCCGTCAGCGGCGACCCGGCGGCAGAGGCATGGGCGGCGGAAGCCGAACGCGAGGCCCTTCCCAGCGGAGGGCGCCCGGTGCTGGCCATCATGCAGATGGCCCGCGGGCAGGCGGCACTCTGTCAGGGCCGCTACGGCGACGCGTTCGGCCACCTGCACCGCGTCTTCGACCCGGCCGACCCCGCCTTCCACTCCTGGCTGCGCTTCTACGCGGTCGCGGAGCTGGTCGAAGCGGCGGTGCGCAGCGAATCCGCGGAGGTGGCACGCGACATCGTGCGGGAGCTGACCCCGCTCGGGGAATCGACGTCTTCGCCCGCCCTGCTCTGCGGGTTGCGACTGGGCCGGGCCCTGCTGAGCCCGCAGGATGCCGCCGAGCCGCTGTACAGGGCGGCCCTCGACGCCGTCCCCACGGACTGGCCGTTCGAGGGGGCGCGGGCGCGCCTCGCCCTGGGCGAGTGGCTGCGGCGTCACCGGCGGCCCGCGGAGTCCCGCGTCGCCCTGCGGGCCGCACGCGAGATCTTCGACGCCCTGGGTGCGTCGGCATGGGCGGAGCGGGCACGGCAGGAGCTGCGCGCCGCGGGCGCGTCGTCCCCGCGCCAGGATCCCGCCGCGGTCGACCGGCTGACCTCGACCGAGCTGCATGTCGCCCAGCTCGCCGCGCAGGGTCTGACGAACCGGGAGATCGGCGAGCGGTTGTACGTCTCGCCCCGGACGGTGAGCACCCATCTCCAGCGGATGTTCCCCAAACTGGGGGTCACGTCCCGCGGCGAACTCGCCGCGGTGCTCGGCGCCACGACGACGTACCCCGAAGGCGCGGCGTCATGACGTACGCGGAAGACGCAGCACCATGACGTACGTCGAAACCGTAGTCCGACGGACGCGGTCCGACCTGCTTGATTCCTAGGTTTGTGCCATGCCCGGTTCGCACACGGCGGACGGGCGGGAAGGCACACCATGGGAACCATCACCGTCGGCTCCGAGGGCTCGACCGGCATCGATCTCTACTACGAGGACCACGGGTCGGGGCAGCCGGTCGTCCTGATCCACGGTTACCCGCTGGACGGGCAGTCGTGGGAGAAGCAGACCGATGCGCTGGTCAAGGCCGGCTACCGCGTCATCACCTACGACCGCCGTGGCTTCGGCCGGTCGAGCAAGACCATGACGGGCTACGACTACGACACCTTCGCCGCCGACCTGGACACCGTACTGACGCAGCTGGACCTGCGTGACGTGGTTCTCGTCGGGTTCTCGATGGGCTCGGGCGAGGTCGCCCGCTACCTCGGCGTCCACGGCTCGGAGCGGGTGGCGAAGGCGGCGTTCCTCGGTTCGCTCCAGCCGTTCCTGTTGCAGACGCCGGACAACCCCACCGGTGTGCCGCAGAGCGTCTTCGACGGCATCGCGGAGCAGGCGGAGGCCGACCGCTACGCCTGGTACGAGAGCTTCTTCGTCGACTTCTTCAACACCGACGAGACGCTCGGGTCGCGGCTCAGCGAGGCCGCGCTGCGGGCGAACTGGGCCACCGCCATCGACTCGGCGCCCATGGCGGCGTACGCGTGCGTCCCGGCGTGGCTGACGGACTTCCGGGCCGACGTGGAGCGCATCGACGTGCCGTCGCTGATTCTGCACGGGACCGCCGACCGCATCCTGCCGATCGACGCCACGGCCCGCGAGTTCCGTCGCCGCCTGCCCGACGCGCGGTACGTCGAGATCGACGGCGCTCCGCACGGGCTGCTGCTCACCCACGCGGCCGAGGTCAACGCCGCCCTGCTCGACTTCCTCGCCGCCTGAGACCTCGCGCCTGTCACGAAAGGACCGCACTCCTGTGCCGGTTGTCAACAACCCTCTGCCCGAGCGCGACCGCGAGACCGCGGGTGCGGCGCTGCAGGCGACCCTGGCCGACCTTCTCGACCTGTCCCTGGTGGCCAAGCAGGCCCACTGGAACGTGTACGGCCCGCGCTTCCGCTCGGTTCACGCCCAGCTCGACGAGGCCGCCACCGTCGCCCGGAACCACGCCGACACGGTGGCCGAGCGCGCGGCCGCCCTGGGCGTCAGTCCGGACGGACGGGCCGGGACCGTTGCGGGAACCAGCGGCGTGCCCGCCTTTCCGCCGGGCTGGACCAAGGACAGTGACGCCGTCGAGGCCTTGGCGTACGCGCTCTCTGCCGTGACCCAAAGGCTGCGTGAGCGCATCGTCGCGATGGGCCCCGTGGATGTCGTCACCGAGGATCTCCTCGTCGGACTGACGGCCGATCTCGAGAAGCAGAGCTGGATGTTCCAGGCGGAGAACCGGGCCTGATCAGGCGGCCAGAGCCGCACAGTTGTCGTCCGAAGT
This sequence comes from Streptomyces sp. SLBN-31, assembly GCF_006715395.1. Taxonomy (NCBI): domain Bacteria; kingdom Bacillati; phylum Actinomycetota; class Actinomycetes; order Kitasatosporales; family Streptomycetaceae; genus Streptomyces; species Streptomyces sp. SLBN-31. The sequence continues at coordinate 3,933,760 of NZ_VFNC01000001.1, forward strand.
GGAGAAGAGCATGGGTGTCGAGGGAACGAGCACAGACCGATTCGAACCGGTACGGGCGGTGCTGGGGGCGCACCTCGAAGCCGGCGAGGAGTTGGGGGCGTCGATCGCCGTCGATGTGGACGGGGTCATGGAAGTCGATCTGTGGGGTGGCCACGCGGACGAAGCACGGACCGTTCCATGGCACCGGGACACGTTGGTGAGTATGTGGTCGACCACGAAAACCCTCACCAATCTCGCGGCTCTCATCCTCGTCGACCGGGGCGCGCTGGATCTGCACCGCCCGGTGGCGTACTACTGGCCCGAGTTCGCCGCCCAGGGAAAGGAGCACATCGAGGTGCGTCACGTCCTGGCTCACACCTCGGGACTCTCCGGCTGGGAGCAGCCCTTCTCCATGGAGGATCTCTACGATCGGCCTACCGCGAGTGCCCGGCTGGCCGCGCAGGCACCCTGGTGGGAGCCGGGCTCCGCTTCGGGCTACCACGTGCAGACCCAAGGGCAACTGGTGGGAGAGCTTGTCCGGCGGGCCAGTGGCCGTACCCTGACGGAGTTCGTCGCCACCGAGATCGCCGAACCGACGCAAGCTGATGTCCAGATCGGCGCGCGACGGGCCGACTGGCCGCGTATCGCCGATCTGGTGGCCCCCTCGCAGCTTGGCGGTATACCCACGGGTCTTGATCCCGAGGGGATCTTCACCAGGACGCTGCTCGGAAGCCCCGCACGTGACGAGCACGTCGACACCCCGCAGTGGCGCTCCGCCGAACTCGGAGCCGTCAACGGACACGGCAACGCACGTGGCCTGGCCCGAGCGCTCTCCGTCATCTCGCGGCGCGGCCAGGTCAACGGCCGCCGGCTTCTCTCCGAGGAGACGGTGGACAAGGTGTTCGACGTACAGGCCGACGGAGTCGACCTGTTCCTGGGCGTTCCCGTCCGCTGGGGCATGGGCTACGCACTCGCCGATCCGAGGACGATGCCGCACATGCCCACCGGGAGGATCTGCTTCTGGGTCGGTCGGGGCGGTTCGATCGTCATGATGGACCTCGACCGGCGCGTCACGTTCTCGTACACGATGAACCGGGTGGGCGACGGGATCCTTGGCTCGGAGCGCACGCACAGCTACCTCAGGCATGTCTACGAAGTCCTGGAGCGTACCGGCTGAGGTGTAGCCGTAGGCTCCGCGCGCGGCGCTGTGGCACGGGAAAACATTGCCCGGAACGCGAGTGAGCGGCCGTCATCCGGCTGGAGGGGAACTCGCTCCCTCATCCGGGTTGCAGCTTCCGCACCCACGGTGCGACGCAGCGATCGTCACGAAGAGTGAGGACTACGGCACCACCTCGGCCATAGGCTCGATCACGTCGGGAAGGTGCTGCCCGCGGCACCTCGCACCGCCATCCATGTCCGCGAACGAGCAGTCCGCCGGCGGATGAACCGGTCCGATCGCCCCCTCGTAGGACAGGACGAAGGCGCTCCTCGCCCGGTGGACGGGCGAGGCCGAAGCCTCAGGATCACCCTCGGGCCGCAGCCCGGCAGCCGCTCTCCGGGCCGCTGTCGGCTGCCGCCCACCAGCGCTCCGATCCGCGCCGCTCACGTGGCGCAGACGGACCCACATCAACCAGGTACCGGCGAAGCGAGCCGGCCCCCGTTTCTCGACTTACCCAGCTGCATCGCCTTTCGGCCCGTCGAGCACCATCCATCGAACAAGAGGGATTTCACACATGCGCAACACCCGCCTCGTCCGTCCGGGGAGCAGATCCGCGCTGCTCGGTGTCACCGCGGCCGTCGGACTGTCCGTCGCCGCCGTCACCCTGCCCGCTGCGGCCGACGCTACACCCCACCAACCCGTACGTCCGACGATCGTGCTGGAACACGGAGCGTTCGCCGACGCCGCGAGCTGGGACGGTGTCGTCGCCCGGCTGCAGCGTGCGGGCTACCCGGTGGTGGCCGCCGCCAACCCGCTGCGTGGTCCGGCGACCGATGCCGCTTACCTGCGCAGCGTCCTCGACCACATCGACGGGCCCGTGGTCTTGGTCGGTCACTCCTACGGCGGAACCGTCATCAGCCAGGCCGCCGCGGGCCTCGAGGGGAAAGTGAAGGCACTGGTCTACATCGCGGCGTTCCTGCCGGACGTGGGCGAGAGCTCGATCGGACTGACGGACAAGTTCCCCGGCAGCACCCTCGGCCAAGCCGTCGAGTCCGTCAACTACGCCCTGCCCGACGGTGATCAGGGCGCGGACGTGTACATCAAGCCGGAGAAGTTCCGCAGCCAGTTCGCCGCAGACGTGCCGAAAGACAAGGCCAGGCTCATGGCTGCAGGGCAGCGTCCGATCGCTGCCGCCGCTCTGGAGGAGAAGTCCACCCAGGCCGCCTGGAAGACGATCCCCTCCTGGTCGCTGGTGACCACGGAGGACCGCAACATCCCAGTGGCTGCCCAGCGCTTCATGTCAGCCCGCGCCAATGCCCGCACGACGACCATCGACGCGTCACACGCGGTATCCGTATCCCGCCCCGAGGCCGTCGCCCGCATCGTCGAGCAGGCGGCCCGTACGGTCCGATGACCGAAGGCCCCGTCCTGTCGCTCGTCGTACATCACCGCACAGCCGTGTCCGATCGGGGCACTTCACCCTCAGCCGCATTCACACCGGAAGGCAGCAACTACCATGGCGTTCATCACCGTCGACCAGGAAAACTCCACCAGCATCGAGCTGTACTACGAGGACCACGGCACGGGGCAGCCGGTCGTGCTGATCCACGGTTATCCGCTCGACGGCCACTCCTGGGAGAAGCAGTCTGCTGCTCTCCTGGCGGCCGGCTACCGCGTGATCACGTACGACCGGCGAGGTTTCGGCCGCTCCAGCCAGCCCACCACCGGCTATGACTACGACACCTTCGCCGCCGACCTGAACGTGGTCCTGGAGACCCTCGACCTCGACGACGTCGTCCTCGTGGGCTTCTCCATGGGCACCGGTGAGGTCGGCCGTTACCTCGGCACCTACGGCTCCGACCGGATCGCCAAGGCCGCCTTCCTCGCCTCCCTCGAACCCTTCCTCCTCAAGACCGACGACAACCCCAGCGGTGTCGAGGGCGCCATCTTCAAGAACATCGAAGGTGCCGTCACCGCCGACCGCTACGCCTACTTCACCGAGTTCTACGAGAACTTCTACAACCTCGACGAGAACCTCGGCACCCGCATCAGCGAGGAAGCCGTCCGCAACAGCTGGAACGTCGCCGCCGGCGCCTCCTCGTACGCCTCGCTGGCCTGCGTGGCCACCTGGTCCACCGACTTCCGTGCCGACGTGTCCAAGATCAACGTGCCGGCACTGATCCTGCACGGCACCGCCGACCGCATCCTGCCCATCGAGGCAACCGGGGAACTCTTCCACCAGGCACTCCCACAGGCCGACTACGTCGTCATCGACGGCGCACCCCACGGCCTCCTGTGGACCCACGCACAGGAAGTCTCCGAAGCCCTCCTGGCGTTCCTCGCCAAGTGACCGACGGCCGACGCCTCACCGGCCGCGTGGCCAGCCGTGGGCATGCGGCCCTCGAGCCCGACGACGCTGCAGCGACTGAGTTCAGGGGGTACCGGCCCCCCGCCGCAACAGCAGGGCCGCGCAGCAATGGCTGCGCGGCCCTTGACCCTGTTCACGTCGGCGCGAGAGCAGGCGTCTTCGTCCGGGCGGGCCGGCCCCTGCGTGCGCGGCGGCCACCGGACGCCCGCGTGCGCGATCCCTCGGGCAGGTCTTCGAGGTCAGACCAGGTTGATGTTCTCGGCCTGCGGACCCTTCTGGCCCTGGGTGACGTCGAAGGTCACGGCCTGGCCCTCCTGGAGCTCACGAAAGCCTGTCGAGTTGATCGCGGAGTAGTGCGCGAAGACATCGGGGCCGCCGCCATCCTGAGCGATGAAGCCGAAGCCCTTCTCCGCGTTGAACCACTTCACAGTTCCCGAGGCCATGGTCATGCCTTCCAGTCGATGAACGCCTACCACTCCATGTGGCAGACGGAGGTGATCGCCCTGGTTCCTGCGGCACAGCACAGCAAAACGCCCACACCACAGGCGTGGGCAAGAGGGAATTCCGAACCACGACAGCTGGCACAGACGCTACACGCCCGCACACCGTGTCACCACAGAAATGATCACGCCGTGCAGTCCGTCGGTGCGTGCTGTGCCGAGGCCGACGGGCATATGAACTCCTCGTTGGCGTCGTCGCGCGGGTGGAGTGCGACCAGAGCAATCAGAGTCTTTGGCAGTGGTCACCAGCGGCGCTGTCATCACCGGTGGCCGGCTCTCGCAGCCACGTGGAGGCAGACGGTGTCGGATGTGCTGGCCGATGGTGCCTGCTCGGGCGAGTTCGACGCCGTCTTCGACTCGCTCGCGAAGCAGGACGGCCCGTCGGCCTCCACGCACCTGCACTTCCCTGTCGCCTGGATCCTGCAGGGCACCCTCGGGATCCCGGAGGTGGGTGGGATGTACGGGGTTGCGATCGAGGACGTCGGCGTCTGGAGTGTGGGTGACTTCAGCTGTTCCGGCCAGTGAGCGAGGGCGACGAGAATCTGCTGCACGCGGTGTGGGCCCGACCGTTACCCCGGTCGGGCCCACACCGCTGGTCAGATGCCGGCTCGTGCCTGTTGACCTGGTCAGACCGTCACGGGAGTGCCGGGCATCGCGGAGGCGTGCTGCCGCGAGCCGGGGATGTCCGAAGGCGCGGCCTTGGGCAGGGCGCGGCAGGTGAAGCCGAGCTGAGTCATGGCTCGCAGGACTTCGGTGGCGCTGAAGTCACGGCGGTCCTGGCGGGTGATGACGTGGCCGACTTGCTTGACGGGGTAGTGGCGACGGCCGATGATCACCGATTCTCCGGTGACCGGTTCGGGCTTGATGCCCTTCATCGATTCCAGCACTCCGCCCTTGGTGAGCTCGAAGGGGAAGCGGGCGATGACGCAGCGCATGTGGCCTCACAGGAAGAAGGGAAGACGGTCCGACCAGGGGCGAGGAGTTTCAGCGGAAGTGCCCGGGGCGCTGTTTTGCTCGGCTACGACTGGAACACCGAGGCGACGAGAACACATCGCGAGCCCGGCTTCGCCACCGTGGTCAGCGGGGTGAACGATCCGTGGAAGCAGCGGAGGTCACGCAGGCGGACGCGGTCCGTGCGAGCGCCGCTGTCGCGGACGGTGGTGAGGTCGGTTCGGGTCACCAGGCCCACGGGCTGGTCGTCCTGGTCGCAGACGACCAGCCGGCCCGTGCGTGCGGCGGCCATGACGGCCAGCGCCACCTCCACGCTCATGTCGTCACAGACCTGCGGTCCGGCCGCGTCCATGACGTCCACCGCCGTCCTGTGCAGGGTGTTGGCGCCCGCCGTGCGGGACTGCATCTGAAGCAGCGTCAAAATGTGCCTCCTGTCGAGATGGGTCGACTTCCTGATCACCAAGGTCTAGGCCACGGTGTCGAGGACGGGCCGGCGTGCGGGGGTGCGCCGGGCCGCCGAGGAGGGGCGGCGTCGGCCTCGGGAGGTAGCGCTGCGCTTGGGGCGTTCGACCACCGGTACGGTGATGACGACCGGGACGCCGGACGGGGCCTGAGCTCCGGTGATCCGGCTCAGGGCCTCGTCTCCCGAACGGACCTGGGTGGTCTGCGGCCGGATTCCGGCGTCCGACATGAGGCGGACCATGCCTCGGCGCTGGTTCGGTGTGACGAGCGTGACGACGCTGCCGGACTCGCCGGCGCGGGCGGTGCGGCCTCCGCGGTGGAGGTAGTCCTTGTGGTCGGTCGGCGGGTCGACGTTGACGACCAGGTCGAGGTTGTCGACGTGGATGCCGCGCGCCGCGACATTGGTCGCCACCAGCACGGTGACGTGTCCCGTCTTGAACTGCGCCAGCGTGCGGGTGCGCTGCGGCTGCGACTTGCCGCCGTGCAGCGCCGCGGCCCGTACCCCGCTGTTGAGTAGATCCTGGGTCAGCCGGTCGACGGCGTGCTTGGTGTCCAGGAACATGATCACGCGGCCGTCGCGGGCGGCGATCTCGGTCGTGGCGGCGTGCTTGTCGGCGCCATGGACGTGCAGGACGTGGTGCTCCATCGTCGTGACCGCGCCGGCCGACGGGTCGACCGAATGCACGACGGGGTCGGTCAGATAGCGGCGCACCAGCAGGTCGACGTTACGGTCCAAGGTGGCGGAGAACAGCATCCGCTGTCCCTTGGGGCGCACCTGGTCGAGCAGCGCGGTGACTTGCGGCATGAAACCCATGTCGGCCATCTGGTCGGCCTCGTCCAGCACCGTGATGTCCACGTGGTTCAGCCTGCACTCGCCGCGGTCGATGAGGTCCTTGAGGCGTCCGGGCGTCGCGACGACGACCTCGGTCCCGCCGCGCAGTGCGCCGGCCTGCCGGCCGATCGACATCCCGCCCACCACCGTGGCCAGCCGCAGCCCGACGGAACGGGCGTACGGCGTGAGCGCGTCAGTCACCTGCTGGGCCAACTCACGCGTCGGTACCAGGATCAGCCCCAGCGGCTGGCGGGGCTCAGCACGCCGTCCGGCAGTACGGGCGAGCACGGCGAGGCCGAAGGCGAGGGTCTTGCCGGAACCGGTGCGCCCGCGGCCCAGGACGTCACGGCCCGCCAGGGAGTTCGGCAGCGTCGCTCCCTGGATCGGGAATGGCACGGTCACCCCCTGCTTGCCGAGTTCGGCCAGGAGCTGCCCGGGCATGCCGAGATCGGCGAACGCCTCGACGGAGGGCAGTGCGGGGGTGATCGTCCTGGGCAGAGCGAACTCACCGCGCACCGCGGCGGGCCGGCGGCCGGAACCGCCAGAACGGACGGGCCCGCCGAAACGGTGCGGTGCCTGCGTCGCAAAGCGGCTGCCGCCCTTTCCGGCGTCGGCACTGCCCCTACGGGCGCGGGAGGAGCGGTCGTTCGTGCGGGTGCGGTTCATGCGGAACCTTCCTCGATGCGGCACATATCAAGGAATTCCCGCTGCGGTGAGCGGCACGAAGAATTACAAGTATGGACCGATGCCAAAAGACAGCAGATCTGGCCGACGGAAATCTCCGGGGCACAGACGCTGAAAGGGGGAAGCAATGGAGGCCCTGAGTTCCGGGCGTCAACTGCGGTGCAGCTTGCAGGATGCGCCTGCGCGCCTGAAGGAGGAGTCGCGTGTGTTGAGACTGCAGATTCCTCCGCGTCTTCCGCGGACAAGACCGGCGCGGGAGACGCGTGCAGCTGGGGCCCGCACCCCGAAGGATGCGGGCCCCAGCTACAGATTGTGCGTGAGCGTCAGGCGAGAACGATGTTCTCGGCCGTCGGGCCCTTCTGGCCCTGCGCGATGTCGAAGGTGACCTTCTGACCTTCGAGCAGCTCACGGAAGCCCTGCGCGGCAATGTTCGAGTAGTGGGCGAACACGTCAGCGCCGCCACCGTCCTGCTCGATGAAGCCGAAGCCCTTTTCCGCGTTGAACCACTTCACGGTACCAGCAGCCATGTCATATCTCCTTGGGGCAGTACATCGGAATCCGCACTGCGCGGACACCGCGTCGCCGCGATGATTACCCCGCCGGAAATGACCGGAAATACAGAAGTGCTCCCACCCGGCAGAACCGGGTAGGGGCACCTGAAGTTTCGGGAACCACAACTGCAACTCGCATTGACAGTAGCACACTGGAACGGCCCGTGCGCATAACGCAATTCTGCTCGACGCGGTGCGACAAAAACCCTCACCATGCGGTCCTGCAAAGTCTCTCCTCGCGAGCACAGATTCTGTTCCACTCGGAGCGCTACGTCACTCCGTTTTGCCGGTACGGAAGGCGGAATTCCCTCCGCCCGTCTTAAATTCTCCCTTCGCGATGACAGATATCTGCCACCTCAGTGGGTCAGGAGCGCGCTCACGCCGAGGCGGAGCGCGGGGTCGGCAGCGGCGTTCATCAGCCGTGCGGCTGTGCCGACGGGCGACCGCGGCGGGACGACCAGGAGCACCCAGCGTCCGACGGCGTGGCAGTCCAGGATGATGACATGCTCCTCACCCGCGGAACCCGTCGGGTTCACGGTGATCACTCGGCCGGGTGCCATCACCTTGTGCGGTACGTCGGGCCATTGGGCGGCGTCCACGGTGACGCGTACCGTGGTACCCCAACCCGTTTCCAACGCGGCGACGAGCGACGGCAGTTCCAATTCCAGCGCGTCACAGCGCGGCCACCATGCGCCGTCCAGCGGGCCGTGGCCGGAGCCGGGGGTGAGGGCCAGACGGGGCAGGGGCATGCGATAGGTGTGCCCCTCGTCCGCGAGCGGGGCTTCGGCGGGCGTTCTGCTGGATTCCATCGTGCGGTCCCGTCCCGGGAGCCGAGGTCGGCTGCCCGCTTCGTCACTCGCCGGGAACGGCACCGCCGATAGCGCTGCGCGAATAGCCCTCGATGGGTGCAGCTTATGCCCGGACCGGCGGCAGCAGGCGGGGGAGCGATGTCCGGCCCGTTCACAGGGCCGGCACTGCACGCGCTCTGTCGCCCCCTCCGTCGACCGGATCGATGCCGAAGCGCTGTGCCAGGCACCGCACCGTGGCCAGGCCGCCCGCTCTCACTCCAAGTCGCCAGAGGCCGCACGCCGGGTCGGCCGAGGTTGCCGTCGTACATCTCGATGCACACCTGGGTACCGGACACGTGCAGGTACAGGCGACAGCTGCCGCGGTGCCGCGTGGCGTTGGTGACCAGCTCGGAGACGATGAGGGTCGTCGCCGCGTTCGATCCGGATGCCGGCGAGGTCGATTGCGGCGTCACGGCGTCCCGCGGCGGCCGCCTTCTCGAAGCGCGGCTCGGCCCCCGCGCCCTTGCGGTGCAGCGGTTGTAACGCGAATCGACCCGGCCGAGGCCGCCGCCCTGCGGTAGTGCGTCAGCGCCTCCTCCACCACACACGGATTCCCGGTGTCCATGGGGCACTTGGCGAGGCCATGCAGAGCTCCGGCGTCCCCGGCGTCGGCGGCCCGACGGAACCAGGAGATCGCCTCGCCCAGCTCGCCAGCACCGGAGTGGAGGGAGGTGTCGGCTGCTGCTGGCGCTGCCGGGATGGTGGGTGGCGCGGTGTGCGGTGCCGTCAGCACCGCGGGGCTGCGTGGGCGGTCGGTTCGGTGTCGCCGTGCCAGGTGGGCCAGCCCAGCAGGCGTGGGCGTTCGGTGACCCAGGCGCGCGTGTCGGTGCCGATCTCCGCATCGATCAACTGCTCCAGCATGGCGCTGTAGCGGTTCGACCAGGCCGCGGTGTGCGGGGTCGGCGGCCAGGTTGCGCATCTGCGCGGGGTCTTCTTGGCGGTCGTAGAGCACGACGTCGTTGTGGGCGAACAGCTCGTCGACGGAGTGGGGCCGGTTCGGGGCCAGGGGCGCGAAGTAGCGGCCGAAGGTGTAGCGGTGGTCGTTGCAGGCGCGCAGGAAGCCCCGTTTGGTCCAGTCCGGGCGCAGCTCGCCGGCGGCGATGCGCCGGGGGGCGTCGGGGTCGGCGAACTCGAACCAGAAGTCGGCGTCCAGCATCATGATCGACTCGATGGCGCTCAGGACGCCGTCGCGCACCTGCCCCCCGTGCAGCGCGGGGACAAGGGAGCGGCCCTTTAGGGCGGGGTGGCGGGTCGCGGTCTCGGCCGGGTCGAGACCGGCGAACGCCAGGAGGGTGGGCGCGAGGTCGACCGCGGAGGCGAGGGCATCGGTGCGCACGCCGGCCCTCAGGTCGGGGTGGGCGATGACGAGGGGGACGTGGAGGTTCTCGTCGTAGACCAGGCTGCCCTTCTGCCGCAGGCCGTGGGAGCCGGCCATCTCGCCGTGGTCGGCGGTGAAGACCACGACGGTGTTGCCTGCCTGACCGGAGGCGTCGAGGGCGTCCAGCACGTGCTCGATGCTGCGGTCGACGTCGCGCAGGGCATTGAGGTAGATGTTCAGACCGTCGTACCAGTGCTCGTCGGAGGCCACCGGCCCGAACACGGTGTCGGTCATGCGCTGGTACTCGGTGATCGCCGGGGCGGCGCCGGAGAGGTCGTCGTGGAGGCTGGCGGGCAGGTCGAAGTCCCAGCGGCGCCGGTAGACCGGAACGTCGGCGGCGGCCTTCATCCGCACCGCATGGGCCAGCACCGGCGGCAGCTGCACCTGCGGCCGGCCGCCGTAGTCGAAGCTCATGATGTCGTGCGGGTTGACGAAGTTGACCGCCATGAACCACGGCTGCTCCGCCGCGACGACCGGAGCGCGGTCGCGCAGCCAGTGCACGGCCTGCCCGGCGATCTGTTGTCGTTGTCGTAAATCTCGGTCAGCGGCAGGTGCTGGCCGGTGTAGAGGACCGACCGCGCCGAACTATCTGATCGGGCAGGGGAGCGGCGCCGGCCAGGATTTCGGGGGCGCTGGTGTCATGTCCGTGTTGGGCCGCGAGTGCAGTACGCTGCGGCCGGCACGGACCGACAGCAGGGCGCTGAAGCCGTCGTCCTCCAGACTGTGCCGTGTCTCATGAGACGTTGGCCCGTCGAAGCGACCGGAGCCGGTGAGAGTCTCGGCTCTGCTGCCTCGCAGCGGGCGGATGCGGCCGGACTCCCGTACAGCCTCGTGCCAGAGCAGTTGTGAGGCCTCCGCCTCCGAAGTTGCCTCATATCGACCGTCTTCACACACTCTGACAGCCACGCATTGACGCTCACCGTGACGGTGCCCACGCTGGTAGCAGGGGCCGGTGGAAGGTGGGATCGTGAGTGGTGGGCGCAGTGAGCTTCCCTGGCTGCTGACGGCAGCGGAGAGGGCAGCGCCCGTGGAGGCTGTCGATGTGGTCTCGGAGGACCTGCGGCGGCGATTCAAGGCCCGAAAGGTCTCCTTCCTCATCGTGGACCTGACAGGGAAAGCGGTGGCACGACTGTCCACCGCCGGTGCCGCCGAAGGGGGGCGTGAAGCGGAGCGAATCCCGATGCTGGGCAGCGTCTACGAAAAGGTGATCCGAACTCAGCGCCTGCACCAGGAGGCGACTGCCCAGGGACAGCGAGTGATCGCGCCGGTCACCAACCGGGGTGACGCCATCGGACTGCTGGAACTGCTCCTGCCGGCCGCTCCCGACAAAGGTGTCCTTCACGCGGTCGAGGAAGCCGCCCACGTGCTGGCCTACGTTGTGATCGCCAACGGCCGCTTCACCGACCTGTATGCCTGGGGCAAACGCTCCAGGCCCCCCACCCTGGCGGCCGAGATCCAGTACCAGCTGCTGCCTGCGTCACTGTCATGCGAGGCTGCCCAGTTCACACTGTGCGGGAGCCTGGAGCCTTCCGAAGACCTCAGCGGCGACACCTTCGACTACGCCCTCGACCGCGACACCTTGCACGTGTCGGTGACCGATCCCATGGGCCACGACATCGACGCCGCCCTGGCAGCCACGGTTTTGGTGGGAGCTCTGCGCGGTGCCCGCCGGGCAGGAGCCGGCCTGGCCGAGCAGGCCCACCAGGCCGACCAGGCTCTGGCCGACCACGGCCGCGGTCACGCCACCGGGCAGTTGCTGCGTATCGACGTCCACACCGGGCGGGCCCAGCTCGTCAACGCCGGTCACCCGTGGCCACTGCGTATGCGTGAGGGGATTGCCGAGACGATTCCCTGCCAGGTGGACCATCCTTTCGGGCTTTCCGTAGGTGTGCCCCACTCCTACCGTGTGCAGGACCTCGATCTGCGCCCCGGTGACCGCCTACTCATCCTGACCGACGGCATGCTCGAACATCACGGGGAGGAGATCGACCTGCCCGCCCTGCTGGCGAAGACCCGGGATCTGCACCCGCGGGAGGCCGTGCTGACGCTGACGACCGCAGTCCTGGACGCTGCCGGTGGCCAGCTCGAAGACGATGCCACCGCGATGTGCTTGGACTGGCACGGCCCTCAGGAGACCCAGCGACACGTCAGCTCTGGTGCGGACACTCGGCAAGCCTCGGCCGCACGTCCCAAGCGGTAGCTATGACCAAAGTGGACGGCGCGGTACTTGGAGCTGAGCGGGGCGGCGGGCAACGAGCACCAGTCCGTCGACGGCGCCAGCTTCTGACCACGATCCATAGGACCACCCGGTGCCGTCGGCCGCGCGGTAGGCAGGCGGATCGACGCTGAAGATCGAGGGGCGGGACCATCAGCGGCGCGGTGGGCGGACGGATGGCGAACGGGCGGGCCCGAAGGGCCCTGCCTTGCGCCGAACCGTGACGGGCATCCTTGAAGCTTCAGTGGTATGTCGGCGGTCTCACCCGTACCGGGTGGATTCGCGTGGTGCGCGGGGCGCCCGACGCCGGCGAGATTGCCGCGCTGCTGGCGGTCATCGCGGCAGTCAGCAGTGCCAGTGGCGAGCGACGCGGTCTCGACTGTCATTGACGCGCTCGATGGGTTCATGGCGTAAGGCCGTATCAGCTACCCGGCTCGTGGCGCCACGGCGCACAACCTTCGAACACGTGACGTCGTGCCGCGCGCAGCGAAAGACCGTCTCGGCGAGGCCGACGCCGTCGTGGAGACGGCTGCGGGAGTGCCGGCAGTACCGGGTCTGGATACGCGCCGCCGAGCACGTGCGGCCCATCGACAACGACCTGCGCCTGCTGACCTGTCTTGGGGTGTGAGTTCGTTTCAGGCGGTGGCTGGGACGGCGCGGGTGAGGGGTTGCAGGTCTCCGTAGAGAGCGGCGTGGAATGCGGCGGCCAGTTCGCGGGCCCGGTCTTCGCTGCGCAGGCCGTGCATCATGAAGTAGACCGGTCCTGCGTAGGCATCCAGCTCGATCTCACGGCTTTGGACCAGGCGAGCGATCGCGGCCTGGGCTGCGTCGTTCACGGCGTTTTCGACGGTGTGCCCGGGGCCGGCGGGGAGTGTGTCCGCTTTGACGGTCCACCGCTGGGGTCCTTCGGATTCGACGGCGACGAATACGGCGTGCTCTGCCATGGCCTTCCGGTATGTGGTCTGGAAGGCGTCGGTGCCGGTGGCGTCCGGGATCAAGGGAGCGGGGCACGGGACTGGGAGAGGCTGCACGAGCGCACTATCCCAAGAATTCCCAAGTGAGGCACAAGGAACAATCACCAAGTGAGGCATAAGGAGTACCGGCAGCAGAAGGTCCAGTTCAGGGCTCATGGTGGTCCCGGTCCTTGCGGCACTCACCCCAGGGCGATGCCGCAAGGACTGAGAGGGACGCGTTGGAGGCGTCCCCTGGCTGAGAGGAGCGGCGGCGGCCCTCGCGGGAGTGCGGGCTGCTTCTCCCCTCCGTGCTCAGGGTCCTCGTACACGATCCGCTTCGGCAGAGGCCGTTGGACTCATGGCGGCGCCATTTGGCCCTGTCACATCCGATGCGCGATAAGCCCGGGCGAAGCAGATCGTCGCCGCATCTGTACGGCGTCTGAGGACTCGCCGGGGTGCATCGCCTTGATCACGGTGGCGATGCCGGCCGCGGTCGTACGGATCAGCAGGACGGCATCACGAAGAGGATCAGCGGCAGCGCGACTTTCATCGGTGGGCCTGCGGCGATGAGGCCGGAGATCAAACCGTTCATGTCGTCCCTGGTCGGGGTCCTGACGGAGGGCCGAAGCAGCTGGGCTCGGTGGACCCGGTACCTGGCCGCTTATGCGCATCCGGCGCGGCCATCGCCGCAGGTGAACGCTGCAAGACCAATGAGTCGATGCTTCGCCTGGCTGGAGCAGCGGGGTATCAGCACCTGCCGAAATGGCTAGTCAAGTGGCGACGGTGCCGACATCACCGAGTTGCCACAGTCGCGACGGCGGAATGGTGCGTGGGCCGCGCGGGCTGCGATCACGGCGTGGCGCTCTGAGCCTTCGGAGTGGCGTTGCAGGCCGTCGTCGACGACCCACGCCAAGTCGGAGGTTCTCGGCCATGTGGCCGCCGGGGGCCGCACTCCTTGTCATACGCCCCACCATCGCCACAGTATTACGGCCGTAAGGTAAACGATCGTAATTCAATTGCTCGAGGAGTCCGTCATGGCCACCCAACGGCCGGTAGCATTCGTGACGGGGGCGTCATCGGGGATCGGTAACACAACCGCTCGCGCCCTCGCCGCAGCCGGGTTCGAGGTGATCGGAACCGGGCGGAACACCTCGGGACTGACCCCGCCGGCCGGTGTGACCTTCCTCGACCTCGACGTGACCAGTGACGAATCCGTCACCGCCGCCGTCCAGGAAGTGATCGAACGGTTCGGTCGGATCGACGTCCTCGTGAACAACGCCGGTCTGGGCTCGGCCGGCGCCGCCGAGGAGAACTCCGTCGCCCAGGCCCAGAGCCTCTTCAACCTCAACTTCTTCGGTCTCGTCCGCATGACGAAGGCCGTCCTGCCGCACATGCGCGCCCAGCGCCACGGACGTATCGTCAACCTCTCGTCCGTCCTCGGCGTCATCCCGCAGCCCTACATGGCCCTCTACGTCGCCGCGAAGCACGCCATCGAGGGCTACTCAGAGTCCCTGGACCACGAAGTCCGCGAGCACGGCGTCCGCGTCCTGCTCGTCGAGCCCGGCTACACCCGGACCGCCTTCGATGCCAATGCCGCGCAGCCCGACACCCCGCTGCCGCTGTATGAGGAGCGGCGGCGTGTCTTCGACGAGGTGGTCGCTGAGGCGATGAAGGCCGGCGACGACCCCGCCGTCGTCGCCAAGGAGATCGTCACGGCAGCCACCGCCGCGAAGCCGAAGCTGCGCTACGCCGCCGGACCGCTCGCCTCACGCATCACCACCGCGCGACGTCTCGTCCCCGCCGGGATCTTCGACAAGCAGATCCGCAAGTTCAACCGGATGCCCGGCTGACGTCGTACCCGGCTCAACGATCTGCGGGGCGCGCGAGAGGCCCGTTCAGTTCTGACCTGACAAGGAGCAGCGCCATGGGAATCAGCGCGGAAGCACAGCAGTTCGCACATTTCCTCGGAAGCGTGCGCGCGAAGGCGTCGACACCGGGCCTCGATCTGGCCGTCGTCCGCGACATCGTCGACACACATGCTTCGGCATCGCCTGAGCCGGAAGGCGTCACCTACGCCGACGTGGACGCCGACGGCGTTCCCGCCCTGTGGGTCATCCCTGAGGGCGCCGACCCTGACAAGGCGCTGCTCCACTTCCACTTCGGCGGATCGGTCGCCGCCTCCACTGCGTCGGACCGCAAGGCCGCCGGCCGCATCGCCAAGGCAGCCGGAGCCCGCTCACTCGTCGTGGGCTTCCGCCTGGCACCCGAGCACCCCCACCCGGCGCAGATCGACGACACCGAGGCCGCCTACCGCTGGCTCCTCGCGAAGGGCTACGAGCCGCGGAACATCGGCAGCACCGGCCACTCGATTGGAGGCACCCTGGCGGTCGCGCTGCCGCTGCGCCTGCTCGCCAAGGGTGAGGCAACCCCCGGGGCGATCGTCAGCATCTCGCCGTGGACCGACCTCACGATCAGCAACCCGAAGGTGGACGACAACGAGAAACACGACAAGATGCTCAGCCGGGACATCCTCGAGCAGTTCCGAGCGGCTTGGTTGCAGGACCCCGGCGTGGACTTCGCCGACCCCGACATCAGCATCGTGAACGCCGACCTGACCAGCCTGCCGCCCACATCCCTGCACTACGGGGAGTCCGAGACGCTTGCCGGCGAGGGCGCCGACTTCGGCCGCCGACTCGCCGACTTCAAGATCCCCTCCGAAGTCCGCCCGCTGCCCGGGGGCCAGCACTCGTTCATCCTCGGCGCGGGGCGCGTGCCGGAGGTGGACCGGGCGATCGGGCAGATGGGTCAGTGCCTTCGCCGGCACCTCGGCAGCTGACGTGGAAGCCGCCCGGACATGCGCATCGTCCGCCAAGAAGGCAACCGAGAAGATCACACAAAGAGATGGCTGACATGAAGGCATTCGTCGTCGAGAAGTACGGCAAGGACGGCCTGCGCGCCGCAGACGTTCCCGAGCCCACCGTCAAGGACGGCGACGTCCTGGTCCGGGTGAGCGCCGCCGGCATCAACCCGCTGGACAAGATGGTTCGCGACGGGGAGTTCAAACGACTCCTGAAGTACAAGCTGCCCTTCGTACTCGGCCACGACATCGCCGGCACCGTGACGCAGGTCGGGTCCGCCGTGCGCGCCGTGGCCGTCGGCGACGAGGTCTACGCACGTCCCCGCGACCTGCGGATCGGAGGCTTCGCCGAGTTCATCGCGATCGACCAGGACGACGTCGCACCCAAGCCGCAGTCCCTCACCCCTCGCGAGGCGGCCGCGGTGCCCCTGGTGGCACTGGCCTCCTGGCAGATCCTCGTCGACCGCGCCCACGTGATGCCGGGTCAGAAGGTGCTCATTCACGCCGGTGCCGGGGGCCTCGGATCGACGGCCATCCAGCTCGCCAAGCACCTGGGCGCCACGGTGGCGACGACCACGAACACCCGCACCGAGAAGTTGGTCAGCACCCTCGGCGCCGACATCGTCGTCGACTACACCAAGGAGGACTTCTCCAAGGTGCTGTCCGGCTACGACCTGGTGCTGGACTCCCTGGGCGGGGCGAACCTCGGGAAGTCGCTGACCGTGCTGAAGCCGGGCGGTCTGGCCATCGGCGTCGCTGGCCCGCCGGACGCCGGTTTCGCGAGGCAACTCCGCGCCCCCTCGTTCCTGGGCATGGCCATGAACGCGCTTAGCCGAAAGGTGCGCAAGCAGGCCAAGGCCCTGGGCGTGCGCTATGAGTTCTTCTTCATGCAGGCCAGCGGCACCCAGCTCCGCGAACTCGGTGCCCTGTACGACAACGGACGGCTCCGCCCGGTCATCGACCGCACTTTCCCCTTCGACCAGACCCTCGAGGCGATGGCGTACGTCGAGCAGGGGCGTACCACGGCCGGAAAGGTCGTGATCTCGATGGCGCCCGGCAACGACTGAATCGGGCCGGCCGCGAAGAAGGCGTTGCGATGCTCCGGATGCCGGTCGCCTCCCATTGGAGTTCGTTCGTAATCCCATACGATGGCGAAGCCGGCGGAGGGCAGGCGACCCTTCCCGCGCACAAAGGAGCGAGCGCGTGGCGCGTTACGGGAAAGAACACAAACAGGCGACCCGGCAGCGGATCATCGAGACCGCCGGCCGCCGGTTCAAGAAGGACGGTATCGACGGCTCGGGCATCTCGACGCTGATGGCGGACGCCGGACTGACCAACGGCGCCTTCTACGCCCACTTCGAATCCAAGGACGACCTCGTGGCCGCCGCGGTCGCGGACCAGTTGCGTACGCAGTACGCGAACGTCATCGAGCAGGCGGCCACCGGGATCGCCGGACTCGAGCAGATCGTACGGTGGTATCTGTCGCCCCAGCACCGCGACAGTCCCGACGACGGCTGCCCCTCCGCCGCACTCCTCGACGAGGTAGGGCGCTGCGCGGACGAGACCAAGCAGGCGTACACCGACGGCGTGCTCGCCGTCATCGACGGTATCGCCGCTCGCCTGGCGCCCACCGATCCGCGCTCGGTGCGCACGAAGACCCTCAGCGTCTATGCCATGATGGTCGGGACGCTGCAGCTCTCCCGCGCCCTGGCCGACCGGCGACTCTCCGACGAGCTCCTCGAAGAGGGCATCCGCAACGCCCTCACTCTGCTCAGCGCACAACCACCGGCTACTGGCGGCTGAAGGTGCTGTTCGACGGGGACGAGGTGCCCTCCCGCGCACGGCCGGGCAGCAAGCACCACGTCCTCACCGACGGCCAGGGCATCCCGCTCGCAGTGTCGCTGACCGGCGGCAACCGCAACGACGTCACCCAACTCCTGCCCCTGCTCGACAAGGTTCCACCGGTCGCCGGTGTCGTCGGCCGCCCGCGCCGACGCCCGGACGCCCTTCTCGCCGACCGCGGCTACGACCACGACAAGTACCGGCGCCTGGTCCGGGCACGAGGAATCACGCCAGTCATCGCCGAACGAGGACAGGAAAACGGCTCCGGCCTGGGCATCTTCCGTTCTGTGGTCGAGCGCACGATCGCCTGGCTCCATGGCTTCCGACGGCTGCGAATCCGCTGGGAACGACGCGACGACATCCACGAAGCCCTCCTCGGCCTCGCCACCTGCCTGATCACCCACCGACACGTCCAACGCCTTTGTTAGGACGTCTTAGAGAGCATCTGATCAGTGTTCACGCTGATGTGGGTGGGATGCCCGTTTCGATTCGCCAGGTTGGTGTAGATTCTCCGGTCAGTTCGCGGGACATTTTGTTAGCCATCGCCCAGTGGATCATCGCTCTCGACCTCTGCGGGAGGGCTTCATAGTCGCCCGCCAGGCGGCGGTGCTGCATGAGCCAGCCGAAGGTCCGCTCGATCACCCACCGCTTCGGCAGCGGCTCGAACCCCTTCGTCCGCTGCCGCTGAACCACCTCGACATCGATGCCCAACCGGGCGCCGTGGTTGAAGATGCTGTTCTGGTAACCGCCGTCGGCCCAGACCTTGGTGACGCTGGGATGCGCCGCGGCTAGGTCGTCGATCAGGAGCTTGCCGCCGGTGGTGCCATGGACGTTCGCGGCGGTGACGAGGACAGCCAGCACCAGGCCGAGAGTGTCCGTGATCAGGTGCCGCTTTGTTGGGCAGCTTGGGTCCCTTGGGCTGTTTTCGGACGGCCGGTTGGTCGGTTTGCCGGAGCAGGCGTGTCGGCACCGTTTCTCCGTGGTCCGGCGCGGTGGGGCGAAGCGGGCCGAGGACGGGCGGTGCCTCCACCGACGGCGGTTGCGGTGAACGCACCGCCTGTTGTCGGGGTGTCAGAGGGCGATGATCTGCCACTGCTGCTCGGGTGCGCGGGTGTAGGTCAACTGGTCGATGTTGGCCCCGTCGGCGGTCGAGCCCGCATCGACGTTGAGCGACAGGCCGCTGAACCGGTTGGTGAGGTAGTAGTAGCCATCGCCGGTGGGCGTGACCGCCCAGTGTTGCTGGGGAACGTCGTCGTCTGCATAGATGGCGACGTTCCCGCCGTCCACCCGCGAGAGTCCGGCCACCTCCATCAGTTTGCCGCTGTTCACGTTCTTGATCTCGTAGTAGCCGTCTCCAGTGGAGGCGAAGGTCCACTTCTGTGCGGTGTTGTTCAGCCACGGCCACTGCTGGATGTTGGTGCCGTTGGCCGTACCGAAGTTGAACACGTCGACGACCTTGCCGCTCTTGCGGTTGACGATGCGGTAGACCGTGCCGTCGCCAGGGAGGACACCCGACACCAGGGTCGGCTTGGCAGTTCGGCCGCCGATGTGGAGGTTGCCTATGTTGGCGTAGCCGCCGGTGGCCGCGTTGGCCCGGATCCGTACGAATCCCACGTTCCGGGCGGGCCATTCGGCCACCTTGGTGGTGCGGTCTCCGGCCCAGGTGCCGGTGGCGACCTGGGTGAAGTTCGTGCCGTCGGTGCTGGTGGAGATGGTGTACGAGGTGATGTCACCGTCGGTGGTGTTGCTGCGGTTCCACTGCTTGGGCAGGTACTCCAGGGTGGAGACGTTGCTCCACACCCCGCCCAGGTCGATCGTGATGGAGTGGGGCAGGGCGGGGGACAGTCCCCAGGTCGACCAGCAGGTCTCGTAGTTCTTGTCGCTCAGTCCGTCGATGGCGTTGAGCGGTCCCTCTCCGGTGCGGAATGAGGTCGCGTAGGCGCTGACAGGTGTGACGGGGTGCTCGGCGCGCAGCATCTGTGTCGGCAGTGGCGGGCGGGAGGTGTTGGGGCTCCAGGCCGCGCCGACTTCGGCGAGTCGGTTGACGATGTTGGTGTCGAGCCTGCCGTCCCGGTTGGGCGGGCAGTTGAGGATGAACGAGGTGTACTTCGGTTCCAGGTCGGCCAGGTGGGACAGGATCGCCGCCTTGCTCATGGGGTCGGTGGTCGGCGTGGTCGGATGCCAGAACCAGCCGTTGCTGATCGTCTGCCCTTGCGTGGCGGCGTAGGTGTTTCCGGCCGGCGCGGTGACGCCCAGCGGCTCCTCGAAGTAGATCGCGTCACCGAGGAACGGCTCCGACAGCGCACCGTGGTCGATCATGATGATGTCCGGCTGGAGCGACTTCACGTGCTCGCGGATCCGCTGGTAGGAGACGGCCTGCTGGCCCATCTGCCACGCATAGCCGTCGGTGATGAAGATGTCGATGGTGCCGTAGTTCGTGAGCAGTTCGGTGATCTGGCCGAGGATTAAGGTCATGTCGCCGGGCTGGATGGCATCCGTGGTGTCGAGCCCGGACACCGTGTGCCGGCTCTCCCACGCTTCGATGCCGAAGGTGCGGTCCCATATCGAGTAGTAGAGTCCGACCTTCAGTCCCTTGGCCCGGAAGGCGTCGCAGTACACCTTCACCACGTCATGCTTGTAGGAGCTGTTGGCGACGTTCTGGGTGCCGTAGGCGCTCGGCCACAGGGCGAAGCCGTCGTGGTGCTTGGTCGTCAGGATGCCGTAGCTCATCTTCGCCGCCACGGCGGCGTCCGCCCACTGGGCACAGTCCACGGCCGTGGGGGCGAACAGGGCGGGGTTCTGGTTGGGCTCGGCCCACTCCTGGTTGGTGAAGGTGCCCAGGTTGAAGTGGTTGAACATGCCGAACCGCATGTTCACCAGCTTCTCCAGGTTGGTCTGCAGGTCGGCGGCTGCCGCCTGGGACACCAGGCTCGAGAGGGCGGGGGCGACGGGCAGTACCGTGGCGGTGGCAGCGCCGGCGGCGGCCCCCAGGAACGTGCGGCGGGACAGTCTTCCTGACGACATGGGTGTGCTCCCGGTTGAGGGTGGCTCTGCGGCACGGGATGAGGTTTGGCGGCGGCACCCGAGGGCGGGCGGGCTCCAGAGTTTTGGGCGCGGCTCTCCAGATGGGCTCCGAAGCGCCGGATGTTACGCATGAAGGTCGGTGACGTCACTGCCCCGTGTCAACAGGTGAATGGATGAAAGTGCTCACGGGCAGAGCGGAATTGGCGGTTTCGTCCCTCCGCGTACCTTTCCATTTCCTGTAGACATGCCATGTTCTGCAGGAGGCGGAGAGTGATCTACGAAGCGCCGCAGCGGTTCGGGGAGTGGTGCACCCGGCTGCCGCGGCGCCATCCGCGCCCCTCGCTCGCCCTGCACCCGGAGGGGGTGAGCGCAAGGGGGCGTCCCATCACAGACCGGCATCATTGATGGGATGGATTGATCCAAGGAGGCTGATGATCGAGCCTCTCCAGAACGCCCTACCTAATCTGTGCAGCAAACTTTGTCGCCACCCTAGACGGCACCGCCAACAAGCCTCTATAAACATCCCATCTCTGGGGGCGACACACAGCGGTCGCATCTCCGAAACAACCACCCGCTACGGGACCAGCGCGAGGAAGTACCCATGAGACTCAGAACCGGCCTCTGTTCCGCCGTCTCCGCCCTCTCCGCAGTGGCGCTGCTCAGCGCCTGCAGCGGCGGCTCCGGCACCGCTTCGTCGAGCAGCGCCCCGCTGGTCGGCGTCGACTACCCCCGCTCCGACACCGACTTCTGGAACTCGTACATCAAGTACACACCTCAGTCCGCCAAGCAGCTCGGCCTGTCCCTGAAGACCACGAACTCGCAGAACGACGTCGCCAAACTGACCGCCAACGCACAGACGTTCATCAGCCAGGGCGTCAAGGGCATCGCGATGGCCCCGCAGGACACCGCCGCCATCGCGCCGACACTGGCGCAGCTGGAGGCGAAGAAGATACCGGTCGTCACCGTCGACACCCGTCCCGACAGCGGCAACGTCTTCATGGTGGTGCGCGCGGACAACCGCGCCTACGGCGAGAAGGCCTGTCAGTTCCTCGGCGCGAAGCTGAACGGCAAGGGCAAGGTCGTCATGCTGGAGGGCGGCCTCGACTCTATCAACGGCCGTGACCGCACCGAGGCGTTCAACGACTGCATGAAGAAGAACTTCCCCGGCATCAAGGTGTTCGGCGAGGCCACGAACTGGGACGGCGCGACCGCGGCGCAGAAGCTGCAGACGGACCTGACCGCCAACCCGGACATCAAGGGCGTCTACATGCAGTCCAGCTTCGCCCTGTCCGGCACGCTCCAGGTGCTCAAGCAGAAGGGCCTGCTGGTGGGCCCAAAGGACAAGAAGCACGTCTTCATCGTGTCCAACGACGGCATCCCCGAGGAACTCAAGGACATCGCCGCGGGCAAGATCGACGCCACGGTCTCCCAGCCGGCCGACCTCTACGCCAAGTACGCGCTGTACTACCTGAAGGCCGCGATCGACGGAAAGAAGTTCAAGCCGGGCAAGACCGACCACGACAGCACGATCATCCAGGTCCGTGCCGGTCTGCTGGAGGACCAGCTGTCCGCTCCGCTGGTGACCGCCGACGGCGGCACGTTCGGCGGCGTCCCCAGCGTCAAGAGCGACGACACGTCGCTGTGGGGCAACAACCTCGGCTGACCTGCCTTCCCAAGGAACCCAACGGCCAACCATCACAAGGCGGTTGAGATGAGTGACGGGGAGCGTACTGTCACACCCGCGCCCGCCCCGGCGGACGACGGGCGGGCCCCCGCAGCCCCGCCCGTCGTCGAGGCGACGGGCATAGTCAAACGATTCGGTCCGACGGTGGCCCTCAACGGCGCCCGGATCACCATCAGGCCCGGCGAGACCCACGCGCTCGTCGGCCGCAACGGGGCCGGCAAGTCGACCCTCGTGTCCGTCCTGACCGGCCTGCAGGCTCCCGACGAGGGAACGGTCACCTTCGGCGGCGACCCGGCACCACGACTCAGCGACCGCGACGCCTGGCGACAGCGCGTAGCCTGTGTCTACCAGAAGTCGACGATCATTCCCACGCTGACCGTCGCCGAGAACCTCTTCCTGAACCGGCACCACCACGGGCGGGGTCGGCTGATCAGCTGGCCCGGCGTACGCCGCCGGGCCCAGGAACTGCTGTCGACCTGGTCGGTGGACGTCGACCCGCAGTCCCCGGCCGGCGAGCTGAGCGTCGAGCAACGGCAGTTCGTCGAGATCGCCCGGGCGCTGTCCTTCGGAGCCCGGTTCATCATCCTCGACGAGCCCACCGCACAGCTCGACGCGGCGGCCATCAACCGGCTCTTCGACCGCATCCGCGACCTGCAACGCCAGGGCGTGACCTTCCTGTTCATCAGCCACCACCTGCAGGAGGTCTACGAGATCTGCGACATGGTGACGGTGTTCCGCGATGCGGCGCACATCGTGACCGCCCCGGTCGCGGACCTCCCCCGCGCCGAGCTGGTCGCGGCGATGACCGGCGAGGCGGCGACCGACCGGCGGCAGGAGCGTGTCGGCAGCCTGGACCACAGCACCGCACCCGCGCTGGCCGTGCACCGCCTCGGCAGCGACGACACCTACACCGACGTCACCTTCCAGGTGGGCGCCGGGGAGATCGTCGGCCTCGCGGGTGCCGCCGCCAGCGGACGGACGGAGGTCGCCGAGACCGTCGTGGGACTGCGGGCCGCGGCGACCGGGGACCTGGAGATCGCCGGGCACCGGCCGCGGCCGGGCAGCGTGCCCGCCGCGCTCGCCGCCGGGGCGGGGTTCGTCCCGCAGGACCGGCACCATCAGGGCTTCGTGCCCGACATGTCGATCGCCGACAACGCCACCTTGTCCGTGCCCAAACGGCTGGGCAGGAACGGCTTCCTCAGCCGCGGCCGCCGGGACCAGCTGGCCGGGCGCATGATCGAGAACCTGGCCATCAAGACACCGGGACCCGAACTGCCCGTGTCCGCCCTGTCCGGCGGCAACCAGCAGAAGGTCGTCATGGCGCGCGCCTTGGCCGACGACCCCCGGCTGCTGGTGCTGATCAACCCGACCGCGGGCGTGGACGTGCGCTCCAAGGAGTTCCTCCTCGGCAAGGTCGAGGAGACCGCCGTGTCCGGCACCGGGGTGCTCATCGCCTCCGACGAACTCGATGACCTGCGCATGTGCGACCGGGTCCTGGTGATGTTCCAGGGCCGGGTGACGACCGAGATAGCCCGCGGCTGGCACGACCACGACCTCGTGGCCGCGATGGAAGGAGTGGACCTCGATGCCTGAAACCGTCCTCGCCGAGGGCGCCGCCCAGGCCGTGGAGCCCAAGCAGAAGCGGACCGCGCTCTTCGGCGGCCGGATCCCACTGGCCCGGCTGCGCGACCTGGCGCTCGTCCCGGCGATCGTCGTCATCGCGATCGTCGGCCAGATCGTCAACCCGGTCTTCCTGCAGGCCGACAACCTCATCAACGTCCTGCAGACCATGTCCGAGATGGCCCTGCTGGTCCTCGCCCAGACGATGATCCTCATCGTCAAGAAGATGGATCTCTCCCTGGAGTCCACCATGGGCCTGTCGCCCGGCGTCGCGGCCTGGCTGGTCGTCCCGGCCGGCGCCGGACACGGACTCGGGCTGCTCCCCGGCGCCTGGGCGGTCCCCATCACCCTCGCCGTGGGCGCGCTGGTCGGCGTGATCAACTCGCTGCTGATCATCCGCTTCGGCCTCAACGGCTTCATCGTCACGCTCGGCATGCTGATCGTGCTACGGGGCATCCTCACCGGCATCTCCGGCGGCCAGACCTTCTTCCAGCTGCCGCAGTCGATGCTCTACACCGGCACCGCCGAATGGTTCGGCATGCCCGCCTCCATCTGGATCTGCCTGGCCCTGTTCGCCGTCGCGATCGTGGTGCTCGGCTGGACCAGCTTCGGCCGCTCGCTGTACGCCATCGGCGGCAACGTCGACGCCGCGAAGGCGGCCGGCATCCGCACCGACCGGGTGCTGTGGATCGTCATCGTCACCGGCAGCGTGCTCGCCGCCCTCGCCGGGCTGATGCTCTCCGGACGTCTCGCCTCGGTCGCCTCAGCACAGGGCAACGGCTACATCTTCACCGTCTTCGCCGCCGCCGTCATCGGAGGCATCAGCCTCAACGGCGGCAAGGGCACCATGTTCGGCGCGTTCTGCGGCATCCTGCTGCTCTTCATGATCCAGAACGTGCTGACGCTGGCCGGTGTCCCGGCCCAGTGGATCGGCGCCCTCAACGGCCTGATCATCCTCGTCGCCCTCGCCATCTCCCGCATCACCGGCGGCAAGGTCCAGGAATGACCCGGGCGGCCCGCCGGCCGCCCGACCTCCGCCGCGTTCACGTCTCGCCGCAAAGAGGGGAACCCATCCCCCTCCTTGCTCCTCACAGGAGTTGCCGCCATGTCCGACCCCGTGCCCGCATCCGCCCGCATCATCGCCCTGGACGTCCTGGACGTGCGGTTCCCGACCTCCGAACACCTCGACGGCTCGGACGCCATGAACCCCGAGCCCGACTACTCGGCCGCCTACGTGGTCCTGCGCACCGATGCGGGCGACCAACTGGAGGGCCACGCCCTGGCCTTCACCACCGGACGGGGCAACGACGCCCAGGCCGCCGCCATCGCCACCCTCGCCCCGCACGTGGTCGGCCTGTCGGTGGAACAGGTCTGCTCCGACCTCGGCGCCTTCTCCCGCTCCCTCGTCCACGACCCCCAACTGCGCTGGCTGGGACCCGAGAAGGGCGCCATCCACATGGCGACCGGAGCCGTCGTCAACGCCGCCTGGGACCTGGCCGCCAAGCGCGCCGGCAAGCCCGTGTGGCGCTTCCTCGGCGAGATGTCGTCGCAGGAGCTGGTCGCGCAGGTCGACTTCCGCTGGCTGTCCGACGCCCTCACCCCCGGGGAGGCGCTGGAGATCCTGCACCGCGCCGAGCCGGGCCGCGAGGAGCGCATCGCCCGGCTGCTGGAGGGGGGCTACCCCGCCTACACCACCACCCCGGGCTGGCTGGGCTACTCCGACGAGAAGCTGGCCCGCCTCGCCCGAGAGGCCGTCGCGGACGGCTTCACGCAGATCAAGCTGAAGGTCGGCGCCGACCTCCAGGACGACATCCGGCGCCTGCGCGTGGCCCGTGAGACCGTCGGCCCGGACATCCGCATCGCCGTCGACGCCAACCAGCGATGGGACATCCAGCCCGCCATCGACTGGATGCGTGCCCTGGCCCCCTACGACCCGTACTGGATCGAGGAGCCCACCTCTCCCGACGACATCCTCGGCCACGCCGCCGTCCGCCGGGCCGTCCACCCCATCAAGGTGGCCACCGGCGAGCACATCGCCAACCGGGTCGTCTTCAAGCAGCTCCTCCAGGCGGGCGCCGTCGACATCGTGCAGATCGACTCCGCCCGCGTCGGTGGCGTCAACGAGAACATCGCCATCCTGCTGCTCGCCGCCAAGTTCGGCGTCCCGGTCTGCCCGCACGCCGGCGGAGTCGGCCTGTGCGAGATGGTCCAGCACCTGTCCATGTTCGACTACGTCGCCGTCTCGGGCACCACTGAGGACCGCGTCATCGAGTACGTCGACCACCTGCACGAGCACTTCGTCGACCCCGTCCGCATCACCGACGGCCACTACCTCGCCCCCACCCTGCCCGGACTGAGCGCACAGATGCTGCCGGACTCGCTCAAGGAGTACGCCTACCCGGACGGCCCCGTCTGGACAGCCCGTGCCTGACGCCCCGATCCTCGTCGACGCCCATCACCACGTGTGGGACCTGAACATCAGGCCGCAGTCCTGGCTCGACGAGCCCGGACACGAGCCGGTCCGCCGTACCTTCGACACCGACGACCTGCGCACGGCCGCGACCGCGACCGTGGCCGGTCGGCGGCTGGAGTGCGCGGTGCTCGTCCAGTGCGTGGCGTCGGCCGACGAGACGCGCGAGTTCCTCGCCCTCGCCGGCAGCGACCCGCTCATCGGCGCGGTCGTCGGCTGGGTGGATCTCACGTCCCCGGCGATCGGCGACGTACTCGACGAGCTGCGTGCCGGACCCGGCGGTGGCCACCTGCGGGCCATACGCCACCTCGTCCAGGGGGAGGCCGATGCCGCCTGGCTGCAACAGCCCTCGGTGGAGCGCGGACTGCGGGCGGTCGGCGAACGGGGCCTCGGGTACGACCTGCTCATCCGCAGCCACCAGTTCCCCCAGGCCATCGGCTTGGCCGAACGCCTTCCCGACCTGTCCCTGGTCCTCGACCATGCCGGAAAACCACCCATCGCCCGGCAGGACCTGGACGACTGGGAGCGGGGCGTGCGGCAGCTGGCCGCGCATTCCCAGGTGCGGTGCAAGGTGTCGGGCCTGGTCACAGAGGCCGACCACGAGCAGTGGACGATCGACGACATCCGGCCGGTGTGGGAGGTGCTGCTGGCGGCCTTCGGCCCCGACCGGTTGATGTTCGGCTCGGACTGGCCGGTCTGCGTCCTCGCCGGCGGCTGGAACCGCTGGGCCGCCACCGTCGAGAAACTCCTGGCCGGCTGCTCCGCCGCCGAGACCGAGGCGATCCTGGCCGGTACCGCCACCACGTTCTACCGCCTCGAGTCCGCTCGAAGGAAGGAGAGCGCTCCGTGCTGCTGACCGAACTGCTGCACCCGGGCATCCTCCAAGCCCTGGCGGGCGCCGGGCATGGAGCGCGGGTCCTGCTCGCCGACGGCCACTACCCGGCGAGTACGGCAACCGGCCCGCGCGCCAAGACCGTCCACCTCAACCTGGCACCGGGTCTGCTGGATGTCACCACCGTGCTCGACGTCCTGCTGCGGGCCCTGCCCGTCGAGTCGGCGCACGTGATGGTGCCGCGCGAGGGGGAGCCGGAGCCGCCGGCCATCGCCGAGTACCGCGCGATGCTGGCGCCCGTCCCCGTCGAGACGCTGGGCCGCTTCGAGTTCTACGACGCCGCCCGCGCACCCGACCTGGCGCTGGCGAT
The DNA here is from genome assembly GCF_006715395.1 of Streptomyces sp. SLBN-31. NCBI lineage: Bacteria > Bacillati > Actinomycetota > Actinomycetes > Kitasatosporales > Streptomycetaceae > Streptomyces > Streptomyces sp. SLBN-31. The sequence continues at coordinate 3,961,339 of NZ_VFNC01000001.1, forward strand.
CGTCACCGCCGACACCCGCACCTACGCCAACCTGCTGCTCACCATCGGCGTCCGCGCTGAAGGGACCCTGAGAACACGATGACACTCGCAGTCCGCTACCTGTCCGCCCGCGCCCTGGACACGGCGCCCGCCGAAAGCCCGTCCCCCGGCCCCGGCGAGATGGAGATCGCCCCTGCCTACGTCGGTATTTGCGGCACTGACCTGCACATCTTCCACGGCGACATGGACGCCCGGGTCGCCGTGCCCGCTGTCCTCGGGCACGAGATGTCCGGCCGAATCGTGCGGGTGGGTGCCGGCGTGGAGGGCTGGGCACCCGGTGACGCGGTCACGGTGATGCCGCTGCGCTGGGACGACAGCTGCCCGGCCTGCCTCGCCGGGCATCAACACATCTGCCAGCACCTCGACTTCATCGGGATCGACTCCCCGGGCGCGATGCAGCAGCGCTGGACCGTGCCCGCCTCCACTCTCGTACGGCTGCCCGACTCCCTCCCGCTCGACCGGGCAGCCCTCGTGGAGCCCACCGCGGTCGCGGTGCACGACGTCGGCCGGGCGCAGGTCCGCGACGGCGAGAAGACTGTCGTGGTCGGCGGCGGCCCCGTGGGAATCCTCATCGCGCTGGTCGCCCGGGCAGCCGGCGCCGACGTCCGGGTGATCGAACTCAGCCCTCACCGGCGGCGTTTGGCGGAGGAGTTGGGGCTGGCCACCTGGGACCCTGGCGCCGACGATCTGCCCGAGCTGGTCCGCCAGTGGACCGGCGAGGCCGGTGCGGACGTCGCCTTCGAGGTCTCCGGCGCGCAAGGCGGGGTGGACACCGCGGTTGAGGTGCTCGGCGTGCGCGGGCGTCTTTGTCTGGTCGCGATCCACCCCCGGCCCCGCGAGGTCAACCTGCACCGCTTCTTCTGGCGTGAACTCACCCTCGTCGGAGCCCGGTTGTACGACCGCTCCGACTTCGAGAAGGCGGTGACCCTGGTGGCCGACGGCACCATCCCGGCCGAGCGGCTGATCAGCAAGGTCGTGCCGCTCACGCAGGCACCGGCCGCGTTCGAGGCGCTGGAGGCCGGCGGTGACGTGATGAAGATCCTCGTGGACTGCACCGACGACGCCCAGGGAGCCGACGCATGACCGCCTTCGACCTCACCGGCAGGCTCGCTGTCGTCACCGGAGCCCGGCGCGGTATCGGCCGGGCCATGGCCCGCGCGCTCGCCGGGGCCGGCGCGGACGTCATCGGCGTCAGCGCCCACCTGGAGGAGTCCGGCAGCGCAGTGGAGAAGGACGTCACCGCCGCGGGCCGCAGCTTCGAAGCGATCCGCGCCGACTTCGCCGACCCGGAAGCCGTTCGGGCGCTGGGCGCGGACCTGGCCGGTCGCGAGCGTCCGGTGGACATCCTGGTCAACAACGCGGGCACGATCCGCCGCGCTCCGGCCGCCGAACACACCGATGCCGACTGGGAATTGGTGCTGCAGGTCAACCTGACTGCGCAGTTCGCGCTCACCCGGGCGGTCGGCGCGTCGATGGTGGCACGAGGGCGGGGGAAGGTCATCTTCACGGCCTCCCTGCTGAGCTTCCAGGGCGGCATCACGGTCCCGGGCTACACGGCCGCCAAGCACGGCATCGCCGGTCTCACCAAGGCCCTGGCCAACGAGTGGGCGCCGCATGGCGTGAACGTCAACGCGCTCGCGCCCGGCTACATCGCCACCGACAACACCCAGGCCTTGCAGGACGACCCGGCCCGCAGCAAGGCGATCCTGGACCGCATCCCGGCCGGCCGCTGGGGCAACGCGGACGACCTGGCCGGCGCCACGGTATTCCTGGCCTCCGATGCAGCCGCCTACATTCACGGCACCGTGCTGCCCGTCGACGGTGGATGGCTCGGCCGATGACCACCGACCTGACCACCGTCCTGGCCGGAGCCCGACTCCTGCCGGTCCTGACCGTGCCGTCCACCGCGACCGCCGGCCCACTGGCCGACGCGCTCGCGGCGGGTGGCGCCCGGTGCGCCGAGGTCACCTTCCGCACCCCGGACGCCGAGCGGGTGCTCAAAACGATGGCGGCCCACGGCGGCCTGACTGTCGGTGCGGGCACGGTCCTCACGCCCGAGCAGGCGGAACGAGCGGTGGCGGCCGGAGCCCGCTTCGTCGTTTCTCCGGGCTACGACGAGGAAGTCATCGCCAAGTGCCGGGAGCTGGGCGTGCCCGTGGTGCCCGGTATCGCCACCGCCACCGAGCTGATGCGGGCCCTCAAAGCGGGCTTCGACACCGTCAAGCTCTTCCCCGCCGAGCCGCTCGGCGGCTCGCGTGCGCTCCGCGCGCTCGCAGCGCCGTTCCCGGGAGTGCGCTTCGTGCCCACCGGCGGGATCGACGCCTCCCGTCTGCCCGCCTACCTGGCCGATCGGGCGGTCCTCGCGGTGGGCGGCAGCTGGATGGCCACCGCTGCCCATCTGGAGCGGGGGGACTATCCGGAGATCCGCCGACTGACGGCCGACGCCGTGGACAGGAGCACGACGTGATCGACGTGGTGGCCCTCGGCGAGGTGATGCTGCGCTTCGACCCGGGCGAGGGACGGATCCGCACCGCCCGCACGTTCCAGGTGTGGGAGGGCGGCGGCGAGTACAACGTGGTCCGCGGGCTGCGGCGCTGCTTCGGGTGGCGGACGGCCGTCGTGACCGCTCTCGCCGACAACGCGGTGGGCCGACTCGTGGAGGACCTGATCCTCCAGGGCGGCGTCGACACCTCGCTGATCCGCTGGACACCGGACGACGGGATCGGCCGCATCGCCCGCAACGGTCTCAACTTCGTCGAACGCGGCTACGGCATCCGCGGCGCGCTGGGTGTCAGCGACCGCGCCCACACCGCCGTCTCGCAGTTGCGCAAGGGTGACGTGGACTGGGACGCGGTGTTCTCGGCCGGCGTGCGCTGGTTCCACACCGGCGGCATCTTCGCGGGTCTGTCCGACACCACGGTCGACGTCGCCGACGAGGCGATGGCGGCCGCGCGCCGCCACGGCGTCACTGTCTCCTACGACCCCAACTACCGCACCAGCCTCTGGGCCGGCCGCGGCGGGCCGGAGCGGGCCCGCGAGGTCGACCTGCGCCTCGCCCGGCACGCCGACGTCATCGTGGGCGCTCTGGGCCTGGCCGGGACCTACCCGGGACAGACGCGCATCAGGGACGGCGAAGTAGCCGATGCCCTCGCCGAGTTGGCCGTCCTGCTGCCCGATGCGAAAGTACTGGCGACGACGCTGCGCGGCGTACCGTCGGCCGGCGTCAACGACTGGTCCTCGGCCGCCTGGTCCGCCGAAACCGGCTTCATCACCGGCCCCCGAATGCCCGGCCTGCAGGTCCTGGACCGGATCGGCTCCGGCGACGCCTTCGCCGCCGGCCTGATTCACGGACTGCTGGACGACGCCGGCCTGGAGCGCGCCCTGGCCTACGGCACCGCCCACGGCGCGCTCGCCATGACGACGCCCGGAGACGTCTCCATGGCCTCGCTCGCCGAGGTCGAAGCACTCATCACCGGCGGGTCGGCCCACGTCAGACGCTGACCGACGCCGGCGACGCCCGTATCCCAGGAGCACGACTTGCACCAGCTGCACCAGCGGAAGATCCCGAACACGTCCGTCGCACTCACTGCGCTCGGCTTCGGGGCCTCAGTGATCGGCAACCTCTACCGCGTCACCTCGGTCGACGAGTCGACCGCCGCGATCGACGCGGCCTGGGACGCCGGCATCCGTTACTTCGACACCGCACCGCACTACGGCCTCGGTCTCTCCGAGCGCCGTCTGGGCGCCGCCCGGAGGGACCGCCCGCGTGCCGAGTACGTCATCTCCTCGAAGGCGGGACGGCTGCTGGTGCCCAACGAGGAGCCACGCGGCGTCGACACCGAGGGGTTCGTCGTACGGGACGACCTGCGCCGGCAGTGGGACTTCAGCCGCGACGGCGTGCTGCGCTCCCTCGAGGACACGCTGCAGCGCACCGGCCTGGACCGCCTCGACATCGTCTATCTCCACGACCCCGACGACCACTGGCAACAGGCCGCCGACGAGGCCATGCCCGCCCTGGCCGAACTGCGCGACCAGGGCGTGATCGGGGCGATCGGCGCCGGCATGAACCAGTCCGCCATGCTCGCCCGCTTCCTGCGCGAGACCGCCGCCGACGTGGTGATGCTCGCCGGGCGCTACACACTCCTCGACCAGTCCGCCCTTGACGACGTCCTGCCCGCCGCCCGTGACCTCGGCAAGAGCGTCGTCGCGGTCGGCGTCTTCAACTCCGGCCTACTCTCCCGCGACCGGCCCGCAGAGGGCATGAAGTACGACTACCAGGACGCCCCGACCGACCTGGTGCGACGCGCCCAGGCCATCGCCGAGGTCTGCGCGGCGCACGGGACCAGCCTGCCCGCCGCCGCGATCGCCTTCCCGTACACCCATCCCAGTATCATCAACGTCACCCTCGGCATGCGGACTGCGCAACAGGTCGGACGAAACGTGGAACTCCATGATCAGCACGTCCCGGACGGCCTCTGGGACGATCTGCGCGCGCAGGGGCTGATCCGGTCGGACGTGCTCGCGGGGCACGGTGGAGGGAGGGATGTGCGGTGTCTCTGACGGACAAGGCCATCGAGCAGATCCGTGAGCTGATCCGTACGGGTGCCCTTCCTCCGGGCTCGAAGCTCCCACCGGAGCCGGACCTGGCCGCGCAGCTGGGCCTGTCCCGTAACCTCGCCCGCGAGGCGGTCAAGGCACTGGCCGTCGCGCGGGTCCTGGAGGTCCGCCGGGGGGACGGCACGTATGTGACCAGCCTCCAGCCGAGCCTGCTCCTGGAGGGGCTCGGCGGTGCGGTGGAACTCCTGCAGGGCGACTCGGTCGCCTTGCAGGACCTCATGGAGGTACGCCGGCTCCTCGAACCCATGGCCACGGCCCTTGCCGCCACCCGGATCTCCGATGAGCAACTGGCCGAGGTGAAGCAGCACCTGGACGCCATGCGCGAGGCCCGCGACAACGTCGAACGGCTCAACGCCCACGACGCCGCCTTCCACCGCGCCGTCGTCTCCGCCACGGGCAACGAGACCCTCCTCACCCTCCTGGAAGGGATCTCCGGCCGCACCCTGCGCGCCCGTATCTGGCGCGGTCTGGTCGACGACAAGGCCGCGGGCCGCACCCTCGCCGAGCACGAGGCCATCTTCAACGCCCTGTCCACCCGTGACGCCACTCTCAGCCAGGCTGCGGCACTGCTGCACGTGAGCAACACCGAGCAGTGGCTGAGGGAGCATCTGCGCTCGGGTGAACCGCTGCCCTTCGGGACGGCCGCGGGAAAGTGACGGGCGGGTGCCGATGTTCTTCCGGGCCCGGAGCTCGGAGGACTGAGGTCTCGGGATCGGGGGCATCCGGCGGCGAGAGTGGTCCACTTCTGGTTGGCGCCGCCGTTGCAGTCCCACTGCTGGAGCGGGTTCTGGTTGGTCAACGGTGAGCTCGTGAAGGCGGTGACGGTGCTGGTGCGAGCGTCGCGACCTTACGTGGAAGCTGCCGGTCGCCGTCAGTGGGCCGGTTCGATGCGGTCGGTGTCCGGGCGCTCCGCGCTCAGATGGGCGGTAAGGAAGCGGGCGGCGCGCTCGAGTGCGGAGTCTGCCTCGTCGAGGCGGCCGTAGTGGTGCTGGAAGACGTGGGGGAGTCCGGGCCCGATTTCGAGTGTGACCTCGACGTCGTCGGCGCCCGCGCGACCGGCCAGTCGGACGGCGTCGTCGAGCAGTACCTCGTTCGCCCCGACCTGCACGAGTAGCGGGGGTAGTCCGGTGAGGTCGGCGAACACCGGGCTGGCCAGGGGGTGCGCCCGGTCGCCTGCGCCGACGTAGAGATCGGCGTAGGCGCGCAGGTCGGCTTCTATGAAGATGGGGTCGGCGCCCTCCTTGGAACGGATGCTTTCTCCGGCGAGGGTGAGGTCGACCCAGGGGGAGAAGACGGCCACGGCGGCTGGTTGGGGCAGCCCGGCCTCCCGAGCCGCGAGGAGCGTGGCGATGCTCAAGCCGCCCCCGGCGGAGTCACCGGCCACGACGAGGTCTCGTGGGTCGGTGCCGGTCGCCAGCAGCTCGCGGTACGCCGCGAGCCCATCGTCGACGGCCGCCGGGAAAGGGTGCTCGGGAGCCAGCCGGTAATCCACCGACACTGTTCGCAGCCCGGCGCGGCGGGCCAGTTCACCGACCAGGCCTGCATGGGTGTCCGGTGAGCCGATGACGTAGCCGCCACCATGGAGGTAGAGCAGCCGGCCCTGGCCGGAGGCTTGGGCCGGCTCCAGCTCGAGGGCAGGCCGCCCGCCCAGGACGGTCTTGCGCGTGGCGACGCCCTCCGGCGCGGGGCGGGTGATGGCTGTGGCGAAACCGGTGCGCTGCTCCTCGGGCGTGGGCGGCGTCTCGCTGCGAGGGGCGGAACGGAGCATGGCGTCCAGGGCGTCGCGCTGCTGTCGGGACATACGGGTCTCCATGGGTCGGATGCGAGGATGGATTCCTAGGAATCCATCTGCCTGAGCCCAACCGGATTCCATGGAAGATGATTCCTGGGAATCCAATGGAGGTTTCTGTGAGCCACGTCACCCCGGTCTTCTTCGACCTCGTCCGCGTCGAGACCCGTCTCTACAACGCGGTCAGCAGCCGGCTGCGTGCCGAACAAGGTCTGGGGCTGGGCCAGTTCGAGATGCTGGAAATCATCGACCGTGTGCCGGGGTGCCGCGTGCTCGACATCGTCAACGAATTGGCGATCACCGTGGGAGCGGTCAGCAAGGCGGTCGACCGGCTGGCGGCCACGGGCTGGTGCCTGCGGGTCGCACATCCTCAGGACCGCCGCTCGTCCGTCCTCCGCCTCACACCCGAGGGCGAGAAGCAGTTGGCCGCTTCCCGCCCCATCGTCGAAAGGGAACTCCTCTCGCTGACCGCGGCGATTCCCGCTGACGACCTGGCCCGCATCGCCTCAACCCTGGCCGCCCTTCGCGCAACCCTCGAAGCGGGCGCCGATGGCCAGCCGGGCTGAGGGGGCAGTGCCCACCCGCTTCGAGAAAGCAGCGGCTGCCTGCTGGAAAACCGCGGCCGCCGCCACCGACACCCGCAGCACATCGCATGTGCTGATCGTCTTCGATGCCATCTGAGCGCGCCTGTCGTTGACGTAAAGCGCGCGGAGCTTGTTGTCGCGGTTCAGCGGCGCCTTCCAGAAGTTCCCGCTGTGCTGTGTCCAGCCGGTCACCTGAACGCCTCCGTTCAGGACCGGCTTCTCGTTCTGGTATCGGCACCGTCGGCGACGCCTGGACAACGCCCTCATGGAGTCCCAGATCGGCCTCTGCAAAACGGAGTTGATCAAGCCGCGCAAGCCCTGGCACGGCCTTGCCGACGTCGAACTCGCCACCGCGGAATGGGTGGACTGGTTCAACAACCAGCGCCTCCAATCCGCAATCGGAGACGTCCCGCCCCACGAACACGAGACCAACTACTACGCTCAACACCACCCCCAACCGGCGGCTGGAGTCAACGCATAGAGCCTCCACCGATCCCGGAGCGGTTCACTGTGACCGGCAGATGACGCCGAGATGCACCCTTGAAAGCCGATGCACCAGCATCGTCCGATTGACCATGATCGTCATCAGTCAGGCACGAGACCTCGCCCGCTATGGCGGATCAACTCGTGAGATGTTTTCTGTGAAGCCGGCTATAACCGTGCTCGTCGTTTCTCATTCCATGTGACGCAGCGGCCATGCAGGTCCGCGACCTCGTGGTAGATCAATCGAGGCTCCTCATGCCACTCTGGCTGCGTCGAGCGTGGGAAGTAGTGCTCGTAATAGCTGACCGCAGGGCTCAGCACTGGCCATACGCTGATCAGACCAGCGCCGATGAGGCCGAAGACGAAGTCCTCATCGATCAGGTCCTTGGAGAGCAGGATCGACAACTGGTTGTGAACCGCAGGAGTCGTCGCAGGTCTGCGTCCTGGCTGTTGTCGATGATGTTTGTCCATGGTGAGCCGTCCGCCACTGTCTCGTGGTACTCCTGTGCGTCCCGTGGACACTGCGGTGAGTGAGCCAGTGTCTCGGCCGTGCCACGGGTCCTGCGGATCGCCGGGTCGACGTACGCCAAATACATTGACCACGACAGATCGGCCTGGCGAGCCTGTCGCGAGGATTGCGTGTCTCTTCTGATCTGGATCATCGCGACGATCACGCCGGCGGCAGTGAAGATGATGGCCGCAGTCTGGACGTAGTCGAAGCCGGAGGATCCCTGGCCTTGGGCGAGTATCAGAGAAGGCATAGCGCGAGGCTGCCCGGTGAGCAGGCTGAAGACACTGTTCCGACTCGCTGACGTGTCGTGTGACCCATTCGCCGGGTCCCGCTTTGTGACCAGGGCGATGGCGGACTCCTCACTTCAGGCGGACATCGAGTCCGACCCCGGCTGTCGTGTGGATCGACCTGGCTCTCAACGACCTGGTTTGTTGAAGAGGCCGAATGACGCCGTGCCGTTCACGGCCGTCGGCGCCGTGAACGAACCAGGCCATAGCAAGAAGCTGTGAAGGACTCCGGAGGACGTGGTCGCTGCGGGGCACGCAATCAGCGCATCGTCACGGTGCTTGCGGACTGAGCGGTCAATTGATTGTCGCCGGGCCGGGCGCGCACTGGGGTAGGCGTGCGGCCGATGGTTTGCCAAGTGATGGCGAGGCTGCTGCGGCTGACCAGAGTCTGAGGATGGGTGTCGCCCGGGCTTCGAGGACTCAGGCTCCGCGCCGATTGTCGGCGGGGGCTGGCAGCATGACCTCATGAGCAATGATCTTGACGGAGTTCTGGCCGATCCCGCACGGCTGTTGAGCGTTGACCGTGCGGTGGTGCGCGCTCACCTCGACGGCAGTGACCGGGCGCGTAGCGTCGGTGGCGAGGTCTTCCTGCAGGCCGAGGCGATCTTCGGGGGTGGGGAGGTGACATCCGACGAGTTCGCCTCCTGGCTGCACTTCGCGGCGAAGGCGACCGGTCAGCACAACTACGCCGACCGCGTCGCGGCGGCCGCTCCCGGCATGCCGTGGCGGACGACGTGGGCGTGGTGGCGGCCGGCGAACTGGTTCCCGGCCCACCCGAGCCTGAACGGCGACTACTTCCAGGTGCGCCGGTGCCTGGACGGGCAACGCGAGCTCATCGAGGTCACCGACCAGCGCGGCCCGATCTGGCTCGAGGCCGCAACCGGCCGCCGTGTGACGGTCATGGACGAGATGGCGCTGACCGGCGTGCCTGCCGCCGCCGGGCCCGGCACGGCAGACGCGTTGTGCGACCTCGATCTGTCTCTGCCGGAGGAGTGGGGGGGTGCGGAGGCCTTCGCCACCGACGGCGGACGGACCCGTCACCTCATCGAGAGCGTGCACGGCATAGCGGTCGTCGAAACGGATCGCGACACGCTGCGGGACTGGCCACGCGACGCGGGCCTCGATTCCACGTCGGCGGAGGAACCGCCGCCGGGACCGGCCCCCGCCGTGCGGCGGTCGACGGGCCCGCTGACCGCGGCACGGATCGACGACGCCTTCGGTAAGCAGCACGTGGTGCGCATCCCCGAGGGCGAGCTGCCCGAGGGCCTCGCCCACGAGGGCGTCAGACGGTTTCTACGGGACGTCGGCCTGCCCTCCTGGTGGGCCTGCCACAGTGCCCAGTACGAGACCCGCCCGGTCGACGCCATGCGTCCCCCGGTTCCCGAAGACCTGGCCGGCACGGGCCTGCCCGACGGGATGGCCACGGAGGACCTGATCGCCTTCGGTGACACCGAGTACGGCGAGCTGTACCTCCACCGACACGACGGCACGGTGCACATCCGAAGCCGCCTGACCGGTCCGCACGACACGCTGGTGCCGCTCGCACCGGACCTCGACGTCTTCACCCGCGTCCTGGAGGCCATCGACCGCTACCGCAACGCCTGCTGGCACCCGTACCCGGCAGAGGGCGGCCAGGAGGACGTCAGTCAACTGTTCCTGGCGGAACTGGCGGAGCTGGCGCCGGACCTGCCCGACCAGGACACCCCGACGGGCACCGTGTGGAGCTGGCTGTATGCCGGCATCACAGAACTGGGGGTGGACGGCTACTGAGCCGGTCGTCCGCGCGGTGGAGGAACTCGGGAACGCCTTGGGCGCGGGTGTAGGACTGGAAGCCGGGTGGCTGCCCCAGAGGTGCACCTCACGCTCTACGCGTTCGGCCCGTTCGGCAGCGCTGTGGGAACGACACCGGCCGAAGGGTTATGCCGGGACCCCCTACGGTGCGGATGAGCCTCGGTGCAGGGCCGTCGCTCTGGCCCTGCGCTGGATGCCGTGGGGCGCCGAGATGAGCGGCGACTACTCGCCTGAGGACATCGGCGCGCAGGACCTGTGGCAGCGATGGGCGCAGTAGGCAACCCGGTGCCACGAGAGGAGGGCGGACCTGATCCGGCCGGCGAGGTGTACATCGCCTGGAGGGTCGAAGCGGCGGGACGGCGGCCGGCGGCGCGATGTCCTGGTGTCATGCGCCCCGGACCTGCGGGGCGGTCGACCACCGGAGGCACACCATGGCATCCAGCACCGCCGTCCTTCCTTCGCCCGCCGGCACCCTGACCGGCCCGTTCCGTTCCGTGCGTGACGTCGTGTCCGAACACCTGTGGGACAAGCAGGTCGGGCTGCTCAGGCGGGACTATCCGTACGACTCGGTCATGGCGGCCCGCGTCACGGGGCAGGGCTACGCCTACCTGCTGACGGCGATGGCCAAGCGCGGCCAGCGGCTCGGCCTCGCCCCGTCGTCGATCGTCGACATCGGCGTGCACACAATCATCCTGGACAATGTGGCGTACGCCGAGCTGTGCAACAAGTACACCGACGGCAACTTCCTGCACCACATCCCGCTCGTGGAGATGAAGGACGACGGCTCGGTCATGAAGACGGAGCACGTCATCGCCGCCGAGGGCTGGGAGGTCGACCTGCACCTGGGGTGTACCGCTCCTTCGAGGAGGGCGACTGGGCACGCGTGCTCGCTGCTCCTCCGAGGACGTCCAACCTTGCACCAACCTCGCAAGCCCACAGTGGTGCACACCGCGACGGCGAGGGCCGTCGTACCGCAGCATTCACCATCGCTCACCGAGGAGCGCCGCCATGGTGTACGCGCAGCCGGGAACGGACGGCAGCATCGTCAACTTCGCCCCGCCATATGACAACTTTATCGGTGGCGACTGGGTGGCCCCGTGGAGGGTCGCTACTTCGAGAACCTGTCGCCGGTGAACGGAAAGGTCTTCTGCGAGGTCGCCTGCTCCTCCGCCGCGGACGTCGATCTGGCCCTGGACGCTGGATGGACGCAACCGGGACGACGAGGCTCAGTGGAGTCCACCGCGGCCGGGATGCAGTCGCGGAGTTCTTCGTCGGCATCGCGCGGTACGGCTTGTCCGTCCGGCCAATCGAGCTCTTCGGTCGGGGCGACCGCGTCGTTGCCGTGGTCGCCGTCGAGTTGGCCGGCCAGCGGGCGAACGAAGTGGACCGATTCACCCTTCAGGACGGGCTCATCGTGGTCGTCGAGCACACCGGTGACACCGAGATGCTGAGCAGCGTCGTGACTGGAGAGGCGGCATCATGAGCCTGGCGCAGACCGCAGACGCGATCGGCTCGATCACATGGACCGAGCGCACCTGCGGCGTCCTGACCCGTCGCGAGCAGCGCGCCCTCGCACGGCCTCTGGTCCGAGGAGAACTCGCCATCGTGACCGGTCGGATCGCCATGGCGCTCCGGCTGCACTCAGGTGGTCGGCAAGCCATCGACCCGGTGCGGCTCCTTCCGCCGGACTCGGCGATGGCCAAAGACGCAGAGACCGCCGCGCGCGACCTCTTGAGCCCTGCCTTGCTTAACCATTCCCGGCGGACCTACGCCTGGGGTTCGGCTATCGCTGCGCTGGACGGCATCGAGTTCGACCGTGAGCTCCTCTACGTCGCCGCGATGTTTCATGACACCGGGCTCGCGACCCACGTACCCGAGGTCGACTTCACCATTAGACGCGCCGCCCTCGCCCGCACGTTCACTGACGACCACGGTCTCGCGGCCCCGGAGCGCGAGACCGTCGCGAACGCGATCGCCCTGCCCCACACCCCCGGCGTCGGGATCGACTCCGGAGCCGAGGCGTTCCTGCTGTCGGCCGGCGCAGCTGTGGACGTGTTCGGCCTGCGCAGCGACCGCGTTCCCGACGCAACCCGCAAGCAGGTCGTCTCGGACTTCCCACGGACGGGGTTCAAGCGGGAGTTCGCCCGGGCGTGGCGCGAGGAGGCGAAGCAGGTTCCGCACGGCCGGGCGTGGTACCTCCACCGCTTCGCTTTCAGCGACATCACGATTCGGCTCGCGCCGTTCCGTGGCTGACTGCGGGCTGGTCGGAGCCCTGTCACCACGGCCGGAACTCGGCCACGATCTCGTCATAGTGGGACTGACTGACGGAACCGACCTTCTCGATCTCCTCGGACATGGCTCTCACCACCCCAGTGCGGGTCCAGGCACGGCACTTCGCCGTGACGGGACAAGGCCCGCGTCCACAACCGAGAGTCAGACCGATGATCCTAAGATCACAACGAACGACCACAAATGGCCGATTGGAAAATGAAGTTGCACTCACAATGCGTTCGCTCAGCAGTCACTGTGACCAGTCCACGAACGCTTCCTTCCGACGCGGCCAAGCCCTCACCACCACCGCCGGGAGCAGTACCGGGCGTCCGACCGACCGCCGCCAGGCGCTTGCGCAGCCGCCGTTCCTTCCGCCACTGCCTGGAGCGGCACACCGACGAACAGAACATCGCCCCACGCCTGACCTCCGGCCTTGGCCGTTCACCACAAGCCCGACAAACCCTTTCACTTGGCCCGACCGGCGCCCTCGGACACGACGCCAGCGCGACCGGGCGAATGTGTTCCGGTTCTGCAGACGTGGATGCCCGTGCACTGGCCCTACGTCCAGGCCGTCGACGCCGCCTTGCTCGCCCGCGGCATCCCGCCCGGCCTGGTGCGGGCCAACATCAACAGTCTGCGGTGGGGGCTGACCGGCTACGTGTGATGGGGTCCTCCCAGCCGCACGATCCACTTGCGCGCGACGAACCGGCGCGCGAGAGCGGTCCTCTGCCCTCTGCGGACGCGGGCAGTGGTCTGGACGGCAGTGGCGTGCAGCCGGATCAGGAGGGTGAGTGACTCGCACACGAGGCAGGGGACCATCCGGGCATCGACGCGGCGTGCGGCGTGCCGATGGTGCGGTTCGGCTGCCAGATGCAGGACGCGAAGGGAGCTCCTGGCGGAGGTCTCTGAGCACGCCGGCGTGGAGCTGGGTAGGGTCGCCGAGGCCATCACGGCCAGTACAACGGGGCAGTCGATCCCGACCGAGCTCCACGACGGCCTGGCAGCCGTCGTCAGGAAGCGGTGGTTGGGACCTGAGCGCGGTGATGCGCGGTAGCCGCGCGCTGCTCTGAGATGCCGGAGGCCTGCCGGCCCTAGCTGACCGCAGGAGGATCGCGCGGTTCCACCGGATGAGAGCGGGTGTAAGCCCTGGCGGTGGCGGCACCAGGAGGTGCGGGCAGGGGACAGAAGTGCGGCGCCTGGGGGGCACGTGCTGTCTTATCCTCGTCCGCCGTGGTGAGCGGCGGCTCTTTCGGTGGCACGGTCCGCGGCAGGTGTCCGGCTGTGGCACTGTTGAGGGACTCCTGGCCTGCTGCATTCCCCCGAAGCGGCGGGCCCGGGACCATAGTGCGCCAGCCCTGTGTCCTCGGACCTCACACCGCTGGGGAGCCCGTCGTGGATCGTCTCGGCCTGCGGCGAAGGGGCGTGATGGATCCGACCATAACCCACCGAGGCGCGCGGCACTGGAGCGTTGATTTTTGCGGCCCTGCAACCGCATGAGCCTGCAGCCGTTGTACCCCCGATCACTCCGCTTATCCGACCGACACCACGCCACACGCCAAGCCCGCCTACCTCACGCCAGCAGATCCCCCGGCACCGACGCCAAGGAATGGACGGTCGCGTCTGGGCCTGTGGAAAACCCGTCCGGGTTGCTCAACGGCCCCGGAGCAGTGGCGTCGACGGCGGTGTCAAGGTCAGCGAGTTGTGAGCCCTTGTAGTTGGCAAGCGCCACGCAGGTTAAGACTTGTCCCGTAACCGCTGGTCACGTTGAGATGATCTTGGTGTGGCTGGTGTGATCACGACGTCGGAGCCGAACGTGAGGCTCGTGTCCTTTCCAACTTTTAGTCGTTAGGCCGTTCGGGCACGGTCAATCCGGCAGGAGCAGGCGGGCGTGGAGGTCGAAGGTGTCTATCACGCCTACCGTCGGCATGTGGGCTTACGCGGCGTTGAACTGCGGCTTCGGGCCGGAACTCTGTGCGGGATCGTCGGGGAGAACGGCTCTGGCAAGTCCACGCTGCTGAAGATTCTGTCCGGCGAACTGCGACCCACGCATGGATCGGTCCGTCACAGCGACCGGTTCGGCTACTGCCCACAGCACGTTGTCCTCAATGATGCGCTGACCGTCCGGCAGCACCTGACCTTCTTCCAGAGGGCCTACCGGCCCACCGATGTGCGCTACGCCGAAGGGATCATGGACGTGCTGGGCTTCACCGGCATACGCCGACGAGCGGGCCGGGGTACTCAGCGGCGGCACGCGGCAGAAGCTGAATGTGACGCTGGCGCTCATGCACGATCCGCAGGTCTTGCTGCTGGACGAGCCGTATCAGGGCTTCGACTGGGACACCTACCAGCGGTTCTGGGATCTGGCCGCGCGGCTGCGGGATGCGGGACGCTCGGGCCTGGTCGTCTCTCACCTGGCGTACGACACCGAGCGCCTGGACGAGCTGTGGCGCTTGGACAGCGGAATGCCGCGCGCGGACAGGCGGGGACCGCCGCGTGAGGTTTCACCTGACCCGCTTCGCTGTCGCCACCCGGTTCACCCTCCTGGAGCACGCCGCAATCGCTTCGCCATGGTCTTGGTGATCCTGTTCGTGCCGGTGTGGACGACCCTGGCGTACCTGGCGATGCCCGAGACCCCGGCCCGGATGCGGCTTCGCGCCACCGGGGAGGCGCTGACCCCGCACGGCAACGAGCTGACCGCGATCAGCTGCGCGCTCAACGCCGTCACCCTGATCACCGGTTTCATGATGTTCGCCGCCACCTTCTCCGGTAGCGGCTTCGACCGCCGGCTGGCCATGGCCGGCTACCCGCGCGCCCATCTGGTCTTGGCCAAGGTCACCGCCCTGGCTCTGGTCTCGGCAGCGGTGGCCGCCTACGCCACCGCTATCACCTGCCTGGCATGCCCCCCCGGCCAGCCCCTCTTACTCGCCGCCTCCCTGTTCTGCGCCGGACTGACCTAGGCCGTTTCGTTCGGATCATCTGATCGTTGATCCGGGTGTGCCATTGACTGACGCGCAGTGGGCGCGGATTGAGCCGTTACTCCCGGACCGAACGCCGAGGCGGGGTGGTCGGTGGCGTGACCACCGTGAGGTGATCGACGCCATCGCCTTCAAGTTCCAGAGCGGAACCCAGTGGGCCCACCTGCCGGAGAAGTACGGCAACTAGCGAGGCGTCTACAACCGGCTGCGAATGTGGGCAGTCGACGGCACCTGGGAGCGGGTGGTCACGGCGCTGATGGCCCAGGCCGACGCCGACGAAGACCTCAACTGGGCTGTCTCGGTGGACTCCACCATTGTGCGCGCTCACCAGCACGCGGCAGGGGCCCGCAAAAAGGGGCCCCTGCCGGCGAACCGGACGATCACGCCATCGGCCGGTCCCGTGGCGGACTGACCACGAAGATCCACCTGGTGGCCGACGGCCGCTGTCGTCCACTGGCGTTCGTCCTGACTGCAGGACAAGCCGGTGACGCGCCTGCCTTCGAGCAGGTCATGGCTCGCCTGCGAGTGCCCAGGCAGCGTGGTCGGCCTCGCACCACCCCGGACGTCGTCCTGGCCGACAAGGCGTACTCCTCGCGTGCCATCCGCAAACACCTGCGCAAGCGCGGGATCCGTGCGGTCATCCCCGTCCCGGCCGATCAGCAGACACACCGCCTTCGACGCGGCAGCCGGGGCGGCAGGCCGCCCGCCTTCGACCGCGAGACCTACAAGCACCGCAACACCGTGGAACGGTGCATCAACCGCCTCAAGCAGTGGCGCGGCATCGCCACCCGCTACGAGAAGACAGCCACGATCTACCTGGCCGGACTCCACGTCGCAGGCATCTTTCTGTGGTCCGCTAGGTGATCCAAACGAAAGTCCCTAGGCGCGCTCGGTGTCGGCTTCGGCTCCCTGCTGCGCCGGGAGGTCGAGGGGATGTTCGTCATCGTGATGACCAGCATCATCGACCTGGCCCTGCAGAACCCCATCATGAGTTGCGGGGCCGACAACGCGGTCGTGCGCTACCTGCCCTCTTACGGGGCCATGCAGGCCAGCACGGCGGCGGGCTTCTCCACCAGCCCGGTCCCCGGGCATTTGGCCCTCCAGCTCACCTGGTTCGCAGGCGCCGCCCTTCTCTCCCTGCGGGGTTTCCACCGCAGCACGCGCAATTGCCTGCCATCGACAGCCCTGGGTCTGCTGGCCGGACCCGGAAGGAGCAAGGCTGGCCTTCCCACACCGCGCCAAACCGCCACGCCATCGCCCGCGGCGTCCGACACGGAAGCACACTGAGGTCCCGGCTCTCGACATGGACGTCAGGCCGTAGCAACTCGTACGCGACTACAACCCTGCTCATAGCTGAGGCCCCCGGTCTACCGAGGGCCGCAGCCTGACGTCTCGCGGCCGCGCGAGGTGGTGATTCCGTCTCGCACGGCGATCACCCGGCGGGCAGCAGGTCGGACACATCGTCCAGGCGAGGAGCAGGACCTGATGGCCGACAGCCTCGGTGAGGCCATCGGTGACCCGCTCGACGTCCAGACGCAGCCGGATGCGGTCGGCGCCTTCGGTCGTTGGCGGCAACGGCATGTTCCAGCTCGTCGAGGCGATCCATGGCGGTCTCGGCCGCGGCGTGGTCGGCCGGGTCGCGTGTGAGGACCTGGCCGGTGGTGGTGTGCCGCGGAGCTGGTAGCTGGTCATCGGGACTCGTCCTTCGGCGTCGGATGATCAGTGGTCGAGTCGGCGATCCCGCAGCCTCCCTGCTGCACCCCCCGCGTACGGCAGCCCGACGGCGCCCGCACCCACGATGGCCTCGTACACGGCAGCCGGCCGGGCGGAGATCGTGCCTCTGTCCACGCTCACCCACGAACTCGAAGGAGTCGCGTGCTGGCAGGAGGTCGGAGACAGGGAGAGAGCCACCCAAGACCTGCTGAGCTCATCCGCGGTCACGACTGCGAACGTCCTCAATGTAGGCGTGCCGGAAATCGCCCGCGCCCTGTGATGATCGACGGCTCGGCCGGTTCACGCCTGGAACTCGGTGAGATCGATGGCGTGAATGCGCAGTGGGTAGCCGCACACCGGGTGTGCCGTCTCCCGCTCGGGCACCATGCCGAGCTTGCGGATGACGTTCTCGGAGGAGTTGTCCCCCAGCCGGTTGATGCTGATGACGCGGTCCAGGCCGCGGTCCTGGAGTGCGAACTCCAGTGTGGCGTGCGCGGCTTCGGATGCGTATCCCTGGCCCCAGAACTGTGAGCCGAGCCGCCAGCTGATCGCCACGGCGGGCATCACCTCCGGCAGGAACTCGGGCACGGACAGCCCCGTGAAGCCGATCAGTTCGCCCGAGGCCAGCAGTTCGACGGCGAAGAGTCCGAAACCCGCATCGTCCCACTCCTCCTCCCATCGCTCGATGGCCTCGGCTGTGTCGTCCAGGTCGCGCACCGAGCCGTCGTCGATCCAGCGCATAACCCGTGGGTCCGCGTTGATGTCCGCCATCGGTGCGAGGTCGTCGTAGTGCCACCTACGCAGGAGAAGACGGGGTGTGCGGATCTCGGTCATGCGCCCATCCTGCCGAAGGCAAGCGCCTCATGGGTAATCCCGCGCTCACCGCGCTGCTGCTCCAGCTGACCACTCACCCTGCCGCGCACCACAACCCTTGACTGGGCCGGTCTGCGCAGTGCGGGGCGGTGGCCGACCTGAGCCGCAGCGCATCTGATTCCCATTGCGCAGATTCCGGCCAGAGATCTGCGCAACGCTGTGATCTCCATGGGTGGGGCCATGGGCGCGCCTGGATCTCGCGTGGTCCGGGCTGGGGGAGTCATGGTTCGGGCCGGCGATTGGCGCCGAGGGAGGCCGGCTGGCAGTGGCACTACGTCGCCTTGCGGGACAGGCTGGGTATCACCGTACCCGGAATGGACGTCGGCAGGTGGCTGGGCAAGCGGAGGCAGAAAGCCGCCCCGTAATGTCAGCGTTCCCGGAGGTCACAGGCCCCGGCTGCGGCACGTCTCTAGGCGGGGACGCGGGGGTGTCGGAGTGGTGCTCCGGCCTGGTGGAGACTGGCGAGGGCCAGCCGGTAGGAGGCGATCAACCCGGTTTCCACGTAGTCCACACCCAGTTCCTGGCAGTGGCGCCGGACGATGGTCCGGGCCTTGCGCAGGTTGGGGCTGGGCATGCTGGGGAACACGTGGTGCTCGATCTGGTGGTTCAGCCCGCCCAGGGCGATATCCATGAACCAGCCGCCGCGCACGTTGCGTGAGGTGAGCACCTGGCGGCGGAGGAAGTCCGGACGGTCCTCGCCTGTCAGGATCGGCATGCCCTTGTGGTTGGGCGCGAAGAGGGAGCCCAGGTAGACGCCGAACAGGGCCTGGTGGACGGCGAGGAAGGCGATCGCCATGCCGGGCGGCAGCAGCCACAGCAGCACGGTCAGGTAGAGCACGAAGTGCGCGAACAGCAGGGCGCCGTCGAGCGTTCGGTGTTTGAGTGAGCGCTTGGCCAGCGCCTTCACGCTCGACACGTGCAGGTTGAAGCCCTCCAGGGTGAGGAGCGGGAAGAACAGCAACGCCTGCCAGCGGCCGATCAGGCGGGGGAAGCCCTTGGCGGCCCGGGCCTGGTCCTGGGACCAGACCAGCAGATCGGGATCGAGGTCAGGGTCGAGTTCCTCGTGGTTGGGGTTGGCGTGATGGCGGGTGTGCTTGTCCTGCCACCACCCGTAGCTCATCCCGACGCCGGCACCGGCGATCCGCCCGGATGCTTCGCTGGCCCGGCGGCGGCGGAACACCTGGCGGTGGGCCGCGTCATGGGCGAGCAGGGCGACCTGGCCGAAGACGACGGCGAGGAAGCCGGCCACGGCCAGGGTCCACCAACTGTCACCGATGAGCGCGACGGCGGCCCACCCACCGACATAGAGCCCGGCCACCACCGTGGTCCGCAGCGCGTAGTAGCCGGGACGGCGTCTCAGCAGACCGGCATCAGCGATCCTTCTCGACAATCGGGCGAAGTCACTGCCCGACGCCTCCGAAGGCGGGGGGTGGACCGTGGTGTCTGTGGTCACGTCGGTAACTCTCTCCGAAGGAGGCGGATAGTCAGGCGCCGCCTCGGAGTTGCTGAGACCGGGCCACAGGCAGGGATGCGCTTTCGCCGTATACACATCGCAAGGAGGGGGGACGACGTCCCTCTCCGCATGCGGGTTCCCTGGCAGGCAGGTCTCACACCGTGGCAGGACAGGGCTGAGGGAGCGACGGCCGCACCATTCAGGGAAGAACCGGGAAGTTCGGGGAAGAGGGGGTCGGCTGATCACTGAGGGGCACTCATCACGGTCTCCGGGCAAGCCTGATCACCGCCGAGTGGGAGGCCGCACGCTGCCGGTCGCTGCTGGGCCCGTGGACCGACCGGGACGTCGATGAAAATCGTCCGCATCCAGGCCGATCTCGTCACCGGCTACCGCTTCACCCACTAACCAGCGCAAAGCCCTCTTCGCGCCCCTCACGGAATCGGGTTGAGTACCTGTCCTACCTCTCTACACCGTGTCCTCACTGTGAGGGGCGAGAGGGACGGGCGACGTCCCCCGGTGTTGTGGGGGTCTCCGGTCGCCCCAGTACGGGCCGTGACCCCCGCAGGAGGAGCACGGCCGGGAGCTCGGGTGGGTGGTGATGTCTGCCTCGTCACCCCGCTGGGCGACAAAACGTTGCAGATGGATCTGTCCGGGGTGACGTTCATGGACTCCAGTGGCCTGAATGTCATGCTGGAGCTGGGTAGGCGTCTTCTCGCCGAAGGAGCCAGATTGGGGTTCAGCCCCGTTGAGGACGTGCTGCGTCTGACGGAGACCTATGAGCTTGTGGCCACTGCTGCTGTCAGCAAGGCCGTGTGAAGTCTGGAACGGCCGTGCGAGCTGGGAGAGTGCTTGGCGCTCAGGCCCCGCCGTCGGCCACCAGAGCGTTCTCCGCCTCGCCGACGGTGTCGTACATCCGCAGGATGGTGTCTACGCCGGTCATATCCAGCATCCGGTGAATCTTCGGCGGCACGCAGGCCAGCACCAGCACGGAACCGGCCTGATTCGCCCGGCGCCAGGCCCACAGCAGCACATTCAGCCCGGCCGAATCACAGAACGACACCGTGGACAGATCCAGCATCACGCGTCGCTGATCTGCGGTGATCTCGCCCAGAAGACGCTCACGGAGGAACGGAGCGGTCTGCCAGTCCATCTCCCCGCCGACCTGCACAGTCAGCGACGTTCCCAATGCGTGTGCTTGAACTGAAGGTTCCGCGGTCATCACGCTCTCCCAACCGCCTCATGGGGAGACGCGACCCGTTGTGACGATCAGCCTGCCGACTCCCCCTACACGGCGTCTCACACCGCGCACCCGGCCAAACCTGGGGCCTGGACGGGAACGGCAAACCGCTACGACTTCTACATGTGCGAGGTCACGTACCCCATCACCCGCTGAACGCCTTCCGGATCGCCTTCGACGGCCGACTGAGTCCAAACAACCGCTGACCACCCAACAACCAAGATCATCCGTTGAGTTGACAATCCCTCACTACAGCGGCTTGATGATGAGCACCTCCGGCCGACGCGCGGCGACAGGGCGCCGCCGTCCCGCCTCTGCCCTCAGGACCCCGGCAGACTCCGAGGCCACTTTCCTGACATGTGCCCATCCGCTACGAAGACCGGACCGGGTGGAGATAAGGTGCCGGGTCCGGCGGACGTGCTCACGCTGCAAATCCAGATCGGCTGAGCCCGACGGTGCTCGGCGTCGAACACGAGGGTCTGTACGGGTTGGCTGGACAGCCTGGTTATCAGAGGAGCACTCGATCGGAGCCGGTGTCCGCGAGGAGTCGTGCGGTCTGCGGGGACGGGTAGTGCAGTTGCAGGGACGTGTGGGTCTCGGCGGCGTGCCGCGACGCGTCGAGGAAGACGCGCAGGCCGCTGGTGTCGCAGAGGCTGACGGTGGTCAGGTCGACGTCGATGGTGGTGATGCCGTCATTCAGGCACCGCTCCAGGGCGGTCCGTACCTGGGGCGCGGTGACCGGGTTGATCTCGCCGGCCAGGGTGATCAGTGCTCGCGTGCCCCGGTCGTGCCGGTAGATGTTCAGCTGGGGAAGAGTCATGGTGCCTCAGTTCATGGGTTCCGGCCGCCACTTGCAGGTTCGATGGCCTGGTGGCGGAAACCGGCTGGTCACCTGTGGTGAGTCGTAGGGCTGCGTCGGCGGCGCGGCGGGAAGCGGCCACGGCCTCCGTCGCGGTGGTCCCGTCGCTCGCCGGAGGTCGGCGACTGGGACCGGCCGTTTTTCACCGGGGGTAGTGGCGTGCCGCGTCCGTGACGGCTGGGCAGGGCGGCGCTGTAGTGGTGCACGGCGATTCTGTCGGCGTGCTCGATGTTGAGCCGGTGGATCACGTAGGCGGCCGCTGCGATGAGGACGATGAAGGCGGCGGCCGTCAGCAAGGCGTTCATGGCGGTCGCCTCACATACCGACGATCAGGCGACTGGGCCGGCTGGGTCGACCGGGCTGGGGCGGGACGGCCGCGGACACCGAGGCGCCGCCCTCGTATTCCCATGCCTCGTCCGGGCCCAGTGGCTCGTAGGTCGCGGCGACGCCGTGCCGGGCCTCGTCCGCGGCGATGAGCGCGCTCGCGGTCTGGGGCGGTCCGTCGTAGTGGGACGCGGCAGCCATCAGCCGGGCCGCCGACTCCGCTCCGGTTTCGGGCGGGATGATCAGCAAGTCCCAGCGGCCGGTGCCGTAGGAGAGCAGCAGCAGCTTGTGCGGGTCGATTTCCGGGGTGAACCAGCCGACCTTGACGATGTGGCCGTGCACGGGAACCTTGGGCGGGATGACCGGCCAGTGCTTCGGGTTGACGGCGATGCGGGTGATGCGGCCCCATAGGGGGTCCAACACGTCGGTCAGTGCGGGCAGTTCGCTCAGCAGATCCCGGGAGCGGGGCCACCAGGCACCGTCCAGGAGGCCACGGGAGGCGCCGTCTCTCTTCAGGGTGAGACGCGCGGCCGGGGTGGCGACGGGCTCGGGGTACGGCAGGGTTGGGTGCAAGGTCGCCGACATGATGCGGACCCGTCTCCGGGCCGCCTCTGCGGCGGCCCGGGTTTCATCTCTCGCCGAGAACGACCCGGCGTGGAAGCCGGTGTGCGAATTGCCCTCGGTACTGTCGAGACTACTCCGCGCTTGGCCGCGACGCGGAGGAGTGGCCGCCTAGATGTGGAGCAGTCTCTGGGGTGATCTCCCGGTACTGCCCCAGTGCGAGCCGAAGTTCGTCGCCTGTGCGTCGGGATTCCGACCCTCCCAGCCGGCGCGCAAGAGACGCCGTCGTTCGGCGAGGGTGTTCACGAGTCGGGCGGTGGCTTCGTCATCGGCGCTCTCGGCCTCTTCCAGCGCCTCGAGCGGGGTGTCGGCGAAGGCGTTGAGGCGTGCCGGAGGCGGTGGACGATCTTGTACTGTTCGTCCGGAGTCTGGCCGGCGGGCCGTCGGGCGCGTGTCTGGTCGTACATCATCGGGTGCCCTTTGTGTTCCGTCTGAAGGCGTCCCTGGTCTTCTCCACGGAAACGGTCGTTCCTGCCGCGGCGTTGCAGTCGCCTGTTGCGGGTGGCCGGCCGAGCTCTTGCGTGATCCTGCCCTTCACCGTCTGCGCCTGGTTCCTGATGCTCCGCGCAACGGTCATGGCCGACCTCGCCGTTGTCCGCTGGGTGGGTTCTCGCGGGGACCGGGCGAGGCGGAATGGCGGAATGCTTCGCCGGTGTTCCGGATGTGCATGGCCCGGCACTGTGCGGCCTTCCGCCTCCGGCGACGGTCCGTGTCAACGTGGCGGCCACGCGATCCGGGCCGCCTCGTTACGGCCCGGGCGGCGGCGCATACGGCAGCATCGATGCCGTCAGCCGGTCGGGCCGTCCGGTGCCGGCGTCGGCCGGTGCGGAGGGGGCGTCGACCAATTCCGCCGCCATGAGAGCGGTCGCGGTCGACTGCGGGGCGGTGCTCGCGCTCGCGGCGGCCATCAGCCGGGCGGCCGACGGGGCGCTGACCTCCGGAGGTATCACCAGGAGGTCCCAGCGGCCCGACGTTCCGGACAGCAGCAGGATCTTGTGCGGATCCAGCTCCGTGGTGAACCAGCCGACCTTCACCACATGGCCGTTGACGAAAATCCGTTGCGGGATGACCGGCCAGTAGCGGGGGTTGACGGCGATACGGGTGATCCGCCCCCACAGCGGATCCAGGACGTCGGCCAGCATGGGGAGCTCGTCGTTCAGGTCACGGGAGCGGGGCCACCAGGCGCCGTCCAGCTCGACCTGTCCCGGGGAGGGGCGCACGGGTTTGAGGGTGAGGCGTGCGGTTGGGGCCCTGAAGGGCATGGCGCGCGGCGAGGGATGGTCGGTGGTCGCGGACATCGTGCGAACCCGTCTCCGAACCCCTGCGCGTGAGCAGTTGCCCGGTGCCGTTGCTCACCAGGAACGACACCGGTATCGGGGCCGGTGCGCGAAGTGCTCCCGATGGGTTCACGCTACTCCCCGAAGAGGCCGAACGGACCGCTCCCGGAGATCCCCTCACTTCCGGCGGCCGTCCTTGCCCGCGGAGCGGCTGGTCTCCAGCCAGGACCGCGCCGGTTCTGCCGCGCTGGTGGTGTCCACGGTGAGCTCGAGGCGGGTCCCTCCCTCGGCGTCCACGGGATAGCTGCGCTGTTCTGTGGTGGCGAAGCAGTGACGGAGAACCTCCGCGACCCGACGGGCGACCTCAGGGGAAGCGGCAACGATACGTACGTCGGCGTGTCCGTCCGGGGGAGTTTCCTGGGGCTGCATGACGACCGTTCCCTCTTGGGCGTGGATCCGTGGACTGGATCTTTCACCCTACTCCGGCCCGTGTGACCAGCGAGCTTCCCGACTGCTGCGGGCCGCGGAGTACCGTGAAACGAGTAAGTCACTCCGCATCTCTCACAAACAGGCGAGTGTCATGTCCGACTCCGGTCTCCCGCGTGTGACCAGGCTCCTGCCGGACGCCGTCCACCAGGCGGTGAAGCCGGGGACGGCTGTCGTACGGCTGCAGACCACGCATGACCGGCGGGGCGTTCTCGACGGGGCTTGGTGGCCGTGCTCCCGTGATATCGCAGCCGAGCTTCCCGCCCTGATATCCGCACTGACCGAGTACCTCGGGCCGCTCACGCGCGTCGGCCTGGACGCCGGAGCCTGGGACGCGCTGCCGACGCGACTGCTCGTCGACGACCGCGTCGTCCATATCGACTCCTTCCCGGTCGGCGATGACACCGTCCTCGTCACCAGGGGCGATCAGGACCACTTCTCCCTCCTCGTCATCCCGCCGCACGCGACGCCCGAGGCGGCACGTACCGCGATGGCCGAAGCCGTCCGCGCCAGCAACATCACGCAAGCCGAACAGATCCTCATCAACACCGGTACCGATAGGGCAGCGCCGAAGACGTGACGCCGGTCAGCCGAGGCGGCCGTCGTGCCAGTCCGGTACCGGCGCCGGGATGACCGTGCTGTCGAAGGCGCCGGGGTGCGGCAGTGGACCGGCGAGCCCGCGAAGATGGTGGTGGGCTGGAGGACCGACAATCTGGTCCCCGGAGCCGGCGCGTCAGCCGGTCCGGATCCGGACCGGCCCAGGGGATCCGGCTGGCGCCCACCAGTCTGCGCTCATAATGAGCATCTGCTCCCCGAGTGTGGCCCTCGGGATCTGCGTCCGTGACGTGCTCGTGGGACCGGGTGCCACCCGGTCCCACGATTGAAGGAGGCGATTCACAGTTCAGCCAACCGTGAGGCCCACAGTCCGGGTTCCGCGAACCGGCGCCTGCAAACAGTCTTGGGGCAATTCCAGCAGCCTGCCATCGGCTACGGCGGCCTCTGTTCAGGGCCATGATGTCCGAGGCTGCCTTCACCGGCCCGGTTCACCGCAAGGCGCGGACCGGTCTGCCGCGAGCCGCCGACGCAGGCACGCGCGCACCATGTAACGAGGGCAACGAGGGCACCCTAGTGAGCGACACGGCCACGTCAACCCGGCAGCACGCGCTCGCGCGACCGTCGTCAGTCGCACGAGCACGCCGGCCCGCGGCTCTGTTCCGAACCGCGGACTCGATGCCCGGGTTCCACGGTTTCGGCGCCCCAGACGTGCCGCCCTCGGCGGGCGTGGAGACGCACGCCAGCGGAAAACTGCGCGACGGTCAGCAGAGGACGTTCGAATCCTGGGGTCTGGGGCAGGGGCCCCCGGCGGAACCGGAACCGCCTCCCGCGGGGGAGCCGCTTGCGGCCCCGGCCCCAGTCCTCATGGCCGGGTTGCGTTGGGGCTGAACCCGCTCGCCCCAACGGCCGTGAGGACCATCCCGCAACGGCTCGCGTTGGGGGGAAGGGCGCGAGCCCTCGCGCAGGCGACCGCCGTCTTCGCCGGCCGGGGGCGGTGGTCGTTTCCTTTTACTGTCCCAGTTATCGGGGTGGTGCACCCCGCTCGTCGACGAACTGGTCCGTGCAGCATCGGCCTCTCTGTCCGCGTGGGGCAGCGCAGTCCGCACCGGACCGCTCGCCGCACACGCTTGGCCCCGCCCGGACCCACGAGATCAACAGCGAGGTTTCTTTACAGCTTCTCGCGCCTGACCGTCCACCCCGGCCGCCATGAGCGGTTCTGCGGCTTCCTCGGGCGTGTCCGGTGGCACGACCATCAGGTCCCAGCGCCCCTGGCCGGGCGCGAGAAGGACGATGGTGTCCGCCCGGCGGATTCCGTGAGGGTCCGGTGCAGCTGTACGACCTGGTTGGAGACGAGCATCCGGCCGGGCACCGCAGACCAGGTCGCCCCGTTGACCGTGACGCTGGTGATATAGCCCCACGCGCGCGGCAACCCGGCGAGCAGCCGGGGGAGTTCGGCGAGCAGGTCGTACGAACGAGGCCACCGCGCTGCATCGATGGGGCGTGGCATGCCGCCGCGCGGTGCCAGGCGCAGGCGCAGGAGGGGATGGGAGGGAAGCGGGGGTTGTAGTGCGGCGGTCATGAGATCTCCTGCCAACTGCCGTACATGGATGAATGATTGATGTCAGGCGCGGCAGGCGGCGACGCGGGCCGGACTCGGCCGACAGACGTCGTACACCCCCAGCCGAGACGTTCGAGGAGGCGGATGACGGCGGCCGACGGGTCGAGCTGGCCGCCGTCGACGCCGCTGGCGGGGTCGGCGTGGTGGCGGTTGTGCCGGCTCTCGCCGAACGAGAGCAGGGCGAGGGCGAGGAGGCACAGCGCCGGGACGGGGGACGTCCCTTTCGTAGCCGTGGGCAGCGGGACTGTGTCCGACGGTGTGACCGTCGTGGACGTGGTCGGAAGCGGCATACGTGACTCCTCGGCCTCGATGCGGATGGCGTGGCCGGGCTCACGGGCTGCCCTGTGAGGACGGGCGCGTGCTGCGGAAGGAGGGTGGGCCGGTGAACCGCACACGGGGAGACGGCCCGGGCCGGGCCGAGTTCCGGCATACGGAAAGTCCTCCTCCTGTCCACCGTACTCCTGCTCGTGTCACAACCGCGTGTGTTCGCAAGCGGCATCGCGTCGACGCGGGCCGACACACCGGACGTTGACCGGCCTCACGACTGAGGGCCATGCCGCTCTGCGAATCCGGTACGCCGCACTGGAAGCGGCGCTGGATGATGAACGACCAGACCCGGTCCCAACGGCCGGCGCACCAGCCCGCGGTGCCACAGGACGCCGCGCCGCAGATCCGGCACCCCTATTTGTCGGACGAGCGGGACAAGATCGCACAGTGTCTCGGAGCTTTGCGGACGATCCGGATTCGAGCTACTCCGCGCGGCGGCTCGGGACAGCGGTGGGAGGAGGGCTGAACACCGGATGGTTGCCAGCTATGGCCGCGACGCCTCCCGGGCCTCCTCGTGGGCGTGCGGGTACTTTGCGGTGCGGTGCTGGAAGGCGAGCACCTTGGGGTTTTGGACGACGCCCCCGCGGATTTCGATGGCGTGCCGGATCGTGTCGTCGGTGTCCCAGCCGTCGGGACCCTGGAGCACGACGTCCAGATACGGCAGGAGGGCCTCGCTGTTCTCCCAGGTCGCGGAGTTCCACAGGTATGAGGGGCTGTGGTCCACTGCGTAGTACCTGACGTGGTCGCCGACGGTGAACATCGGGTTGGTGAAGGTGGTGGGCCGGGCCCAGTCGAAGCCCATGCCCTCGTCGCAGGAGACGTCGATGACCAGGGTGCCGGGGGCCAGCTTGGGCAGGTCCTCGTCTATCAGGAACATCAGGGGCGCGTCGGTGTCCTGCAGCACGCAGTTGACGATGATGTCGTGCCCGGCGAGGAACTCGGCCAGCGGCAGCGGGCCGTCCTCGGTGAGGGCGACACTGCGTCGCGGGTCGGGGGTGTTGTCGGCCTTGTCGTGGTCGAAGTGGACGATCCGCGCGGAGTGGATGGGGGAGCTGACGGCGGTGACGCCACGCGCGGTGAGCACGTCGACGTCGTGCACGCCCAGGGCGCTGAGCGCGGTCACTGCGCCTCGCGCGGTCGCGCCGAAGCCGATGACGACGGCGCGCTGTCGGCGCCCGTAGTCGCCTGTCACGCCGGTCAGCTGCATGGCGTGCAGGACTGAGGAGTACCCGGCCAGCTCGTTGTTCTTGTGGAAGACGTGGAGGTTGAAGGCGCCGCTGCGGGTCCAGTGGTTCATCGCTTCGAAGGCGATCAGGGTCAGCTGCCGGTCGATGGCGGTCTGGGTGAGCCTGTCGTCCTGGACGCAGTGCGGCCAGCCCCACAGGATCTGACCCTCGCGCAGTTCCGCCAGGTCTTCGTGGAGTGGTTTGGCCAGCAGGATGACATCGCAGTCGGCGATGAGTTCCTCGCGCGTGCGGAAGCCCGCGACGAGCGGGGCGAGCTGGCTGTCGGGGACGCCGAAATGCTCTCCGTAGTTTTCCTGCAGGTAGATGCGCTTGCGGAGACTGGCGTCGATGCGGTCGAAATGAGCGGGGTGAACGGGCAGGCGATGCTCATTTTCCTTGCGGGTCTGCGACATGATTCCGAGCGTGAGCTGCTGCAAAATGCCCCTTTGGTTACTCCATGTCTAGCACATCGGGGCAAGTCGGCAGACGGTCGCGACGGGCGGGGCCGGGGCAGGCGCACGGGTGGGAGCCGGGTCCGGGCGACATGCGCGTGGCCCTGTTCGCTTCCGGGCAGCGGCATCCGTCTCTGCGGCGATAGGGTCGCCCGCTGTTGGTCAGCTCCGTCGGGTGCGGCCTCGGTCGACGCTCGCGCGGGCCTGAAGGCGCTACGGCCCGACGACAAACAGCAATTCCCGTGAGAACGCGTGCCGGAAGACGTCCGGCACCATGCAGATGAGAGGGCCGAATGGGCCGTCCCGCTGTTCTCCCATCCTGCCAAGGCCGCCGACGAATACGACGTCAGCCAAATGTGCAACGTCGACCCCCGCTGGCAGCCCGACAACTTCGAGAAGAACGTCGAGGCCGTGGGCAAGCTCGGCGGGCTGGCCGCGGCCAAGGGCAGACCATTGTCAAGAACCCGGTCCACCACCAATTCCTCCGCCGGGCAGCGGCATCGAGACCGATCCATAAGCCGGGCATACCCGTGATGCTACCGACACGTGGCACCCCTCTCACCGATGCCGCAGCGCCAGCAGCCAGGCTGCAGGCCCTCGCAGCCGCCCCCACACCGTACTGGTCCTGTACTCCAAGCGACGAACTACGCGGCGGGGCCCGTATCGAGTGCGCTCGACACGGGCCCCGCGAAGCACTGTAGTTGACGCTTACTCAGGACCACAGCTCGATGGAGGTCCCTTGATGCTGCCGCGTGCAGGACAGAGAGTGCCTTGGCCCGGCCGACCGTCTACGGCTGCACACCATCACCTACCTGCCGTCCGGGGTGGGTGCTTTCGTTATGGGTGCGCTGGTGTGGATCCGGGTGTGCAGGGGGCTGGTGTAGTCGACGGCCAGGAACGGGCCGGGCCAGGGCCGGTTCAGGCGGTAGCCTCGATGATGGGAAGCGGGCCGTCATGGTCGAGCCAGGCGGCCCGGCGGCTCAACCGCGGGTGCAGCCGGTCCCACGCCTGTGTGAGGGCCTTCCCACTGAGCCGGGTGTCCGTGGCCGTCACAGTCTGCTCTGTGCCCGAGGTTGCGGGGTCGTCGAAGACGAACTCGCCGCTCTTCGCGGGAGAGTGTTTGACGCCGCGTCACCCGGTCTGAACGGAGTCGGCGAGGATCTCGACGGGCAGGCCGTCCCAGTAGGTGGGCGATGCGCGGGGCGTCGCGGCGGCTGTCAAGAACGTTCCGTTTTCCCCGCGGTAGCGGCGGCCGACAGCCGCCGCGACGTGCGGGCCCTGTCGTCCGACCAGCGGCAGGAACTTCAGGCGGAGATCGACGCGACACTCGCTGAGACGAACAACGGGGGCGTGCAGATCAGTGCCAATGAGGTTTCCTGGGACGGCGGCGACCCGGTCCTGGTCTTCCCGCTCCCCGGGGAAACCGAGGCGCCATCCTCCAGCCCCGCGCGCAATGCGTGCCCAGGGGCTCGACACACCGACCGATGTCGAACCCCAGATCAACTGGGAGAACTGCCCTGCAGGGGCTGACGACAACCGCTGGTACTGCTTCTACCAGTACTCGGGCTTCGACGGCCGCCGACTCCAATGGAACCACGCGCACTGCAACACAGGCATCAAGTTCACCGACTACGGTTTCGACAACAAGACCACCGGCTGGGTGAACACGACCAGGAACGCGGACGACGTGGGGATGATCGTCACCGTATTCGACGGGTGATTCGTGGACACCTTGTGGCGGGAACAGCCGGGGACCAAGGTGAGTCAGGTGGACTCATTCAACGACAACAAGGCCAGCAGCTTCAGGGCCTGCCGAAGGTAGCTGCCACCGGCGACGATGAGTGCGACGCGCTGAGCGCGCCGGCAACGTGCGGGTGCGCTCAGTCGTTGCGCCGCCGTGCCTCCCCGGGCCAGCCGGCTCGACCCTCCAGCGCCTCGACGCGGGCAGCCAAGTCGTGGCACAGGGCCTCCAACTTCCTCACGCGCTGAGCGAGGTCCTCTCGCTCCTCGGGCTTGACGTGATGATCTGCGCCGGGATCGAGAAAGTACGTGTCGCGGTATTCGTCGTGCAGCTGTAGGAGCCCGCCTGTGCGCAGTTCTCGGATCGCGCTGTCGATCTCATCCTCCGGCACGGCGTACTGCGCCCGTAGCTCGGTGACCGTCGGCAAAATGTCACCGAAGGTATACCGCTTGTCAGCCAGGCCCTCGCGGATGTGTCGGACGAACTCCTCGCGTGCCCGCGCCACGTTCCTCGTCGTCGCACCGGGCATCCGAATCGCTTTGAGGTGCGCAGGCCTGTCGTACTTGTTCTCCGGCATCGCTCAGGGCCTTTCATGGTTCGTCGGCACTGTGGCTCGCTCCAGCGTCTCGCTCACACTGATCGTGGCGGGTACGGACACGTTCAGGCGCCGGGCGCTACCGAACAGAGCCGACTCCGAGCCCACGGGGTAACCCGACTCTGGGTCGAACAGCACTGTCTCTCGCTGTGTGCTGCCCTCCACCGTTTCACTCTGGGACACCGCGATCGCGTGCCGTCCGTTCCAGGTCGTGGTGGTGGATACGGCCACGCTGGTGTGGTCGGCGAGAACCCGCAACGCGGCGGCACGTAGCTGAGGATCGGCCGGGCCGGACCTCGCCGCGTAGCCGAGCAGGTCGTCCACCCCGTAAATGATCATCCCTGCTTCCCAGTTCACCTGTGCCAGCTGCTGCGCGAGCTAGCGGGGCGCGGTCGAGAACGGAGCGACAGTGTTCCAGGCACTGCTCTGCGGGAAGGGGAATTTGCCAGGCCCGAAGGTCCGGTCCTCAACCCCTTTGCCGGTGACCAGACCTGCCGCCTCGGCGTCCTTGCGCTGGGCGGGGTTGGGATAGAGCGGCTCGCCGTACGCGCTGCGTCGGCGCCCCGAGTCATTGTCGGCCACCCAGGACTCGGTCACGGTGGGGACGGCCGCATTCACCACTCCTGCCGGAACATCACCAGCGGTGTTCAACCACCAGCCCCAGGTCTTCGTGTACTGATATGCGCCCCGCCTCGGTTCGGGTCCGAGG
Organism: Streptomyces sp. SLBN-31; assembly: GCF_006715395.1. Lineage (NCBI taxonomy): Bacteria > Bacillati > Actinomycetota > Actinomycetes > Kitasatosporales > Streptomycetaceae > Streptomyces > Streptomyces sp. SLBN-31. Next base: position 3,992,752 of record NZ_VFNC01000001.1, read on the forward strand.
CGGTCCACTCGGCGCGCGAAGGCGAGGAGGAACGCGCGTGCCGACTGCCCCTGGACAGGGCGCAGGGACAGCACGGGCGGTGTGTAGGCGACAGGGGTCGCCGCGTCCTTGCGGTCCAGGAGGTCGCGCCCGCCCACGGCCAGTACCGCGCCCGCGCCGGCGACCGCCGCGCCCGCCAGGAGCTGCCGTCGACCCGGCAGCACCACCCGTTGAGGACGCCGGGAGCGCTGCAGCAGCCCCAGTGTGTGCTCCGCCTGCGGCGGCAGGGTGATGTGGCCCTGCTCGTCGGGGCCTGCCGGGTCGTTGGCGACGGTTAGGAGTCCTCGGATCCGCTCCACATCTCGCTTCATGTTGCAGTCCCTTCCGCTGTCATGGGGCGAGGCTCGGTCACTGCGGTTACGTCACCGACGAGTTCACGTTCCAACCTGCGCCGGGCTCTGTGCAGACGCACGGTGAAGGTGGCCCTGCTGCATCCCAGAGCCTGCGCCGCTTCAGCCGGTTCCAGGCCATCCCAGGAGACCAGCATCAGCACCTCGCGGTCGCGCTCGGGTAAGCGAGCCAGGATTCGGGCGGCGCCCATGCGCTCCAGCACCTGGAGCTCCGCCCCGGCTTCCTCTCCCCGCACGAGATTCTTCTCGTGACGTAGTCGGTCGGCCAGCCGGTCCCGACGCGCCCGGGAGCGCCGCACATTTGCCGCGACCCGCCGGGCGATGCCGTACAGCCAGGGCAGGGCGGCGCCCCGCCTTGTCGACCAGCGCTCCCAGGCGATCGTGAAGACCTCCGAGGCCGCGTCGTCGACCAACTCCGGTGCGAGCCTGCGCGCCAGATACCTCGTCACGGCGTGGTACGACTCCCGGTACACCACCTTGAACCGGGACCACTCATCTTTCGCCTCGCCCACACGGCCTCCCCTGCCGTTCATGCTCGCAGACTGTTTGTGTCTGCCGAGGCGTTGCGATTACAGCAGCCCACGTGAAATCTCGCGGGTCCCGGGAACGTATCGCCTTCGACCGGATCCACGAGCTGCGGTGTTGGGGTTGCTGACAGCGGTGGGTGTGGTGTGGTGTTGGTCTCGGTCATTCAAGGACCGGTGTGGGTTTGCGCTGGGCAGGTGTTTGTTGGGCGTGCGGGGTCTGTGGGTGGGCTAGGGTCTTTCGTTTGGATCAGGCCGGATCAGGGAGCGGGGTCTGGCACGCGCATCTACGGCGTTGTCGTCGGTCCCCGACGATCCACGTCGGCTCCCTCCTCCGCCATGCATCTGCACGCACCAGACCCCGCTCCCTGATCCGGCCTGATCCAGACGAAGACCCCAGGGCCGACGTAGGGCCGGCCGTCCGAGGCGGACGCAGGGCCGATGGAGAGGGGTGTCTCGATCGCGGGTCCGATGACTGCCGGCAGCGCGGCGACGGTCTCCACCACGCGGTCCAGGCCGTCGCCCGCATGCAAAACCTCGCCCTCGCATCATGACCACAAGACCGCGATCACAGGCTCTGACCTGCCTAGACACGGCCTTGTGCAACACCCTTTAGCTGGACTGGTCCGTTGGCTCAGATCAACCGGTATGGAACCGGGGATCTGGACCTGGGCTTTTGCCCATGACCCGATCCGCTGCCTGTTGAGCTGTCATCCGTTCACCGAGCGCCATTTCCTCATGGCGTCATCCTCCGACTCCCGGTCGGTATACCAGGACACGGTTCGCTTTCCGCACATAATGCAGTCCTCGCCTTGAGAAGGTCGTTGCTGCCTGCGACACTTTCCGCAGAAGTAGACTTCGTTCATTTGCTTCGTCCCGTCGGTGGATATACTTGAACGCCGATTCGTGAAGCTGTTCATCTAGAGAAATTAGCCGGGCTGCCTACGCATCGTGCACTTCCAGTCGAGGGTCAGCGGACTGATATGCCTGCATGAGAGTGTCCAGTGCCTTGCGCGTTGCCACAGCGCTTCCGATGCTGCTCGGAGCCCGCAGGCGAATCTCCCGATGATCTTTCCGGTCCCAGACATACAGGTGGACGACTACGTTGCCGCCACCGCTTCCCATTGCTTTGGGGATCGAGGCGCCAACGGAAAAATCTTCTTTGTCCTGGTTTAGGCTCCCGAAAGGAGATTCATCTCGAGGCGTGAAGAACTCAAGTTTTTGCCCTGAAGGTACTTGGCTGGTAAATCGACGGAGGCCAGCGGCAAACTTGGCAGTCCCCGAAAACATGGAATCCGCCGACTGTTGAAAAATGTCTGCAGCCTGAACAACGGTCAAAATTGTGCGCAGGTCAAACCCTGTAACGCGCATCTGTTCCCCGATCCCTGTGCGTTCGGAATGCTCCATATCGTGGTCCTATAAGTGGAAGTACGCAAGGGGAATCAAAGTTCGCTTCTGGAACAATTGTTCGGTGATTGCAGATCCCCCTTCGCTTGCCCCCCGCGCCGTCGCCGACAACCGCCGTACGGTCGGCACCTGCGCCTTGTCGTGTGCGATGTGCCGGGTTGGTGTCAGTGGGTGGGTGTCGGTGACGGCATGTCAGGTTCAGGCTGTTTCGCTGCTGACGGGTGTTGAGCCTCGGGAAGTCACTGTCGTGGGGCGGCGCATGCGGCGGCCGTGGCTGTCGTGGGCCGGTACACCCCGCTCCGCTCCACTGTCTCGGGAACGGCACTTCTGATTCTTGCGGGGGTTGCGCGGCGGCACGGTGGTCGGTGTCGGTTGTGCGCGTTCCAACGGGTGTGGGGTGGGGCGTCGGATGCGTGGGGTGAGATCACGGCGGGGTTGAGGGTGTCCCGGCCGGTGGTTGCGCGATTACTGGAGCTGGATGCGGCGGGGGCGGCCGTGCGGATGGCGCTTGGTGAAGTGCTTACGGGCTGGAGGGTGACGTGGATGCCGGTACCGGTGCGTCCGTCGGTAGCCGGCATGCGGCGGGCGGTGTTCGACGCTCTGGCACTGCCGGCCGTTTCCCGCACACCTCGGCGCGGGCTGCGGCGGCCGCGGAAGCTCTGCGTGAGGCGCGGGTTCTGGTGGCCGACGAGACGCAGCGCCTTCCTGTGCCGTGTCTGGAGTCCGTGCAGAGCCTGTGGGACCACCCCGGCACGCAGGTCACGCTGGTGCTGTGCGGGGCGGGCAGCGAGCGGGCGCTGGGCCCGGCTTCCGCAGCTGGCATCCAGGGTGGTCGCGTGGCAGGAGGTTCCGCGCCTGGACGGAGTGGAAGTCGCTACGGCGGTGACCGGCTTTCATCCGCCGTGGCCACTGTCCCGGCCGCGCAACTGGCGTGGATCGACCGCTCGTGCGCGCACGGCACCTTCCGCACGTCGGCCGCATTGACCGCGCATCTGCAGAACGCCCTGCTCACCACCGCTGACACGTCCGTCGACCGCGCCTTGCTGCGGCGGCTGTTCAAGCGGGTCGCGCCGCCCCTGTGAACGGAGCGCTCTGCAACGGCCCAACAGGACGTCCCACCGCGCGAGGGGAGCTGGCATGGAGGACGAAGGCACCAGCCGCGCAGGCGGCGGACTGCCCGCGGCGTCGAGGAGGGCTCTGCGCGGTCCTGCGGTGCGGCGGCTGCTCGCCCTGCGGGCGGGGAAAGGGCTGACGGCCGGTCAGGCTTTTGGTTGGCTGGACCAAGACCTTCACCGATCCCCGGCTATGCACGGCCATCGTCGGCCGGCTGACCTTCAACGGCACGATCATCGAGACCGGCACCGACTCCTACCGCCTCGCCCAGTCCCGGGCCAAAGCCGAACAGGCCGCCGCGACCTGATATAACTGCCGCCCCTCGGTGGCCGTCCTCTCTTCTGACCTGCGGCCTTACGACCGTGCGGGTTGGTTGGCGATCAGAAGGGTGACGTCCGCAGGCCGAAACCCCAAACGTGCAAGATGCGGGCGACGGTGTCCTCCGCATCGGCGAGGAAGACGGTCAGCACCCCGTGGTTGCGCGCATGAACGGCCAGGGCCGCCGTGATGGCCGCGGCCAGGCCCTCGCGGCGAGCGGTGGGGAGGGTGCCGACGCCGACGATCTCAGTGGTGCCACCTGCCGGGTGGTAGTGGCCGGCAGCGAGGGGGGTGCCGTCGGGGGCAAGGGCAGCGATGAGTGCTTTGTTTCTGGCGGATCGTGGGCCGGACCACACCTCGACCGTGCCGTCCGCGGCCAACTCCTCAGCAGCCGCCGACAGTTCCGCAGGGCCCGCCAGGCCAACAGCGGTGCTCGGTTCGGCGAACGCCAAGCGAGGGAGAGCGAGTGCCTTGGGAAGGGCCGGGTCGTCGGCCGTCAGCACGCGGAGCGTGACGCCGTCCGGCAGGGGCTGCGGGGGAACCGGATGGTGCGGGTCGAGGACTATCAGGGGGCGTTCATCCACCGGCAGGTCGGCGGCCTCGACCCGGGCACGAAGCGCTGGCGCTGCATCGGCGAGCCACTCGAATGCTTCCGGCACGCCGAGTTCGCGCTGCCGGGCACGCACCCGGGCGATGTCAACTGCGGTGATGGTCCCGGAGCCCTCTGCGAGGGGTTGAGCGTGGCTTGGGCCGCCGTAGTTAGGGGTTCCTGGTTCCTTTCGCACGAACGCCGTAACGGCCCGAACTCTTCCGCGTCGGCGAACAGCAGTGGCACGGCCGCGTAGTACTGCTCGATACGGGCACGCAGTGAGTCACTCAATGCCGCGCATCTCACGATGGAGCATGGGCATGTCGCATCCGAAAATGACCGTCCGGAACGGCTCGGAAGGCCGCCAGGTGTTGCTAAAACTCATCGACGTGTCGGCGGGCGAGCCCCCTCAAGCGTTTCCAGAACTTAGCGTCACACGTTGCCGCTTCTCACCGACACAGTCACGCCGGTGACGATAACGGGGATGGGCCATGGCCATGACGGCGGGGGTGTGTCCTCGCTACGATGAGGTTTGGGCGGCCCGGACGCCCCCCCCGGTTCGACCGGCGAAGGGACCATAGTTTCACCGGGCGCTGCCCGGTCTCCTAGCGAGGCCGGGCATCGTAGCTAGCTCCGTGAGTCTCTTCACGGAGCTCACCCTGCGTACGCCACCCTCACCAGCGCATGTCGAGCTCATGCGGCGCCATACGCCGTTCTGGACTGAGCTTGGCGGCTCTGCGGCGGGTGTTGTCGATCCAGGCGCCGTTCTGACGACCGTCCCCGCCGTCTCCGTCCAGCTTGATCGTTTCGGTGTGCTTGCGTGGAACTGCCGGCCTGCGGCGTGGTTGGTGTCCCACCTTTAGTAGTCAGGACAGTCCGTCAACGGTGGCGGCTCAGGGAAAGACCGATTGCCATCGAGCCAGTCCGTCAACCACTGTGCCAGCGTGAACCGCTCCGGGAAGAGACAGTGCTGTTCGCAGCGGGCGTTCGGTTCCCAGCCCCACATGTGGCCTTCTGGGCTACTGAAATCGACGAACCACCACACGGCACCGCCAAGGGTCACCACCGGCACCGTGTGGCGCGGGGGATGCGGTGGTTGCGGCTCTGCCGGTCCGAAGGCACGTGCGAGCTGCAGAAGCGACTCTTCGTCGCTGTACCACTGACCGGTGTCGGTGAGAGACAGAACCTTGTGGCTGGGTCCGAAACCGCCGTTGGCGACTTCAAGATACAAACGACGCAGCAAATGGGGCATGGGCCAGCCGATGAGTGCCTCCAGCTCCGCGACCGCCTCCAGGGGCGCCGGCGGCGGCAAGCGGTGTTCCTGGGCGAAGACCCGGACACGGTCGATGATCTCGTCCTCAGTCACCGGCTGATCATCGAGTCAATGCCATCCGGCTGTCCATCCCATCTGCCACCACGCAACTCGTCCTCGCCGACGGTCTCTGCTCGCGTGAACCTGCAGGTGGCCTTCGCGGGCGTGGGTGCACCGGCCGGCGCAGGTCGTCGGAGTGGTCGCGGACGCATCCTGGCGGACGCGACGTTCGGCGAACCCCTGGTGAAGTGGTCCTGCGGGGAACGGGCATCAGCTGCGTGCCTGTGCAACGCATGCAGGCCCTGCGAGGTCACGCTTGCCAGTGCATGCCGAGGTTGCTGAGGGCCACACGTCGTTCGTCGGCGAGAGGAGGGTCAGTTGGGGTCGTCGTGTGTGCGGTGCTGGCGGAGTGCTTGGAGGATGGCTTGCTGGTGTGCCTCGTGCGGATTAGCAGGGGCTGTTGCCGGGGTGTCGAGGAGCGGGGCGAGGCGGCTGTGCAGCGTTTCGAGGCCGATGAGTGCGTCGAGACTTTGAAGGGTTGCGTCGTCGAGGACGGGTAGTGGGGCTCGATCGGGCGGTAGGAGCGTGGCGAGGAGGTTGAGCGGGTTCCACCCCTGGTCGAAACGCTGGTTGATCCAGGTTCGGCAGACTTCGGACTTGGTATGGCGCCATGCCCAGATGAGGGTGATTTCCTGCTACGTGAGTGCGTTCACGGGGCGGCTCCCGGTTGGGGCGAGGTGTCTTGCGATCTCGTGGCTGATGAAGGAGCGCGCCTCACCAATCCAGTTGACTGAGGCTGCTGGCTGTGCGCGGTCCGGGGTGTCGGCGTCGTTATGGCTGATGAGGCGTTGGAGGGTGCGGGCAGCCAGGACGGCTCCGTCTGATGTCTCGGCCATGGCCCTCAGGATCGAAGGCCGGTCGGGCTCTGCAAGGTCGGTCACGAGGTCTTTCGCGAGGATGTCCATGGCTCGGTCGGCAGTGAACAGACCCAGGGTCCCTTGAGGAGCCGCGGTGAGGTGGCCGTAGTGCGGGGCTGCGGCTTTGAGGATCGCGGCTGCCGGCACGGGAAAACCGGCGGCGCGTTTGTAACCGATGCGGCGGGTGATGCGTTGGGTGTCGTCGCGCAGGCGCAGGAGGAGTTCGTCTGCCTCTGCGTCCGGGGTGCCGTTAGCCAGTTGCTCCAGGGCGATGTCGAAGGCTCCCTCGGGAAGGTCGTCGTCGGGGACGCCGAAGACCGTGTAGCGGTCGAAGTAGTCGACGCTGCCGACGCCGCGTCGGTGTGCGATGGCCTGGAAGTTGCTGCCATAACCGAGAGCCTGCCGGACTGGTGCGAACAGCATGCCCATCAGGCCGATCACGCCGTCCAGGTGCTGTTCGGCGACGCCGGCGCTCTGGAGTCTGGTGCGCCATCGGTCGAGGCCCTGTTCGGGCCGCTCATCGCGGCGCGAGGGCAGATCTTTGCTGCTGCCGGTGAGCCACGAACTCTCACTGGAGTACTAGTACTCCAGTGAGAGTTCGTGTCCTGAGCTGCGTTTTCGGTAGTGGCAGCGGCGGGCGGTGGCTTGGTGGTGTCTGCGCCAGTGGGACCAGTTCAGTGCGTGATCTCGTGGATGACCGCGAGGTCGGGGGCGGGTCCAGAGAATGTCCAGGAGCCTTCGGATCTCTGCCACGGTGAGTGCGGTGATGGTGCTGGTGGGGTCGTTTCTGCGGCCCCCTTTGCGGCCTCGTCGGCGGCGAGGCCGGCAAGGAAGGCGTGGGCCAGCATGGCGAGGGTGATGTGCCGGTACCAGCCCGTGTAGCGGCGGACTTCGTACTCGTCCAGGCCGCATTCGTTCTTCGCGGCCTGGAAGCATTCCTCGATCGACCAGCGCATCCCGGCCACCCTGGCCAGATCCGCAACCGTGCAGGTCACGGGCGCGTAGGCGAAGTAGTAGGCAATCTCCTGTGTCCGTGTCAGGCTGCGGCGGGCCAGCACCCACCGGTGATGGGTGGGCTCGTCGCCGTCGAAGAAGCTGATCGCCGGCAGCCTGGCACTGGCCCAGTCATAGATCCGCGGGCCCTTGGCGCCCATGCCGCAGGAGATCCGTTGCCAGGCATCCTCGGGTGCTTCGCTGATGAGCTGGTCGATCCGCCAGAACCCTGCCAGGCTCTTGACCTGCTGCGACTTGGGAACAGCGACGACGTATCCGACACCGAGTTCCTCGAGCAGGCGGCGGAACTTCCACTCCTGACCGTAGGCCTCGTCCGCGGTTACCCACTCTGCCGGCAGGCCCGCGGCCAGCGTGCGGGTGACCATCACCTTCGCCAACTCGCCCTTGGTCGCGAAGGCCCGTTCATCCGGGATCTTCGCTGCCCGGCACCGCTCACGGTCGGCTGTCCAGGCCCTGGGCAGATACAACTCCCGGTCCACCAGGGCCCGTCCGCGGCCGGTGGCATAGGCGGCGAACACTCCGATCTGACAGTTGTCGATCTTCCCCGAGGTGCCGGTGTACTGCCGGCCCACCCCCGCGGACGTGCTGCCCTTCTTGACGAACCCGGTGTCGTCGATGATCAGCACACCACCCGGGCCGAGCTTCTGCCCGACGTAGTCCCGCACATCGTCACGGACCTCATCCGCCTCCCAGCGGGCTCCTGCCAGCAGGTGCTGCATTCCGGCGGGATCACGGTGACCTGCCCATTCGGCCAGCTGCCAGCTGTTCTTCCGGGCCACCGGAGCCAGCAGACCCCGCACATACCCCCGCATCCGCCACCGCAGATCCACCCGCGAAAACCGACCGGCAACCCGCCCGAACAACGACTCCAGCTCCGCCGCCCACACCTCGGCATCGACCATCCCCACCATGCCCTGACAACGACACACACCAGCTCAGGACACGAACTCTCACTGGAGTACTAGGGCCGCTCGCGCGCCGAAACGGACCGCGACGTCCCGGCATCGTTCTGCTGGATCTGGGGCCAGGACTCCGGCCCCGGCCGTCCTCGGCCCGCTCACGGGCGCGTACGTCGCCGATCTCGGCGCGGGGCCGCCCCGGCACGCCGCGCACCTGGCGGTGCGGCAGCCGATGGCCCGGGTGGACGCCGTGGACGCCTCGCCCGCCCAGACTGCGATGGCCGCCGACCCGTTCGGGCAGGTGCCGCGCCTGCGGATCGTCGGCGCGAATGTCGTCGCTCACCTGCAGGCCGCGCGCGGCTCCTACGACGTGCTGTACAGCGTGTTCGGGGCGGTCGACTTCACCGATCCGCGGCAGCTGCTGCCGGCGGCGTGTGGGGCGCTGTCGCCGGGCGGGCGGCTGGTGTTCTCCACGCTGGCCCACTTCCTGTCCGGGGACGTCGCCGAGGCCGACGTCGTCTCCCGGCAGATCGCGGTGAAGACGCAGGACGGCGAGGCCGCGTGGATGCCGCGCTGGGTGCTGCAGGAGCAGGTGTGGGTCAAGTTCCTCGACGAGGCCGGGTTCGCCGACATCAGCGTCGAGGAGTGGCCTGCGGGTGAGGGGCCGCGCGCGGCCGCGACGCTGCTAGTGGCGGCCCGCCGCCCGGCGTGACCTCAGGCGAACCGCGCCTCGGCGCCGCGCTACACGTACTGCCAGCGGCCGTCGTCGTCTTCGCCGGCGCGTTGGTGGTACGCCACAGCAGCAGCCGGTAGGGCTGCGGGTGCTCGACGGACGAGCCGGGGACGCCTGCCGGGTCGGCGATCACCGTCAAGAAGTGCGGCGGATGGCCGATGGCGTTGAGCTCGACGTCGAAGACCTTCCCTGCTGCCGGGCCGTGCAGCATGACGGCCTGCTCGCTCATGCTGCGCTCTCCGTCCGGCCGGGGGCGCGGTGGACGCCGTTCACGACGAGGACGACGGGCGGGCAGTCGGGGCACGAGTAGCGGCCAAGTGTGCCGAGCCAGCGCCAGCCCGCATCCCACAGGGGCGCCTGGGGGACCGTGATCAGAGACTTCACCGGTGAGGACGTAGGTGATTGGGGCGACGCCCGCCTCGCCGCCGACGCCGGGGTGGACGGAGTCGCGGTCTCCAACCGCGGAAGCCACCAGGTGACCGGCTTGCGCAACTGGTCGTCCTCACGGTGCTGGATCTGGTGGGAGGCGACGGATGACCCCTTACGGATTCTCGGCAAGGTCGTCGGCGTCCTACGCCTTCTCTGCACAGGCGGAAATCCCTTGGCGATGGACCTGCCGATCATGCCAAGCTGTCAACCACCAAAGGGGCGTAGCTCAGATGGCCAGAGCGCCGGTCTCCAAAACCGGATGCCGCAGGTTCGACTCCTGCCGCCCCTGCCACTCGTGCTTGGCCGCCTCGGCGATCACCCCTTTTATCAGCGCCTGGGGAAGGGATACGAGTCGCCCTCCCAGTCGTGGACGGTCTGCGGTGTGCTGGCGGGTGCCGGCTGCCTTCTGGCGGCCCTGGGGTTCCTTGCGGTCTGGGTGAATGGACTCGTCGCCCTCTTCGACTGACTCAGGTCACCCATGCAGGGCCCTTGTCAGGGCTGCGGTAACAGGTGGCGCGCCTCTATGCCTGTAAAACTCTTCCCCCTGCCGCCCTGAGCCCGAGAGCGAGGAGCAGTCGGGCGGAGGTGCGGGATGGCCGATGGGTTACGAAGGCGGCACCGAAGGTCGCGGCGCCCTCACGGCGGCCGGGCTGAGTGTGGTGCATCCGGCTGCCGAGATCAGCGGAAGTTGGGTTCAAGCTCCAGCCCTGCGCTCTCCAAGAGAGGGGCGGGAGCCGCTCCCGCCCTTCTCGGGGCCGGGCGTGATGCGCGTGACGGTCCACGCTGCCTCCCAGTGCCTCTCCACAGCGCCGGGACCGCCTTGGCGGCGTGGAATGGTGGGACGACGAGGACTACGCCGATTACGGCCTCCGGCCCGAGCAGATCGATGACCTCGGAATGTGGGCCGTGGAGTGGGCCACCAGCGTCAGTACGCGGCTGCAGGCTGAGGAGGATCCCGGCGAACTTTGAAGAAGCGGGCGTCCAGCTTTTCGGTCCCGGCGATCGGCGTCTGTCGAGGTGTTGGCGTTCGATCAGGGTGAGGAGCCGCACTTCGAGGGTGGCCGCTTGAGGTGGGTTGGTCTCGCGGCGGTGGGTGCTGGCGGGGATTCTTTCGGGGGTTGATGGGTGTGGTTTTGGGGTGGGGTGTGGTGGGTTTCGGGTGGTGCGCGCTCGTTGCTGGAAAACCGCTCACCCGGTATCTTTTTCGGTGTTGGCTCGTCCGTACGAGCAGCGGAGCGGTTCAACTTCCTTGGGGAGGTGGGTTGTTCCCGGGGGCTGGGGTTGTCCGGGGTGGGGGGCGGGTGTTTTGTGTGCTGCGCCTCCTTCGCCCTGCCGCGCGTGTGAGGGTCGGTGTCTGGGGGAGGTCCGGGATGGTGCACGGGGTTGAGGGGGATGTGGTGGTCGTGGGCGGGGGGCCGGTGGGGTTGCTGCTGGCGTGTGAGCTGGCGGGGCGTGGGGTGAGGACGGTGGTGGTCGAGTCGCGGGCGGGGGTTTCGCGGTGTCCGAGGGCGACGACGTTGCATGCGCGTGCGGTGCAGTGTCTGGTGCGGCGGGGGTATCTCGCGGGGCTGGTGTCCGGTAGCGGCGGGCGGATGACTGGCCGTGAGAGCGGGGCGGGTGGGGCGGATACCGGTGGGGGGCCGGTGAGCAGTCCGTTCCACTTCGCGGGTTTGGCGGGGTTGGTGATTTCGGTGCCGGCGGGGGAGCCGGAGCCGGTGTTGAAGTGTGCGCAGGAGGTGCTGGAGCGGCATTTCGAGGAGCGGGCGCGGGCGGTGGGTGTGCGGGTTCTGCGGGGGTGTCGGGTGACGGATGTGCGGCAGGGTCCGGGTGGGGTGCGGGTCACCGCGCGGGGGCCGGGTGGTGCGGCGGTGGTGTGTACGGGCCGGTACCTGGTGGGAGCCGACGGGGCCCGCAGCCTGGTGCGCCGTGAGGCCGGCTTCGCCTCCCGTGCCTATCCGGCGACGGTGTCGGCGATGGCGGGGGATGTCCGCGTAGAGGGAGACAGGGGCAGTCTGGAGGCGGGGTGGCGTCGCACGGAGCGGGGCTGGATCGTTGCCAAGCCTCTCGAAGAGGGGTGGGTCCGTCTGCGCACGCTGAACTGCCAGGGTGCGCACGCCGATCGTGATCGGCCGTTGGTCCTGGAAGAGCTCCAGCGTGAAGTGTGTTGGGTCACCGGCCGGGACATCACTTTGCGTGATGGTCGGTGGTTGAGCAGGTTCAGTGATTTTTCCCGGCTGGCTGCCTCCTACCGGCAGGGGCGCATCTTCTTGGCGGGGGATGCGGCGCATGTGCATTTCCCGGTCGGGGGTCAGGGGTTGAGTACGGGGGTGCTGGATGCGGTGAATCTGGGCTGGAAGCTGGCGCTGGCGGTGCGCGGCTGGGCGGGGGAGGGGCTGCTGGACAGCTATGACAGCGAGCGGCGGCCTGCGGCGCAGCGGGTGATCGACCATACGCGTGCCCAGCTGGCGTTGATGCGGCCCGGCCCGGAACTGGACCCGCTGCGGGCGCTGTTCGGTGAGCTGCTGGCCCGGGGCGGGGAGAGCGGTGTGCTGGCGTCGATGGTCAGCGCTCAGGACACGGTGCTGCCGACGCGAGGTGCGGGCTGTTCTGCCTGGGAGGGAACGTTCCTGCACAACACCGTCCTGCGCACCCGCCACGGTCGGGCCGATGTGATCGGTCTGCTGCGCGAGGGCTTGCCGCTGCTGCTGCTCTTGGGCGGCCACCGTGGCACCGACGCCTGTGCCGAAAAGGCTGGGGGGTGGGCGGGGCGGGTGCGGGTGGTGGAGGCCGAGCCGGTGTCCGGTCTGCCCTGTGCGCTGCTGGTGCGGCCCGATGGGTATGTCGCCTGGGCATTGGAGGGTGAGGGGGCGGCCGCCTGGGCGTCGGGGGCCGGCGGGCTGGCCGCTGTGCTGACGGAGCTCTTCGGCCCGGCCGCGGCAGTGAGGGCCCCCGGTGTGCTGGCCGGGGCGGTCGGCTGACTCAGGGTGTCGGCCGGGGCGCGGCAGTGGAAGCCGCCGACGTGGCGGCCGGGGCGGTCAGCTGGCCGATAGGGGCTTCAACGCGGTTTGCAGGCTGGGTAGTTGCTGGCAGGGCCTGCGGCTCGGTGTGGGCGCCGGCGTCGCTCGTATCGGGGTCGGCGGCGGCGAGGGCGGAACGGGTGGCCCTGCCGGGCGGGATGCGGCGCGGCAGGGTGCTGACTCTCACGTCGTGGGGGCCGGTGTGTCGGCGGGGCCGTCAGTTGACGGAGTACGTCGGCCTGGCTCCGGGGTGGGGGCTGCTGGTGGGGGTGGTCAGCCGGCGGGGGCGGGTTCCCGCGACGGGTTGAGGGTGGGGAGGTCGGGGTGGAGGGTTTGGAGTTCGGTGTAGACGGTGTGGCCGCGGGTGGGGGTGAGGTCGAGGGAGGTGAGGACGGAGGGGATGACGACGCTGGGCAGGACGTGGCGCAGGAGGGCGCTGACGCGGGTGGGGAGGTCTTGGTAGTTGGTCAGGGCCTGGGACATGGCCTGGATGCCGGCGAAGGCGCCGACGAGGACGTCGGCGGTCTCGGTGGGGGTGACGTGGGGCAGGAGTTCGCCCTGGGTTTTGGCCTCATCCAGGAGTTGGGTGCCGACCTCGCTCCAGCGCAGGAAGGGTCCGCTGCGGTCGAGGCCCTGGGCTTGCTGGTCGAGGGAGAGGCGTACCCCGGCGCGGACCATGGCGTCGGTTTGCAGGCGGTAGGCGTGCAGGACGACGGTGTCGACCATCTGCTGGATTTTGCAGGCGCGTTCGGGGATGGGCACGTCGAGGTCCTGGGCGTGCAGGACGCCCTCGGCGAGGTGTTCTTTGGAGGGGAAGTGGAAGTACAGGGCGCCCTTGGTGACGCCGGCGCTGGCGAGGATCTCGTTGACGGTGGCGGCCTGGTAGCCGCGTTCTTCGAAGACCCGTGCCGCGGCCGACAGGATGACGCGCCGGGTGCGGACCGCCCGTTCTTGTTTCGCCATGTCGGCCTCCTCCTTGCCGGTGAGTCCCAAGACCCAATAAAAAACCGTCCAGTTTGTATATTACAGGTGTTTGGTGGGCGCGGCATCCCTTCCGGCCGTGAAACGTTCAAGGAGTTGTGCCTCCAAGGGCCGCCACCTGGGCGGCAGGAGGCTGCGCAGCAAGCGGCAGGGGCGTCGGTCGCGTACCGGATCCGGAGGGGTGAGCGCGGGGCGGTGGAGGGGGCGGGGGTTGTGCGCCGGACCCGGGGGGCGGGAGGCGTGCATCGGGGCCGGGGGCGGAAGTCCGCGCCGCAACCCGGCAGGGAGGGGACGCGCGGGACCCGGCGGGGTGGGTGCCGGGCACGTCCAGGGAACGGGGGCGGGTGCCGGGTTCCGGCCCGGGGGCGGGAGTTCATGGACGGTTCGCAGGGCGGGGAAGAGAAGGGGTGGGTGCGGTGATTTTGGTGACCGGGGGGACGGGGACGGTGGGCCGGGAGTTGCTGGGGCGTTTTCCGGTCGGCTGGCGGGTGCGGGTGATGGCCAGGGATCCCGGCCGGGTGGCCGGGCTGGTCCGGGCGGCGGGGGTGGCGGGGAGGGTGGAGGCGGTTGCCGGGGACTTTCGGGATCCGCGGTCGCTGGCTGCGGCGCTTGAGGGTGTACAGACGGCGTTCCTGGTGACGACGGATGTGGCGGGCGGGGATGATGAGCGGTTTGTGGCTGCGGCGCGAGGGGCGGGGGTGCGGCGGGTGGTGAAGCTGTCGGCCGCCGCGGTGCTGGATGAGCAGGCGAATGATCTGATCACCCGCTGGCAGCGCGGGGCGGAGGAGCTGCTGTACGGCTCGGGCCTTGAGTGGACGCTGCTGCGCCCGCGGGCGTTCACCTCCAACGCCCTGGCGTGGGCGCCGTCCGTGCGATCCGCGCGTACCGTGCGCGCGCTGTACGGGACCTCTCCCCATGCCTGTGTGGATCCGCGGGATGTGGCGGAGGTGGCCGTCCGGGTTTTGACGGAGGAGGGGCATGCGGGGTGCGCCTATACCCTGACCGGGCCGGAGGCCGTGACCGCGGCTGGGCAGACGGAGCAGTTGGGCCGGCTGCTGGGCGTCCGGTTGCGGTGTGAGGAGTTCTCCCTGGATCAGGCGCGCGCGGCGCTTGCGCGCCGTTATCCGGCGCTGGTGGCCGAGGCGCTGCTTGCAAGCGCGCAGCGTCAGCGGGCCGGCGCGAAGGCGGGAGTCACGGACACGGTCGCCGCGCTGACCGGCCGCCCGGCGGGCACGTTCAGTGCGTGGGCGAGGGACCATCTGGCGGCCTTCGCGCCTGGCGGGTGACCGGCCGGCGGGCCCGGGTGACTGCTTTCCCTTGAGCTTGTCGTTGATGGTCCTGCGCCGAGGGGGTCTCGAGGCTCTTTCGGTGTTTTCCCGGTTTCACTGGATGAGTGAGGGGCCAAGGGCCGATCCCGTGCTGATCGACAGCGCAGCTCGGCGGCCGGGGTCGTGGGACTGGTCGAGTCCGAGGTTCAATGAGACTCGTTGATGGTGGTGACGGCGTTCCGGTCGGATGTGTAGGCGTGCCTGACCGCGCGGGGCGACGATCTGTTCGGGCTGTGCGACGCATTGTGCGGACCGGACCGTCGGTGCACAGGGTTGCCCTCCTATCGGACGGTCCAGGTCGGGGACACCGCCGCGCTCCCTTCAGCGGGTCAGAACTCGCACCGTGGGGCGACGGCTGCGAGGGATAGCTCTGCCGTCCAGGTGAGACTCGGGTCCACCCGCTGCCCCGACCCGTCGGTGCCTACGAGCGCGACATTGTGCCGGTCGCCGATCAGGCCGGTCGCGCACCATATGCGAACGTCCTCCTCGGCCTCGTCTTATGGCACGAGCACGAGCTTTCCCTTCGCTGCCGAGCGCTCGAGCATCTCGTGCGCGAGACGAGCGTCCGACAGCGGCAGGCGTTCGGCCACGACGGGGTGGATCTTGTGTTCACGGAGCAGCTCTAGCAGCGCGCGGAAGTCCGCCCGGAACTGCTCCGGGTCGCGGGGACCTCCACCCACGGGAAGCGCTGGGTGGCTGCCGGCCACGGGCAGCACTTGGCGGTGACGACCGTGCAGTTTCTGGATCCGGTAGGCGAGTGCCTGCCGACGGGGCGAGAGCAGGCTCCAAAGCGCGACGGCCCCCGTAGCCGCGTACCACTCTGCCCACGCTCGCCGGTTCTTGTGCCCATGCTCGAGCGTGGCGTAGTGGCCGTACACGACAAGCCGTCCGCCGCGCCTCAGCGCGCGGAAGGAGCGCAGCGACACCGCGCCGCCGAGGCCGTCGAGCACGACGTCGACGCCTTTCCCGGGGAGCTCGCGTACGCGCGCCAGGAAGTCCTCGTTGCGATAGTCGATCGCCACCGCGCCGAGCTGTTCGACCTTGGCCCGGTCGCGGGCGGACGCGGTTCCATAGAGGTGAAGCCCGGCGGCCGCTCCGAGTTCGAGGACCGCGGTGCCCACCCTGCCGGCAGCACCGTGCACGAGCACCGACTCGCCGCTCCTCACCCTCGCCACGCGGTGCAGCAGCTGGTAGGCGGTCATGTAAGTGAACACGAGGTTCAGAACCTCGGCGGGGTCGAGGTTCTCGGGTACCTCGACCGCCTCCGCCTCCGGCACGCAGACGCGCTCCGCGTCGGCGCCCCACACCGTCAGCGCACCGATGCGGTCCCCCTCTCGCAGCCTCGAGCAGCCCGGGCCCAGCTCCTCGACGACACCGACGAGCTCATAGCCGGGCGTGAACGGCGGCTTCGGTACGCCCAGATACGTGCCGGCGCGCAGTTGGGCATCGGTGAACGACACGCCTGCGGCCAGCACCCTGACGCACACCTCACCAGGCCCCGGCCGGGGATCGTCGTCCTCTACGACCCGCAAAACCTCGGGGCCGCCGAAATGATCAATGACGACGCGCTTCACGTCTTCAGCCTAGGTAGGCTGCACCGCCCTCGCATCCGATCGATCATGCGGTGGTGGGAATCGTGACCTCCTCAGGTCGGCGGTTCTTGCTCTCGGAATCGGTGGCCTCCTGTTGTCCGCAGGGGGCCGCCGCCGTGTCGGCGAACGGCACCAGAGGCCACCGAGAAACATTCTCTGGCACGGCACTGACGCGGAGGCAGTTCCTCCGCTTCTCCGTCAAGCCGACCATCACGTTCCCATCTTCGTCCGCCCCGCGCAGGCGGCGATGTCGATGCCGGCCAGGATGTCGGCGTTCATGCGGTCGAGGTGTCGAAGGTGTCGAAGGTGTCGAAGGTGTCGAAGGTGTACGCGATGTCAGCGAAGACGTCGCGCGACGGATGCGTGGAGCGGTCGACCAGGCGCCGAACTCCCGCGGCATCTCCCGCCACTGCCCGCCGGTCTTGAACCGCCAGATCACGCCCTCGAACTGCTGCCGTAGCTGCTCGGGGTACGGGCCGTACCGGCCTGTCGGCAAGTGCGGATCGATGAACTCCCGATCCTCATCCGTCAGTTGCGCTTGCGTCACGCAAGACGATCTACCGGAGGCACTCGGCAGCCACATCATCGTGTGGTGGCTGATCATGCGTTCATGCCGGTGAGAGACCCTTGCTCGAGTTGATGCGGACCTGGCCGGCGGCCGGGTTCGCCTTGCGCGCCAGCGCCTGCGCGGTCTCATCTCGTCCTTCCCGCACGATCTGTCGCTCCGTCGTCGTCTGGCGGAGGTGTACCGGCTCTACGGCGATGCTGCCGAGGCTGGACGCTGGATGTACCTCGAAGAGGACCGCAACGCCGATGAGACCGCTGCCTTCGAGGCGCGGTATGTCTGTGCCGGGTGGCGGATGAAGGCCCTTGCCTGGCAGGGGCCTTCAGGCGAAGGCCGTCACCGCTTCCGCTAAGGAGCAGCTGGTCATGGTGCGGACCGCCTGCGCCCAGGAGGTGGGGCACCCCGTTGACTGGGACGACCCCGTCTCCTACCGGGACGGCCTGGAAGGCAAGCGCGAGGCGCCCTTTGAGCCGTGGACGGTCGGCGGTGTGCTGGCGGCCAGCGGCTGGCCGTTCTCTTGTTCCTCGCGATCTGGGTGAAGGGACTCCTTTCCCTTTTCGGCTGACCGGGGGGTGTGCCTCGTGAGATCACAGGTCACGGCTCTGGTGTGCGTGACGGGGGGACTGATGCCGGTTGGCGGCGGATGACCCTGGCGTGGATCATCGGGCAGGTCCGGTTCCGGCGGACTGGGCCGGGTTCGACTGCACCGGTGACGGGCCCCGCCTGCGATTCGTCAGCAAGTCGGCACGCCATGAGACCGCGGGAGGCTGCGAAGGTGCAGGAGCGGCAGGGATCACCGCTCGCCGGAGCGAACTGGATGCTCTCGCCGAGCAGTTGACCCGAGCACCTACCGCAGGAGGTGCAGGTCGAGCGGGAGGAACCGGTGATCGCGGAGCGGGTGTTGGATCCTCTGCCCGCGCAGGACAGGCCGATGCCGACGCTCGCTCCGGTGCCGGCGAAGGGGGCCGTGCCGTGCAGGCGGTTCTGCTGATCCCGCACCGACGCCGCCGGCGAGGGCGCGCTGCCGGCCGACTGCCGCAGGATCCTGGTGATCGTGCGGGAGGCGGGATGGCCCGGTGCAGGCCGGGGCGGTTGGCGAGCCACGGCCTGGACGTGTCGGTGCGCGGCAGGCTGGAGCCGCTGGGGGCCGAAAATGACCAAGCTCGCCGAGCGGGGCTGGCTGCACAACAGCGGCCTGACGGGCAGGTCACCGCACGTTCGTGGCGCCCCGTCAGGCAACGTGTGCCTTCTGTAGGCTCTCCGTCGCCGAACGGAGGTTTGATGTGGATGGTGGCCCGCACAGATCCTGGCTGGCCGCCGCACTCGTCGCGGGCGTTCTGAGTGCTTGCGATCCGGCGACCGTGGATATCACGGACCCCGCCAACTTCAGCTCTGTCGCCTTCGTCAATGACACCGGCTCCCCAGCTGTCCTGTTCGAGTGTGCCGACAGCCGTGGGCGTGACTGCCATGACATGAGCGGACGACTCGCTCCCGGAGACCGTAGCGACCAGCAGGTGTACTGGGGAGGTCCCGATCCCTGGCAGGTTCGGGACACACGGGGGCAGATCATCGGCCTTCTGCTCGTGAACACGCCTCGTCGTGAATCGGGAGCTGTCTCCAACCTCGGTGATGCCGATGCCAAGCCCGGAAAGCCGACGACTCCGCGCGTCTCGCCACACCCTGCCCCGACCCGGTAAATCGGTTCCCCTCAGGCGGTGCTCGCGCGGCATGGGCTGTTGGTTCCTGCGGACGCGGCATCCCCGCCGGCCGGGGTCACGCGGTGGGTTTTGGCGGCGACGCTGTGGCAGGCGCCGGCCTGGTCGGAGGAGTCCGCGGTCCGTTCCAAGTGCCCCGTCATGGAGGCGGGTTGGCCGGTGCGCTGGTACTTCTTGCGGTCCTGCCGGGTGCGTTCCGCCTCGGTGTGGTGGGCGGGGCTGCCGTGCTGGGTGGCATCTGCTGTCCCCGACGGCCTGCCCCGCCCGTCGGGTCCGGCAGATGTCCCCGGGGGGTGGTCAGGTGAGGGGTGGGGCCATGGTGAGGGTGCAGCGGAAGACGTCTTCTTCGTTCTGTCGGGCGGTGACGTGGACGGTTCGGGTGCCTCCCGGGTCGGTGCCTGTGCCGTCGGTCGGGTGTGCCTCGACGGTGCAGGAGGTGTCGAGTTCGACGTAGTGCAGGAACTCACTGGTGATGGCGAGGGGGAGGGTGGTGTGGCCGAGGGTGGCCGTGGCGGCTTGGCGGGCGGCTTCGATCAGCAGCATGCCGGGGACGTGGTCGACGATGTGGTCGAAGAGGACGGGGTGGCGGGTGTCGACCCGCAGCTGCCAGCGGTGGGGCTGGCCGAGGGGGGAGAGGACGACGTCGGTGGGGGACATGCGGCCCACCCTCTGGGGGGGTTCGGGGGCGGTGAGGGGCAGGACCTGTAGGTCGCCGGGGCCGCGGGCGGCGCGCAGGCGCTGGTAGACGCGGGGGGCGATGCAGGTCTGGGTGCCGCCTCCGGTGGCGAGGAGCTGTCCGTCGCGGTGGAGGGCCACCTCGATGCGGAAGCCGGTCACCTCCCCGCGGCGTTGTTTGATGTCGCGGACGCGGACGTCGAGTTCGAGGGTGGCGGGGGTGGCGGCCACGCGCATCTGTGCGGGGCGGACAGCGACGCTCAGGTCGCTGACCAGGAAGCAGTGGCCGAGGGGGACGCCGTATTCGGCGTGGGCCAGGAGCAGGCCGGCCTGGCGGATCGTTTCGGCGGCGATGAGGGGGTCGTGGCAGCCGTCGATGGTGGTGAAGAAGCTGTGTCCGCGGGGCCACTGGGCGGCCAGGGTGAAGTGGTCCTCGCTCCGGCGTGCCCAGTCGGTCAGCATGACCTCGGCGACGGATGCGCGGTGCACGAGTTCTTTGGGGACGGTGCTGGTCAGTGGCTGGAAGACGGGGGCGCCGCCGGTGGGGGCGCCGGGGCCTGCCGGTTGCGTCAGGCCGGGTATCACGCGGGTGGTGCGGTAGGTGCTCACAGACATGGACATGGTTTCCCCCCGAGCCGCCGTGGCCTGGATGTGGCCGGAATGTGGGTGGTGGAGCGCCGAGGACAGTGAAGATACATACCACCCGGTTTAATTTCTAGAAGGAATGCGGAGTTCCCATGGGCAAAATGTGGAGCACCTCGTTCCCAATCCGCAGAGGAGTGCTCGAAGCGCTCTCTATCCCTGCTGAACGGGCACCTCCGGCACCCTCGCGGCGCCGTGGAGCCTTCCGGCGGTCCCCGGGCCGGCGGGGGTGTCCTCCGCACGTCTTCTCGAGTCGTTCTCGAGCGGCCTGCCCGAGGGGTCTCTCCCATGCGGCGGGCATATTCCCTGATCACGGTGGCCGGGAGGGATCGTGCGGGGCGGATTGGCGGCCGCGGTCCGGCCTAGAGGCCCGCCGGCGCGGGGGCGCGGCGGACGCCGGGGAGGAGGCGCCGGCGGCCTGGCTGCCACCGACGTCCCGGCTCCCGCGCTCCGGTCCCCGGAAAACCGCATGAGCGCGGCCCTTGGCTCTGCAAGACCTTCACATTTAAAATAGAGACCGCGTGCGCGGTTTGTTACCATCCTGTGGGTCGGCCGGCGGTGACGGTCTGCGAGGCAGGGGAGCGTGCGTGCGCGCGCGCTCTCGCGTGTCTCGTGTGCGGTGTCGTGCGGTTCGGTGGCCGGGGTCGTGCCGAGTCGCCCGGACGCCTGTGGATTTGTGCCCGGTTGTTTTGGTGGGGCCGTATACGGCCCGGCCCGGTCTGGTCTGGTCTGTTGGCGGTGCGTGCTGCCGTGTGCGGGCGGGGCGGTCCGGCCGGGGGGTGGGCCGCGCGGGCGGGCGGCAATGGTGGAGCCGGTCGGTGGCGGCCGGCCGCAGGTCAGGGAGAGTGGGCGATGGTGAAGCAGGAGCGGGCTGCGCGTACGCGTCAGTCGTTGGTGCGGGCGGCGGCCGAGGTGTTCGCCCGGGACGGCTTCGTGCTGGCCTCGCTGACCTCGATCAGCAAGCGGGCCGGGGTGAGCAACGGCGCGCTGCACTTCCACTTCGCCAGCAAGCAGGACCTGGCGCGCGCGGTCGAGGACGAGGCCGCCGCCGTGCTGCGGGCGATCGGCGCCTCCGTACAGGCGGGCGGCTCCCGTGCGCTGCAGCGGCTCATCGACGCCACCCACGCCCTGATGGAGCACCTGGAGCAGGATGTGGTGGTGCGGGCCGGGTTCGAGCTGGGCAGCGGGCCGCCGCGCCGGGACGGGGCGGCGGACTTGCGTGGGCAGTGGCAGGGCTGGGTGGAGGAGGTCCTCAAGGACGCCGAGCGCGACGGGATCCTGGCCCCGGGGGTGTCCGCGGCCGACGCCGCGGTCACGGTGGTGGCGGCGACCGTGGGCTTTGAGCAGCTCGGCGCGGAGGACCCGGTGTGGATGTCGGCGCGGACGCTGGTGCAGTTCTGGGACCTGCTGCTGCCCCGGCTGGCAGCGGCCGACGTCCTGGACGGGCTCGAGCCCGGCGGCACCCCGGCCACGGCGTCCCGCCAGGGATGACCGCACCAGCACCCGTGGCCTGTCACGGGCCGGCACTGCCCTGGCTGCCTTGTAGGCCTTGGCTGCCGTGCTGTGCTGATCCCTGGTTTGGCTGACCGGGCAGGACGGGCCGCGTGCCAGAGCGTGGCGCGGTAGGGCGGGTCCGTCCTGGACGGAAAAGCCATTTCGGCGAGGTGGAGCGCCCGTGGAAACACCCAGCCGGCGCGTACCGCCAGAACCCCTTGCACAAGAGGAGGGTGACACCACTTCGGACGGCTCTGGATGCGTACCCGCACCACGGACCGCTCGCGCGGAGCAGCATGTACGCCATGGAGATTACGGCCCGGGACTTCGACCGGAAGTCCTCCCAGATCCTCGCCGCAGCAGCCCGTGGCGAGACCGTCACCGTCACCAAGAACGGCACCCCCGGGGCCACGGGTCGTGCCGATCAACGACACCGAGGTGCCCCCGTACCCGACCGATGCCATGGGTGACCTCGATCTGCCCGACCTCGGCCTGCCCGACCTCACCGACGGCGAGAGCGAGGACGCTCCTCAGGGCCGGGGGTTAGGGTCGGCGGATGCGCCGGTTCACAGAGGGTGAAGTCTTGTCGGGGGTTGTGCGGGAGGCGTTGGGGGCGGGGGCCTGCGTGGTGGGGGTGGAGCGGTTGCGTGGCGGGAGCAAGAAGGGGGTCTACCGGGTTCATACGGAGGGGTCGCGCGCGGCGAGTGTGATCGTTTACAGCTGGGCGGAGGGCGAGAATTTCTGGCCGGCTGTGGGCGCTGTCGACGCGGCCGATCCGTTCGCTCCGGCCTCGGGGCTGGTCCCCTTCCTGGCCGCGCAGCGCAGGCTGGACGGTCTGGGAGTGCGGGTTCCGGGGGTGCTGGTGGCGGACGACAGCCGGCGCCACGGCCCGGCGGATGTGGCGGTTCTCGAGGACGTTGCCGGCGGCACGCTGGAAGCGCTGCTGACGACGGATCCCGCCCGCGCCTCGCAGGCCCTGCGCGAGCTGGCCGCCCTGCTTCAGGTGATGCACCGGCAGCACAGTGAGCACTACGGCAGGGTGGATGTCCTCGAGGGGAGCGGCACAGTGGGGGGCGGTTCATGCCAGCGGCTGGTGCTGGAGCGTGCCGTGGAGGATCTCGGCGAGGCGGCCGGACGTGAGCCCAGGATCGCAGCGGCCGCGGCCTTGTTGCACGAGCGCCTGCAGGAGCTGGCCGGGCGGGTGGCGCCGCGCAGGCAGCACGCGCTGATCCACGGCGAACTCGGCCCGGACCACGTCCTGGTCGATGCCCTGGGGCATCCCGTTCTCATCGACATCGAAGGGCTGATGTTTTTCGATGTCGAGTGGGAGCACGTGTTCCTGCGGCTGCGTTTCGGCGACCACTACCCGGCCTTGTCCCGCCCCGGACTCGATCCGGCACGGAGCGACCTCTACCTGCTCGCGATGCGTCTTTCCCTGGTGGCCGGCCCCCTTCGCCTGCTCGACGGCGACTTCCCGCACCGCACGGTGATGCAGGACATCGCCGAGCACAACGTCAGGCAAACGCTGGCCTTGTTGGCCCGGTAGCACCGCGTCCGTCACCTGCCTATCACTCCCGGCGCAACGGCCGGTCCTCGACGCGTTCTCCTGGCGCACGCGTCACTGTTGTCATCACTGGTGGGCATGCGCGGGCCGGCTGATCGGCCACCGCCTTGGGAACCGGCCGGCAAACGCTGCTCCTCGACCGGCGCTGGCGCCTGCTCGCATACCTCGCAACAGGGCCCCGCGACGGTTGTGATGGGTGCCGTGGGGTGCTGGCAGGGGGCGGGGGTGCGGGTGGGTTCGAGTGGTCCTTGAGCAGGGCTCAAGGGTTGGGGGGTGGGGGGATGTTGTACTGGCGGCAGGGACCGGGTTCGGCCGCGCGGACCGGGGCTGGTCCGGGTGATTGATGGGCTTTCGGGAGTGAGCATGAGCAGCACCAAGAGCGGCAAGAGCACCAAGAGCGGCGAGAGCGGCTCGTATGAGGGGTTCTCGGCCGAGGAACGGGCCGCGATGAAGGACCACGCCAAGGAGCAGAAGGCGGCGGCGCGGCGCGGTTCGCAGGCGGAGAAGGCGGCGCTGGCGGAGCAGGACGTCCTGGCCAAGATCGCCGAGATGCAGGGTGCGGACCGGGTGATGGCCGAGCGGGTCCATGCCGTCGTCACCGCCAGCGCTCCTCAGCTGGCGCCGAAGCTGTGGTACGGCATGCCCGCCTACGCCCTGGACGGCAAGGTGGTGTGCTTCTTCCAGAGCGCGGCGAAGTTCAAGGCCCGCTACGCCACCCTCGGCTTCAACGACCCGGCCCAGCTGGACGAGGGGTCGATGTGGGCGACCGCTTTCGCGCTGAGTGAGGTGACGGCCGAGGTGGAGGAGCAGATCGCGGCGCTGGTCAAGCGAGCCGTCGGCTAGAGGGAACGCCCTGTCAGGTCGGGACGCCCCGACAGGTGACAGGTGACAGGTGGTTGCCCCTCTTCGTGGTGTGTCCGCGGTGGTGATCGGGGTGCGCGGCCAGTCGGGGGACGCTGCGCGTCGTTTCCACTTGCCTGCGGCCGGGGCGGACGTGGGCCCATGCGTCGGGCGGGGCGCGGTGGGCGCCGATGCTGCCCTCGTCCCGGCGTTTCGACGCCAACCCCAGCATCGACGCAGCCACCGTCAGCACACTCGCCAGCTGCGAGTGGATCAAGAAGGGGCAGCCGCTCTGCCTGATCGGCGACTCCGGCACCGGCAAGTCGCACATGCTGATCGCCCTGGGCGCCGAGGCCGCCATGAAGGGCTACCGGGTCCGATACACGATCGAAGCCGCCGACGAGAAGCAGCTCACCAAGACCATCGCCCGCTACGGCCGCGTCGATCTATTGTGTATCGACGAGTTGGGATACAGCGTCGCCATCGCCTCCGAACGAGTCGTTCGGCGGCTGGACGAAGACCTTCACCGACCCCCGGCTCTGCGCGGCCATCGTCGACTGACTGACCTTCAACGGCACGATCATCGAGACCGGCACCGACTCCTACCGGCTCGCCGGCACCCGAGCCCGAGCCGAGGAACCTGCCAAGGCTGGTTGACGCCTGCGGCTTCCTACTCGACTGCCTGACGCCCTCCGGGCGGCAGGCAGTTCCCACGATGAGGGGCAGGCTCGACGGTTTCTCAAGGCCTATGCGGATCCGTCCACCGACGGCGCTGGGGCATACGGCTCGATCTCATGCCATGCCGGTGGGCCACCAAGCTGCCAGTCGAGCGGCAGCTGCGATCCGTCCAGTGAGGCACGGGCCGCATTGACGAAACGCATTTGGCCCTCAGCCAGGGCGGCGTGGATCCTCTGCAAGTCCTCGCGCGTCTTGGGTGAGCTGTCGACCAGTTCACAGAAGCGTCCCACGGCCCCCGTCAGTTCTGAAGCTGCCGCCGCCACTTCACGCGGCGCAACCAGGCTGATCGTCGTGAGCGCCGAGTGCCACGGCACCCAATCAGCCGTATGGGGCCGGTCCTCGAGGAACGCCTCACGAAGTTCCATCTCCAGCGTGGCGAACGCCTGCAAGAAGGCCGCATACGCCGCCGTCCGGTTGTCCCTGATCCACTGCTGATTCTGGCTCCGCCGTCCGACCACACCGCCGGCAACAACCCCTACGAGCGTGGTGGCAGCACCACCTGCGCTCGAGATCACCAGCTCCCACGGAACAGCCACGACAACCCCCCACACACTGAACGTGCCGCGCAACCGAACAAGGCTCAGCCCAGAAGCCCAGAAGCCCAGAAGCCCAGAAGCCCAGAAGCCCAGACGTTAGCCGATCACGCCGGACCCGCTCCGCGCGACCTCGTCGAGACGGCCAACCAGCGACTCGCCGAATCGCACTGGACCCACACGCTGACGTCATTTCTCGTGAACATCCCCGGACAATCGCTGCTGCTGAACATGAACAAAGCCACCGGCCTGGCCCTGCCCTGGGACTGCGGCGTCGTCGACATCGTCGAAAGGGGCGCGTCAGCAGGATCGAGCTGCTCTCGTGAGATGTTCGGCCGAGCAGGTTGTGGCCCGCTGCGCATGCGCGTACTGCCGGCCACCTGATCAACCCCTCTCTGGCATTCGGTGACAGGACTTGCCTCTACGACAAGAGAGGGGGCAGGAGGCGGCAGCGTGGAGGCGGTAGGAGCGGTCAGCCTGATCCGCATGGCCGCTGCCAACCTGGCCGGCGAACCCTGGCAGCGCCCCTCGGACGCTTGCCTGGTCCAGGTGGGCCTGGACGCCCTGCTGGCCGGCGTCGAGGCTCCCTCGTTTTTCCTGCCGGCCGGCCTCGCGCGTGGTGAATACCCCCAGGCCCGCGGGCTGTTCGGCCTGGTACTGCAAGAGCTGGGTCTGCTGCCGCCGGTCTCGCAAGATCTTGGCGGGGCGCGATGGACCGCAGCTTGGTGGTGGGCCGGCCAGATCGTGGCATGCCGGCTCGATCCCGGGCGCGGAGCGAAGCTGATCCATGAGGAGGCTGCAGCCGAACTCGGCTATCCCGACGCGCTGCAGCCCGTCGTCGATCTGGCGAGAGCACCCGGCCTGCCGGACAGCCGACCTCCGCACCAGCCGCCCCTTGGCGACCGGGTCACCTTTGCCGCGCGAGACCTTCTCGCCACCCAAGCGCACCCCGGCCACAGCCTTTGAGCTGCGTCGCATGCCCCACCATGACCGGTTCCCGCACGTCGTGCCACAACCTGCGGGGCACCGGCACGTGTGCCTGAGTTCCGGGGTCAGCTGACCGACGAGCACAGGGCCTGCCCTGTGGGTGGCGAAGGAAGTCGTTTGCCGCCCGACGCCGGCGTTCCTAGCCTGCGTCGGGTGATGACGGGTGATGACGTGTTGTGCGTGCTGGCCCTGCTGCAGCGGGCGCAGGCGGACGTGTGGGTGGGTGGCGGATGGGGAATCGACGCTCTGATCGGGGAGCAGACCCGACACCATCGCGATCTGGACCTGATGCACCGGCAGGAGCAGGAGGCGGCTGTGCTGGCCGCCCTGGGTGCGGCGGGTTTCGTTCAGAGCCTGAACTGCAGGCCCGTCCGGTTCGTGGTGAGGGCTGCGGACGGACGGGAGATTGACCTTCACCCGCTGGTCTTCGCTGATGACGGCTCAGCGGTGCAGGCCTCGCCCGCACCGCAACGGCCCTTCACCTATCCCTCCTCCTGCTTCGTGACGGGAACCATCCACGGGGCGCCTGTCCCCTGCCTGTCCGCCTGGCAGCAGGTCTACTTCCACCAGGGATACCAACCATCGGAACGCGACCGGCACGACATGGCACAACTGCGCCGCGTCTTCGGGATCACCACGCACTTTTGACCTCGAGGCGGTGCCAAAACTCAACCGGTATTTTCGCGCGCACGGAGCACGCACCGATGCCGGAACTCATCGGCATGCGCTGTTCCTGGTCATCGACAAGCCAAGCGCTCTCGTCGCCGGCGCCCTGCCGGGCAGCCCTGTCGTGATCGACGCCGATGACGCCCGGGGAGCCGCTGCCCGAACTGCCCTGCCGTCTTCGCACGGTGGCCGGACGTGTACGCGATGGGGTGGTCGGGGACGGATCGGATCTGTCGGGTCGGCCGGGTGGACAGGGCCGAGGTCGGCCCGTGGCGTCAGGAGGGGCGGCAGATCCGCCGCGCACTGCAGGCACCCGCTGATCCCTGTTCGTGACCGCTTCGGCGCACGTCGTGCCGGAGCCCGTCGGGCGGGCGGCCCTGACCGTGGCTCGGGCCGGGGGTGTGCCGGGCCGCCGGTGCTTCCCTCGGGCGGGAGGCACCGGTGCACGCTTCGCCGAGGAGGACCGCCGCTGTGGGGATACGCTTTTTTGGGGCGTTGCGGGTCAGTGCCGTCGCCTGACATCTCAGCGCCGCTCACCAGGGCACGGGCGTTGCGTCCCAGGAGAAGAAGCCACCGGTGGGGCCGTCGTCGGGCAGCAGGGCCAGGCGGGCGGCTGCCTGGGCGGCCTCGGCCGGGTCGTCGCCGGCAGCGGCGGCCAGGGGGTTGAGGTCGGTGGCCCGCATGCCGGGGGCGAGCGTGTTGACCTTGAAGCCGTCCTCGGCCAGCGTCTGGGCGTAAAGGACGGTGAGGGCGTTGAGGGCGGCTTTGGAGGACCGGTAGGCGGCGGCGCCACCGCTTCCCGGGGTGAACTGGGGGTTGGGGTTCGTGCTCCAGGTCAGCGATGCGGTGCCGCTGGAGATGTTGACGATGCGCGGATGCGCAGAGCGGCGCAGGGCGGGCAGGAAGGCATTGGTCACCGCCACCACCCCGAAGACGTTGGTCTCGTATGTGCGCCGGAACTCCTCGACGCTCGTGTCGGCCGGCGGGGCGAGTGAGGTTGAGATCCCGGCGTTGTTGACCAGCACGTCCAGACGGTCCACCTGGGTCGCGGCCCGTGCGATGCCGTCCATATCTGTCACGTCGAGGACCAGCAGGCGGGCGCCTGCGCCGATCTCCTCGACGGCTCGCTGTCCGAGCCCGCGGTCGCGAGAGCCCACGTACACGGTGAGGCCCTCGGCGGCGAGGAGCCGGGCGATGTGCTTGCCGATGCCCTTGTTGGCACCGGTGACCAGAGCTGTGCGATCGTTCATGGCAACTACCGTTCCCTGGCTGTGGGCGCCCTGCCAGGGACAACCTGTACCAGGCAGTGGGAGGAAAGCGGCATGGCACGGCAGGAGCTGGCCCGCTTCCTGCGGGAGCGCCGGGCGGCCCTGCGGCCGCACGAGGTCGGTCTGACGGCGACGGGCACCGATCGCCGGACACCGGGCCTGCGCCGCGAAGAGGTGGCGGAACTCGCCCACATGTCGGTCGACTACTACACGCGGCTGGAGCAGGCCCGCAGCCCGCGGCCGTCCACTGGGATCCTGGACGCGTTGTCCCAGGCACTACGGCTCACGCCGGCCGAGCGCAGCCACCTGTTTTCTCTGGCGGGATGGAGCGCGCCGCCCGGCATCAGCGCCGTGCGGTGGGTACGCCCGCAGGTGGCCCGGATGCTGGAGCGGTTGCCGCAGACCGGCGCCGTCGTCACCGACGCGGCGTACGGCGTCGTCGCCTGCAACCCCCTGGCCCAGGCGCTGCTCGGCGGCGATCTCGCAGGCGAAAGGACGAACCTGGCCCGGCGCCGCTTCCTTGGCCAGGGGCGGATGTACGAGAGCTCCAGCGCCGAGGAGTTCGGGCACATTGTGGTGGCGCGGCTGCGACGGGCCGCCGACCGCTACCCGCATGACCCGCAGCTGACCGCTCTGCTGGCCGAACTGCACGCCGGCAGCGAGGAGTTCCGACAGATATGGCAAACGCGTCCGGTCCACGCCCCCGGGCACCGCACCAAGATCCTCGATCACCCCCGGAGACCGGCCCGCTGCGGTTGAACTGTGACGTCCTGCTCGTGCCCGAGGATGACCAGGAAGTCGTCCTGATCACGGCCGACCCCGGATCACCTGCCGCGCGGACCCTGCACAGGCTGGCCAGGCAGGCGACCTGAAACATCAGACTGGCACAGGTCTCACCAGTGGTGACAGAGCGCCGCAACTACATGATCACCGGGGGGCTGTGCCCGCCTGCTGTCCACGCCGCCTCTCTGCGCGGGCTCTTCAAACAGGCACGCAGGCTCGCGTGAGCTGTTGCCGCCGCGATGCCCGATGAGTTAGGCCGCCGTGCCGGGTCTACAGCACGGGGGAAACCGGTCTGGATCCGAAACCGCAGGAGGCCGAAGTGTCCGCATCAGAAGGATCACTGGGGTGGTGATCACGGTGGTCTTCCGATCTTCGTGCCCAGCCACCGCCCGCGCGGCCCCGCCGCCCGCTGGGGCTATCCGCTGGTGACCTACGTGAGCGACGGGATCGAAAGCGCGATGGCCCAGGCCAAGGCCGCCGCCGGGGACAAGGACGTGCAGGTGCGTGGCGCGTACACGGCGCAACGGGCGCTTGAGGCCGGGGTGCTGGATGAGGTGCAGATCCATCAGATCCCGGTGCTGCTCGGTGGGGGCCGTCGCCTGTTCGACGTCTTGGCGTCGCAGATCGAGTTGGAGATCATCCGGGTGATCGACACGCCTGCGGCCACGCACATCCGCTACCGCGTCCGTCGCTGAACCGGTCGACCAGCACCTTCTGGGTCGTGGTGGGGCGAGGTGCGTTGCCGCATCGCATCAATCACCCGTCGGCGTACGGCGGTTCGCCGGGAATCTCCACCCCCCTCATTCGGGATCACCCACCGGCGACGGTCGCGTTTTGAGCAGGCCAGCGCATTTTCCGTCGGTGGGTCGCTAGCAGTGGGGCAGCAGGTTGACGTCGTACCTGAACCCGTCCCGGTCGAGGTTCACGTCGCTCACCCACACGTTCTTGTTGTGCGTGTCGTCGTCCGTGCGCAGCCACACGGAGCTGGTGTGGCCGTTGCCGGTGTAGGTGACGCCGTAGGTGTAGCAGTAGAAGTAGTTGCGGCCCGCGTGCAACGTGCCGGCGTGCGACTCGTTGTGCCAGTCGGGGGTCCAGTGGGTCCACTGGTCGACCACCGTGTTCAGGTAGACCGGCGCGGCAGCCTGACGCGCTGCCGCGCCGGCCGCGGTTCCCGGCGGGGAGGCCGCCGGGGAGGCTGCGGCCTGGGAGGCGCCGGCGAGCAGTGCGGCCGTGGCCAGCACGGCGAGGAGTCCGCTTCGTTGTGTTCGCGTGCGCATGGGTCCGTCTCCCCCTGTGTGGTGCCGCGGTGACGAGGTGCGTCCCGTCGGCGGTCGCTTTGGTGGGCAGGAACCTAGGTGCCGCCGGCGGGGGTTGCCAGCGTTTCGAAGGAGGCCGAAACGTCGCGGGCCGCAGCGTGTCCTTGCGGCCGTGGCAGGCAGGTGGGGGCCGGCGCGTACTCACGCCGACGCGGCGGCCCGCGGGGGAGGGAGGTGACAGTCGCCTGCGGTTTGGCGCGGTCGGTGGGGGAGCGGGCCACGTCGGCGGATGAGGGGCGCCCGGAGCGGCCGGGACCACCGTGGGGCACCGGCGCGAGGCGGCGCCGGCGCCAAAGGGGGTCGTCACCCGGTATCGAGGGTGGGCTGGAAAGTACCGGATTCGGCCTGTGCGGGCAGGGCGCCGGCCTGGCAGATCGTTGCGACGGCGGTCCGCGGGCCGTGGCGGGTTTGCATTCACGGCAGTGAAGAGACCGTAGTGGGGCCCTGAGGCGCCTCATCGCGAAGCGCGCCCCTGCGGACATCCGTGCGCTCATCGCCCCCTGGCCGGGAGCGGAGACGGCCGGCCGGGAAAACGGCCGGCTGCCGGCGGGCGTGCTGCGTCCTTCCTGCCGGTGTTCATCCCGGCCTGAAAGGGCCGGTGACGTCCCGGGGCCGCGGGGTTCCGGTGTTTCTTGAGCGGGGTTGAAGTGGCTCTGTAGTGCGGTGGCGGACGGTGGCGGCAGCCGATAAGGAGCCGACATGGGTGAAGCGGACGTCGCCCCCCTGGCGCTGCGGGTGGAGCGCGGGCGGGCCGATGATGAGGAACTGGCCGCGGTGGCGGTGGTGTTGTGTTCGGTGCTGGCCGGGCGGCAGGCGGCGGTCGGCGCTGCGGAGCCGGAGTCGGGGCCGCTTGCTGCGGTGCCGTCGTGGCGGCGTCCCGGCCGGCCCGGCGGGCAGTGGCGTTCCCCGCACTGCTGGCGGTAGAGCCCCCGGGGTGCCCGGCCGCGGAGTGGGCCGGGCGCCTTTCTTGGTTCAGGTCCGATGCACGATCCACGCGTGCCACCACCCCCCGTAAACCGCATGAATGGTTTGTTTCCGGGGGTGTCGGTTCGGTGCGCGCACGAGGGAGGCAGGCACAGTGACAGTCCTTGATGACATTCCCCCGGTGGTGGCCGGGCCGTCGCATGCGCGGGGGCGGGTGGCCGAGCTGCAGGCCATCCGGGCGCGGGTGCTGGCCGGGCCGTGTGAGAAGGCGACTAAGGCGCAGCACGCCAAGGGGAAGCTGACCGCCCGGGAGCGCATCGAGCTGCTGCTGGACGCCGGATCGTTTCAGGAGGTCGAGCAGTTGCGCCGGCACCGGGCGACCGGCTTCGGCCTGGAGGCGAAGAGGCCGCACACCGACGGTGTGATCACGGGCTGGGGCACGGTCGAGGGCCGCACCGTCTTCGTCTACGCCCACGACTTCCGCATCTTCGGCGGCGCGCTGGGCGAGGCCCACGCCACGAAGATCCACAAGATCATGGACATGGCCATCGCGGCCGGTGCCCCGCTGGTCTCGCTCAACGACGGTGCCGGCGCCCGCATTCAGGAGGGTGTCTCGGCGCTGGCCGGTTACGGCGGCATCTTCCAGCGCAACACCAAGGCCTCCGGGGTCATCCCGCAGATCTCCGTGATGCTGGGCCCGTGCGCGGGCGGCGCGGCCTACAGCCCCGCCCTGACCGACTTCGTGTTCATGGTCCGTGAGACCTCGCAGATGTTCATCACCGGCCCCGACGTCGTCAAGGCCGTCACCGGCGAGGAGATCACCCAGAACGGCCTGGGCGGCGCGGACGTGCACGCGGAGGCCTCCGGGGTGTGTCACTTCGCCTACGACGACGAGGAGACGTGCCTGGCGGAGGTCCGCTACCTGCTCTCCCTGCTGCCGCAGAACAACCGGGAGTTCCCGCCCCGCACCCCGTGCACCGACCCGCCCGCCCGGCGCAGCGAGGTGCTGCTGGACCTGGTCCCGGCGGACGGCAACCGCCCCTACGACATGGCCCGCGTCATCGAGGAGATCGTCGACGACGGCGAGGTGCTGGAGGTCCACGAGCGCTGGGCGCGCAACATCATCTGCGCTTTCGGCCGGCTCGACGGCCAGGTCGTCGGCATCGTCGCCAACCAGCCGCAGACCCTGGCCGGGGTCCTGGACATCGAGGCATCCCAGAAGGCCGCCCGCTTCGTGCAGCTGTGCGACGCCTTCAGCATCCCCCTGATCACCCTCCTGGACGTCCCCGGGTTCCTTCCCGGTGTCGACCAGGAACACGGCGGCATCATCCGCCACGGCGCCAAACTGCTGTACGCCTACTGCAACGCCACCGTGCCCCGGATCTCGCTGATCCTGCGCAAGGCCTACGGCGGTGCCTACATCGTGATGGACAGCCAGTCCATCGGCGCCGACCTCACCTACGCCTGGCCCACCAACGAGATCGCCGTCATGGGCGCGGAAGGCGCCGCGAACGTCATCTTCCGCCGTCAGATCGCCGCCGCGGACGATCCCGAGACCATGCGGGCCCGCATGGTCAAGGAGTACAGGTCCGAGCTGATGCACCCCTACTACGCGGCCGAACGCGGCCTGGTCGACGACGTCATCGACCCCGCCGCCACCCGCGAGGTCCTCATCCGCTCCCTGGCCATGCTGCGCACCAAGCACGCCGACCTGCCCTCCCGCAAGCACGGCAACCCCCCGCAATAACCCCGGCCCCCGGCCGGCAGTGTGCAGGGTTCTTCCGGCGGGCCGGAAGCCGCCCGCCGCCCCGCCCCGCCGTGCCCCCGGGGGTGCGGCGGGGCGGGAGCGTCCCTCCCCAGCCCTCGGCGGACAGGCGGGTGACACTCCGCGAAAGGTGTGCGGATGCGAAGTGGGCTGGGGCCGGCGCCGGTGTGTGAGCCCGGGCGGAGGGGGCGCCTCCCGCATTGACAAACCGACCGTGCTGTTTTTTACTCGTGTTCAAGCGGGAGCCGTGGCGCACCGTCCAGGCTTCCAAGCGGCGGTCTGCGCGGCATGGACCTGGCCGCAACCGGCACCGGACACAAGGGGGAAGACAGTGGACATCGAAGTTCTGGGCGCGCTGTCGGTAAGCGAGCACGGCATCTCTGTCACACCCACGGCCCCCAAGCCGCGGCAGGTGCTGGCCCTGCTGGCGCTGCACGCGGACCGGGTGGTGCAGGTCTCGGCCCTGATCGAGGAGCTGTGGGAGGACGAGCCGCCGCGCAGCGCCCGCACCACGCTGCAGACCTATGTGCTGCAGCTGCGCGAACTCATCGGCGAGGCGCTGGCCAAGGCGGGGGAGGAGGGGGTGAGTGCCAAGGACATCCTGGTCACCCTGCCCGGCGGCTACCGGCTGAACACCCGCGGCGGCCGGGTGGACTTCCGCGAGTTCGAAAAGCAGGCCGGGGCGGGCTACCGGGCCATGGACGCCGATGACTTCTCCGGCGCGGCCCGCCGGCTGCGCGAGGCGCTGGCGTTGTGGACCGGCCCCGCGCTCGCCGACGTCACCGCGGGCAGCCGGATCGGTTTGGAGATCAAGCGCCTGGACGAGGCCCGGCTGTGCGCCCTGGACCAGCGCATCGAGGCCGACCTGCGGCGCGGCCGCCACCGCGAGCTGCTCTCGGAGCTGACCGTCCTGGTCAACCGCCACCGCATGCACGAGAGCCTGCACGGCCAGTTCATGGTGGCCCTGCACCGCTCCGGGCGGCGCGGGGACGCCCTCAACGTCTACCAGAGGCTGCGCACCACCCTCGTACGCGAGCTGGGCCTGGAGCCCTCGGCCACGCTCAGCCGGCTGCAGCGCTCCATCCTGATGGCCGTCCCCGAGACCGTCCCCGCCCGCGACACGGAGATCAGCGGACCGCCCATGGCCCGGATGGGCTGACCCGCTTTCGCCCGGCCGGCCGCTGCACGCCGAGCGGTCCCCCCACCGGCCCCCGCACGCCGACCACGTCACCCCCCTACGAGGGCCGCAACACCGACCACGAGGGCCGCAACTCCCGACCGCGACCTCCAGCTCCACGCTGAGCTCCCGGCGACCACCGCAGCCGGCCGATCCCACGCTGAGCGCCCCAGCCGTCCCGCCGAGAAGGCCTCGATGCCGGGCCGGGCCGCCGCGAGGACCCCCCCAAGGGGTGAGCAGCAGCGGACAGCCGCTGCAACCCACCACCGGCCGGGCCCGGCAAGCGCGAGCGCCCGTCATGGCAGGGTGAACATCCCCCCCCGGTCGCCGCACCCCGAGCAGGCCCGACGCCGACCTCGACGCCGAGCCCCCAGGGCCCGTGATGAGGACCAGGGGCCGACGCACCCGCCTTGCGCACCCCCGTGCGCCCGGGCCTGCCGGAGGCAAGCACGCAGTTGCTGCGCGGGCCGGCGGATGGCTGACGGGGCCGAGGAGGTGGGAGCGGATCTGCACCACGACCGCCCGGCGCGGAGCACTCGACCGTGCGCAGCCGTCTTGCAGCGCCGCGGCGAACGCGCCGCGCTTAAG
Source organism: Streptomyces sp. SLBN-31 (assembly GCF_006715395.1). Lineage (NCBI taxonomy): Bacteria > Bacillati > Actinomycetota > Actinomycetes > Kitasatosporales > Streptomycetaceae > Streptomyces > Streptomyces sp. SLBN-31. The sequence continues at coordinate 4,027,554 of NZ_VFNC01000001.1, forward strand.
CAGGCGACGAGTGAAGCGTGACTGCCGACCGCGCCGCCGCTTCTCGCTGGGCTCATCTGGCCGGGCGTCTGCCTGCTCGTCTCGCGGAGCTGTCCGGGCCGACGACCGGGACAGTAGAACTGCCGCTGCACCTGGCGTGGTCGGGGCTGCGGCAGTTCGAGGCGGACGACGAGAAACTGCTGCTGGGCCTGTATCGCATCGTGCTCACCAACGGCCTGCGCGAGGACCTCACCCGCTATCTCAACGCCGAACTGCTGGTGCGGCACTGGCCGCGGCTGCGGATCGCCGTGGGCAAGCCGGTCCGCGCGTGCTGGGAGCAGCGGTTTTCCGAGCTGATGGCGGCTGTCGCTGCAGCATGAGGCTTCCCGACCTGCACCGGCGTCTGCTCGGTGACGCCGTTGAGAGCGGTGAGGCCTACCGGCTGGTGCCGGCCGGCGGCTATGCCATCCAGGCGCATGGACTGGTCAGCAGTCGCACCAGTGAGGACGTTGACCTGGCCACCGATGCGCCTGCGGACATGGCCGAGATCACCGGCGTTGTGGCCGCCGGTCTTGCGGACCGGGGCTGGACGATCCGCGTCGTGGAGGTCGCCCCGCGCATGTCCCGCCTGCTGGCCACCGATGCGGTCATCGGCGAGTCCTGCGAGATCGACATCCTGAAGGAGATCTTCCACCGGCCTCCCACCCGCACCGAGGCCGGGCCCACGCTGTCGAGGGAGGACGCCGTGGGGCTGAAGGTCCGCGCCCTGCACGACCGCGGCTTCCCCCGCGATGTCATCGACGTCTTCAGCGCCCGCGAGCTGTACACGCCGGCGGAACTCGAGCGCCTGGGTGCGCAGCATGACGAGGAGTTCGACCTGGAGGAGCTCCATGGCCGGCTGGAAGCCGTCGACTTCACCTCCGACCGTGAGTACGCCGCGTACGACCTGAGCCCCACCGAGATCACCGGACTGCGGGCCTGGGTCCAGCACTGGCTCGACGACCTCGGTCTCCGGCTGGCCGAGCCGTACACAGACGACGAGGACGACGGCTGAGGCGCCGCGCACGAGTGCCGCCTCTTTTGAAGCTGCACAGGTACCTCGATCGCGTTCCTTGCCGCCGAGCCGGCCGTAGCGGGTGGCGGTGGTGTCGCCCTCCGGGGTGCCGTACTCGTCGAAGGCTGGTGCGGTCGCCGGCCCTGGCTGGTGTCCAGCGGAGGGTTCGACGGTGACATCGTTCGTGGTGTCGGTGCGTTGTAGGACGGTGTCGCCGGTGGCGCTGGTGAGGGCGCCGAGGTCTCCTCCGATGTCCTGGACGTCGCAGCTGAGGGTGCTGCTGGTCTCCTGGGTCCGGTCGGGGTTGTGGTCGTCGGAGCCGTAGTGGTTGGTTTTGGAGCCGGTCCGGCTTCCAGGTGTAGCCGATGGTGGTGCCGGCTGCCTGGTGGTGGTGCGGCCCAAGGCGTCGTAGACCGTGCCGGAGGTGACCAGCCGGTCGGCGCTGTCGTACGAGTACGACGTGGTGTCCCCGTCACCACCGCACTGCGCGATCTGCGGGCCGCCATCAGGCGAGTGCAGGAAAGACAGCAGCCGCTGAGGGAGGGCTTGAGCAGACAGCCAAACAGGCCGAGGTGATGCAACACGTAGCCGATCGGCCCGAGCCCGCGTGCGCGGTAGCGTCGGGCCTCCTGAGGGGCTCTGCGGCCTCCTTTCGGCCCGGTGCCCTTGTGGCTTGTGCCAGGCACACCCCCGCCCGCGGTGCCGCTCTTGCGCGGCGGTGACGGTGGTGGCATGCACGCCGCATTTCATGAACGGCTTCGTCCGGTGATCCGATTGCGGCTGCGGAGAAAGGCAGAAGGGGAGTCTGTCATTTCTGCGGCCGCCACCGCCGGATCGCGGGCGCCGCACTAGAACGGCGGAAAAGAAACCCCGGCTCCAGCGGAATTGGGGGTTCATTCGAGTTGTCGTGGTGTGTTCTGTCCGTTCTCCCGCCGGGTGTTGTCGGCGGTTTCGTTTTTTTGCCGGTGGTTCGCGTGCGTATCGGGAATTGGTGCTTCCGGCCCGGCGGGAGGGGTGCGGCAAGAAGGTCACTCAATGATTCCTCGACTATGTCCGAGGGCGGGGTGGCGGCGGGGTACGGTGCGCCTCGTCCATGCGTCGCGGGAACGGACGTTCGGTCCCTGTGTGGCGCAATATCGACGAGCCTCGGGCACTGATGCGCACACCGGATCAGAAAACCGACTACAGCCGTCGAGGTACGGGGAGGAAGCCATGAAGATTTGTGTTCTTGGTCCACTGAGTGCCGACGTCAACGGGATGTCGATCGTCCCGACGGCCGGGAAGCCGCGCCAGATCCTGGCCCTGCTCGCCCTCTATCCGAGCCGGGTCATGCCGGTGCCCACGCTCATGGAGGAGATCTGGGGCACCGAGCTGCCCCAGAGCGCCCTGACCACCCTGCAGACCTACATCCTGCAGCTGCGCCGCCGCCTGGGGACCGCCATGGGGCCCGGCGCCCCCGGCACCGCCAAGGACGTGCTCGCCACCCGGCACGGCGGCTACCTGCTGCAGATACCGGCCGACGCCGTCGACGTCCACGCCTACGAACGCCTGGTCACCGAAGGCCAGCAGGCCTTCGAACACGGCGATGACGAGCTCGCGGCCCGCACCTACCGCAGCGCGCTGGATCTGTGGCAGGGGCCCGCCCTGGTCGACGTCCGCGTCGGCCCGGTGCTGGAGATCGAGGCGATGCGGCTGGAGGAGAGCCGGCTGGTCACCCGCGAGCGCCGCATCGACGCCGACCTGCGCCTGGGCCGGCACGCCGAGGTGACGGCCGAGCTGATGGATCTGACCGCCCGCCACCCCGAGCACGAGGGACTGCACTCGCAGGCCATGGTGGCGCTGTACCGCTCGGGCCGCCAGGCCGCCGCGCTCGACGTCTACCACCGGCTGCGCCGCCGCCTGGTCGAGGAGCTGGGCGTGGAGCCCTCGCCGCAGCTGCAGCGGCTGCACCAGGCGATGCTGGCCGTCGACCCCCAGCTGGACGTGACCTCCTGCCCCCGGCGCATCTCCACCTTCGACCTCTACGCCGCCTGACCCCGCCACCCCGCCGCGGTGCCGGGCGCGCCGGACCGGTCAGTCCACGAGGCCCAGATCCCTCAGCAGGGAGCGTTCCAGCGCGGTCAGGGGCACATCCGGGCGCAGCCGCTCGGGATGGCCGGGAGCGGGTTCGTGCAGCAGCCGGCCGGCATCGGCCCGGGCCGTCTCGCCCGCCAACTGCACGGCGCCGGCGGCCACCAGGCACTGCCAGACGCAGGCCGCCAGGGCGCGGGCGGCCCGCCGCAGGCGCCGGGCACCACGAAACGCCATCACCCCTCCTTCGGGCGGCGGGATGCCGCCCCCGCCCGTCACCGTCGGTCCGTGCGCTCGCGAACCGCCTGACACGGTCTGGAACGCCAGGCCGGCCGACCCCGCAGGGCCCCGGTCAGGGGAGTGCCCTGGTGCGGTGCGCCAAGGAAAATCCGGCCGCGGCGGGGCGCCGGGGCGGGCACCATGGCGGGGTGTCCGAACTGCTGTGGGCCGACATTGCGTACTTCTTCGACCCGGACTTGATGGGGTCGCTGCCGGATGTGCGTGTGCCGGATGCCTCGGTTCAGAACTGGCAGGCGGTCCTCGACCTCGTCGGTGACAGCGGCTGGACGTACCGCTACGCAGAAGGCGAGGCGGCGCTGCCGATGCCCACGGCCGAGGCGGTGCTTTCCCGTCCGGCTGACGCTGAGTGCCCTGAGCTGCGGGTGTGGCCGTCGGACGAGGTGCTGGCGATCTTCCGTTTCCATGAGGCCGAGGAGATCGACTTCGATGTGGATCTCCACGAGCTTCAGGGACAGGAGCGACTGGAGGTCTTGTGCGGCTTCCTCCGGGCGATCGGGCGACGGCTGGGCAAGCCGGTGCTGATGGATCCAGAAGGCGACTACGGCCATCCGGTACTCGGGTTCGACGCACAAGCCGACCAGGTCGTGCTCCTGGGCCGAGCCGCCGGTCAGGTGACCGGCGCCGGCCGGGGTTCGTAGAAGGGCCCCGTCGCGGAGCACCGCGAAAAGGGACGCCCGGCTCGACGTCCGGCCGCCACAGCGCAGCGCCTCGCCGGCAGAGAAGGCCGAACGAGCCGCCGCATCGCCGGCCCGGCCAGAGGGGCGAGCGGACACTTGCATGTCCCTGCCCCACGAGCGGCACAGCGCCCAGGGGCCGGCCGGCCGACCCGCCGAGCACGGTCCGTGCCTGGCTTCCAGCGCGCCGAAGACCGCGCGAAGGGTGAGCTCGCCGTTGGGCAGCCGCTTCTCGCATGCCCGTCGTCCCGGCCGGGACGACGGCGGTGGCCTGGTGCGCCCCTCCCGACATCCCGGCCGAGGACGACACCGATGTCGCTGCCATCGGTCATGCACGTGCGTCCTTCGATCCTCCCCACCCGGCCCTCCTACGGCACCGATCATTCATCCGCATGACGAAGAGGTCATGTCCTGATCAGCGGTCTGCCGATGCCGCCGGAGCCGGTGACACCCCCCAGGCCATACGTTCAACGGGGGAGCCACGCGCGACGCCGGACGCGGGGCGACCGCGGCAACGGCAGGAGGGCCCGTCACATCCCCCGCCCCCCGGCTGGTGCCTCCGGCCGGTGCCCTCCGCCCCTGGCCGCCGGTGCTCCCCCTCCCGCCCCCGCGGCGCCCCGGTCATCGCCCGGCCCCGCACTCCCGTGCCCCCCCGCCCCCCGGCCGGGGCCTGCAGGGTCGGCCGCAGTGCTCGGGCCCGGGTGGAGCCGGCGTCGTACGGGATGCCCCGCGGGCGGCACCGCCGACGCCGTGCTGGGGATTCCAGCCGTGCTCCGGTGGGGGCCGAGGTGTTCTCCACCCGGTCAGGACACAGTCCATGGCGAGCCTGTACGAGCCGGGCCGGCGGCACTTTCCCGTGCCCGGCCCGGCCTGGGCCGGTCTGGCTCGGACCGGGCCGGCCTGGGCCGGTCTGGTCCGGGCCGGGGTTGTGGATGTTCGAGACGAGAAATGGGGTGTGGTGGATGTACCTCGCGCCTGTGCACCGTATGGCCCAGCACGCGGAGGTGGACGCCCCGGCCGGCGTGCTCTACGGCCTGATCGCGGACGCCGTGCGCTGGCCGGTGTTCCTGCCGCCCACCGTGCATGTCGAGCAGCTGGAGTTCGACGGCGCGTCGGAGCGGCTGCGGATGTGGGTGACCGCCAACGGCGAGATCAAGTCCTGGACCACGCGGCGCGTGCTGGACCCCGTCGCGCACCGGGTGGACTTCCGGCAGGAGGTGCTGCCCCGCCCGGTGACCTCGATGGGGGGCAGCTGGAGCGTGGAGCCCCGCGGGCCGGAGAAGTCTTTGGTGACCTTGCGCAACGACTTCGCCGTCGCCGACAACGCGCGCGCGGACGTGGACTGGGTCAAGCGGGCCACCACCGCCAACACGCGGGCCGCGCTGGCCAACCTCAAACAGCTCGCCGAGCGCTGGCGCCGCCTGGACGACCTGGTGCTCTCCTTCGAGGAGTCGGTGCACATCGACGCGGGCGTGGAGCCGGTCTACGCCTTCCTGCACCGCTTCGGCGACCGGACCGACGCCGTGCCCGGCGCCGTGAGGATCGACCTGGCCGAGCGCGCCCCCGGGGTGCAGCTGATGAGCGTGGAGCTGCCCGCCGCCGGCGGCAGGACGCGTACGACCGAATCGGTGCGCATCGGCTTCCCGCACGCCGGGCGCATCGTCTACAAGGACATCCGCGACAGCGAGCAGCCCGCGCTGCTGGCCGCGCACGCGGGGGAGTGGTCGGTCGAACCCGACCCCTGGGGGGAGGGGGTCACCGTCATCGCCCGCCACCACGCCGTGCTGGACGAGGACGGCGTGCGCGAGCGCTACGGAGTGGGCGCGGAGGCGGTGCGCGTCGCGCGCCAGGCGCTGCGTGAACGGCTGGCCCGGGAGAGCGCCGCCGCGCTTGAGCTGGCCCGCGAGCACGCCGAGGGCGTCCTCGCCCGCCGGGTGTGAGCCGCGCGGCCGCCCCCGGTGGCCCAAGAGCGTGCCCGTGGCGCCGAACGGTGTCGTTTGCCGGCCTCACGGGCCGGAGTTGGAGGTCGCACATGAACGACAACCTGACAGCCGCCCCCACCCCCGCCGCCCCCGCGGTCCGGCGGACTGCGGATGGCCCGTGTCTTCCCGCGGACGGTGCGGCGCGGGCCCAGCACGTGGAGGATCTGCTGGGGGATCCCTTCGCCGAGGACAACCCGCACGGCCAGCGGGCGCTGCTGGCCGCCGACGAGCGGCGTCAGGCGCCCGCGGCCACCGAGGACCTCCTTCAGCGTTTCGGCCTGGGTGCGGAGTTCGTGCCCGCGTTGCTGGGCGGCCGCCTCACCGGCGTGGAGGACCTGGCGCAGGTACTGCGCCCGGTCTTCCGCCGGGACGTCGCGCTCGGCTTCGGCGCCGGGATGACCGCCCTGTTCGCCGCGTCCGTGGTGTGGACGGCGGGCGATGGCCGTCAGCGCCGCGACACCGCCCGGCGCCTGCTTCAGGACGGCCGGATCACCATCCTGCACCGCGAGTTCGTGCACGCCAACGCCATCCTGCGCGGCGAGTACAGCGCCCGCCCCGCACCCGGCGGCGGGTTTGTGGTGGACGGCCGCAAGGACGTCGTCATCAACGCCGACCGCGCCGACGCCTTCGTCGCCTACGTGCGCACCGCCGACGGCGACGGCCCCGACAGCCACTCGGTGTTCCTGCTTCAAACCGACCGGCTCCCCTCCCATGCCGTGCACCGGCTGCCGCGCGTGCGCACCCACGGCATGCGCGGCGCCCACTACGCCGGACTGGACCTTGTCCAGTGCCCGGTGCCCCCCGACGCCCTCATCGGCCAGCTGGGGGAGGGCATCCACCTGTCCCTGCGCACCTTCCAGGTCAGCCGGGCCCTGGTGGCCGGCGGCGCCCTGGTCGCCGGGATGGACAGCGCCCTGCGCTACGCCGTGCGCGCGCTGGGCGACTCGCGCCGCGGGCTGGTGCTGGGCGGGCGCCGCGGCCGGGTCCTGGCCGGTGTCTTCGCCGACCTGCTGGCCTGCGACAGCCTCGCCGTCGCCGGGCTGCGCCTGCTCGACCTGGCCCCCGAGTACGCCCTCATTCCCTCGGCCGCGGTCAAGTACGCCGTCTCCGCGCTGCTGCACGAGGACCTCGACGAACTCGCCGCGGTGCTCGGCGCCCGCGGCTACGACCGCGGCCCCGCCTACGGCGGCTTCCAAAAACTCGTGCGCGACCTGCCGGTGGCCGGCCTCGGCCACGCAGGCACCGCCGACACCCAGGCCGTGCTCGTGCCCCACCTGCACACCCTGGGCCACGCCGCCCGCCGGGGCGCGCCCTGGCAGGAAGCCCCCGCCGCCCTGTTCACCCCCGGCGCCCCCGGCGCCCCGGAGTCCGCGTTCGACTTCCGGCGGCTCAACGCCGAGCCCCGCGATCCCCACCACGCCTGCGACGGGCTGCTCGCCGCGCTGCTCGGCGCCGCCGCCCGCCTCGAGGGCAAACGTGATCGCGGCCCGCGCTGGGCGGCGCTGGCCGACCTCGGCCGGGCTCTGGCCGCCGAGGTGCACCACCTCACCCAGCGGTGCGCCGCCCTCGCCGGACGCCCGGAGAACACAGGGCCCTCCCCGGCCGCCTACGTCCTCGTCGACCGCTACTGCCTGCTGCTGGCCGCCGCCTCCTGCCTGGCCGTCTGCGAGAACGCCGCCCCCCACGCCCCGCACGGCGCCCTGCTGGCCGAACCCGACTGGGCGCTGCTGGCCCTGACCCGCTTCGCCCGCCGTCTGGGCCTGGAGGTGCCCGACGTGCCGGACGGCGTCATCCCGGACCTGGCCGCCGCACTGGTGGACCGCTACCGGCACGGGCACAGCTTCGACCTGTACGCCATGCGGCTCGCGTGATGCCCCACCTCGACAGAAACGATTCTGCCCGCCAGGGCGCGGCCCGCGCCCCCCAGCACAGCGGCGGACCGCAACGAGCAGACAAGGAGACCGACGCCGTGCACCCCGGTGAGCCCCCGCACCTGCGCGAGGACCGTGTCACCGACGACATCGACGCCCGCGACACCGCCGGCGTCCTGGCCGCCCTGCACCACCTGAGCGCCCTGGGCACCGTCGCCACCGCGCGCGGCTGCGCCGTCGCCCCGCCCGTGCACATCCCCCGCCCCGACAGCTCCTGGCTCAAGGTCAGGGAGAACCTCCTGGACCGCGGGGCCACGATGGCGTACGCGACCTGGACCGAATGGCTGCCCGCGGTCCTGACCACCACGCGGCTCAGGCCGCTGCTGGGCCGCGACCTCAGCCGCTACGAACGCACCCACGACCCCGCGGTCCGCTGCCGCTTCGCCGCCTCCCGGCTGCTGATCAAATACACCGCGGCGGCCGCGCTGGGCATCGCGGCCGAGGACATCGACATCGCCTACCGGCTCGGCGGCCGCCCCTACCTGCGCGGCCTGGACCAGGTCGAGGTGGGCCTGACCCACACCGGGGAGCTGATGGCCGTGGGCATCAGCCGCACCGGCCGGATGGGCCTGGACGCCGAACGCGCCGACCGCCGCTTCGATGTGGACCTGATGCGCCGCCAGATGTGCACCCCCGCCGAGGCCGCGGAACTCGACGCCCTGCCCGCCCACCAGCGCCCCGCATGCCTGCTGCGCCTGTGGACCCTGAAGGAGGCCTACACCAAAGCCCTCGGGCAGGGCATGCGACTGCCCTTCACCGAGTTCGGCTTCGGCCTCACCCTCGGCGGCCTGCGCACCCCCGACGGCCGGGCGGCCCTCGGCGACGAATGGGCCTTCGCCACCTACCCGGTCCTTGGCCGCTACCTCATCAGCGCCGCCTGCCACGACGCCGGACTCGACCCCGCCGCAGACACCTCGGTCGGCACCATGCTGGACCGCCGGCTGCTCACCGCGATGACACCACCCCCACACAACGACCCCCCGGCCGTGGACATCTGACTGTGCTCTTCGGGAGGTGGGTTCCACGAAGCCATCGCCCCGCCGGGTACTGCGGCAGGGTGTCGCGTGGTGGCCGGCGGTTGGGGCGAAGGTGAGGCGGGAGGCGGCAGCCGCCGCCGGACGTGCGGGCACCCGCACCCCCACCGAACGGCCGGCCCCACCGCCGCACGGGGCCCGGCCCTGGCACACCCGCAGCCGGCCACCCGCCGCGCAGCGACGAGGGCCAGGACCACGGCGACCAACCACCCAGGCGGGTGCGGCAGCACCCCCACCCCGGCGCACCCTGACCGCGGGCGTCAGCGGCGGACCAGCACCGCGTGCGTGACCGTCGGCGAGCCGAGCAGCTCCGACACCCGGTAGCCGTCGATCCCGCCGCCCAGATGGTCCAGCAATCGCTCCCCGCGCCCGATGAGCACCGGCGCGATCACCAGGTGGAGCTCGTCGATCAGGCGGGCCCGCAGATACTGCTGGATGATGGCCGCGCCGCCGCCGATCCGGACGTCTTTGCCGCCCGCGGCGTCGAACGCGCGCTGCAGCACCGTCTTGAGCGGCTCGTCGGTGAAGTGGAAGGTCGTGTTGCCTGCCATCTCAAGCGTCGGGCGCAGATGGTGGGTGTGCACGAAAACGTCGTGGTGGTAGGGCGGGTTGTCGCCCCACCAGCCCTGCCAGGACTCGTCCTGCCACGGCCCGCGCTGCGGCCCGAACATGTTCCGCCCCATGATCGTGGCGCCGATGTTCTGATCCCCGCGGGTGAAGTAGTCGACATCGATTCCGCTCCTGCCCGCGGCCGAATCCTGCGCCGCGGAGACGAACCAACTGTGCAGATCCTCACCCCAGCCGACACCGTCGCCGAACGGGGCGTCCAGTCGCTGGTTCGGGCCGGCCGCGAAGCCGTCCAGGGAGATCGTGACGTTGTGTACGCGGACCTTGGGCATGGCCTTCGCCTCTCGTGCTGATGGCCTTGTGTCACCCCTTGCGTCGAACAGAGCCTGCCGGGATCGACATCCCCGCGCCCGTTGTTTCCGCGTGCCCTACCGGTGCCCGGCACCGCGGGCCCTGGCGCCGAGCACGCGGCGCGGGCGGGGCGACGCCGGCGAGCAGCCGGCCCGCGCTGCCAAGACCGTCGTGCCCCGTCCTGCGGGCAGGGGCTGTCGTCGCACACCGGGACTGTTCCCTCAAAAGGCGCCAGTCGGCGTGGCGCCCACCTCATGCGACAGCACATCTGGCCCCCGCACCACCAGGCCGGCCGCCCGGCGCCCTGGTGGGCCGGGCCCCGGCGGGCGGTGCGGGCCCGCCCGCCCTACGGCACCGGGCGGTCCGAGCGCGTCAGTCGCCGTGGTAGAGGCGCACTGGATCGATCAGCTGGATGGTGGGGTCGTTCTCGGTGAGGTGGCGCAGTTCGTCTGTGAAGCCTGTGCCGCTGTAGCACTGCAGCCGGGTGGCGTCGGTGGCGGTGCCGCGCGCGGTGAGCAGAGCACGGATGTGCTGGAGGCGTTCGAGGTGGCTCTTTCCCATGACGTCGTTCCATTTGGCTTCGCCGATGGCGAGCAGGGTTTCGCGGCCGCTGTCGCTCTCGCCATGGACCGCGACGTCGACTTCGTGGCTGGTCTTCGCGGCAGGATCGTTGACGGTCCCGCTGGCGACCCTTGTGACCTGCCCGCCGTGGGTGGCGGCGGACGCGTGCCAGCGGGCCCATTCGCGGCAGACCTGTTCGAAGTGCGGGCCGACGACCTTGCTGCGGAAGGTGGACTGGGCGCGGTGCCAGACGGCGGGGGCGCGTCCGGGGCGTTCCAGATCGCCCCAGGCGGGGCGCATGACTGAGTGGTAGAAGGCGATGAGGGGTTCGGCGATGCGGTAGGCGGAGCGGTTGCGGCGGAAGGCGTCAGCCTCGTGAGTGATCATGCCGACGTCCTGGAGGACGCTGAGGGGGTGGGCGAGGTCGGTGGACTTGCGGCCGAGGAAGTCGGCGATGCCGCCGCGTGCGGCGTTTCCGGCGGCGATGGCGGCCAGGACGGAGTGATAGAGCGCGGTGTCGTGAAGTTCGGGTTCCTCTGCGAGCAGGTAGCGGGCCTCGCGGAAGAGCGGACGGGCGGGATTGAGGACGGCGCGGGTGACCCAGGCGTCGAAGTCGTCGGGCCCGGCGGGGATGTCGCCCTGGGTGAACTCGCGGCGGTAGGCGGGGGTGCCGCCGACGATGGCGTGGGTGAGCAGTGCGGTGCGCGGGTCGGTGATCTCCCAGAACTCGGCGGCGAGGCGGAAGTCCAGGGTGGGGACGACGAGTTCCAGGCCGGCGCGGCCGCGCAGCGGGGCGTTGCCGGCGAGGAGCTTGCCCATGAAGGACAGGGCGGAGCCGCACAGCAGGAGCCGTACGGGGGTGTTGGTGTGCTGGGCGGCGGGGTCCAGGGCGCGCTGGATGATCGAGGGAAGGGCAGGAGAGGCCTTGGCGAGGAAGGGGAACTCGTCGATGACCGCGACGGTGGGGCCGCATCTGTCGGCGATGCGCATGAGCTCGGTGATGGCCTCGTCCCAGTGAGCGAAGCGGAACGGGGTGGGCTGGTCGCGGTGGCGGGCGAGGGCTTCGCCGAACTGGCGCAGCGCGTCGGTTTCGGTGGTCTCGGTGGCGGTGAACATGAAGCCGCCGCTTGCCCGTGTGACGGCGTCCAGGAGGAAGGTCTTGCCCTGGCGGCGGCGCCCGGAGACCACGCCGAGGGTGGCGCGCGGGCCGGGCAGGGCGGCGAAGCGGGTCAGCTCGGCCCACTCGAAGTCGCGGTCGAACATCTCGGCGGGTTTGTCCACAGCACACCTCTGCATGGATAGGTGCGCTTATTATATCTGGGCTTATTCAAGAGCCCCGCAGGGTTGCCGGACGGCCATGCGGTGCCGCGGTGCCTCGGGCGGGCACCGCCGGTCACCTCCAGGGCCCACAGGGACAGCGCCAGGTCCCTGCGCGCGCGTCTCGTGGCGGCAGTCGGCCGCACGCTCTGGGTCCGGCTCGACGACGTACTGCTCCACCAGGGCACATGAGGCGTCCTTCCCGGCCGGCTTTTAGGCCCGGCGCGGGGGCTCTCCCTCGGTGAACAGCACCCGGAACGACAGTGCGCTCATGCGCCACCCGTCGGGGGTCCTGCGGGCCTCGCCGAAGGCGAGCGTGCCCGCGCGGAACAGGGCCGGCCCCTGCCCACCGGGATGGTTCACGTGCGTGGTCAGCACGTGGGCGCGGAAGACGGCACGCTCGCCGTCGATGTCGACCACCGGCGGCGAGCCCAGGTGCTGGGTGCGGGTGAAGGCCGCCAGGGAGGCTTGGTGCCAGGCGGCCAGCCCGGCGCGCCCGGTGTGGGCGCTCATCGGGAAGGTGACGACCGCGTCCTCGGTGAACAGGCTCCGGGCCCAGGCGTCGTCGAGTTCCCCGTCGTCGAGAGCGATCAGATAACGGCCCAGCAGGTCCCCGACCACGGCGGCCTCGACGAAGCCGGCGGCCGCGCCCGGGGCGGCGAGATGGTTGGAAGTCACCGCCCGAGCATGGTGCCGTCCGCGCCTGCCAAACCAGGTTCCTGTCAAAGATCTGACATTGCCGGCAGAGTTCTGTAACGGATTGCATAAAGCCTGTACCGCATTGTCTTTACCGTTCTTCCGTGGCCCGGCAATACTCGTCGAATACCAGTCGGGAGAGGGCGGATGAATACCTTTGACGCGGACGTGATCGTGGTCGGAGCAGGTCCCACCGGACTCATGCTCGCAGGCGAGTTGAGTCTCAATGGAGTCTCGGTCCTGGTCGTCGACCGGCTTGCCGAGCCCATCAGGGAATCCCGTGCCCTCGGCTTTTCCGCGCGCACGATCGAGGAATTCGCGCAGCGTGGACTTCTTTCCCGGCTCGGTGACGTCGACGTCATTCCCTTCGGTCATTTCGGCGGTGTGCCGCTGGACTACCGCGTCCTTGAGGGCGGCTCCTACGGCGCCCGCGGCATCCCCCAGGCACGGACCGAGGCCATGCTCGCCGGCTGGATCGCCGAACGCGGCGTCGCCGTGCGCCGCGGCATCGAGGTCACCGGCCTCACGCAGGACGAGGACGCAGTGACCGTCCACACCGCCGACGGGGACGCCGCCGGTGTGCTGCGGGCCCGCTACGTGGTGGGCTGCGACGGCGCCCGCAGCGTGGTGCGCACCGCCGCGGGCATCGATTTCCCCGGCACCGCGCCCACCGTCGAGCTGCGCTTCGCCGACATCACCGGCGTGCAATTGCGCCCGCGGTTCAGTGGGGAGCCGGTGCCCGGCGGCATGGTCATGGTGCTGCCGCTGGGCCCGGACCGCTCCCGTGTCATCTACTACGACCGGGCCCAGCCGCTGCGCACCACCCCCGGCCCGATCACCTTCGCCGAGGTCGCCGAGGCCTTCGGACGGCTGTCGGGCGAGGACATCAGCGGCGCCACACCGCTGTGGGTGTCCTCCACCACCGACGTCAGCCGCCAGGCCGCTCAGTATCGCAGCGGCCGGGTCTTCGTCGCCGGGGACGCCGCCCACATCCACCTGCCCATCGGCGCCCAGGGCATGAGCGCCGGCATCCAGGACGCGGTCAACCTCGGCTGGAAACTCGCCCTGGCCCTCAAGGGCCACACAGGCGAGCAGCTGCTGGACACCTACCACGGCGAGCGGCACCCGGTCGGCGCCCGCATCCTGGCCAACACCCTTGCCCAGCGCACCCTCTACCTCGGCGGCGCTGAAGTCGACCCGCTGCGCCAGGTGTTCGGCGAGCTGGTGCGGCACGAGGAGGTGCAGCGCCACCTGGTGGGCATGGTCACCGGGCTCGACATCCGCCACGACGTCGGCGGCGAGGGCCATCGGCTGCTCGGCCGCCGCCTGCCCGACCACCAGGTCACCCGCGACGGCGTCAAGCAGAGCGTCCTGGGCCTGCTGGCGTCCGGGCGCGGTCTGCTCCTCGACCTGGCCGGCAGTGCCGAACTGCGCGCCGCGGCCCAGGGCTGGTCCGACCGGGTCGACACCGTCACGGTCCAGGAGTTTGGGGACGAGGACCTGGGTGCCGTCCTGGTCCGTCCCGACGGCTACGTCGCCTGGGTCGGCGCCGTCGGCGAGGGCCCCGGCGCCGCCGCCAGCGGCATGCCGCTGACCCGCGCGCTGACCCGCTGGTTCGGCCCCGCCCACTGACACCGGCAGCCCCGCCCCTCACCGCCCGTCCCATCCCTTAAGGAAGCGAAGAAGACCATGCCGATCATCTCCACCGAGGACAACTACCTGACCGTCCTCAACCTGTTCACCACCGACACCCCCGCCCACCAGGAGCAGCTGCTCACCGAGATGGGCAAGATCGTCGACGCGGCCAGCTACGAGGGGTGGATCTCCTCCACCGTGCACGCCGGGCAGGACAGCCCCGGCACCGCCAACCTGATCCAGTGGCGCAGCGGCGAGGACCTGCAAAAGCGCTACTCCGGCGAGGAGTTCAAGCACCGCACGCTGCCCGTCTTCCGCGAGATCACCACCGCGATCCGGCTGCTGCAGAACGAGATCGTCTTCACCCAGACCCACCCCGCCCTGGGCGGCCGGATCGAGGTCTCCCCCGAGCGCGACGACTACACCGCCATCGAGGTCTACCGGGTCGGCGAGGCCGACCAGGCCGACCTGATCAAACTCCTGGGCGAGGGCCAGAGCTGGCTGGTGGACGTGCCCGGCTACCGCTCGCACTGCGTCTTCAAGGGCCTGCGCGCCATGTTCGTCGAGGGCGCCTTCGCCGTCGTGTACTCGCAGTGGGACAGCAAGGACAGCTACGACGCCTTTCGCAACCTGCCCCACGCCCGCAAGCCCGAGCCGCGCCGCGCAGGCGACGAGCGCATCGCCGAGCTGACCGTCGAGCGCGACGCCAACACCTACCGCGTGGTGCACACCCGCGCCGCGGGCCAGTAACCCCCGCCCCCTTCGGCCGGCCCCCGAAGAAGCGGGCCGGCTGGCGCGGATCGGCCCGCCGGCAACCCGGCCGCCACCCCTTGCCAAGGAGCGAGAACTGATGCACAGCACGCTGATCGTGGCCCGTATGGCGCCCGGTGCGAGCACGGACGTCGCCCGGCTGTTCGCCGAGTTCGACGCCACGGACATGCCGCACCGCATGGGCACCCGGCGGCGCCAGCTGTTCGCCTTCAACGGCCTGTACTTCCACCTGCAGGACTTCGACACCGACAACGGCAGCGCACTGATCCAGGGCGCCAAGGACGACCCGCGCTTCGTGCAGATCAGCGAGGACCTCAAGCCGTTCATCGACCCCTACGACCCCGCGACCTGGCGTTCCCCGGCCGACGCCATGGCCCAGCGGTTCTACCGGTGGCAGGCCCCCGCCTGAACCAGCCCCCCCGCCACCCCCGCACGGGCGGCCCTCTCCCGCGACCCGCGAAGACCGTTCAGCTGGGGCCCCGCGCCCCGAGACCCAAAGGAAGCACCCCATGGCCAGCATCCAGTTCACCCTCGACGACCTGCGGCGGATCCTGCTGGAGGCCGCGGGCGCCGACGAGAGCGTCGACCTCGCCGCCGACATCCAGGACACCTCCTTCGAGGTGCTCGGATACGAGTCCATCGCCCTGCTGGAGACCGGCGGCCGCATCGAGCGCGAGTACGGCATCGTCCTGGACGACGACGACCTCAGCGAAGAGCTCACCCCGCGTGACCTGATCGACGCCGTCAACGCCCAGCTGGCCCCGGCCGGCGCCCGGGCCGCCTGAAAGGGGGGAGTACACCCATGTCCGACACCACCGCCAGGGTCGCCCTGGTCACCGGCGCGACCAGCGGCATCGGCCTGGAGACCGCCCGCCTGCTGGCCGAGCAGGGCCACCGGGTCTTCATCGGCGCCCGCGACGCCGAGACCGTCGAAGCAACCGCCAAGGCACTGCGCGAGGACGGCCTGGACGTCGACGGCCACCGGCTCGACGTCCGCGACGCCGACTCCATCGCCGAGTTCGTGCGCGCCGCCGTCGCCGCGTTCGGCACCGTCGACGTCCTCGTCAACAACGCCGGCCGCTCCGGCGGCGGCCCCACCGCCGACATCAGCGACGAGCTGTGGGACGACGTCATCGACACCAACCTCAACAGCGTCTTCCGCATGACCCGCGAGGTGCTGACCACCGGCGGCATGCGCACCAAGGACCGCGGCCGGATCATCAACATCGCCTCCACCGCCGGCAAGCAGGGCGTCGTCCTGGGCGCCCCCTACTCCGCCTCCAAGCACGGCGTCGTCGGCTTCACCAAGGCGCTCGGCAACGAACTGGCCCCCACCGGCATCACCGTCAACGCCGTCTGCCCCGGCTACGTCGAGACACCGATGGCCCAGCGGGTGCGGCAGGGCTACGCGGCCGCCTACGACACCACCGAGGACGCGATCCTGGAAAAGTTCCAGGCCAAGATCCCTCTCGGCCGCTACTCCACCCCCCAGGAGGTCGCCGGCCTGGTCGGCTACCTGGCCTCCGACACCGCCGCCTCCATCACCTCCCAGGCCCTCAACGTCTGCGGCGGCCTGGGCAACTTCTAACCCCCATCCCCGCCACCCCCCCACCCCGCCGGGCCTCACGCCCCCCGCACCCCCCGGCCCCGCCCCGCCCTGCCCCTGCCCTGCCCCGTTCCGCTGTGTTGCTGTTACGCGTACCGCGGTCCATCGAGGAGAAGCCATGACGACTCGTGAGGTCGAGCACGAGATCACCATCAGCGCGCCCGCCGCCGCCGTCTACCGTCTCCTGGCCGAGGTGACCAACTGGCCGCTGATCTTCCCGCCCACCATCTACGTCGACCGGGAGGAAACCGGCAGCGGCCAGGAGCGCATCCGCATCTGGGCCACCGCCAACAACGAGCCCAAGACCTGGACCTCGCGCCGCACCCTCGACGCCGACTCCCTGCGCATCACCTTCCGCCAGGAGGTGCCCGCGCCGCCGGTCGCCGCCATGGGCGGCACCTGGATCGTCGAACCCCTGGATGACGGCGCCTGCCGGGTGCGGCTGCTGCACGACTACCGGGCCGTCGGCGACGACCCCCACGACCTGCTGTGGATCGAGCGGGCCGTGGACAAGAACAGCCGCAGCGAACTGGCCGCGCTGAAGGAGAACGTCGAACGCGCCCACGCCGCCCAGACGCAGGAGCTGACCTTCTCCTTCACCGACACCGTGACCATCGACGGCCCGGCCAAGGACGCCTTCGCCTTCGTCAACGAGGCCGGGCTGTGGCCCGAGCGGCTGCCGCACGTGGCCCGCGTCCGCTTCACCGAAACCACCCCCGGCCTGCAGGAACTGGAGATGGACACCCGGGCCAAGGACGGCTCCACCCACACCACCAAGTCCTACCGGGTCGTCCTGGGCGAGCACCGCATCGCCTACAAGCAGGTCACCCTGCCGGCGCTGATGACCCTGCACACCGGGGTGTGGACGTTTGAGGAGACCGAGGACGGCGCGACGGCCAGCTCCCAGCACACCGTCACCCTCAACACCGACAACATCGCCCGCATCCTGGGACCTGAGGCCACTGTCGCCGACGCCCGCGCCTACGTGCACAGCGCGCTGAGCACCAACAGCCTGGCCACCCTGGGCCACGCCAAGGCGTACGCGGAGCGGAACCGCTGACATGGCCGCCCCGCACCCGCAGCACCGGGCGCCGCACGCCGGGCCCGCGAAGACGGTCGACACCCAGGTGATCGTCGTCGGCGCGGGCCCCGTCGGCCTGCTGCTGGCCGGTGAACTGGCCCTGCGCGGCATCCGGGTGACCCTCATCGAGCGCCGCCACGGCCCCGACACCGCCTCCCGCGCCTCCACCCTGCACGCCCGCACCATGGAAGTCCTCGACAGCCGCGGCCTGCTCGCCGACCTCGGCCGGCCGCCGTGCGAGGTGCGCGGCCACTTCGGCGGCATCCCCCTGGATTTGACTCTGCCCGGCCCCTACCCCGGCCAGTGGAAGGTGGCGCAGACCAAGACCGAGGCCGTCCTGGAGGAGTGGGCCCTTGGCCTGGGCGCCGACCTCAAGTGCGGGCACACCCTGCACGCCGTGGACGACCGCGGCTCCCACGTCGAAGCGGCCGCCACCTCCCGCCACGGCACCCGCCTCATGCTGCGCGCCGACTACCTGGTGGCCTGCGACGGCCAGGACTCCACCGTGCGCGCCCTGACGAAGGCCGACTTCCCCGGCACGCCGGCCGCCCGGGAACTGCTGCGCGCCGACGTGCAAGGCCTGAACATCCCTAACCGGCGCTTCGAGCGCCTGCCGGGCGGCTTCGCCGTCGCCGCCCGCAACCCCGCCGGCGTCACCCGGGTGATGGTCCACGCCTTCGGCACCACGGTCCGCGAACACCCCGGCGAGCCGCACTACGACGAGGTCGCCGCCGCCTGGAAGCAGGTGACCGGCGAGGACATCACCGCCGGCACCCCGCTGTGGGTCAACCGCTTCGACGACGAAAACCGGATCCTGACCCACTACCGGCACGGCCGGATCCTGTTCGCCGGGGACGCCGCCCACCGCCAGATGCCCATCAGCGGCCAGGCCCTCAACCTGGGCCTGCAGGACGCCTACAACCTCGGCTGGAAACTCGCCGCCGCCGTCGACCGCACCGCCCCCGCCGGCCTGCTGGACAGCTACGACAGCGAACGCGCCGCGGTGGGCGCCGCCGTCCTGGGTAACATCCGCGCCCAGGCCCTGCTGTTGTTGGGCGGCCCCGAGATCGAGCCGCTGCGCACGGTCCTGGCCGAACTCATCGCGCACGAGGCCGTGCGCGCCCGCCTCGCCGCCATGATCAGCGGCCTCGACATCCGCTACGACGTCGGCGGCCCCGAGCACCCGCTGCACGGGATGCGCCTGCCGCCCACCGGCCTGCGCACCGGCGCGGCCCGCTGCACCACGGCCGACCTGCTGCGTTCGGGACGCGGACTGCTGCTGGCCCTGGACGGGCCGCCACCGCCCATGGGCACAGCCCTGGCCGACCGCATCGACACCGTCACCGCCCAGACAGAGCCCGGCTCACCCCTGAATGCCGGCGCCGTCCTGGTCCGGCCCGACGGCTACGTCGCCTGGGCGGGCGCAGAAGACGGCGCCGGGCTCGCCGAGGCCGTCCAGCGCTGGTTCGGATCCCCCTGACAACCGCCCCCGGCCCGCGCGGCCCGCCCCGACTGCGCCACCCCCCGCCGTAACCGAGCCCGGTTTTGCTGACTGAGAGGGATCCCACGCCATGCAGGACATCACGATGGACGCCGACGTCATCGTCGTCGGCGCAGGCCCGACCGGACTGATGCTCGCGGGTGAACTCCGCCTGGGCGGGGCCGAGGTGATCGTGCTGGACAAGCTGGCCGAGCCCACCGGCCAGTCCCGCGGGCTGGGCTTCACCGCCCGCGCCATGGAGGTCTTCGACCAGCGCGGGATCCTGCCCCGCTTCGGGCAGGGCGAGAGCCTGGCGGTCAGCGACGTCGGCCACTTCGGCGGCGTCCAGTTCGACTTCACCGCCCTTGAGGGCGCCCACTTCGGCGCCCGCGGCATCCCGCAGAGCCAGACCGAGGCGGTCCTGGCCGGATGGGCGGCCGATCTCGGCGCCGACATCCGCCACGGTCACGAGGTCCTCGCCCTCGACGAAGGCTTCCTCGACGGCGACCACGCCGAGATCACCGTCGTCACCCCCGACGGCGTACGGCGGATGCGCGCCCGCTACCTGGTGGGCTGCGACGGCGGCAAGAGCACCGTGCGCAAACTCGCCGGCATCGACTTCCCCGGCACCGAGGCGACCCGCGCGATGTTCCTCGCCGACATCACCGGCGTCGACCTCAAGCCCCGCTACCTCGGCGAGACCCTGCCAGGCGGCATGGTGATGGCCGCCCCCCTCAAAGAGGGCGTGCACCGCATCATCGTCTGCCCGCACGGCGCCGCCGCCCGCAGCGCCGAGGACACCGTCACCTTCGCAGAGGTCGCCAAGGCGTGGGAGCACATCACGGGTGAGGACATCAGCGGCGGCGGCGCCGAGTGGGTCAGCTTCTTCAGCGACGCCACCCGCCAGGCCGCCGACTACCGGCGCGGCCGGGTGCTGCTGGCCGGGGACGCCGCCCACATCCACCTGCCCGCCGGCGGGCAGGGATTGAGCACCGGCGTGCAGGACGCCGCCAACCTCGGCTTCAAACTCGCCGCCGTCGCCACCGGCCGCGCGGATGAGGCGCTGCTGGACACCTACCACGCCGAACGCCACCCGGTGGGCCGCCGCCTGCTGATGAACACCCGCGCCCAGGGCCTGGTCTTCCTCGGCGGCGAGAAGGCCGAACCGCTGCGCAGCATCCTCACCGAACTCACCGGCCACCATGTCGTGCGCCGCCACCTGGCGGGCATCGTCTCCCACCTCGACATCCGCTACGACCTCACCGAGGGCGAGGAAACGGGGGAGGGGGCGCATCCGCTGCTGGGGCGCCGCCTGCCCAAGACCGTGCTGAGCGCTCCCGAGGGCGCCACCGACACCTTCCGGCTGCTGCACGCCGGCCGCGGCGTCCTGCTCGACCTCACCGGCGACGCCCGCCTGCGCCAGGTTGCGGCCGCCTGGACCGGCCGCGTCGACACCGTCACCGCCACCCCGGCCGACCGCGACACGCTCTTCGCGGGCGCGGCGGCCGTCCTGGTCCGCCCCGACGGCCACGTCGCCTGGACCGGCTCCGGCACCACCGACGGCCTTCAGACCGCCCTCACCCGCTGGTTCGGCACCCCCGCCGCGCACTGAACCCACACGCGCTCGGCACACGGAGAAAGAAAGGGGGCCGCGAGGCCGGCGCCATGCCCGGGTATCAGATTCCCTGAGAACATCAGTTCATGAAGACGATGACCGCCACCGAAGCATCACGGAACTTCGCCTCCGTGCTGGACCGTGCGGAACGTGGGGAAACCATCGTGATCACCCGAGGAGGCAAGCGTCTGGCCGTGCTCGCTCCCGCGCCCGAGGCCACGGGACGGGCGGTGAAGGACGCTCTCCTGCGTCATCTCGGGACCCTCGACGATGCCTTCGAGGACGACGTGACGGCCACCCGTGACCTGCCGACGCTGGACGATCGGTGGAGCAATTGATCCTGGACACCGGCGTGCTTTCCAGGGGAAATGGCGGACGGCGTCAACCGGGTCGCCCGCCAGTCCTTCATCGATACCGTCCTCGCCACCATCCCGGTCGAGGAATACACCGTGGACGTGGCCCGCGCACATGCCCGGCTGCTCGCGCAGTCCGCCGAGCCGGCCAGCCCCGAGGTGCCCACGACCTGATCATCGCGGCCACCGCGCTGCACCGCTCGCACCGTGGTCACCCACGACAAGCGGGCCCGCTTCGACGACCTTCCCGGCGTTCGGGTACGTCAGTTGTGACGGGTCCTGGACGACAGCTGTGATGCGCATGCATGGGGTCGGTCATCCCACGATGCAGAAGGGCGTGGGAGTCCGCGCGGCCGCAGCCGCGCAAGAAACTCACGCCCCGGCCGACCCGTCTTATGTTTGGTTCATGCCTATGAAGCGGACCACCGTCTACGCGGATCCGGAAGACCTCGCCATCATCAAGGAGGCCGCGAAACGGCGCGGCATCAGCGAAGCCGAGATCATCCGTCAGGGCATTCACCTTGCGGCCATGGCCAACCGTGTCTGGGACGAACCTCTCTTCTCCCGCACCTTCGAAGGATCTGGTCGCACCGCCCGGCAGGGATGAGGCGCGCGCTACCGTCGCCGACGCTGTGCGGTGCGAGACCCCGGCCCGGGACAGCTGCCTGATCATCGTCATCGCAGACATGTCCGGCCTGCCGAGATCGATCACGTCGCCACTGGTGACATCGCCCGTGACGCGGCACTCAGCGCGGTCGACAACATCCGGCACCGGATGCGGCGAGGTCGTATCGTCCTTTCCGAGAACACGGAGCACCACCTGGGTGGCGCCCGGTCGGTGCGCGCCCGCTATCGCGACCTGGACCTGGATCTCGCAGATGCGGTGAACGTGGCCCCTGCCGCCGAGTACGACACCGACGCTGTGCTCAATCCCTGACCGTCGCGACTTGCGGGCCGTGCGCCCGCTCGGCCAACGCGCCTCCTGGCTCGTGCGGCGAGATTCCGGCGCGCCGTCCGGGACGAGTAACTCCGTGATCCCTCGACGGACGCCGATAGCAGCGTGGGGAGCAGCCCGTCCATCGGACGGGCTGCTCCCCACACCTGCATCAGGTGGGTACACCGAGCAGGGCGACCGGCGTTCCCCGCTGCGGCCGGGGCAGGGCGCACCGCAGCGAGAACAGCCCTTCCGATGGCCTTCAACCGCATCAACGTGCCCCCACTCAACGGTTGTTCACCGTCGTGGCCGGACCGCGGGGCGGAGGTCGGATGGCGGGCGTCAGACCTTGATGACGGTGACGCGTCCGCCGGACAGCGCGGCGAGGTCCTCGGGATCCGAGGTGAGAACGGTGACGGGTCCAGGGGCGGCCAGCGCGGTGGCGCTGAGCATGGCGTCGATGGCGTACTTGTGGCCGTGCAGGCCGGCGTCGGCCAAGAGGGCGGCGGCATGGCGGGCGATGGGCTCGGTGACCGGTTCGACGACCAGGCGGGAGAGCGTCCACTCCAGGGCCGGTCGGTTGATCCGGGGGTGGACCACCTCGACGAGGGTGGCCGCGGAGGTGATCACGCGCAGGTCGTCGGCGCGGGCGAGCGCGAGCCAGCCGGTGACCGTGCGGTCACGCAGGATGGCCTTGGCCAGCCCTTCGCTGTCCAGGACCAGGGTGCCGCCGGGGACGGCGGGAGAACGGGTCACGCGGCGTGCGCCCCGTCCGGTGCCTGCTCCTGCCGGGCATGGTGGAGCAGGTCGCGAAGAGCCTGGATCTCCTCGTCCGTGACGGGCCCGTGCTCGGCCTCGGCTACCTGGATGAGTTCGTTGAGATTGTCGCGTTCGATCTGGCGGGCTACGGCGGCGGCCACGTAGGCGGACAGCCCGGAGGGACCGCTGCGGGCTTTGGCGGCCTCGGCGATGTCTCGCGGCATGGTGATCGAATACTTGCCGGTAGGCTCACTCATGCTACCTATCCTACCTTGTATCCCCTGGCGGCTGGTGAAGGGTTTGGCCCCACGTGGCGTGCCAGCGCCCGGGCCCCTTGGTGCTGATCATGTTCGCCGTGTCTCGGCGACCGGCGGCACTGTCAGCTCAACTCACCGGCCGGGAGCCCGAACATCCGACAAGTGCTGGCGCGTCCGGTACCTGCGGTGGGTCGGCGCGCTGTTCTGGCGGAGCCTCTGACCGGCACACCCGCGGGGACCTGAGCAAGAAGGGGCGCCGCCCGAAGAGCCGGGCGGCATCCCCCTTTTTCCGGGTGTGCGCGGGCCGTCAGCGGACGCTGGCCTCCACCACCGAGATCGCGCCCGCGGTGGGCACCACCCGCTCCAGGTGGAAGCCCGCCTCGGCCAGCAGCTGCGCGTACTGTCCGGTGGTGCGCTCCTGGCCGCCCACAAGGAGCATCAGCCACAGGTCGACCAGTTTGGAGGCGTGCGCGGCGTTGGGCTTGTCCGGTACGACCATTTCCATCAGCAGCAGCCGGCCGTCCGGCCGCATCGCCGCCCGGACGTTGCGCAGGATCTCCAGGACCTGCTCCTTGGGCCAGTCGTGCACGATGTGCTTGAGGACGTAGGCGTCCCCGCCCTTGGGCACCGGCCCGAACAGGTCGGCGGCCACCACCTCGCACCGGTCGGCGACCTGCTGCTCGGCGAGGTAGTCGGCGGCCCCGCTGTCGGCCACCCGCGGGTCGGCGAGGATGCCCCGCACGCCCGGCGCCTTGTTCAAGATGCCCGCGAGGAGCTCGCCGCGCCCGGCGCAGAAGTCCACGACCGTGCCGTACGGGGAGAAGTCGTAGGCGGCCAGGATCGGTTCGGTCTCGGTGGCGGACATCGCGCCCATGCCCTTCATGAACACCTCCCCGTACTCCGGCTTGGCCTGAAGGAACTCAAAGGCCGTCATGCCGCGCAGCTTGGGCAGGCTCGGCTCCCCCGAGCGCACCGCGTCGACGAAGTGCGACCAGTCCTCCCAGTGGATGGGATGCCCCATGAGCACCGCGATGCCCCGCATCGACATCGGCGCGTCCTCCAGCAGCGCCGTTGCCATCGGACTCAGCGCGAAGCGGCCGTCCTTGCGCTCGGTGAAGATGCCGTTGGAGGCGAGCAGCCGCAGCAGCCGGTGCAGGGTGTCGGGGTGGGCGCCGACCCGCTCGGCGACCTCCGCGACGGGCAGCGGACCGCCCTGCAGCGCCTCGGCCACGCGCAGCTGCGCGGCGGCGTAGATGGCCTGGCTGAGCATGGCGCCCTGCACCATCTCCAGCAGCGAGAACGGTGCGGGGGCCAGCTTGCGCACCAGCCTCTGCAAAGCGGCGCGTACGCCTTCGACGACTCGCACGACACGGGCGGGCGGCAGCGGCATGGGTTCCTCCGTGAGGGGGCGGCGGGACGGCGGGCGCCCGCGGCGGGCAAGGGCCGGGCGCGCCCGCGGCCCTGTCGGCCGCGCGTACGCGCCTTCAAGACACCGAGACTCCGGTGGCGCGGACGGGCCCCGCTCGCACACCGCTGGAGCCACCCCCACACCCACCCGCCCTCTGCCCCATGAGGGGCGGGGGGCTCCAGTTGGTCCCCACCCGCGCTCCGGGAGCAGTTGAGAGTGCCCGGTGACGATGGGCTCCGTCCGTCTCGGCCAGGGGTCGAGAAGAGTCCCGGAGGGGGCCGTTCCCGTGAAGAAGCTTGCCTCGTCTGCCGCGCTGTCGGAGCGCGCCGAGCGCATCGCCCGGCGTTCGCGCGCCGACAACTGGAAGAAGCCGCCGCGGCGCATCGAGACGTCCGAGTGCATCACCTGCGACAGCTGTCTGCGCGGCTGCCCCGCGGAGTTCGGCGCCATCTTCGACCTCGGCCTGGACGTGGTGATCGTTCCCGAACTGTGCTCGGGCTGTCCGGCCTGCGTCCTGGAGTGCCCGGTCGACTGCATCTACGTCGACGAGGAGTGGACCCCCACCGGCGACGCGATGTGGAACCACATCGAACTCACCGCCGAGAGCGCCGCATGACGGATTCCGCAGGGCGCCAGGAGTCCCGCCGCGCCGCACACGCCAGGAAGCGCATCAGCCGCCGTCCCAGCCGGCTCGGCCTGCCCGCCGGGAGCACGGCCGTACCGGACCGCGTCCGGGATGAGGAGGCCGGGTTCCCCGCCCTGCTGCAGCGCGTCTGGCAGCGTGCGGCCAAGGCACCGGACCTGCCGTCGGCTCTTGAGGTGCTGCTCACCCTCGACGGAC
This sequence comes from Streptomyces sp. SLBN-31, assembly GCF_006715395.1. Taxonomy (NCBI): domain Bacteria; kingdom Bacillati; phylum Actinomycetota; class Actinomycetes; order Kitasatosporales; family Streptomycetaceae; genus Streptomyces; species Streptomyces sp. SLBN-31. The sequence goes on from NZ_VFNC01000001.1 coordinate 4,052,810, forward strand.
ACGTGCCCGCCGACATCCAGCTGCGGGCCCTGAACTCGGCCGAGCAGGCCGCCCTGAGCGCACTGTGCGGCCTGACCTGGCGTGACGCCGACGCCGACGCGTCCACCGCCACCGCCGCGGAGCCCGGCGTCGGCTCCAATGGCTCCGATGAGCGGCCCGTCTTCCGCGGTGAGATCGCCCTGACCACCAGCGGCCGCATCGCCGTACGCACCCCCGGCGGCCGCCCCCTGGATGCCCGCGACCTGGTCGGCGGGGTGCGCCGGGTGCCCTGGAGCCGCGCCGTCCTGGACGTCTACCGGCGCGAGCTGCACGACGCCCGCCGGCGGCGTGCCGCCGGCGCCGCCGACTGCCGTGCCTGGCTGGCCGAGCAGGGGCAGGAGGGCCGTGATGCGCTGGTCGTCCAGGCCCGGCAGGCGGCCCTGCGCACCGCCCCGTTCGTCCTGTACCAGCAGGACACGCAGTACACCAACTTCCGCGGCCGCAACACCCTGACCGGCAAGACGCTGTGGCCGGGCCATCCCGACTGCGCGTTGAGCGCCCTGCACGGCCTGCCGCTGGAGTTGTGGTCGGACCAGGACACCCAGCTGGTCGTCTGCCTCACGCTGCTCATCCGCTCGGCCGGCTTCGGCCGCATCGAGGAGGCCAACGGCACCCAGCTGAGCGTCGAGCACGTCGCCCACACCCTGGAACGGGTGCGCCGCACCTACAACGCCGTCCCCGTGCCCGGCGCCGAGCCGGTGCCCGCCCCCGCCTCCCACACCGTCGCCGACCTCGACCACCTCGCCGCCGCGCTGCGCGAACGCCGCCGGCAGGTGGCCGGCAGCGCCCAGCTGTACCGCGAGATCCACGGGGCGCTGATGCACAAGGTGGAGCGGGTGGCCGCCGCCCCCGGCGACGTCGCCCGCGCCCGGCAGGGGGCCGTCGCCGAGCACCTGCGCGCCCGGCTGCCGCTGACCGGCGACACGCTCGCCGACCTCGGCCGCGATCTCGACGCCGCGCCCGGCTGGCTGGCCCGCCCGCACGGCGCCTTCGCCACCGGCCTGGAGTCTTTGGTCTACGAGGCCGTGGCCGCGACCGCCACCGCCTTCGACGCCGACTTCGCGATGAGCCGCGGCATGCGCTCGCTGCCCGCCCTGATCCGCGCGCTGCGCGGCGAGAGCTGGGCGGAGATCTGCGACTGGGACATCACCCACTTCTTCTGCTGTGTGGTGCCGCGCCCCGAGGCCGCCGCCCACTTCGGCCACTCCACGGCCGCGCTCGCCGACGCCGCCTGGGCGATGTCCTCGCGCATGCAGTACAACTCCTGGCACTTCGTCGCCGGCAACCTGCCGCCGGCGCCCGAGGTGGACGCCCGCGACCACTTCGTGCCGCCCGTCATCCCCGACCTGGCGTTCTTCTCCGACCAGCACCACCACGGGCACGTCAACAACAACGTGCGCTTCTCCATCCGCTCCCCGCAGGGCGTCGACGTCGACGGCCGCCGCTTCGAGGGCTTCATGGACCTGCGGCTGCTGCGCTGCGCCGGGCAGCCGTTCGGCGAGCAGGACCTGCTCGCCGCGCACCAGGTGTCCGCCTTCATCGCCCGCGCCACCTCACTCGCCGCCCAACTGGCCGCGGCCGGGACCGGGCTGGAGGTCACCGCCTTCGACTCCGGCTGGCACTGGGAGTCCATCACGGGCCGTGCACCGGCCGGTGCACACTCCCTGACCGGTCAGGTCCGCCGAGCGTCATGAGCGGGGGAGCGTTGACCGCGCACGGTGTCCGCCACACCACAGACCTCCTCAGGCGGGGCGAGCTGAGCGCTCTGGAGCACACCACCGCTGTCCTGGCCGCCGCCCGCGAACACGACACCCTGGACGCCTACGTCGCCATCGCGGGCGAGGAGGCGCTGCGCGCGGCCGCGCGCGCCGATGCGCTCATCCGCGAACTGGGTGCCGACACCTGGCGCACCTGGCCGCTGCTGGGCGTCACCGTCTCCGTCAAGGACCTGCTGCAGACCCGCGACCTGCCCACCGTGCGCGGCTCGCTGCTGCCCAACGACCGGCCCCGCCAGGACGCCCCGGCCGTGGCCCGGCTGCGCGCCGCCGGCGCCGTCATCGTCGGCAAGACCGCCACGTCCGAATACGGCTGGAGCGCCTGCACCCTCTCCCGCGTCGCCCCGCCCGTGCGCAACCCCCACGACCCGCGCCTGAGCGCGGGCGGCTCCAGCGGCGGCGCCGCCGCCGCGGTGGCCGCCGGCCTGTGCGACGCCGCCCTGGGCACCGACGGCGCCGGATCCATCCGCATCCCGGCCGCGTTCTGCGGCGTCGTCGGCTACAAACCCACCCTGGGCCGCATCCCGTACGTGCCCAACAGCGCCGACCGGCTCGCCCACCAGGGCCCCCTGGCCCGCACCGTCGCCGAGGCCGCCCTGCTCGCCCGCGTCATGGCCGGCCCCCACCCCGCCGACCCCGACTCCGCGCTCGGCTCCCTCGACGCCCCCCGCGCCGCCCGCACCCTGCGCATCGGCTGGATCGACTACGACATCACCACCGACGAGGTCCGCCGCGTCGCCGCACAGGCCCGCCTGGCCCTCATCGCCCAGGGCCACCGGGTGAGGGACGTCGAGGTGCGCTGCGAGCGCCTCTACCCCGCGCTCGTCGACCTCCTGGCCGCCTCCGAGGCGGCCGGCGCCCGCCCCGAGGACGACCAGTGGGCCGATCCCGGCCGCCTGGAGGTGATCCGCTACGGGCGCACCCTTAGCGGCGCCGACGTCATCCGCGCCGAAGAGGTCCGCCAGAACCTGCGCGCCACCCTGCGCACCGTCATGGACCGCTACGACGTCCTGGCCATGGCCACCGTGCCCGTCGAGCCGTTCGCCTACGACGCCGTCGGCCCGCCCTGGGCGGCCGACCCGGGTGATCTGCGGTGGCTGGCCTGGGCGCCCGCCTCCTACCCCTTCAACATGACCGGCCAGCCCGCCCTGTCCCTGCCCGCCGGCCGCACGTCGGCCGGCCTGCCGGTGGGCGTGCAACTGGTCGGCCCCGTCGGCGGCGACGACCTGGTCCTGGCCCTGGCCGGGCGCCTGGAGGCCGACCTCGGCACACCGCTGCCGCCCCCCGCAAGGGCCCTGCAGCCCGCCGCCGCCCACTAACCCCCGCCCCGCGAAAGGACGTTATTCCATGTACGTCAGGTCATGGTCCTCGCCCGCCGCCCAGGGCAGCGTCGGGCGGCCCTCCTTCGTGGCCGACCACGCCCTGTGGGACGACGCCCGCACCGCCGCCGCCGAACGGATCGAAGCCGCCCTCGCCGACATCGACCTCGTCCGCCTCGTCTTCGGCGACCCGCACGGACTGGCCCGCTCCAAGACCCTCACCGCCGAGGCGTTCCGCTCCGTGCTGCGCAACGGCATGAACTTCAGCCCCGGCCCGTTCGTCTTCGACACCGGACACGCCGTCGCCGTCGACTTCCTGGGCGAGCACGGCATCGGCGTCGACGAGATCGCCGGCGCCGGCAACTTCATCCTCGTGCCCGACCCGCTCACCTTCCAGGTGCTGCCCGGCGGTGACGCCCGCACCGCCTGGGTGATCGGCGACGAGTACCTGCGCGACGGCACCCCCCACCCGCTGTCCTCCCGGGCCGTGCTGCGCCGCGTCGCCGACCGCTACGCCCAGCACGCCCTGGCCCCCGTCGTGGGCCTGGAAGTGGAGTGGTACCTCACCCGCCGCCTGGACAACGAACCCGGCAACACCGGCAACGGCTTCGGCCTCCAAGGCCAGGCCCCGCGCGTGACGGCGGTGAACGCCGGCTACCAGTTCAACCTCGACGCCCACTACGACACCCTCGCCCCCCTGACCGACCCGCTCGCCCTGCACCTGCTCGCCCTGGGCCTGCCCCTGCGCTCGATGGAACACGAATCCGGGCCCGGCCAGGTGGAGACGACGTTCAGCCCGATGTCCGCCCTGGATGCCGCCGACGCCATGCTGCTGTTCCGCACCACCGTCAAGAACTGGTGCGCCCGCCGCGGCCACCACGCCTCCTTCATGTCCAAGCCGCTCCTGGACGCCGCCGACCCCAGCGGCTGGCACCTCAACCAGTCGGTCACCGACCTCACCACGAACACCAACCTGTTCGCCGCCGACGCCCTCTGCGGCGGACCGTCCCCGCAGGGCAAGGCCTACGCCGAGGGACTGCTGTCCTTCGCCCGCGAGCTGTGCCTTGTGTCGGTGCCCACCGTCAACGGCTACCGGCGCCTGGCCGCCGAGCACACCCTGGCCCCCACCCGGCTCGGCGTCAGCCAGGAAGACCGCAGCGCCATGCTCCGCCTCGTCGGCCACGGCGCCGGCGCGCACATCGAAAACCGCATCGGCGAACCGTGCGCCAACCCCTACCTCACCATCGCCGCCCAGCTCTACGCCGGCCTCGAGGGCCTGACCGCCCAGCCCGCACCCGCCCCCGGCGGACAGCCGGCCACCGGCGGCGCCCCGGCGGCCGACGGCGCGCCGGCGGTGGTGCCGCAGGACCTGCGCGAGGCCCTCGACGCCTTCCGTACCGGACGGGCCGCCCGGCTGCTGGGCGAGCCCCTGGCCGCCTGCCTGACCAAACTCAAGGAAAGCGAACTGCGCCGCTACCAGGCCTGGTGCCTGCAGGCCGCCCCCGCCCCCGGGCAGGTCACCGAGTGGGAACAGCGTGAGTACTTCGGCGCCTACTGACCCCCCGGCCCCCGCCCCCTGCCGCTCCACTCCCGACGGAGGCCGCGCATGATCGCCCGCTACACGCTGCCCGAGATGGCCGCCCTGTTCACCGACCACGCCCGCTACACCACCTGGGTGCGGGTGGAGATCCTCGCCTCCCAGGCACAGGCCGCCCTCGGCCACGTCCCCCACGAGGCGGTGAAGGACATGCGCCGCGCCCCCGTCCCCGACCCCGAGCGGGTCGCCGCCATCGAACGGGAACGCGACCACGAGGTGCTCTCCTTCCTCGCCGCCTACTGCGAGAACATCCCCGACACCTCAGCCCGCTGGGTCCATCTGGGCATGACCAGCTACGACCTCGTCGACACCGCGCTGGGCCACACCCTGGCCCGCGCCACCGACCTCCTCACCGCAGCCGCCCGCCGGCTGCGCCGGGTGCTGACCGAGCGGGCCCTGGAACACTGGGACACCGTGATGGTGGGCCGCACCCACGGCATGCACGCCGAACCCACCACCTTCGGCCACAAACTCGCCGGCCACGCCTTCGCCGTCGACCGCTCACTGCACCGCCTGGCCGCCGCCCGCCAGGCCGTCGCCGTCGGCACCATCTCCGGCTCGGTCGGCACCTACGCACTGATCGACCCCCGCGTCGAGGAACACGTCTGCGCCGCCCTCGGCCTGACCGTCGAACCCGCCCCCAGCCAGGTCGTCGCCCGCGACCGCCACGCCCAGCTGCTGCAGGCCGTGGCCACCCTGGGCGCCTGCGTGGAACACCTCGCCCTGGAACTGCGGCTGCTGCAGCGCACCGAGGTCCGCGAGGTCGAAGAAGCCCGCACCAGCGCCTACCAGGGCTCCAGCGCCATGCCCCACAAACGCAACCCCACCACCAGCGAACGGCTGTGCGGCCTGGGCCGCCTGCTGCGCGGCTACGCCGACACCGCCCTGGAAAACGTCGCCCTGTGGCACGAACGCGACCTCGCCCACCAAAGCGTGGAACGGGTGATCCTGCCCGACAGCCTGGGCGTCGGCCACTTCCAGGCCACCAAGGCCGCCGACCTGGTGGCCACCCTCACCGTCGACACCGACCGCATGCGCGCCCACATCGACCACACCGACGGCCTCCTCTACAGCTCCTCGGTCCTGGCCGAACTCCTCAGTGACGGGGTGGAACGCGAACACGCCTACCGCAGCGTGCAGGCCGCCGCCAACCACACCCTGGCCACCGGCGAGCACTTCGGCGCCGCCCTGGCCAAACAGGGCATCGACCTGGCCGGCCTGGGCCCCGAGCGCTTCCTCACCCACCACGACGTGATCCGCACCCGATTGGAGAAGCTGCATGAGCTGGAAGATTGAGCGTGTCGACGGGGCCGCACTCGACCTCGACGAGGTCCTGGGCGTCTACCGCGCCTCCGGCCTGGGCGAGCGGCGCCCGATCGCCGAGCGGGAGCGGTTCGCGGCCATGCTCGCCCACGCCAACCTCGTCCTCACCGCCCGCGACGACGACGGCACCCTCCTGGGCATCGTCCGCGCCGTCTCCGACTTCTCCTACGTCACCTACCTCTCCGACATCGCCGTCACCCGCGACCGCCAGCGCGCCGGCATCGGCCGCGCCCTGATCGACGCCACCGCCGCCGAGGCCCCCCAGGCCAAGCTCGTACTGCTGTCCGCGCCCGCGGCCGTCGACTACTACCCGCACATCGGCTTCACCCGCCACGACTCCGCCTGGGTCCTTAACCCCTGACACCCCCGGGGGCCCGGGCAGCCGGCTCCTGACGGGGGCGGCCGGGGCTGTACCGGGGCTCGACCGTGCGTGCCTAGATTCAGGTGTCAGGGCGGCAGGCCCGCACCCGCGCACCGCACTCCCGGGGGAGGCAACACCGTGACATCGGCACAGGCGCTGCTCGAGACCCGCCCGCCCGCCGGACCCGCCCCGGCCGCCCCCCGCCCCGCCAGGGAGCGGGAGCCGGTGGCGGCCGGCCGCTCCGCGGCCGTCGCGATGCCCTCCGGCCGCCGTGTCCTGGTCGTCGACGCCGACACCGCCGGCGCCGAATCGCTGCTGACCCAGTTGCGCCGGCACGGTCACGAGGCCTTCGCCGTGCGGCGTGGCGAGGCCGCGCTGCGCGCCCACGAGGACGCCGATCTGATCCTGCTGGACCTGGAACTGCCCGACCTGGACGGGCTGGAGGTCTGCCGCGCCGTGCGCGCCGTCAGCCGGGTGCCCGTCATCATCGTCACCGCCCGCGCCTCCGAACTGGACTGCGTCCTGGGCCTGCAGGCGGGCGCCGACGACTACGTCGCCAAGCCCTACGGGCTGCGCGAGCTGATGGCCCGCATCGAGGCCGTGATGCGGCGGGCGCAGTGGCAGCCGGCCGCCGCCCGCGAGATCCGCCGCGGCCCCTTGCACATCGACGTCGGTTCCCGCGAGGTGATGGTCGGCGGCGAGGAAGTAGCCCTGACCCGCAAGGAGTTCGACCTGTTGTGCCTGCTGGCCTCGCACCCGGACACCGTCATCCCGCGCAAGCAGCTCCTGCAGCAGGTCTGGGGTGACTCCTGGTCCCGGCGCACCGTCGACACCCACGTCAGCAGCCTGCGCGGCAAGCTGGGCGACAGCGGCTGGATCGTGACGGTCCGCGGCGTCGGCTTCATGCTCGGCACTCCCTGAGAGCGGTCTTCGACCATCTCAACGGCCTGCTCCGACGCCTCGTCCGCGAAGCCGAAGGCCGTGACGCCGAGCCGAGCGCCTGCGTGCTCGACGCCCAGAGCATCAAGACCTCAGCTAACGTGCCTGCGGCAGGTCAGGGCATCGACGCAGGCAAGAAGATCGCAGGCCGCAAACGCCACCTCGGCGTCGACACACTCGGCCTCCTCCTGGCCGTGCTGGTTCGCACCTTGATTCCTCACGCCTCGTCAAAGGCCTCGAGCAAGCGCTCGTACGCCAGCTTCGGCCGCAGGGCCGCGTCCCACGGCAGGGAATCGGCCGTGCGCGGAGGATAGATCTTGGTGTCGGCGGTGGAACCGTACCGGTCGGTGAATCCCCATGTGGAGAACGATGTGCAGTTCGGCTCCTCCAGACAGACCCGCAGCTTGCCCGCCATCTCATCAGCCTGGGTCTGCCGCCCGTCCTCCTCGTCCTCACCTATGGGGACGTCCATCTCCGACACCCGCGCCTGAACCCCGAGCTCCGCCAGATCCCGCACATGGCTGCGGAAGGTCTCCGGGTCGATGCGGTCGCCGGGTGCGTACTCATGGTTCTGGAAACCCACGCCGTCGATCGGTACGCCGCGTTCCTTGAGCCGCTTGACCAGATCGTAAAGGGCGTCCCACCGCTCGCCTTCCTCCTCGACCCCGTACTCGTTGAGGAACAGCCGTGCCTTCGGATCGGCCCGGTGGGCGGCCCTGAACGCCTCGTCGATGTACTCCTCGCCCATGGCCTCGAACCACGGGCTCTGCTCGGAGCGCAGACCGAGATCCCCGTTGGTGTAGCTCTTCTCGTCGTCGGACATGGGCTCGTTGACCACATCCCATTCCGCGACCTTTCCCTTGAAGTGCCCGGCGACCATGGCGATGTGCCGGAGCATGGTCCGGCACACCTCCTCGGGGTCGTCGTTCTCCCGCATCCAGTTGGGCAGAGCCTCGTGCCAGACGAGGGTGTGCGCGTGCACCTTCATGTCGTTGGCGCGGGCGAAGCGTACGAGTAGGTCCGCGTCGCGGAAGTCGTAGACGCCCCGGCGTGGGTGGAGGAACTGTGGCTTGAACGCGTTCTCCGGAGTGAGCATGGAGAACTGGCTCCCCGCGAGCGCCCGATAGCGTGAGTCGGTGAGCAGCGGGTTCTCGGCCAGGGCGGCGCCGACGTCGAACGGCCGCCCCACGTCTGCGGCCCGCGCACGCAGCGAGTCGTCCAACTGCTCCTGGCGCAGCTGCGGCGCCTCGATCACGCGGAGCGAGTCACCGCTCTCTGCCCGCGCGATCAGCTGCGTCAGACGCCATCCCTCGCGGCGCTCGTCTTCGCCCGCGTCCGCCTCCAGACCGAACCAGACAGTGCCCTCGGCGAACACCCCCGGGTCCTGCACGGTTCCCAGCCGCCGCCCGTCGGCTTTCACGCGGAAGGTGTCACCGATGCTCGACACGGCGAGCGTCACCGTCCCGGAGCAGCCGCAGTCGAAATCCTTGGAGATGGCCGGCTCATCGCCCTCGCCGTCCCATATCTGTACCTTCACTTGTCCGTCAGCGCTCACGCCGACGCGGAGTGAGGGCCGCTCCTGCCGCCACTCGTCGTAGATGACCGGTACACGTCCGTACAGCCGCAGCCATGAGTCGCCGTCATCGTCACCCACACCGGACATGTGCGCGGTGACGGTGAAGTCGCCATCGGTCTTGAGATGCGGGCCGGCCAGGTTCAGCGGGGGATTGGGCTGACCGCCGGAGGAGTCCTGCTCCACGATGCGCCGATCCAATGCGCTGACCCGCAGGATGTCGTTCCGCGCGGTGGTGCCCGGCATCTGCGTCCAGTCGTGGTTCCGCAGCAGGTCTTCGTCGATTCCGCCGCCCGCGCCTTCGCCCTGCCCCGTACACCCGGCCGCCACCGCCATGACGAGCACCACGGCGGTCAGTCGCTGCCGCGTCCCCCCACCAAGGCCCACCGTCCCTCCCACTCTCTTGTTCGAGACGAGATCAACGTCTCGAAACCGGGTCACAGTTCATCACACGTGAGGTACCGGGGCCTTGTGTGGCACGTCCCAGCTCGTGTGGCGGAGCGGGCCCGGATCATTGCGGCCTGCGCGAGGCTGAGCGTACGGAGTTGACGCGCTGGTCGTGACAGGCGATGACGACCGGGCCGGGATCGGCGCCGGGCCTGTTGGTGTCGACATAGGTGATGCACTGCCTGCACGCCGACACCACGCCTGACGAGAAAGCCAAGCAGGCTCGGTGCCATCGCAGGCTCCTGCCCTCTCCGGCCGCGGACAGCCGGTCCCACAAGGGGTTCTCCATACCTGCATTGAATCCCACGTGCCACCCTCTCGAGCGACCGTGACCTACTCAACTTCGCCGCCTTATCAAACGCCCCTGGCGGAACGAGCGCATCGCGTCGTTTCACGCCCCGTGTCACTCGTGCGGCGCGGGGCCCACTGCTGCCCGCACCCCTGCCCGCACTGCTGCCTGCCCTGCGGGCTGAACCGGGGTCCGTGCTGCGGCAGTCGGGCGGCGGGCACCTCGCGCGGCCGGCAGCCGACACGGTCTGATCCGCCACGGTGGCGCGCACCGCGCCGCACCCGCGGCCCGCACTGCGCCGAAAGTCGAGCCCCTCTCGAGCGGGCTTCCAGCCGGTCTCATGCGTTCCGGTCAACTCTGGGTGAGGCGTGATCAACCGAACGCGCTTTCCGCTTCCGTCTTTTTCGCACCCCATGGGAGACGAACATGCAGATCAGCTCGCGTCTGACCAAGGCCGGCATGCTGGGCTTCGCCGTCGTGTCCGCCCTTGCGATCTCCACCGCTCCGGCCTTAGCGGCCGCCGCGGTGACCGCCTCGCCCAGCAGCAACCTGGCCGACGGGCAGAGCGTGACCGTCACCGGCACCGGGTTCCCGGCGGGGGCCTCGGTCGCCGTGTCGCAGTGCCGGGAGAACACCACCTGCACCGACGCGCTGGCCACGGTCACCGTCGGCGCCGACGGCACCTTCACTGCGCCCTACACCGTGCACAAGCAGTTCACGGCCACCGACTGGAGCACCGGCACCGGCACGTCGGTGAGCGTCGACTGCGCCGTGCAGCAGTGCCAGCTGGTCGCCTACCTGGACGCCACCGGCCCGGTCGGCACGAACATCTCCTTCGGCTGAGGCGCCCGGTTTTCCTCGAAAACGGCAGCCCACCGTGCGGTGCCCGCGACCGGCACCGCCCGGTGGGCGCGTTCGTGTGTGCGGCCGCCCCTTCCGGGGGGCGTCTTTTCAGGCCTGGGCGGAGGTGACCGGCGCGGTCTCCCACGCGAAGCCGTCCGGGTCGGTGAAGGCCCCGGCGGTGCCGCCGAGCACGATGCGGTGCGAGCCGCTGCCCTCCTCGGGCACCCCGACGTCCTTGGCCAGGCCCTTGCGCTTGTAGAGGGCCAGCTTGACGGGGGCGTCGTCGCCGGCGGCGAACTCGACGTACTTGCCGCCGAAGCTCTTGGCGACGGACAGGCCCTGCTCGACGTAGAACTGCTTGCTGGCCTTGACGTCCTCGGCGCCCAGCAGCAGCACCAGGTCGTCGACCTTGCGGGTGGCGGGGCCGGTGTTCTTCTTCGAGCTGGTCGCCATCTTCCAGATGGTGCCGTCGGGGGCCTTGACGACACCGCCGTAGCCCCACAGGGACTTCTCGGCCGGCTTCAGCGTGGTGGCGCCGGCGGCGAGGGCGGAGGCGATGAAGCTGTCGACGTCGGCCGGCTGGGCGACGGTGATCGACATGGAGAACCCGCGGAATCCGGTCGTCTCCGCGTCGGAGGCGCGCAGCCGTAATTGCGGGCCCAGCCCGAAGGCGTCGGCGTAGAAGCGTTCGGCGGCCGCGAGGTCGGCCACCTCCAGGGTGACGGATGTGAGGGAGATCATGGCGGTCACTGTAGTCCCGGGGATGCGGGGGAGCCGGGTGATGCGACGCCGTCCGGAAGGGGGATGTCGGCGGCCGGCGGGCGTGCACATCCCGGGCAGCGGGTGCGGCCGGCCGCCGCAGTCGGCGGGCCTGCCGGAAACCGGCAGTTGAGGCCGCGTCACGCCGGCCGCCGGCCCGCTGCGCGTGCTTTTCGGTGCCCGGTTTTTCACCGGCGCGGGCCTGTAGCGGTCTTCGAGTGGTCCTTTAGCGGATCAGGACGGGCGCGCGCCACCCTGTTGAGCGGATCGGCACGTGGTGCGGCCAGTGAGGTGAGGCATGGACGCAATGGTGGAGGCGGCGGTCGCCTGCATGTACGAACGATTCGGTGATCCGCTGACCGTCGCGGACATCGCCCAAAACGCCGGGCTCGGCCTTTTTGATTTCTCCCGCCTCTTCAAGGAGGAGACCGGGGTGAGTCCCGGGAAATTTCTTGACGCGGTCCGTATCGGAGAGGCGAAGAAACTTATCGACGCCACCTCGATGAGCATCACGGAAATCTCCCGTGCGGCCGGATACGACGGCCTGGATTCGTTCGCCGATGCCTTCACGGCCGGTGTCGGCCTCTCGCCCGGCCGGTACCGCCGGCTGTGCCGGGGCGAGGGGGAGGTGCCGCCCGGGCCGCAGCCGGGCCCGGCCCCGCTGCACGGCTCGGTGGCGGGCACCGTCTCGCTGCCCGGGGGGCACGGCAACGCGCGCGCTTTCGTGGGGGCCTTCGCCACGGCCCTCCTCGCCTACCCGGCGCTCGCCTCGGCGGTCCTCGACGTCCCCGGTGACCGCCCGATCTGCTACTCCCTGCCGGGGGTTCCCCAGGGGCGCTGGCATCTGCGCGCGGTGGCGGTGGCCGCCGGCACCGCTCACGATCCGCAAGCCGTGCGCACCGCGCTCGTCGGGGGCGCCGCCCGGGCCGTGACCGTGACGGCCGGCGAGGTCAGCAGCGCGGCGGTGCGGCTGCGTGCGGCCGGCCCCGCCGATCCGCCGGTCCTGCTCGCGCTGCCCCGCCTGGAGCCGCCGGTGAGCGTGGTGCCGCATCCCGGGTGCGCCGCCGCCGCGGATGCGGCCGGCCCGGGCCTGGGCGGCGCGGGCCGGCTGCGGGTGGTGCCCGCCGCGCCGGGGTCAGGGGCCTGAGGGCGACAGCTTGCGGCACATCTCCTGGCGGGCCTTGAGCCGTTCGGCGAGCTGGCACCACTCCTTGCCGATGTGTTCGGCGAGCGGGGCGACGACGCCGAGCCAGTGCGGGGGGACGGTGTCGACGAACCGCCGCCCCTCCTCACCGGGTTCGGTGCCCTGCGACTGCATCCAGCGCAGCAGCTCCCGGCCGCCGGCGGTGTAGCGCAGGGCGGGGTCGGTGGCCATCTTGGCCGCCACCGCCGCCCAGGTGGGCGGGGTCTCGGTGTGGTTGCGGCGCTGCGGGGCGGCGCTCTCGGCGCCCGCGGCCACCTGCAGCGGCATCCGGGCGGTACTGTCGGCGGCCGTCTCGGCCGGCGCGGCGTCGTCGGGCTCGGGCACGGACCGTACGGGCCGCATGTGCGCCGGGCGTTCGGGGTGCGGGCGGCGCCCGGTGCGTTCGGGTTCCTCGCCGCGCCGCAGCCGGGCGCTGACGTCGTGCACGGTGCCCAGGGAGACGTCGGTGGCGCGGGCGACCTGGCGCAGCGGGGCACCGGGGTGGGCAGCGATGTACTCGGCGGCGCGCCGCCGGCCCTCACCGGCGTCCACCGGGCGGCGCCGGCCGTCCTGGCCGATGCGCTTGCCGCCCAGCGGGGTGGCGATGGCGGAGCGTTCGCGCAGCGCGGCGATGGTCTTCGCGCTGAGCCCGGCGATGCCGGCGATGGCGCGGTCGGACCAGTCGGGGTGGGAGCCCAGCAGGCGCTGGGCGCCGGCGACGCGGTCGGCCCGCGACAGCGGCAGGCCGTGCAGGCCGTTGGCCTTCATGGCGATGACGAGGGCATCGGCGTTGGAGCAGTCCAGCAGGCGGGCCCGGATGTGGCCGGCGCCCATGAGCCGGGCGGCCTCCAGCCGGTGCAGTCCGTCGATGACACGGCAGCCGTCGACCTGGACGAGAATGGGAGGAAGTTCCGCCGAATCGGCGGCGTCGACGAGCAACCGGACATGAGCGGCGTCCGTTCCGCCCTGGCGCAGGGAAACTCCGGCAGAAAGCGCGGCGACGGAAATGTCACGCGCCGGGAGTTTCTCGAAGTGGGTCAGGTCGAATTCACCGTGCGCCGACGATGCGGCGTCCTCCGTCCGGACGAGACTGAATGCACTCGTGAGCGAGACGGCTTGCGCGTTCCTCTGGGACATTTTCGGTGACTCCCTCTCTGCTGCCGCTGCCGACGAGGCTCGCAGGAGGGTCTTAAGCCGCAGTGGAGAGCAGGTCGACGTTCCCTGGAAAACGCAAAGCCGCCGCGGGCGCCCGCCGGGGGAGGACGGGCGCCCGCGGGGCGATCAGGCGTCCCGGCGCCGCAGTTGCACCGCCGCGGCGGCCAGCAGCAGGGCCGTCCACAGCGCGAGCACGCCCAGGCCCTGCCACGGTCCCAGCAGATCGCCGGCGCGGGCATGCTGCTGGGTGATCATGAAGCCGGCCTGGGTGGGCATCCAGGCGTGGATGTGCTCGCCGACGCTGCCGGGCAGCAGGTCCGTCATCGGGGTGATGACCAGGACGAAGCCGACGACGACGGTGATGCTGGCCGCGGTGTGCCGGATGAGGGCGCCGGCGGCGAGCGCGAACAGGCCGAGCAGGGCGAGGTAGAGGCCGCAGCCCACCACGGCCCGCAGGACCCCCGCATCGCCGAGGGCGACCGGCGCCTTGTCATGCAGGATCGGCGCGCCCAGGAAGAAGGAGCCGAACGCGGTCACCTCGCCCACCGCAAGCACCAGCAGTGCGAACACCGTGGCCTTGGCGGCCAGGACGGGCACCCGCCGGGGCACGGCGAGCAGGCTGGCGCGGATCATGCCGGTGGAGTACTCGGAGGCGATCGCCATCACGCCCAGCACGCACACGGCCAGCTGGCTGAGCAGGATGCCGCTGCCCAGGATGGTGCCGGTCGGGTCCAGCCGCATCTCGGCCCGCTGGGCGGGGGAGGTCTTGTCCCAGTTGGCGATGCCCATCTTCATGAACAGCGCGGTGAACACCAGGGTGAGCACGATGAGGATGGCCAGCGACCACACGGTGGAGCGCACCGAGCGGATCTTCGTCCACTCCGAGAGCATCAGGTTCCCGAAACCCTGCCTGCGCTCGCCGGTTGCCCGGCCCTGCGCGGCCAGGGGAGCGGTTGTGGCACTCACTTCACACCTCCGGCGGCGGGCAGGCCGGCGTCGTACTCGACGGCGTCCTTGGTCAGTTCCATGAAGGCCTCCTCCAACGAGCCGCGCCTGGTCGACAGCTCGTGCAGCACCAGCTTCTCGGCGGCGGCGAGTTCGGCGATCCGCGGCGCCTCGATCCCGGTGACGTCCAGGTCGCCGTCGTCGGTGCGGGTGACGGTGGCGCCCTGCCGCTCAAGGAGTTCGGCCAGCTGCTGCCCGTCGGGGGTGCGGATGAGGACGGAGCGCTCGGTGCTGCGCTCGATGAACTCCTCGGTGGAGCAGTCCGCGACGAGCCGGCCCCGTCCGATGACGATGAGATGGTCGGCGGTGACGGCCATCTCGTTCATCAGATGACTGGAGACGAACACCGCGCGGCCCTCGGCCGCGAGGGACTTCATCAGGTTGCGGATCCACAAGATGCCCTCGGGATCCAGGCCGTTGACGGGCTCGTCCAAAACCAGCGCGGCCGGATCCCCCAGCAGCGCGGCGGCGATACCGAGCCGCTGGCCCATGCCGAGGGAGAAGCCGCCCGCCCGCTTGCGGGCCACCGAGGCCAGCCCCACCTGCTCGATGACCTCACCCACCCGGCGCCGGCCGATGCCCTGGGTCTGCGCCAGGCACAGCAGATGGTCATAGGCGCTGCGGCCGGTGTGCACGGCGCGCGCCTCCAGCAGCGCCCCCACCACCCGCAGCGGCCGGGCCAAATCACGGTAGGCCACCCCGTTGACGGTGGCGGTGCCGGCGTCGGGCCGGTCCAGGCCCAGCAGCAGTCGCATCGTGGTGGACTTGCCTGCGCCGTTGGGGCCCAGGAAGCCGGTGACCCGGCCGGGCTCGACCGTGAACGACAAGTCGTTCACGGCGGTCTTGTCGCCGTAGCGTTTGGTGAGGTTCTTGGCCTCGATCATGGTCACCTCGGTTGAATGGCCTGCGAGTACTTCGCTGGGGCAAAATCCCCGGCCCCCTGTGATAGCAGGATCGCTATCTGTTCAGTAGTCGCCGCCTGGAGCGGCCCGTGAACGATGGCCCGCGCCTGCCGCCCCGGATATTTTGAACAGCTCGGCCCATCCGGCAAAGCGCGTGTTTCATCTGCTTACTTTCCTCGGTTGAACCCGAAAATCCTACAAGGGCGGTCATGAATTCAGACACGAACGCTCCGGCGCGTCCCCGGCGGCCGGTGATCGGGATCTGCGCGCGCACCGCGCCGGTCACCCTCCAGGACAGTGACCTCCTAGTCGCCCTGGCCCTCAACGCGCACGTGGCCTTCTTGGCCGAGGCGGGCGCCGTCCCGGTGCTGCTGCCGCTGGTTCAGGGGGCCCGGGAGCTCATCGGCCGGCTCGACGCACTGCTCGTGCCCGGCGGCCCGGACCTGGACCCGGCGCTGTACGGCGCGGCCGCCCACCCCGCGACCCGGGCGATGAGCCCGGACGCCGACCGTGTCGAACTGGCCGTGCTGCGGGCGGCGTTGGACGCCGGCCTCCCCGTGCTGGCGATCTGCCGGGGCATGCAGGCGCTCAACGTGCTGCACGGCGGCACCCTGCACCAGCACCTGTCGGACGTCACCGGCCACGACGGCCACCGGCCGCGCACCGCCTCGTTCACCCTGGGCCGCCAGCCGCTGACACTGCTGCCCGGCAGCCAGATCGCCGCCGTCCTTCACGGCGACGAGGAGCACACGGCCTGCCACCACCACCAGGCGGTGGACCGGATCGGCAGCGGCCTCGCGGTCACCGCACGGACAGCGGACGGCACCGTCGAGGCCCTCGAGGTCGTAGGCCATCCCTTCGCGGTCGGCGTGCAATGGGAATGCGGGCAGACGCCCGACAAACGACTCCACCACGCCCTCGCACACGCCGCCGCAAACCTGCGGAAAGAGCCGGCCGCCGCAATGTCGATTCATTGAGAAAAGGCGGCCGATGAGGTCAGACTGATTTTTCGAAAACCCCTCTTGTGAAGGAGCATTATGTCGCCGCGGATGCCGAATCCCTCGTTGGTGGTTCCCGACGTTCTTCCGCCCATGCGCGCGCTGGTCAAGGCCGTCAACAGCGTCGGCGTGCCCCTGGCCACGCTGGTGCTGGTCCACCTCAGGGTGAGCCAGATCAACGGCCGCACGGTCCACCTGCCCACCAAGCCCCAGGAGTTCGAGGACGCGGGGGAGGAGGACCGCCGTCTGCCGGTGGTGGAGACCTGGCGGGAGCAGAGCTGCTTCACCGACGCCGAACGCTCCCTGCTGGCGCTGGCCGAGGCCGCCACCCGCATCGACGGCGTGACGGACCCGGTCTCGGACGAGGTCTGGGAGGAGGCCGCCCGGCACTGGAACCAGGTGCAGCTGGCCGCGGTGGTCCTGCACATCGGGCTGGTCAACCTGTGGAACCGGGTCAACGTCGTCACCAAGCAGGAGGCGGTGGACTGGCGCATCAACCCCAAGACGTGGAAGCCGATGACCAGCCGGCTCACCCCGGCGCCGTAGAGCCGCCGCGCCCGAAACTCATCAGGCCCTGTCCGGAGGCGGTCTCCCGGACAGGGCCTGATGTCATGCGCGCGGGGAAAACCCCGGGCTCGTTCAGGGTGCGGTGGTCTGACGCAGGGCGGCGTCCAGGACGGCGAGCAGGGTCCTGGCCTGGACGTTGACGTAACGGCTGTGCGCGGCGAGCCAGTTGAGCTGGCCGGGGGTGACCCAGTGGTAGCCGGGGGGCGGCTGGGTGGGGGTGGTGGCCTCGTCGGTCTCCACGATCAGGTAGCGGCTCTCGGCGTTGAGGAAGCGGCCGCCCTCCTCGGAGTGCACCGTGGAGTAGCGCACCCGCTCGGGCGGGGCGTCCAGCATCACGTCCAAGAAGCGCGGGCGGTCCCCGGCGGGCAGGGGGGCGTAGTTGGACGGCACGCACTGTACGGTCGGGGCGAGTTCGACGGTGTCCAGGAAGCCGCCCTCCACCAGGGCGTGCGCCAGGACGTGCGGGACGCCGTCGAAGAGGCGGTAGGCGAAGCCGACCACGCCGCGCTCGACGGGTTCGATGATGGGCTGACTCCAGCCGGCCACCTCGCGGCCGGCGCCCTCGACGGAGACCGCCACCACCCTAAAGAACCGGTCGTCGGTGCGGCTGACGGCGTGCTCGCCGGTCTGCCATCCGCTGATCTCGCGCAGCGGCATGAGGCGGGCGCGGACGTCGTGCCGGGTGCGTTCCCCGGTGAACCAGGCCAGCAGGTCCGCGTCCGAGGACAGGGCCCGGGTCTCGGACGGTACCGCCGGGGCGCTGGCGAGCACGGTGCGGGCGTCCATGTTCACGACGTTGTCCAGGCGCAGCAGCTCAAGGATCTGGCCGAGGGTGAGCCAGCAGAACGCGTCGTGGACGGGGATGTCCTCCTCGACCTCGACGATCATGTTGCGGTTGCGTTTTTGGAAGAACCAGGCGCCGTGCTCGGACTGCAGGACGTCGGTGAGGACCTGCTCGCGGCGGGGGGCGAGGAAGTGCTCCAGGTACTGCACCTCCATGCCGCCGTGGGCCTTGGTGTAGTTGCTGCGGGTGGCCTGCACGGTGGGGGAGAGCTGCACCAGGTTGGGGTTGCCGGGCTCCATCTTGGCCTGCATCAAAAAGTGCAGGACGCCGTCGAACTCCTTGGCCAGGATGCCCAGGATGCCGATCTCCGGCTGCACGATGATGGGCTGCTGCCACTCGGCTTCCGGCCGGGTCACGTGCAGTCCCTCGATGGTGAAGAACCGTCCGCTGTCGTGCCCGAGGTTTCCGGTGTCGGGGGTGAAGGACCAGTGGTCGAGCTCGGCGAACGGGATCCGCCGCACCACCGCCCCGACGGAGCGGCGCTGCTGGGCCAGCCAGCCCGGCACCAGCGAGGTCTGGGTGTGCACGCCCTGGGGCGTTGCGGCCGACAGGGCCAGGCGTTCGGCGATTCCCGCCCGGGTGCGCGGGACGAGCAGGGTGGGGGCGCTCACGGCCGACCACCGCCTTCCTTCAGCGGCTTCCACCACTGGGGGTTGTCCCGGTACCAGGCGACGGTGTCGGCCAGTCCGGCGTCGAATCCGGTCAGCGGCCGGTGGCCCAGCTCCTCTTCGATGCGGCTCTGGTCCAGGGCGTAGCGCCGGTCGTGGCCCTTGCGGTCGCCGACGTGCCGGATCATCTCCGGGCCCGCCCCGAGCAGGTCGGCGATCTTGTGGGCCAGCTGCAGGTTGGTCACCGCCGTGCCGGCGCCGATGTTGTAGGCCTCGCCCGCCCGGCCGTCGGTCAGCACCCGCTGCACCGCACGGCAGTGGTCGTCCACGTGCAGCCACTCGCGGACCTGCCCGCCGTCGCCGTAGACGGGGATCGGGCGCCCTTCGAGCAGGTGGGTGACGGCGAGCGGGATGAACTTCTCCGGGTGCTGGTGGGGGCCGTAGTTGTTGGAGCAGCGGGTGACGGAGACGTTCAGCTTGTGGGTGCGCACGTAGGCCAGGGCGATCAGGTCGGAGGCCGCCTTGGAGGCGGCGTAGGGGGAGTTGGGCAGCAGCGGGGACTGCTCGGTCCACGCGCCGTGCTCGATGGAGCCGTACACCTCGTCGGTGGAGATGTGCACCACCCGCTCCACGCCCACCGCCAGGCAGGCCTCCAGCAGGGCCTGGGTGCCCTCGACGTTGGTGCGCACGAACGCCGCGCCGCTGGCGATGGAGCGGTCCACGTGGCTCTCGGCGGCGAAGTGCACCACCGCGTCCTGGCCGTGAAGGACGTCGCCCAGCAGCGTCCGGTCGAGGATGTCGCCGTGGACGAAGGTCAGCCGGGGGTGGGCGGCGGGGAGGTTGTCACGGTTGCCCGCGTAGGTCAGCGCGTCCAGGACGGTGACGTGCGCCTCCTCGAAACCCGGATAGCCCCCCTCGAGCATGGTCCTGACGTAATGCGAGCCGATGAATCCGGCGCCGCCGGTGACGAGGATTTTCACGTGACCACATCGCAATCCGAATTCCACGCTCGAAGCATGTCCTTTTCCCTTGTCTCGAGGGGGCGGCAGGGGCGCCGCGGGCCCTGCCGGCCGGCGGGGCCCGCGCGGCGGGCGGCTGCCGGGACCTGTTTTTGGCCGGGCATCGCCGGCACGCCGCCGGCCGTTGCCGTCGTCGCGTCGCCGCGTCGGGTGGGATGAGGGGCGTGGTGCCGGCTGCCCGGGGCGGGCAGTGCCGGTCTTGTGCGTGCCGCCCGGACCGGTGTCGGTGTCGGTGTGCCCGCTCATCGCTCTCCCTGTGCCGGGGCGGCCCTTTGAGTTCACGCCCGTCCTGCTCGTGAGCGTGGACGGCCGCCCTCGAAACCCTCTTGAGACGGGCTCGACGGCTTCAAAGGGGCGGCCGGCTGCGGTGGTCGGCTGTGGTGGCCGGACGGCTCCTCAGCTACCCCAAGGCAGGGCGACGTGGAAGCCGGCGCGGTAGTGCGCGTCGGTGTGCGGCGCGCTGCCGGGCCGGGCCGCACCGCTTGCGGGCCGTCGCCAGGTCCGCCGCAGGGTGCGGCCCGGTCCTGATCTCCCCTTCCTTCCAGGCCGTGGCAGGTCCGCCGCCTGTTCTCAAGCCGGTTTCCAGACGGCTTCGAGCGTGAGCCGACAGGCCGGTGCCACGCTGCGAGCGCGCTGAACTAGGAGGGGAAATCACGTGAGAAGGATTGCGTTGGCCATACCGGTCATGGCGGCCGCGCTGCTGGGCTCGGCCGTCGTCCCGGTCGCGGCGGCGAACGACGGGGCCGCCGTGGCGGCGGGCAGTATCGACTGGGTGCCGTGTCCGGGCAGCGACCCGGTCCTCGGCAACCTGCTCAAGGGCCTGGAGTGCGGCACCGTGCAGGTGCCGCTCGACTACGACCACCCCGAGGGCCGGCAGATCAGCCTGGCGCTGACCCGGGCCAAGCACACCGTCCCCGACAGCGACTACAAGGGCGTCGTCATCCTCAACCGCGGCCAGTGGCCCGGCGGCATCGGCCGCGACCTGCCCACCCGGTACGCCACCGGCACCACCGGGCTGGCCAAGGACGTCGGCACCGCCTACGACTGGATCGGCTTCGACCCGCGCGGCGTCGGCGCCAGCGAGCCCGCCCTGGTCTGCGACACCGACTACGTCGACCCCGGGCACGCGCTGCCGAACCCGGTGCCCGCCACCGCCGCCGACGAGCAGCAGTGGGTCACCCTGGCCCGCTCCTACGCCGCCAGCTGCCAGGAGAAGTACGGCGACGTCCTGGCGCACCTGAGCACCGAGGACGCCGCCCGTGACCTGGACCGGATGCGGATCGCCCTCGGCCAGGAGAAGATCACCTACTTCGGCACCGACTGGGGCACCTACCTCGGCTCCGTCTACGCCACGCTCTTCCCCGACCACCTGCAGCGGATGGTGCTGGACAGCGTGGTGCGCCCCAGCGGCGTGGGATACCGCAACAGCCTGCGCAAGAACGTGCTGACCGAGCGCAACGCCCAGATCTTCTTCGCCTGGGTCGCCCAGTACGACACCGTCTACCACCTGGGCACCACCGAGGCCGAGGTCGAGGCGGAGTACTACGCCGCGCAGGACGCGCTCGCCGCCGCCCCCCTGGACGGCAGGATCGGCGCGGCGGAATGGGCGGACGTCTTCGAGCCGGTCGTCTACCGCAGCTGGACCTGGCTCTCGCGCGCCAAGGTGCTCTCCGACTACGTGGTGCGAAAGGACCCGACCTCGCTGCGGGCCACCTGGACCCTGCCCGGCTTCCCGCACCAGAACCGGCAGGCCATGAACGACGCCGCCAACTGCACCGACGGCCCCTGGCCGCTGAACTGGAAGCGCTGGCACCAGGACTACACCCGCCAGTACAACGCCGGCAGCCGCTTTTTGACGTGGACCAACGCCTGGTACAGCGCGCCGTGCGCGTTCTGGCCGCAGCCCGCGCCGAAGACGCCGATGAAGGTCGGCAACGACCAGGTCGACGTCCTGCTGGTGCAGCCGCAGTACGACACCGCGCACGGGGTGGCCGGCGCCGTCGAGACGCACAAGCTGTTCCCCAACTCCCGCCTGGTACTGGAAAAGGGCGGCCACAACGTCGGCGCGGCGCTGTCGGCCAACAACAACCCCTGCCTGAACACCTACGTCGGTGACTTCTTCCGGGACGGCACCCGCCCCGCCTCCAAGAAGGGCATCGACGCCGTCTGCCAGGCATCCAACGATCCGGTGCCCGCGTCCTGACCCACCCCGCCCGAAAAGGGGGGCCCCGCGTGAACCCTCACGCGGGGCCCCCTTTCGCGCATCCCCCGTCCCGGCGCCGTGCCCGCCCCCTCCCGTCAGCGTCCGGCGGGCACCGGGCCGGCCCGGCGGGCGGCGGCCAGGCCTTCAAGGGTGAGCGCCAGCTCGTTGGGCGAGGGCAGCGCCAGCATCTCCTCGCGCAGCCGCACCGCGTTCGCCCGCACGGCCGGATCGTCCAGCAGCCGCACGAGCGCGGCCCGCACCGCCGGCCCGTCCGCCTGGGCAGGCGTCATCGCCAGCCCCGCGCCCGAGGCCTGAAGGCAGGCGAACTTCAGCGGGGCGTCGAACGCCCGGCTGATCAGCAGCTGCGGCACCCCGTGGCGCAGCGCGCAGCCGAAGGACCAGGTGCCGCCGTGATGCACCACAGCCGTACACGTCGGCAGCACCTCCGCCAGCGGAACGGAGTCCACCAGCCGGGTGTTGGCCGGCACCTCGCCCACCTCCCGCCGGGCGTTCGCCGGCAACGCCAGCACCAGCTCCATCTCCAGCCCTGCCACCGCCTGCAGGATCTGCCGCAGGCGCTCGACGGGCAGCGGCAGCCGGGCCTGGACGTCGTCGACGGAGTCGCCGAACGTCATCAAAACCCGCGGCGCCGCCGGCGCCGCGGGCGGCTTCGTGAGCCATTCGGGCACGACGGCCGGGCCGTTGTAGGGGACGAACTGCACGGGCAGGGTGCTCGCCGAGGCATCGGGCCTAAACGCCCCGGGCAGCGGGGCGATGGTGAACTGGCCGCCCACCAGGTCCTCGGCGAAGGGCACCCCGAACCGGCCCGCCCAGCCCTCCAGCCACTGCCGCAGCGCGTCGGTGCGCTGCCCGGGCGGCCGGCCGGCCTGGGCGTGCAGGAAGTCCTCCCGCATCCGGGTGTAGACGTCGACGGAGTACAACACCCGGGCGTGCGCGGCGCCCACGGCCTCGGCGGCCACCGCGCCGGCGAACGCCTTGGCGCCCCACAGCACCAGATCCGGCCGCCAGGCGCGGGCGGCGGCGACGAGGTCGTCCATCATCGAGTCGTTGGAGCGCCGCGCCTGCGGCAGCACCAGGTCCTCGAAGACCCGCGTCGCCTGCTCCCAGCCCAGCCGCTCACGGCCCGGCCGTATGTCGAACAGCGCCTCCAGGCCCTGCTGCGGGGCCCGCTGCGCGGCGGCGGCGCGGTCGGAGCTCTGGCGCCGGTCGCGCTGGGTGCGCACCTGTGCCGTCTCGCCGGGACCGACGGCCACGGCGGTCAGCCCGGCCGAGGTGACGGCGTCCAGCAGATCCGGCCAGCAGGCCACCCGCACCTCGTGCCCGGCCGTGCGCAGCGACCACGCCAGCGGCACCAGATTGAACACGTGCGCCTTCCACGGAAACGGCACGACGAGAACTCGCACAACGCACTCCTTTCCCAATCGGGGATAGGTGAATTCTCTTCCCCGCCCGGCTTGTTCAACCGGAGCGCCTCGGCAGTTGAACAAGCAGAACCGCTCGACCAACACCCTTGAAAAACCATGAACTTGACACAGCGGAGCACCCGACGCGATCGTCAATGCACTCGATTGCCGATACAGCTTCGGGAGGTGAATCAGATGAAGACGCTTCGCCAGTGGAACGCTCTGCGCTCGCAGCGTAAGGGCGGTGTCCGTCCGGCCGGTAAGTACTTCAAGTGGGCTGCCTGATCAGGGCGCTCTCGTGGCCTGTGGAGGGTGACATCACCCTCCACAGGCCAGGGTTTTTGGCCCAGGGATATCTGAGTCGTGGCAATCGAGGTGGGATCAGTGCACAGGTGGAGTTACGAACGTTTTGCCGTCGAGCAGAAGAATGTGAACGGGCTGGTCGAACGTTTTCTGGCCCCGGAGGTCTGGCAGACATCACGCGAACCGCTGACCGGTGAAGAACGCGCCGAACTGCGCGAGGCGATCGCGGCGCTTCGCCACCCCATGGTCATCGAAGAACTCTGTGCGATGGCGGCGACCCACCCCCGTGCGGATGTCCGCCTGACGGTTCTCGAGGGCGTCGAGCCGTTTATGGCCACGCTGCCCGCGGCGCGGGAATTCCTGGTCTGGCTGCTCGGCGACGACGAGGACTTCGTCGTGTTCACCGCCGCGAAGATCGCCGGCCGCCACCGCATCGGCGAGGCTTATGAGGAGCTGCTGCACATCACCGGACCGGCCGAGGCCGGCCTGCTGCGCAGCACCAAGCCGGTCGGCATCGGCGCCGCCGTCGTGGCCAAGGCGATGGACGCCATCCTCGGCGCCGAGGACCGCGCGGCCCGCCTTGAAATCGAGCGGGAGCACACCCGCACCGGCCAGCTGCCCGAGGAGTGCGCACTGGGCGAACACTGGGACTACGACCCGCCCAACCTGCCCCGCCCCGTCCCCGAGGGCATGGTCCTCATCCCGGCCGGCGACTTCGTCGTCGGCATCGGCATCGACGACGTCGTCCATCCGCTGTACGACGTGGACGACGCCGTGCCCCGCCAGCGCCGCCACCTGCCCGACTTCCTCATCGACCGCCACCCGGTGACCAACGCCGAGTACGACGCCTGGGCGAACGGCCCGCTGGCCGCCGAGCACGCCCTGTGCCACCCCGACGAGCCCGAGGACAAGGACCACCGCCGCGGCATCACCGGCGACGCCCGGTTCGGCCCCGACCACCCCGCCACCGGCGTCGACTGGTACGACGCCTACGCCTACCTCGCGCACATCGGCAAACGGCTGCCCACCGAACTGGAATGGGAGAAGGCCGCCCGCGGCGAGAACGGCTCCCTGTACCCGTGGGGCGATGACTTCGACCCCGACGCCCTGCGCTGGTTCGGCGCCTCCTTCGGCGAGGCGAAGAACCTGGAGCACTGGCGCGACACCCTGAGCACCTTCGACGAGGAAACCCCGGCCGTCACCACCGTCCCGGTCGGCTCCCACCCCAAGAACGTCAGCAGCTACGGCGTGGCGGACCTGGTCGGCAACTGCTGGGAGTGGACGGACACCAACTTCTTCACCCGCGACCGCATGAAGCCGATGATCTCCGGCCGGCCCCGCACCGAATGGGCCACCGCCGAGGAGACCTCAGTGGTCATCCGGGGCGGCGCGTGGACCTCCATGCGCGAGCAGGTCACGGCATACTTCCGCGGCAAGGACCTCTTCACCGACCGGCACAACGAGATCGGCTTCCGAGGAGTGATCCGGTGAGCTCCCCGCAGCGCATTCCCCGCTTTGGCTACGACGGCACGGTGACGGCCGAACAACGCGCCTTCTACGAGCAGTACGGCTTCGTCATCTACCGCGGCATCTTCGACGCCCACGACGTGGACCTCATCAAACGCGACGCCCAGCGCCTGGAACGCGACACCCTCGCCGGCAACGTGCCGGCCGAACACCGCGACCAGGTCATCAAACCCTCCTACGACGAGAACGGCCGGGCGACCCTGCACCGGCTGCCCTACTTCACCCTGCACTGCGCCGACACCCGCGACCTGATCGAGCGACGCAACCTGGACGCGCTCGGCCCCGGCCTGCTGGGCGGGCCGACCTGGCGGTTCGAGGACGCCGTCGACGGCGCCGTATGGCAGATGAAACGCGGCAAGCGCAGCTCCTACAGTGCCCTGGACTGGCACCTGGACTTCCCGCACGACCTGCCGCTGACCCCCCTGGTGAACGTGGGCATCTACCTGGACGACGCCACCCTGCGCAACGGCTGCCTGGTCCTGGTGCCCGGCTCCCACCGCTATCCGCCACGCCGCCTTGAACCGGTGGGACTTCCGCTGGAGGCCGAGGCGGGCGACGTCATCTGCCACACCTACAACATCCTCCACCACTCCGGCCCGGTACTGGACGACACCAGCCGGGCAACGCTGTACGTGTACTACTCCGCGGGGGAAAAGCCCTCGGCGGGCACCGCGTACAGCCACCGGGCGGGCGAGGACTTCGCCAAGATGATCACCGGAGCGGAGGCCGGCACACGTTGACTTCCTCCCCCTCCTGAAGGAGGGGGAGTCCTACGGCTCGCGCCGTGGGGTTTTCTGCTTCATCGCCGACTGCCCGCCCGGAGTACTCCGTTGAGGTCTCACATCAGCTCCACAGACCGACGCCGTCAGCCCGACGGCCAGAATGTTCTTCGCCGCGTTCACGTCCCGGTCGTGGGTCGTGCCGCAGGCGCACGTCCACGCGCGGACGTTGAGCGGCATCGTGTCCTGCAGGCTGCCGCAGGCGGAGCACAGCTTGGAGGAGGGGAACCATTGGTCGATCGCGATCACTGCGCGGCCGTACCACTGGGCCTTGTATTCCAGCATGCTCCGGAAATCGGACCAGGCCGCGTCGCTGATGGCGCGGGCCAGGCTGGCGTTCTTCATCATGTTTTGAACGGCGAGGTCCTCGATCACGATCGTTTGGTTTTCACGAACGAGACGAGTGGTGATTTTGTGCAGGTGGTCGCGCCTGCGGTCGGTGATGCGGGCGTAGACCTTGGCCACCTTCCGGCGTGCCTTGGCCCGGTTGGCTCCCTCCCCCTTGGCCTTGCGGGCGAGCTGCCGCTGGGCCGTGGCCAGGCGGGCTCCATCGCGGTGCTCGTGCCGGGGGTTGGAGACCTTCTCCCCGGTGGAGAGGGTCAGCAGGTGATCGAGGCCGACGTCGACACCGACGGCCGCGTGGGTGGGGGGAAGTGGCCGGACGGAGGGGTCCTCACACAGCAGGGACACATACCAGCGTCCGGCCGCGTCCTTGGACACCGTCACGGTAGACGGCGACGCACCCTCGGGCAGGGGACGGGACCACACGATCTCCAGCGGCTCCGCCATCTTCGCCAGGGTCAGCCTGCCGGCCCTGAACCGGAATGCGCTGGTGGTGTACTCCGCCGACTTCCGCGACTTCTTCCGCGACTTGAACCGCGGGTGCCTCGCCCGCCTGCCGAAGAAGTTCGTGAACGCCGTCTGAAGGTGCCGCAGAGCCTGCTGGAGCGGCACGGAGGAAACCTCGTTGAGGTAGGCGAGTTCCTCGCTCTTCTTCCAGGCCGTCAGCATCGCCGACGTCTGGTGGTAGCTCACCCGCTCCTGCCTCGCCCACGCCTGCGTGCGCGCCGCAAGGGCCAGGTTGTAGACCTTCCGCACACATCCGAACGTGCGCGACAGCTCGGCTGCCTGCGCATCGGTCGGATAGAAGCGGTACTTGAACGCCCGCTTCACGAAAGTGGCCACGGCTCACAAACTATTACGCCGGCTTGTGGCCATCTGCCGGTTCGTGGAAATGGACGCCGCTCCGCCCTGGCGGCGAACCGGCTTTCCCTGCCCTGCTCCGCAGTTGCTTCGTTTCCTCCCCGGCCTGAAGGCCGGGGTATCCACGAAGGAAGGCCCCGATGACCACCACCACCGCGGACGTTCCGCCCCAAGTCCTGCACCTCGCCGCCTGGGCCGAGGGGCCGGCCGCCGAACGCGACGCCCTGATCGCCGGCTACCTGAGCACCCTGGAGCAGCTGGCCGACCCGCAGCTGCTCGCTGAATGCCTGGCGGTCGGCCTGCTGCACGAGATGCCCGAGATCCGCCGCCAGGCCCTCGCGGCCGCCGTACGGCTCGCCCCGGACCTGGCGGCGGAGGCCGTCGGCTGGGCGCTGGCCGACCCGGACGAGACCGTGCGCGGCCCGGCCCTGGCGGCCCTGGCCGCAACGCCGGCCCTGCGCGCGGCGGGCGGCCCGTCCGCGCTGCACGCCCTGCTGGCCGTGCTGGGCCGCTCACCCGACCAGATCGCCGGCGGCGCCGGGAACTACGTGACGGTGGCGGACGCCCAGGCGCTGGCCTCGGCACAGACCCTGCTCGCCGACACGGCACTGGCAGACACGGTTCTTGAGGAGCTTCCCGTCCCGTTGTCCGCGGACCGGCTGCCCAGCCGGCTCTCCCTGGAGGGGATGCGGCACATCCCGGCCGGACGGTTGCGCCGCGGCACA
Organism: Streptomyces sp. SLBN-31; assembly: GCF_006715395.1. NCBI lineage: Bacteria > Bacillati > Actinomycetota > Actinomycetes > Kitasatosporales > Streptomycetaceae > Streptomyces > Streptomyces sp. SLBN-31. Next base: position 4,080,519 of record NZ_VFNC01000001.1, read on the forward strand.
CCTCCCGGCGAGGAACGCTCCTGGGGTGATCCGGGTGAGCCCGCGGTGGCCGAGGTCACCGTCGAGGGCTTCTACCTGGACACCTGCCCGGTCACCAACGACGACTACGACGCGTTCGTCGCCGACGTCGGTGAGCAGGGCCACCTGTGGTGCCATCCGGACGAGCCCAGGAACACCGACCACACCCGCTCCACCGCCGACGACCCCCGCTGCGCCGGCGGCCATCCGGCGACCGGGGTCAGCTGGTACGACGCGGTCGCCTACGCCGCCTGGTGCGGCAAGCGGCTGCCCACCGAGGACGAGTGGGAGCGGGCCGCCCGCGGCGACGACCACCGCCGCCACCCGTGGGGAGCCGACTTCCGGCCCGAGCGGGTGCGGGGCCTGCACGCGCTCCTGGGCTGGGACGGCGATGTGGGCCTGGACCGCGCCGCGTGGCTGCGCCGGCTCGCGGATCTGTCTGTCGCCCACCTGCCCGCACTGACCGGCCCGGTGAACCTGCCGGGTGGCGAATCCCCCTTCGGGGTGAGGGATTTGTGCGGCAACGTGTGGGAGTGGACCTCCACCCGCTTCCTGGACGGCCTCCCCCTACAGCCGCGCTTCGCCGCCATGGACCCGGGCGATCTGTGGGGGGAGTGGTCGGCCGAGGTCAGCGTCCGCGGCGGGGCGTGGAGTTCACCGCCCGCGCTGCTCACCACGCTCAGCCGGGCGGGCAAGACGCTGGTGACCAGGAGTCCGGAGATCGGGTTCCGCTGCGCGGTGAGCGAATCGGAGGGGCCCGCTCGATGACCCCGGCACGGCGCATTCAGCGGGTGCTGCCCGAGGGCTACACCCGCTGCCTGGCCAACCCCGACTTCCGCCGGCTGCAGCCCGGATTCCTCGTCTCCTTCCTCGGCGACGGCATGAGCTTCATCGGGGTGGCCTGGCTGGCCGTCGAACTGGCCGCCCCCACCCACCGGTCCCTGGTGGTGGGGCTCGCCGTCGCCGCCTACAGCCTGCCCGCCGCGCTCGGCTCCCTGACCCTGGGACGCTGGCTCAGCGGACGCAACGCCCGCAGCCTGATCCTGGTCAACGCCCTCCTGCGCGGCGCCCTGTTCGCCCTGATCCCCGCCTTGTACTGGACCGGACTGCTGACCGCCGCGACCTACATCGCCCTGCTCGCCCTGTCCTCGATCCTGCACGCCTGGGGGATCGCCGGCCGGCAGACCTTCGTCGCCGAGACCCTCCCGGCCGAAGACCGGCTGGCCGGCCACGCCCTGGTGGGCAGCCAGGAGCAGCTGTCGTTCATCACCGGCCCCCCGCTGGCCGGTCTGGTCTCGGCCGCCCTCGGGCCGGCCGCGGTGCTCGCCGCCGACGCGCTCAGCTACGCCTACCTCGCCCTGGTCACGGCCCGGGTACGCGGCGAGGGCACCCTCGAGCGGCGGCCGCCGGTGCCGCTGCGGCGCAGCGGCCAGACCCTCGCCCGCCACCCCGAACTGCTGGGCCTGCTGGGCCTGTCGTTCGTCTTCTACCTGCTGTACGGGCCCATCGAGGTGGCCGTCCCCCTGGTCGTGGCCGAGCGGATGGGCTCCGATCCCACCGTGCTCGGCTGGATCTGGAGCGCGTTCGGTGTCGGCGCGGTGATCGGGACCTGGATCACCGGAACGCTGCGGCGGCTGCCGCTGTGGCCGACCGTGCTGGCCATCGTGGCCGGCTGGGGGCTGGCGATCCTGCCCTTCGCCCACTTCGGCACCCTCGCCGCGGGCATCGCCGGCTTCGGCCTGGGCGGCCTGATCTACGCGCCCTACGGGCCGGTGAGCATCACCCTGCTGCAACAAAAGGCGCCCCTGGAGGAGTTGGTCAGCCTCAGCGCGTTCCGCAGCGCGATCCTGGTGATCGCCACCCCGCTGGGCGCGGTCCTCGCCGGCCCCCTGATCGGCGCGTTCGGCGCGACGGGCACCATCCGCCTGTCCGGGCAGACCACCATCGCCCTCGCCGCCCTGGGCGCCGTCCTGATCCTGCTGCTGCGCCGGCGCCGGCACCGCCCGCAGCGGCACGAACCGCTGGTGAGCACCGAACAGCGGTAGACCCCCGCGCAAGGTGCGGGCCCCGCCCGGCCGGCCAGGTGCCGCGGGCGTGACTTCGGCATGTCCGGCGCCGGGCACTGTCAGGCAGACCAAGGAGCAACGGATGAAACTCGGACAGGAAGAGATGCGCAGCCGGTTCGAGCGGGAGCGGGCCGTGCGGCTGGCCACGGTCGACGACCGCGGGCGCGCCCATGTCGTGCCGGTCATCTTCGTGGTCGACGGCGGCATCTTCTACTCACCCACCGACAAGCCCAAGAGCGGCAATCCGCGGCCCAAGCGGCTGCGCAACCTCGACCGCGACCCGCGGGTGACGGTCCTGGCCGACTGCTACGACGAGAACTGGCTGGGGGCGTGGTGGGTGCGGCTGCGGGGCACCGCCCGGGTCATCGGCGACGGCCCGGAGCGCACCCGCGCGCTGGGCCTGCTGGACGGCAAGTACGAGCAGTTCGACGGCGCCCGCTACCTCAAGGACGGCGGACCGGTGGTGGCGGTCGACATCAAGGACTGGCTCGGCTGGGCCTACAGCGAGCAGTCCGCGGCGCCCACCGGTCGGCGCCGCACCTGGCGCGAGCGGTCGCGGCTGCGGTCCAGTCGTGCTTGACCGGTGCTGAAGAGGGCTTTGCCAGGCTGCGACTGGCAAGGCATCGGCCGATTCTTAAGGGGCGAATATGGGAGCCATCGAGGTTCCGGTTCTGATCGTGGGCGGTGGCGGGTGCGGTCTGTCCGCCTCCGTCTTCCTGTCCGACCAGGGCGTCGATCATCTGCTGGTGGAACGGCACCCGGACACATCGAGGGTTCCGAAGGCGCACTACCTCAACCAGCGCACGATGGAGATCTACCGGCAGCACGGCGTCGCCGACGACGTGCTCGCCGAGGCGGCGCCGCTGGAGAAGTTCGGCAAGGTGCGCTGGCAGACCACGCTCGCCGGTGACGGGCCGCTGGAGCGGCGCCTGATCCACGAGATGGACGCCTTCGGCGGCGGCGCGCTGCGCGAGACCTATGCGGCGGCCGGGCCGCTGCTGCCCGCCAAGCTGCCGCAGATGTGGCTGGAGCCGATCCTGCGCCGGCACGCCGAGCAGCGCAATCCCGGGCGGATCCTCTTCCACCACGAGCTGACCTCCTTCCGCGAGGAGGGCGACCACGTCGTCGCCGAGATCCGCAACGTGGAGAGCGGGGAGACCACCACGGTCACGGCGCAGTACCTTCTGGGCGCCGACGGCGGCCGCATGGTCGGATCCGAGGTCGGCATCCAGCTGCAGGGCCCGCCCGGCCTGGTCAACACCACCACCGTGTACTTCTCCGCCGACCTCTCCGAATGGTGGGAGGAGGGCACGCTCATCACGCACTTCCTCAGCCCCGAGGACCCCGACCTGTCCAGCAACCTCATCGAGATGGGGCCGCGCTGGGGCAAGGAGTGCGAGCAGTGGGGCCTGCACTTCGCCCCCGGCCCGCCCGGACGCTGGAACAACGACAACGTCGTGCCCCGCATCCGCGAGCTGCTGCGCATCCCCGACCTTCAGGTGACGGTGCACAAGGTGACGGACTGGATCGTGCACGCCCACCTCGCCGACCGCTACCGGGTGGGCCGCGTGCTCATCGCCGGCGACGCCGCGCACCGCCAGCCCCCGGCCGTCGGCCTGGGCCTGAACACCGGCATCCAGGACGCCCACAACCTCGCCTGGAAGCTGGCCGCGGTCCTCGCCGGCCGCGCCGGCGACACCCTGGTCGACAGCTACGAGGCCGAACGCCGGCCCGTGGGCCGGGAGAACGTGGACTGGGCGGTCTCCGCGGCCGTCCACCACCAGGCCGTCATCGACGCCGTCGGCGCCGGCCACAACATCCCCGCCGGCCGCCGCAGGCAGCGCCTGGAGTCCTACTTCGACCCCTCGCCGCTCGGCGACACCGTGCGGGCCCGCGCCCTGGAGATCTTCCACACCCACCGCGGGGGCTGCCAGTCCCTCGACATGGAGGTCGGCTTCCACTACGAGGACGGCGCGCTCGTCACGGACGGCAGCACGCCGCCCGCCCGCGTCCCCATGCGCAACGAGCACCAGCCCACCTCCCGCCCCGGACACCGGCTGCCGCACGCCTGGATCACCGCCGGCGGCCGGCGCCTGTCCACCCTGGACCTCACCGGCCCGACCGACTTCACCCTCATCACCGGCCCCGAGGGCACAGCCTGGCGCGAGGCGGCCGTACGCGTGGCGGAGAAGTTCTCCGTCGCCCTGCGCACGGTCAGCATCGGCGCCGGCGGCACTCACGCCGACGTCGACGGCGGCTGGGCGGCCGTGCGGGAGATCACCGACAGCGGCGCCCTGCTGGTCCGTCCCGACCAGCACGTCGCCTGGCGCAGCACGGACGGCGCCGGCGACCCCGAGCAGGTCCTGGCGCAGGTCTTCGCCACGGTGCTGGACCGCTGAGCGCGCCCCGACCGCACCACCAAAGCGGCCGTGCCCACCGGGCACGGCCGCTTTTGAGTGTCGGGGGAGAAGCCTTCAGGCTCCGACCGCCGTCGCACGGGCGGCGGCGTCCTGCTTCACCCAGGCCAGCACCTGCTCGGTGGCCTGCCGCGCGGAGGCCATGCACACCCCCACACCCACCCCGTCGTACAGGGCGCCGCACACGGCGAGACCAGGCTGGGCGGCGACCGTCTCACGGATCTGCCGCACCCGCTCGAAGTGGCCGACGGTGTACTGCGGCAGCGCGTCCTGCCAGCGGCTGACCCGGCTGGCCACCGGCACACCGTGCACCCCGGTGGCCTCGGCCAGTTCCGCGGTCGCCAGCGCCACCAGGTCGGCGTCGTCGCGGCCCAGCAGGTCCTCCTCGCCGAACCGGCCCATCGCACAGCGCACGATCTCCACCTCGCCGGCCAGGTGCGGCCACTTCACGGTGGTGAAGGTGACCTCCTTGACCGCCTTGCCCTCCGGCGCCGGCACCCGGTAGGCGGCATAGCCGCGGCCCGCAAGGCCGCCGGGGAACGCCGAACGGGGATAGGCGAGGGTCACCACCGCCACGTTGGCGTAGGGCACCTCGGCGAACGCCGAGACGGCCCGGCCGGTGCCGGGCACCTGCGCGAGCAGCCGGCCCGCGGGAGCGGCCGGAACGGCGATGATCACGGCGTCCGCCGTGAGGTGCTCCGTCCCGGAGGCCGTGCCCACGCTGATCCGCCAGCCGTCCGCACTGCGGGCCAGCTCGCGGACGGGGGCGTCGGTGCGCACCGACGCGTCCGGCGCCGCCGCCAGCACCTCGCGCACCAGCACCGCGGGCAGCGAGCCGAACCCGCCCTCCAGGGTCGCCACCCGCACCGGCGGCGGCTTCTGCCCCGGAGCGAGCACGGGCGTCAGCGAGCCGGCCGCGTCCGCCAGCGAGACGTGCGAGCGGGCCGCCTTCGCCAGCGGCGTCAGCGTGGCCTCGAACGACAGGTCCGTGGCCCGGCCGGCGAACACCCCGGCCAGGAACGGCTCGACCAGACGGTCCACGACCTCCTGGCCGAAGCGCCCGCCGACGTAGTCGGCGACCGAGACGTCACCCTCCCGGTCGAAGGAGGGCAGCACCAGATCCTGCCGGGCCCGCTCCACGCCCTCACCCGAGACCACGCCGGAGCGGGCGAGGTCGTCCATGTCGCAGGGCACGCCCATGAACTGACGGTCCGGCTGCTGCCGGATCTCGCCCCTGCTCCAGATCGCCGACGCCGTCACACCCGCCGACATGATCTTCTCGCCGAGTCCGGCGTCCGCGATCAGCCCGGTCGTGCGGCGCCGGTTGGCGTACAGCGATTCGGCGCCCTCGTCGACGGCGACGCCCGCGACCTCGGAGACCGACAGTTTCCCGCCGAGCCGGGAGGACGCCTCCAGCACCGTCACCCGGACCGGCTCGTTGCGGAGCTGGAACGCCGCCGCCAGTCCCGCGATGCCACCCCCGATGACGACCACATGGGGCTTTCCACTCACCTGATCCTGTTCGGTGCCAGCCATTTGACCAGATCCTTCGCGGTTAGTGTCGAAAGAGGGGCCGTCTTGCGCCGCCGATTCCTGCGGCGTCAAGACAGGTCCTGGCAGTCTCGCCGGGGGGCCCAGCCCCCCGGTCGAGAGCGCCTAGAGGGTCCCGTGTGCGGTGCCGAACCAGCGCTCGAGGGCCTGGGTGAGGTCGTCGACGGTGCCGGGGCAGGTCCAGGCGACGTAGCCGTCGGGACGGATCAGGACGGCGTCCAGGGCCGTGCCCGGCACGGTCCAGGTGCCGGTGTGGATGTCGACGCGGTCGCGGTGACCGTGGGCGGCCGCGGCAATGGCCTCGTCGGACGTCAGGAGCAGGCCGCGTCCGGTGCGCAGCAGTTCGCCGACGCGGGTGCGGGTGGTGTCGGCCAGGGTGAGGGCGGTGTCGGGGGGCATGCGCCGGCCCAGCAGGGGGTGGTCGCCCTTGGCCAGGTCGTAGCGGACGCCGAGGTTGCTCAGCATGCCCGCCGCGTACTCGGCGGCGTCCCTGTGGGCCAGCAGCTCGCCCACGACCTCGCGCACCGGGTCCATGTCCGCACCGGTCAGGCGCAGTTCGATCGCCGCGCGGGCGTTGCGCGCCAACTGCTCGCCCACCGGGTGCCGTTCACCGTGATAGGTGTCCAACAGGCCTTCAGGCGCACGGCCCTGGACGGTGGCGGCCAGCTTCCAGCCGAGGTTGACCGCGTCCTGCACGCCCACGCTCAGCCCCTGCGCCATGGCCGGGGGCTGCACGTGCGCGGCGTCGCCGGCCAGGAAGACCCGGCCGCTCCGGTATGCGGCCGCGGCGCGGGAGGCGTCGGTGAAGCAGCTGATCCAGCGGCACTGCCCGTGGTGGATGGACTCGCCCGTCAGCCGCTGCCAGGCGTCGGCGAGGTCGGCGAAGGCGATGGCGCCTCGGTCGCGGGGCGGCTGGGTGCCGGCCTCGTGGACGACGACCCGGGTGACGCCGTTCTCCAGGTCCATCGCCATCACCATGCTGCCGCCGGGCAGGTCCTCCCCGATGCGCCGCTTGCGGGTGTCGATGCCGGTGACGTCGGCGGTGAGGAAGCCGCGCCGGCCGTCGGTGCCGGGGAAGGCGATGCCGGCCAGCCGGCGCACCGTGCTGCGCCCGCCGTCGCAGCCCACGAGGTAGGCGGCGCGCTCCTCGGCGGTCCCGTCGGGGCCGTCGACGCTGACCACGACCTCGTCGTCGTCCTGGCGCAGGCCGGTCACCTCAAAGCCGCGCAGGACGGGCACGCCGAGTTCGCCCACCCACTCCTCCAGCATCCGCTCGGTGCGGAACTGGGAGACCCCCCGGTGCCCGTAGTGGTCCTCCTCCAGCATGCCGAGGTCGATGGGCACCCCGCCGAAGTGGCTGTCGGCGGGCTCGGTGGCCCCCAGCCGCTCCAGCAGGCCACGTTGGTCGAAGCATTCGGCGGTGCGCTTGGTGAAGCTCGCGCCGCGTGACTGGCGGGTGGGGGCGTCCAGGCGCTCCAGGACGACGACGTGAACGCCGCGCAGGGCGAGTTCACCGGCGGTCATCAGCCCGACCGGGCCGGCCCCGACGACGATTACATCCCTGGCCATGTCATCTACTCCTCAGTCGAAGGGTGCCGTCGGTGCTCACCGGCCGGCGGGCTGCCGGACGCGTGCGGTGCCGAACCAGTGCTCGAGCACCTGGGTGAGGTCGTCGGCGGTGTGCGGGGAGGTCCAGGCGACGTAGCCGTCGGGGCGGATCAGGACGGCGTCCAGGGGGGTGCCGGGCATGCTCCAGGCGGCGGTGACCGTGTGGACGCGGTCGCTGTAATCCTGGGCGGCCGCGGCAAGGGTGTCGGCGGATGTCAGGAGCAGGCCGCGTCCGGTGCGCAGGAGTTCGCCGACGCGGGTGCGGGCGCCGTCGGCGAGGGTGAGGGCGGTGTCGGGGGGCATGCGCCGGCCCAGCAGGGGGTGGTCGCCCTCGGCCAGGTCGTAGCGGATGCCCAGGCCGCTGACGATGCCCGCGGTCTGCTCGGCGGCGTCCTTGTGGGCCAGCAGTTCGCCCACCACCTCGCGCACCGGGTCCATGGCCTCGTCCCCGAGGTAGAGCCTGGCGGCGGCCCGGGCGTTGCGGATCAACTGCTCCCCGACGGGGTGGCGTTCGCCGTGGTAGGTGTCCAGCAGGCCCTCGGGCGCCCGGCCCTGGACGGTGGCGGCCAGCTTCCAGCCGAGGTTGACGGCGTCCTGCAGCCCGGCGCTCAGCCCCCAGGCGGCCAGCGGGGGGATCTCGTGCGCGGCGTCGCCCGCCAGCAGCACCCGGCCGCGCCGGTAGGTCTCGGCCAGCGCGGAGGAGTTGCCCGAGGCCCACAGCCACAGGCACTGCGCTTCGTCGATGGACTCGCCCGTCAGCCGCCGCCACGCGTCGGCGACCTCGGCGAAGGTCAGCGCACCCGGCTCGGGGCGGGCGGGCAGGGCCGGGTCGTGGACGACCACCCGGCAGCGGCCCCCGCCCAGCGGGGTGCACACCACCATGCGGCCGCCGGGCAGCCGTTCGCCGATCGGCCGCGGGCGCGGGCTGACACCGGTGATCTCCGCGGTGTACATGCCCCGGGTGGGCTCCCAGACGGTGGTGGGGATGCCGGCCAGGCGGCGCACCGTGCTGCCCGCGCCGTCGCAGCCGGCCACGTAGCGGGCGCTTTCCTCGCCGGCGCCGTCGGGGCCGGCGTAGGACACCACGACATGGTCGGTCGCCTCGCGCAGGCCGGTGACCTCCCGGCCGCGGCGCACCGGCACGCCGAGCTCGGCCAGCCACTGGCCCAGCGCCTGTTCGGTGCGGGTCTGGGACAGGCCCAGCACCCCGCTGTGGTCCTCGTCCAGCATGCCGAGGTCGAAGCGGACCCCGCCGAAGTGGCCCATCGGGCCCCACCGCACCGCGCCCAGGCGGGGCAGCAGTCCGCGCTGGTCCAGGGATTCGGCGGCGCGCCGGTTGAAGCCCAGTGCCCGGGACTCTTCGGTCGGGGCGGGCAGCCGGTCGTAGACGGCCACGTCCACTCCGGCCAGCCGCAGTTCTCCGGCCAGCATCAGGCCGACCGGGCCCGCACCGACCACGATGACGTCAGTTGTTTTCATTTTTTGAGGCCCTTTGCGCTGTGGCAATGGTTGGCCATGGTGAAGCTACTCAGGGCAATCTCCGGCCGCAACGATTCACCAATTCCCTGCGCGGTGGGGGGTGTTCGACCGTGGAGTCGGCGCAATTGAACGCGGAGCTGAACACTTGAGCATGCGGTCCGCGCCGCAGCAATATCGTCGGGTGCCTTCGGGAATTTTTCTCCCCCGGTGAATGCGCGCATTACCGGCCCCGCGAAAGGAAGCTGACGTGACGGACGAGAAGATCGCTCTGGTCACCGGTGCCAACAAGGGCATCGGATTCGCCGTGGCACGCCGGCTCGGTGAGCGGGGGATCGTCGTCATCGTCGGCGCGCGCGAGGAGACGCGTGGCAAGCAGGCCGCCGACGCGCTGGCCGCCGACGGCATCGCCGCGACAACGCTCAGGCTCGACGTGCGGGACCCGGCTTGTGTCGCCGAGGCCGCGGCGGAGATCGAACGGCGTTATGGCCGCCTGGACATCCTGGTCAACAACGCCGGCACCGCGGGCAGCTTCACCGGCCCCCCGAGCGCCGCGAGCGCGGCGGATCTGCGGGAGGTGTACGAGACCAACGTCTTCGGCGTGGTCACCGTCACCGGCGCGATGCTGCCGCTGCTGCGCCGCTCGAAGGCCGGCCGGATCGTCAACCTCTCCAGCCACACCGCCTCGCTGGCCCTGACCTCGGACCCCGGCTCCCCGCTGGCGGGCGTCAACATGATCGCCTACCAGTCGTCGAAGACCGCGCTGAACGCGCTCACGCTCGCCTACGCCAAGGAGCTGCGCGGGACTTCCGTCAAGGTCAACGCGGCCCTGCCCGGCGTGGTGGCCACGGACATCAACCACCACCGCGGCCGGCGCACACCCGCCGAGGGGGCGGCCGTCGTGGTCCGCCTGGCCCTGCTGGAGGAGTCCGGCCCGTCGGGCGTGTGCCTGGCGGACGAGGGACCGATCCCCTGGTAGCCCGCCCGACGCACGGCGGCCGCCTGGCGGCCGCATCCGACCGCACCGCCGGGCGCGTTGTCCGGCGGGCACGAGACTTGGAGAGACACAGTGGCGCTTGAGGGAACGATCCTGGTGCTCGGCGCAACCGGCCGGCAGGGCGGGGCGGTGGCCCGCGAACTGCTGCGGCGCGGCCACCGCGTGCACGCCCTGGTCCGCGATGCGGCCAAGGACCAGGCGCGGGCGCTCGCGGAGGCGGGCGCGGTCCTGATCCGCGGCGACATGGACGACCAGGCCTCCCTGGCGGCGGCGATGGACGGCGTGCACGGGGTGTTCAGCGTGCAGACCTTCCGCCAGCCCGGCGGCGTCGAGGCCGAGGAGCGCCAGGCCCGGGCGGTGGCGGATGCCGCGGTGCGGGCCGGGGTGCGGCACTTCGTCTACAGCTCGGTCGGCGGCGCGGACCGCGACACCCGGGTCCCGCACTTCGAGAGCAAGCACCGCGTCGAGCAGTACCTGGCCACCCTCGACCTGCCCACGACCGTGCTGCGCCCGGTGATGTTCCACGACATCCTGCTCGACATCGCCCCGCGCCCGGCCGGGGACGGCCTGGTGCTGGCGATGTGGCTGGACCCGCAGATCCCGGTGCAGCTCATCGCCACCGGTGACATCGGCGTGTTCGCCGCGGACGCCTTCGAGAACGCCGACGCCTGGCTGGGCCGGACGGTGGAGATCGCCGGCGACGCCCTGACCGGGCCGCAGATGGCCGCGGCCTTCGAAGCGGTCTCAGGGATCCCCACCCGCTACCAGCAACTGCCGATCGAGCCGCTGCGAAGCGCCCGCCCCGACCTGGCCAACATGTTCGACTGGTTCGAGCGCGACGGCTACCGCGCCGACCTTGAGGAGTTGCGCCGCACCCGGCCCGGCCTGATCACGCTGGAGAGCTGGCTGGCACAGAACTGGACCGCCCCGGTGACGGCGGCGGCCCGCTGAGGCCTCAGGTGAAGACCGGTCCCCGGGTGCGGGTGCGCTTGAGCTCGAAGAACCCCTCGGTCGCCGCCATGGCGAGCACCCCGTCCCACAGCCGCACCGCGGCCTCACCCCGGGGGGCGGGGGTCACCACGGGCCCGAAGAACGCCACGTCCCCGACCGCGACGACGGGCGTGCCCACATCCGCGCCGACCCGGCCGATGCCGTCGTGATGCGAGGCGCGCACCGCGCCGTCGTACGTCTTGGCCCCCGCCGCGTCGGCGAGGCGGGGGTCGAGGCCCGCCGCCGTCAGGGCGGCCGCGTAGGTGGCGTGCTCCTTGGGCGCCTGCCGCAGGTGGAAGCGGGTGCCGAGCTCGGTGTACAGATCGCCCAGCACCTGCGGGCCGTAGGTCTGTTCGGCGGCGGCGCACACCCGCACCGGCTCCATCCGCACCGCGAGGTCGCGGTGCCAGCGCTCGGGCAGATCGGTCCGTCCCTCGTTGAGGACGGTCAGGCTCATCAGATGCCAGCGCAGCTCGAGCGGCCGCTGCCGGGCGACCTCGAGGATCCAGCGGGAGGTCATCCACGCCCAGGGGCAGGTCGGGTCGAACCAGAAATCCACCGGGGTTGGGGTGTCGTACCGCAACGGGGCCTCCTCGACGTAGCCGGGCCGGAACAATTTGACAAGCCGCCCCGGAATTTCACTGGAGCAGCGCTGGACGGAGCCCTGTTCAACCGCTCAATTCCCCGGTTGAACATCCCGGAAGGCGTGGTGGGAATACGGAAGTTGCGGGTTCCCAAATCGCCGACCTATGGTCTGGAAATCCACGAAAAAAAGGCGCTCCGAAAGGAAAGGCATGTCCGTGCTGCCCGAGGTTCGCGACCAGTCAGACTCCTATGCGCTGCTCCATCTCATCCAGGGCGCGGTGATCACCCAGGCTCTTTCGGTCGCGGCCCGGCTCGGCGTCGCGGACGTGCTGGCCGGCGGCCCGCTGTCCGTGACCGACATCGCGGCCCGCGTCGGCTCCGACCCGCAGGCGACCCACCGCCTGCTGCGCGCACTCGCCGGCCATGAGGTGTTCGCCCGGCGTGCGGACGGCCGCTACGAGAACACCCCGATGTCCGAGCACCTGCGGGAGGACGCCCCGGACTCGATGCGCGGCTTCGCCGTGCTGATGAGCCACCCCACGCTGTGGGAGGAGTGGGGGCACCTGGCCGCCACGGTGGAGAGCGGCGAGGCCAACCTGCCCAAGCTGCGCGGCATGGGCGCGCTGGACTTCTTCCACGCCAACCTCGACTACGCCCGGGTGTTCTTCGAGGCGTTCGGCGGGCTCTCGGCCTCCGAGACCGACCCGATCCTGGCCGCCTACGACTTCTCCGTCTTCGGCACGGTCGTGGACGTCATCGCCGGCCGCGGCAACCTGCTGGCGGGCATCCTGAAGCAGGCACCGGACACCAAGGGCGTGCTGTACGACTCCAAGATCGCCACCGTCGACTCGCCGGCGCTGTTCGAGGCGGCCGGGGTCGCCGACCGGTTCACCATCGAGCACGGCGGCTACCTCGACAAGCTGCCCACCGGCGGCGACGCCTACGTCTTCAAGCACATCATCCACGACTTCTCCCGGGCCGACGCCATCACCGCGCTGCGCAACGCGCGCGAGGCGATCGCCCCCGGCGGCAAGCTCCTCGTCATCGAGTACGTGATCCCCGAGAGCAACGAAAAGCACCTGGGCAACACCATCGACCTCTGGCTGATGCTGATGCTCGGCGCCCAGGAGCGCACCCTCGCCGAGTACACCGAACTGTTCGCCGAGGCCGGCTTCCAGCTCACCCGGGCCGTGCCCACCAGCGCGCCGATCTCGGTCATCGAGGGCATCCCGGTCTGAACGACCCCGCGCACCGCACCCGACTTGTCACGGGTGTCGGCCGGTGGCCGCAGACACCGCATCGTCCTGGAGGCGGTTCGCCTTTCCCTGCCCTGCTCCGCAGGAGCTTCGTTTCCTCCCCGGCCTGAAGGCCGGCATATCCACGAAGGAATCCCGATGACTGCACGGATGGACAACCCCTCCCTGGTCGTTCCCGGCGCCCTGCAGCCCCTGCTCGACCTGACCGAGGTCATCGGCAAGACGGGCGTGCCCAAGACCACCCTCGATCTGGTCCGGCTGCGCGTCAGCGAGATCAACGGCCGCGTCTACACCTTCCCCGACGAGCAGGCGGGCGCGTGGGACGCGCGGCTGCCCCGGGTGGCCGGCTGGCGCACCGAGTCCTGCTTCGACGAGGCCGAGCGGCACGCGCTGGAGATGGCCGAGGCCGTCACCCTGATGACCGACCCCCAGGACATGGCCTCCGACGAGGTCTGGGAGAAGTCCGCCCAGTACTACACCGACGAGCAACTCGGCGCCCTGGTCATGCACATCGGCCTGGTCAACCTGTGGAACCGGGTCAACGTCGCCACCCGCCAGGACGACGCGGCCTGGCGCTGAGATCAGGGAAGAGGGCCCATCGTGCTCACGCTCATCAACGCCGGTCTGGGCAGGACCGGCACGACCTCGCTGAAGGCGGCCCTGGACCGGCTCGATTGCGGCCCGTCCTTCCACATGTTCGACATCGTCGGCGACGCCGAACGGCTGCGGCAGTGGGAGGAGGTCGTCTGCGACGGCGAACGCCCCGACTGGACGGCCCTGTTCGACGGCTACCAGGCCGCGGTGGACGGCCCCTGCGCCCTGTACTACCGGCAGCTCAGCCAGGCCTTCCCCGACGCCAAGGTGATCCTCACGGTGCGCGACGCCGACAGCTGGTACCGCAGCACCCACGACACCCTGTACCAGTTCGCGCTGCGCAGCATGGCCAACCCGCCCGAGCCCGGCAGTGCGCAGGCCCGGCTGCTGCGCATCACCCGCGCCATGGTCTGGGACGGGCTGTTCGGCGGCCGGTTCGCCGACAAGGACCACGCCATCGACGTCTACCACCGGCACAACGAGGACGTGGTGCGGACCCTGGGCGCGGACAACGTCCTCGTCTACGACGTGCAGCAGGGCTGGGAGCCGCTGTGCGACCTCCTCGGTGTCGACGTGCCGCACGAGGCCTTCCCGCGCACCAACGACACCGCGTCCATGCGGCAGCGGATCGCCCGGGCGGCCGGTACTGCGGCCGCCACCGGTTGAGTTCGGCGAGGAGACTACGGTGCTGATAACGGAAATGACGGTCCCCGGCGCCTACCGCCTGCAGCCGGAGGCATTGGAGGACCGCCGGGGCCACTTCTTCGAGTCCGTGCGCGCCAGCGAGCTGCTGGCCGCCAGCGGCTGGGAGTTCACGGTCCGCCAGGTCAACTACTCGGTGTCGCGGCGCAACACCCTGCGGGGCATCCACGGCACCACGGTGCCGCCCGGCCAGGACAAGTTCGTCACCTGCGTGCGCGGCAGCGCCCTGGACATCGCCGTCGACCTGCGCGTCGGCTCGCCGACGTTCGGCCACTACGACGTCACCCTGCAAAGCCCCCAGACGAAGACGGCCGTGTACCTGCCCGACGGGGTCGGGCACGCCTTCCTCGCCCTGAGCGACGACACCTGCATGAGCTACCTGTGCTCGCAGGAGTACGTCCCCGGCACGATGATCGACGTCGACGCGCTCGACCCGGACCTGGCCCTGCCCTGGGACTTGAAGGAGCCGCCGATCCGCTCGGACAAGGACGCCGCGGCGCCCACCCTGGCCCAGGCGGCGGCGGCCGGCCTGCTGCCCACCTACGCCCAGTGCCCGCCGCGCCCGCTGACCGCCACACGCTAGGCGGGCGTGCGCGGCGGGAGTGGCAGACGGCGGGCGGCATCCTCGGATGCCGCCCGCCGTCTGCCTGCTTTTTTCGGTGCGCCCGGCGCCCCTCACCGGCCGGCGCCCACCAGGTTCTGCCCGTCGAGGGCGTGCGCGCGGATGCCGGCCATCAGCCCCGCCTGCCGCACCAGGTCGCGGTGGTGTTCCGCCCGCGCCACCGGGTTTTGTACGGCCTCGTGGAACGTGGTGAACACCCCGAGGAACTGATCCGAGGCCGAGGCCCGGATCCGCGTCTCGCGGTCCTTCTGCTCAAGGCGCAGCACCGGGCGGGCGCTCGCCGAGGGCGTGAACGCCCACTCCAGCACCAGCCGCCCCTCGCTGCCCCACAGCTCATAGGCCGACCGGTAGCCGTGGGACAGCCCGAAGGAGCAGTGCGCGCTCACCCCGTCGTCGTCACCCAGCAGCGCCGCCCCGGACACATCCACCCCCAGACCCGGATCGAACCTCAAGGCCGCTCCCAGCACCCGCGCCGACGCACCCAGGTAGGCCTGGGCCGCGCGCACCGGATAGCAGCCGACCTCCCACAGCGCCCCGCCGCCCAGGTCCGCCTGGTACTTGATGCCGCGCGGATCGGTCGGCGGAATGCCGAACGTGCCGTGGTAGGAGCGCAGTTGCCCGATCGCCCCGTCGGCGAGCAGCGCCTGCGCCTGGCTGTGCTGGGGGTGGCGCAGGAACGCGAAGTTCTCCATCAGGGCCAGACCGCGCTCCTCGGCGAGCGCGACCAAGTCGCGGGCGGTGTCTTCGGCGGGCACCGCGGGCTTTTCGATCAGGACGTGCTTTCCCGCCTCGAGCGCCCGCCGCGCCCAGGTGGCGTGCTCGCTGTTGGGCAGCGGGATGTAGACCGCGTCGATGCCGGGCACCTCCAGGAGGCGCTCGTAGCCCTCGACGGCCGCGCAGCCGGCGCCGGCCGCCACCCGCCGGGCCTTGTCCACCGAGCGGCTGGCGAGGGCCACCAGATGGAACGGTGAGCGGCGGATCGCGGGCAGGGCCCGGCGCACGGCGATGTCGGCGCATCCGATGATGCCGATACCGGCCCTCTGCTCGGATTCGAGATCGGGCGTCAGATCTTCGTTTTCCACGGGTCCACCTAAACGACGACAGTAAATGCGCATGCCTGAACCGGTATGCCGTCAGCCTGAGTAAGTACACCCGTGCCTGTCAACCAGGAAGCAATTCGAATGCGGAGGCAGCCGGGGAAACTTTCGGCCGGGTGGCCGACGCCGATAAAGTGCGGGCACTGCCTAAATTGGCACGAAGTTACGAGGAGGCGCCACGGTGAAGGGCATCATCCTGGCCGGCGGCAATGGCACGAGGCTCCATCCGATCACTCTCGGGGTCTCCAAGCAAATGCTCCCGGTCTACGACAAGCCGATGATTTACTACCCGCTTTCGGCTCTCATGCTGGCGGGGATCACCGAAATCGAGATCATCACCACGCCCGGGGACGCGGAGATGTTCCGGCGGCTGCTGGGCGACGGCTCCTGGCTGGGCATCACCCTGACCTACGCCGAGCAGGACAAGCCCCGCGGGCTGGCGGACGCGTTCCTGGTCTCCGCCGACCACATCGGCGACGACTCCGTCGCCCTGGTGCTGGGCGACAACATCTTCCACGGCTACGAGTTCGGGCCCATGCTCCAGCGGGCCGCGCAGGACATCGAGGGCTGCGTCCTGTTCGGCTACCAGGTCCGCGACCCCGAGCGCTACGGCGTGGGCACCCTCGACGAGCAGGGCCGGCTCATCTCCCTGGAGGAAAAGCCCGCCCACCCCACCACCAACCTGGCCATCACCGGCCTGTACCTCTACGACAACCAGGTCGTCGACATCGCCCGCCGGCTGCGGCCCTCCGAACGCGGCGAGCTGGAGATCACCGACCTCAACCGTGTCTACCTCGAGCGCGGCCAGGCCCGCCTCATCCCCCTGGGGCGCGGCTTCGTCTGGCTGGACACCGGCACCCACGACGCGCTCATGGAGGCCGGCGACTACGTCCAGGTCCTCGAGCACCGCCAGGGCGTGCGCATCGCCTGCCTGGAGGAGATCGCCTGGCGCATGGGCTACATCGACCGGGAGTCCTGCTACCGGCTCGGCAGCCGCCTGGCCCACTCCTCCTACGGCCAGTACGTCATGGAGATGGCCCAGGCCGGCTGACCCCCCGCAACCGCATCACCGCACGCTCCCGCTCCCGCAACGGAAAGAAGTGCGACAGCGATGAAAATACTGTTCACCGTCGGTGGCAGCCAGGCGGCCGTCTTCGGCGTCGCCCCGCTGGCCGCCGCCGCCCGCAACGCCGGCCACGAGATCCTGCTGGCCGCCGACGAACCGCTGATGGCGGCCGCCCAGTCCGTCGGCCTGCCCGCCGTCTGCATCACCCCCGAGCGCATGCGCTACGGCCAGGACGCCCTGACGGCCGCCGGCCGCATCGACGCCCTGCTGGAGCTGAGCGGGCAGTGGAGCCCGGACCTGGTGGTCGGCGGCCTGTCCCACGTGCCGCGGGTGCTCGCCGCGAAGCTGAAGGTGCCCTACGTCCGCCACATCTGGCACATTGCCCCGATGGCCCGCCGCGACGCGACCGCGGTGGCCGAACTGGCCCCGCAGCTTGAGCGCCTGGGCCTTGGCGAGCTGCCGGACCCCGACCTCTTCATCGACCTGTGCCCGCCGCCGCTGCGCCCGCCCGGCGCGCCGGCCGCGCGGTCGATGCGCTGGGTGCCCCGGGTCAGCCAGCGCCGCGTCGAGCCGTGGATGTACACCCGCCCCGAAGGCCGCCGCCGGGCCCTGATCACCGCGGGCACCCGCAACCTGCTGCTGGACACCTCCGCCGGCTCGCTGCGCCCGCTGGTGGACGAGCTGACCGGCGCGGGCGTGGAGGTGCTGATCGCGGCGCTTCCCGAGGCCGCCGAGCGGTTCGGCGCCGAGCTGGGCGACGTGACCATCGGCTGGATCCCGCTGGACGTGGTCGCCCCCACCTGCGACCTCGCCGTCCACCACGGCGGTGCCACCACGGCCATGACGCTGCTCAACGCCGGGGTGCCCCAGCTGATCGTTCCCGACAACGGCTACGGCAAGGCCGTCGCCGAGGCCATCAGCGGCTACGGCGCCGCCGTACTGGTGGACCGCCACCGGCCGCAGGGACAGGACCCGCAGACGGCGATCGCGGCGGGCTGCCGCGCCCTCCTGGACGATCCCCGCTATGCGCAGCGGGCCCGCGCCGTGGCCGCGGAGGCGGCCGCGCTGCCCACCCCGGACGAGGTGCTGCGCGAGATCGAGACCCTGACCGCCCGCTGACCGCCCAGCCCACCCGGGCATGTGTCACGCCGAATCGCCCCGGGACCGACGGAGAGGTTCTCCGCGGTTCCCGGGGCGATTCGGCGTTGCCGGAGTGCCGGTGTGCCGGCCGTCAGACCAGCGCCTCCAGCCGGGGCACGATCTCGGCGGGCGTGGGCAGCGTCGAGATCTCCTTGGCGACGAACTGCGTCCGCTCGGTGTAACTGGGGTTCTCCAGCAGCTCCTTGCACGCCGCGGCGATCACTTCACCGGGCGCCTTGTCGGGCTCCTGGGCCTGCGGCCACAGCGTCTTGCCGGCGCCGAAGTCGGTGATGGCCTTGGCGATGGCCTCGCGGTGGTAGTTCGGCGGGAACTCCGGCGGGTTCTCCGGGATGACCAGCTGCGGCACGCCGTTGGCCATGAGCGTGGTGGCGGTGGTCGCGCCGCCGTGGTGGACGGCCAGGTCACAGGTGGCGGCGGTGACGTCCATCGGGATCCAGCCCACGCGCGCGGTGCCCAGCTCGGCGCCGAACCGCTCCACGGCGCCGGGGTTCGCCGCGATCAGCGCCTCCGCGCCCAGCTTCTCCAGCTCCTTGACCAGCAGCGGCATGGACCAGCCCGGGTCGCGGAACATCAGGCTGCGGAAACCCGAGGTGATCACCACGCGCTTGCGGCCCTCGGGCCGGGTGTACATCCAGCGCTCCAGCCGGCGCTGGGGGTTGCTGGGGATCCAGCGCATCGGCTGCGCGGCCGGGTCGTGGGAGGGGCGCAGCGACGGCGGGGTGGAGTCCAGCAGCAGATCGGGCGTGAGCAGCCCGTCCACGCCCAGGCGCTCCATCTCCGGGCGCAGCTCCGCCTCGGCGCCGGGGTCGATACCGGTGAGCGGAATGCCCAGGTACTCGATGTGGCGCACGTAGGGGACCTTCAGGTGGGCGGCGAGCAGCATCGCGGCGTAGCTCTGCGAGCTGCCCACGACCACGTCCGGGGTCCAGTCCTTGGCCAGCTCCAGCAGGGACTTCACCCCGGCCAGGCCCATCTGCGCGAAGCCGCGGCCCTGCCCGAACATCTCCTCGTCGCCCAGCTCCCGGGGGAAGCGCAGCCCCTTGCCCGGGTTGCTGATCCGCATGAAGTGCCGGATCGGGTCGACGGTGAAGCAGAAGGTGGGAAGGCCGATGGCCTCCGCGGTCTCCACCCACGGTTCGTGGGCGGCCAGCATGACGTGGTGGCCCGCGTTGCGCGCGGCCGTCGCCAGCGGGGCAGCGGCATAGTAGGTGGCCTGACTGCCCGTGGTTATGAACAGGATTTTCATGGCACTCCGGATGCTTTTCGTGGGATGCGGCCTGCGGCATTCGCGAACTGTACCGATGGTCCGCAGCGCGGCCGTTTTCTGTCAAACACCGGCAATTGGCAAGCCCGTTCATTCGCGGATTTCCCGCAGTTGAACGGGTTATTCTCCGGACGTCGTTGCGCACTCTTCGGCCGCTGACCATCATGAGGTCGGTACGTGGCCAGGAAGCCTCAAAAAACCGGATACCGAAAGTCGGTGGCACATGAACAACCTGATCTACGAAGCCCGGATGGCTCTCCGTGACGTCATGGAAGTGAACATCTACAGCCAGGGAAACGACAAGGTCTATCTGACCGTTTTCCCGGAGCTGGTCTGGGAGGGCACGGAAAAGACGCAGCCGGAGAAGGTCGTGCGCAACGTCATCGGCCTGCTGCACGACATGGACCTGGACGTCGCCGACGGCGAGGCGTCCGTGCGCACCCTGCTGGACGCCGGCCCCGTGGAGATCGTCCGCAAGGCCGCCTGACCGCGCCGCCCCCTCTTTTTTTCTTGTGTTGCGAGTGCCCGCGCCGACCACCGCCGCGGGCACTCGCCGTTGCCGGGTCAGTGCTGGTGGCCGGCGTGGAGGTGGTCGGCGGGGCCGACCACCAGCGGGCGCACCATGTGCTGCTCGTGCTCCAGCATGTGGCAGTGGTGCACGCCGCGGCCGGTGACGGGGAAGCGGACCGCGACGGTGACCAGTTCGCCCGGGGTGCCGTTGGGGCCCAGCCGGATCTCTCCCGCGGTGCCCACCCGGATGACGTCCTTCTCACCGCGCTCGTGCGGTTCGAGTTCGGCCGCCTTCACAAACGCCACCGGTCTCGCCGTCCCGCGCACGGTGCGGTCGAAGCCGGTCACGTCGTAGTTGTCGCGGGAGAGCACCTGGAAGTGGGCCAGGTGGATGTGCATGGGATGGGGGGAGGCGGCGAGGTTGAGGTACTTCCAGACCTCCACACTGTCGTGCGCCACGGTGAACGTCCGGCCGTCGTCGTAGTCCATCGCCGTGCGCCGCAGCGTCGTGAGGGTCCCGTCGGAGTCCTTGACCTGCACGATCCCCGCGGCAGGCAAGGTGATGCCCGCCGCGTCGGCCTCCATCACCTCCTCCATCTCCCACAGTTCGGGCACGTTCGCCGCGCCCGGGCCGACCAGCACCACCCACCGGGGAGCGGCGTCGTGCGGCAGGTCGTGGTGGGTGATCCGCTCGAAGGTGGAGGACAGCACCTCAGGCGGCGCGGTGGAGCGGCCGGCTCGCTTGCGG
The DNA here is from genome assembly GCF_006715395.1 of Streptomyces sp. SLBN-31. Classification (NCBI taxonomy): domain Bacteria; kingdom Bacillati; phylum Actinomycetota; class Actinomycetes; order Kitasatosporales; family Streptomycetaceae; genus Streptomyces; species Streptomyces sp. SLBN-31. The sequence goes on from NZ_VFNC01000001.1 coordinate 4,101,247, forward strand.
TCGGCGACGCGGAACTGCATCACGTCGGGCTCCAGCAGATCGTTGCGGGTGCTCGAAGTGCCGGGCGGCACGCCCTCCATGGTGTTGACCAGCTTCACCGCCTGCCCGCGGAAGGCACTGAAGTCGACCAGGACGTCGGCGCGTTCGCCGGGGGAGAGGTTGAGCGCCCCCTCCACCGCCAGGGGCGCATCGAGCAGGCCCTGGTCGGTGCCGATGACCTTCAAGGCGCCCGGGACGGGCCGGCCGTCGGCCAGCAGCATCAGCCGGTAGATGCGGGAGTTGGCGGCGTTGGCGATCCGCAGCCGGTACCAGCGCGCATCCACCTCCAAATAGGGCCAGATCACGCCGTTGACCAGGGTGTAGGGGGCGGCGTGGGTGCGCATGAGCTTGGTGTTGACCATCTCCACCTTGTGCACCAGGCGCCCGGTGAGCGCACCCGAGGCATCCAGGTCGAAGTTGCGGTCGCTGAGGACCAGCGGCACCTCGTGCCGGCCCCGGGGCAGATCCAGGGCCTGCTCTTCTTCGTCGCGGCAGACGAACAGGCCGGCCAGACCGGCGTACACGCTGAAGCGGCTCACATGGTGGGTGTGGTCGTGGTACCACAGCGCCGTCGCGCTCTGGTCGTTCGGGTACGCCGACAACTGCACGTCGCCGGGCGCGAGAAGGTTCTCCATCCAGCCGTCGTTGCCGCCCCCGGTCAGCATGCCGTGCAGGTGCACCGCGGCCCACGGCTTAAGGCCGGCCACCCCGGGCACCTCCTGGCAGCCCGCGGTGCCGGGATAGTTGGACAGCGGGTCGGGGGAGGGGCCGCCGGGCGCACCGAAGTCGACGGCGGTGACCGGAACCGTCCCCGTCAGCTCATTCTCCCAGGCGATACGCAGCCGGCGGCCGCGGACCGTCTCGATCGTCGGCCCCGGATAGCTTCCCTCATACGTCCACATCCGCACCGCGGGCATGTCCGAGTGCACCCGCACGTCGGCGGTGCGCATCCGCACCGTCAGCTCGTCGTAATCGCCGCGCTCGACCGGCCGCAGCACCCGCGGGATGCGCAGCGGGTCGGTGAACTTCGTCAGCAGCAGCTTCTCCGCCGACGGCTCGGGCCCGCCGGGGCCCGCAGCGTGCGAAGCGCCGAAGGCGGAGTAGACGGGCACCAGCGAGGCCAGACCGGCCACGGCACCGCCACGCAGCAGCGTGCGCCGCTTGAACAGGGGCGAGTCGGGTATGTCGGCAGAGGGATTCTCCATCTGCCGGATAGTAGGCAATACCCGCTGCAAAGCCGCTCGAAGTCCCGTCCAGGGCACGGCAGTTCACCCCTGGCCGGAAAGGGCTTTTCTGTTGAGGCCGCCTCGCCCCGGCGGTGGGGCGAGGCGGTGGTCAGGGCCGACGTGGCGGCAGCCTGCGGTGTCAGGTGTAGTAGGGCGAGTTCAGGTCGATGCTGGCGTCTTTGACGACGTCCCCGTCGAACAGGCGTGTCGTTGCCGGGGCTCCGGCCCGGCGGGCTTCTTCGGCGAAGGGGCCCTGGGCGAAGGCCAGGGCGTTCTGTGCGCTGTCGAACTCGTAGAAGCCGCCGAGGGTGTGCGTTCCGATGCCGGACAGCCACGTCTTGCGGATCAGGCCCGGCGCGGTTTTCAGCGCCGCATTGATCTGGTGCCAGTCGAACTGATCGAACGGCACTGCCGTCTGGATCTCGGTGTAGAGAAAGGTCTTGCCCATCACGGACCTCCGGTGTCGGGGGCTGTTCAGCCCGCACTACTAGTACGTGCGTCCTAGTGGGGTGAGCATGGACTAGGATGGCCGTACTAGTCAAGGAGGTCGCGATGGCCGCGGACACCAAGTCCCGCATGATCAGCGCAGCAATCGGACTCCTGCAGCGCCACGGCCTGGCAGCGATGTCCTTCACAGACGTCCTGGCCGAGAGCGGTGCCGCGCGGGGAGCGATCTATCACCATTTCCCGGGCGGCAAACAGCAACTCGCACTCGAAGCCGCCCGCCGCAACGCAGAGGACGTCCGCGGCCACCTGCACGAACTGCCGGCCCGCACGCCACGCGAAGTCGTGGAGGCGTTCCTTGCCGGCGTCCGCCCCGTGGTGCAGGCGTCCGCCGGGGGCGGCGGCTGCGCCATCGCGGCGGTCACCGTCGACGGCGGTGCGGCCATCGCCGACCAGAGCAGCCTGCGCACGGTCGCGGCCGAAGCGTTCACCGGATGGGGCGGCGAGCTCGCCGGGAAACTCACCGCTGCCGGCATGAGCCCGTCCCAGGCCGCCGACCTGGCCACACTCATGATCGTCACACTCGAGGGTGCTCACATCCTGTGTCGCGCCGCCGGCAGCATCGCCCCTTTCGACCGGGCTGCTGCCGCCCTGCTCCACAACCTGCCGAGCACGCACTGAACCGGTGCCGGACCACGACAGCGTGGCGCGCTGACACGATCAGGGCGTCTGCCCGGGCAGCCTTCACCGGCCTGCGGCGCCGTCGACTCGGTTCGCTGACCGAAGAGTTGGCCCAAGCGCGGAGGGCCGCCGAGGAGAGCCGGCTGCACGAGCGCCGAGGCCGCAGTCGGCTGCGGGCGGCCGGCGCCGGCCCGGGTCACCAGCTGGTGTTCACCGACGAGCACACCAACGCTGCACACCAGCAGCGGCGCCCCCTCCAGCGCTCCCTCGGATGCCCTGGTCTGCGACCGTGCCGCCGAGAGGTGAGACAACCCGGCAGGCCGACACGCCCCGCCCTCATGGGTACACAAGGCCCTTTAGACGGCTGCCATCTCGGTGTCCCGGCGCACCAGCGCGGCATAGCGGCCGCCCAGGGCGAGCAGTTCCTCGTGCGTGCCACGTTCGGCGATGCGCCCCCGATCCAGCACGATGATCTCGTCGGCGCCTCGGACCGTCGACAGCCGGTGGGCGACCGTGATGGTGGTACGGCCCGCGCTGGCGGCGTCGATGGCCTGCTGCACGGCCCGCTCGGTCTGGGTGTCCAGGGCGCTGGTGGCCTCGTCCAGGACCAGGACGGGCGGGTCGCGCAGCACGGCACGGGCGATCGCCAGCCGCTGCTTCTCCCCGCCGGAGAACCGATAACCCCGCTCGCCGACCACCGTGTCGTACCCCTCGGGCAGGGACATCAGATAGTCGTGGATGTGCGCCACCCGCGCCGCCGCGACGAGTTCCTCGTCCGTCGCGTCGGGCTTGGCGAAGCGCAGGTTGTCGGCGACCGAGGCATGAAAGAGATACGACTCCTGGGAGACCACGCCGACCGCCGCCGACAGCGTCTCGAAGGACATCTCGCGCACGTCGACGCCGTCGATGGTGACGCTGCCCGAGGTGGTGTCGTACAGCCGCGGGATGAGATAGCTCAGCGTCGTCTTGCCCGAGCCGGTTCCCCCGACGACGGCCAGGCTGTGCCCGACGGGCACCGTCACGTCGATGCCGTCCAGGGTGAGCCGCTCGGCGCCGGCGTAGCGGAAGCAGACGTCGTGCAGGCGCACCTCGCCGCGCAGGTGCGCCGGCACCACCGGCCGCTCCGGCTCGGCGACGTCGACAGGCAGGTCGAGGTACTCGAAGATCCGCCCGAACAGCTCCAGCGAGCTCTGGATGTCCAGACCGATCGTCAGCAGCCGCTGGGCGGGCCGGAACAGGATCTGCTGCAGGGTGACGAAGGCGACCAGCTCGCCGATGGAGACGGACATGCGGCCGCCGCTCGCGGTCAGCCCGGCCACCCAGTAGATCACCGCGGGCATGGCCGCCATGACGACCCAGATGGTGGACTGGTACCACAGGCCCGCCGTGCTCGCGCGCACCTCGGTGTCGGTGAGCTTGCGGGACTGCGCGGCGAAGGCGTCGCTGAGCGACCGCGAACGGCCCATGGTGTGCCCGAGGATGATGCCGCTGACCGACAGCGACTCCTGCACGTTGGAGGACAGGTCGGCGAACTGCCGCTGCCGCGACCGGGTCAGCACGCGCAGCTGGTCGCCGACATGGCGGCTGACCCACACGAATCCCGGCAGCACGACCAGTGACGCCAGGGTCAGGCGCCAGTCGAGCAGGACCATGGCGGTGACGGTGGCCAGCACGGTCGTCACGTCCGACACCAGCGCCGTCGCCGTCGTCGTCACGGTCACCTGCATGCCGCCGACGTCGTTGGCGATGCGGGACTGGACCTCACCGGTACGGGTGCGGGTGAAGAACGCCAGTGACATGCGCTGCAGATGGGAGTAGACGGCGGTACGCAGATCGTGCATGACCAACTGCCCGACCCGCGCGGACAGATAGGTCTGCCACACGTTGAAGGAACTGTTGGCCACCGCGACGGCGACCATGCCCAGGGCCAGCAGGGACAGCAGTCCGGTCCGGCCCTGCGGCAGCGCCACGTCGACGATCTCACGGATCAGGAAGGGGTTGATCAGGGAGACCAGCGAGGATGCCGCGACCAGGAACGCGACAGACAGAAGGCTCTTGCGGTAGGGGCGGAACAGCTTGAGGATGCGCCGCTTCTGCACGGGATGGCGGGCAGTGGCCGACCCGGTGGTCCTCACCCTGGTCTCCTTCTCTTCGGTCGACTCCGGACGACGGCTGCTGCGGCCGGTTCTCACAGCTTGCTGACCAGCTCGTTCCACCGGGTCAGCTCCTCCTGCGACAGCGGCGGCAGGCACGGCGGTTCGCCAGGCGGGCTGACGTGCTGCGTCCAGGGAGTCGGCAGGTAGGTTCCGTACCAGCCGATCGCCATCCACATGAGCCCCTCGCCGAGGTTCCTGCCGATGGCCTTGAAGGCGGATGTGTGCCATGCCCGCATGTCGGTCTCCGTTTCGCCGGCCAACCCTTCACCGCCACCTTCGGCGAGGCCTCTCAAGAAGCGGCGGGCAATCGCTCAAGCCCCGCTGGAGGCGCCGTCGTCAGCCCTTCACCAGCAGGCCGCGGCTGCGCAGCACCCAGCGTTCCAGCGGGCTGAACAGCAGCAGATCGATGGCGATACCGACGGCGAGGATGAGCACGATGGCCTCGAACACCATCGCCGTGTCACTGGCATTGCGGCCGTTTTCCAGCAACTGCCCCAGTCCCACCCCCAGATCGGGGAACGAGGCGATGATCTCGGCGGCCATCAGGGAGCGCCAGGAGAACGCCCAGCCCTGTTTGAGCCCGGCGACGTAGCCGGGCAGCGCGGCGGGCAGGGTGACGTGCCAGATGCCGCGCAGTCCGGTGGCGCCCAGGGTGCGGCCGGCGCGCAGGAACAGCGGGGGCACCTGGTCGACGCCGGAGACGAGGCCGTTGGCGATGGAGGGGACGGCGCCGAGCAGGACGACGGCGTACATCATCTTGTTGTTCAGGCCCAGCCAGAGCACCGCGGGCGGCACCCACGCCACCGACGGCAGGGACTGCAGGCCGGACAGGATGGGGCTGATCGCCGCCCGTACGACCTTCACCCTGGCCACCAGCAGTCCCAGTGGGGTGCCGATCGCGAGGGCCAGCAGGAAGCCGAGCAGGCCGCGGGAGAGCGAGGTCCAGATGTAGCCGAGCAGTTCGCCCTTCAGCCAGGCTTCCCGCAGGACCTGCCACACGGCGGCCGGGGCGGGCAGTTTGGTGGGATCGTCGACGAACTTCAAGGACACCAGGCCCTGCCAGAGGCCCAGCACCAGGGCGACGGCGATGACGGGCGGCAGCATCTTCTCGGTCAGGATCTGCCGCCACGGCGTGCGCGGCGCGGGCACCGTCTCCAACGCGTCCAGGCCCGCCTCCAGGCCGGACAGATCGCTGCCGTTGTCGACGGCGGTGTCAGGGCCGGCCATGGCGGCGGATCTCCCCACGCAGCTCTTCGGTGATCTCGACGGCCAGTTCCGCCACGGCCATGTCCTCGATCCGGCGCGGCTGCGCCATGCCCACCCTCCACTGGCGGGTGACACGTCCCGGGCGGGAGGACAACAGCACCACCCGCTCGGCCAGGCGTACGGCCTCGCGCACGTTGTGCGTCACGAACAGCACCGACAGGCCCGTCTCGGCCCAGATGCGGGTCAGTTCGTCGTGCAGCACGTCCCGGGTGATGGCGTCCAGCGCGGCGAAGGGCTCGTCCATCAGCAGCAGCCGGCTGTCCTGCGCGAGCGCCCGGGCCAGCGCCACGCGCTGGCGCATGCCGCCGGACAGCTCGTGCACCCGCTTGCCGTGCGCACCCTTGAGCCGCACCAGTTCCAGCAGCTCCTCGGCCCGCTCCCGCCGCTCGGAGCGGGCAACGCCACTGAGACGCAGGGCGAGTTCGATGTTCTTGCCCGCGCTCAGCCACGGGAACAGGGCGTGCTCCTGGAACATCAGCGCCGGGCGGCCGTCGGTGGTGATGGTGCCGGCGCTCGGTGTGTCCAGGCCGGCCACCAGATTCAGCAGGGTGGACTTGCCGCAGCCCGAGGCACCCAGCAGGGTGACGAACTCGCCGGGGGCGATGTCGAGGCTGATGTCGTCCAGCACGAGCTGCCCTGCGGCAGGGCCCGGGAACGACTTCGAGACGTGCGCGATGCGGGCGGCACACGGGGCCGTCCCGGCGGCCTCGGCCGCCGCGGGAGCCTCGGCGGCCGAGGCGGCTGTGGCGAGGGTCGTGGTCATGGTCGTCACCTCCTGGGAATCTGATCGAAAACCTGTGTCAGCGGGTGCCGAGACCGGCGTCGTCGACCGTGCTCCCGCCTGCGGCCCCAAGGACCTTGTTCAGGAGCGTGAGGTCGTAAATGCCCTTCAGATCGGGCTTGTTCAGCAATCCGGCCGTGACCGCGTGCTCCGCCTCGGCGTGCAGGGTGGCGGCCAGCGGATCGTCGGTGAAACGGATCGAGGACCACGCCGGGTCCAGGACGTTTGCCGGCAGGGCCTTGCCGGAGTCGGCGGCCAGCTGCTTGTTCGCCGCGGCCTTCGCCGCACCCGGGTTGGCGTTGATCCACCTATTGGACTCGACCGACGCCTTCAGCACCGCCTCCACGGCCCTCGGGTGCTCCCTGAGGAAGCTCTGCCGCACGATGACGTTGGTGATCACGAACTTCTTGCCGGGCCACAGCGTCGCCTCGTCCAGCAGCACCTTGCCGCCCTCGGCGACCAGCTTGGAGGCGGTCGGCTCGGGCACCCAGGCGCCGTCGACGGAGCCGGACTTGTAGGCATCCGGGGTGATCTTGTTGTCGGTGCGTACGACGGTCACATCGCCCTTGCCGCTCTGGGCGTCGACCCTCCAGCCCTGTTCGGCGGCCCAGTTGAGGAAGGCCACGTCCTGGGTGTTGCCCAGCTGCGGGGTGGCGATCTTCTTGCCCTTGACGTCCTTCAACGACGTGATCTTCTTGGGGTTGACGACCAGCTTCACCCCGCCCGAGGCCGAACCGCCGATGATGCGCAGGCTCTTGCCGCCCGACTTGGTAAAGCCGTTGACCGCGGGGGAGGGGCCGATCCAGCCGATGTCGATGGAACCGGAGTTCAGCGCCTCGATCTCCGACGGCCCGGCGTCGAAGAGAGCGTACTCGGCCTTCGTGGCGCCCAGTTCCTTCTGGAACAGGCCCCGCTCACGGCCCACCAACGCGGTCGCGTGGGTCAGGTTGCCGAAGTAGCCGATCCTGACCGAGCCGAGAGCGTCGATCTTCTTCGCGCCGGCGGCGACCTTGGCGATGTCGTCGTCCTTGGCCTGGGACCCGTAGCCACAGGCGGCGAGGGCGAGCAGGGGGAGCATGGCCAGGGCCGCGAGGATGCGGCGCCGGGCGATGGTGGCAGACACGGTAGACGTCCTCTCGAAGGGGAGCGTGCTCAGACGTCCCGCTGCCCGTGGCCGGGTGCGCCGTCGGCGGATGCCGCGGTGGCGAAGGACTCCCCGGCCATGCCCGCGGTGAGGGTGGTGCCGTCCTCGGCGTCGATCAGGATGAACGAGCCGGTGCGCCGGGAGTCGGCGTAGGAGTCCAGGGGGAGTGGCTCGGCGGTGCGTATCTTGACGCGGCCGATGTCGTTGGCGGCGAGCTGTCCGGGGTTGGGGTGCTGGGACAGGTGGTCGAGGGTGAGCCGGGAGGGGATGTCCTTGACGATCGCCTTCACCGTGCGGGTGCCGTGCTTGAGCAGCACCCGCTGCCCGACGGTCAGCGGGGCGTCGGCGACATGGCAGACGGTCGCCTCGATGTCCCGGGTGGCCGGTGGGGCGTCGCCGCTGGGCACGATCAGATCGCCGCGCGAGACGTCGATGTCGTCCTGGAGCAGGAGCGTCACCGACAGCGGCGCCGCAGCTGCCTGGACCGGAGCGCCCAGCAGGTCGATGCCGGCGATGCGGGTGGCCCGCCCGGAGGGCAGCACCGTCACCGCCTCGCCGACGCGGAAGGTGCCGGCGGCGATCTGCCCGGCGTAGCCGCGGTAGTCGGGGTGCTCGGTGCTCTGCGGCCGGATCACGTACTGCACCGGCAGGCGGGCCGGGCAGTGCCCCGGGTCGTGCGCGGCCGGCACGGTCTCCAGGTGCTCCAGCACGGTCGGCCCGGCGTACCAGTCCATGGTCGCGGACGGCTCCACGACGTTGTCCCCGGCCAGCGCGGAGATCGGGATCCCGGTGACCTCCGGCACGCCCAGTTCGAGCGCGTAGGCGGTGAACTCTGCGGCGATCGCCGCGAAGACGGACTCCCGGTAGTCGACCAGGTCCATCTTGTTGACGGCCAGGACGACGTGCGGGACGCGCAGGAGAGCGGCGATCGCGGCGTGGCGGCGGGTCTGCTCCACGACGCCGTTGCGGGCATCCACCAGGATCACCGTCAGCTCGGCGGTGGAGGCGCCGGTGACCATGTTGCGGGTGTACTGCACGTGGCCGGGGGTGTCGGCGAGGATGAACCGCCTGCGCGGCGTGGCGAAGTAGCGGTAGGCGACGTCGATGGTGATGCCCTGCTCGCGCTCGGCCCGCAGCCCGTCGGTGAGCAGCGCGAGATCGGGACCCTCCTGACCGCGATTGCGGGAGGCGTGCTCGACGGCCTCCAGCTGGTCGGCCAGCACCGACTTGGAGTCGTGCAGCAGCCGCCCGACGAGGGTGGACTTGCCGTCGTCGACGGACCCGGCGGTGGCGAACCGCAGCAGTTGTGCGCTCGGGGCGGCTTTCACGGCGGTCGTCATGGCTAGAAGTACCCCTCGCGCTTGCGGTCTTCCATCGCGGCCTCGGAGAGCTTGTCGTCGGCGCGCGTGGCGCCGCGCTCGGTCAGCCGGGAGGCGGCGATCTCCGTGATCACCTTGGCGATGGTGTCGGCGTCGGAGTCGACCGCGCCGGTGCAGGACATGTCGCCGACCGTGCGGTAGCGCACCCGCCGCTTGACGACGCTCTCGCCGTCCTTGGGCCCGCCCCACTCGCCCGCGGTCAGCCACATGCCGGCCCGCCGGAACACCTCGCGTTCGTGGGCGTAGTAGATCTCCGGCAGGTCGATGCCCTCGCGGGCGATGTACTGCCACACGTCCAGCTCGGTCCAGTTGGACAGGGGGAAGACGCGGACGTGTTCGCCGGGGGAGTGGCGGCCGTTGTAGAGGTTCCACAGCTCGGGCCGCTGGCGGCGCGGGTCCCACTGGGAGAACTCGTCCCGCAGGGAGAACACCCGCTCCTTGGCGCGGGCCTTCTCCTCGTCCCGGCGTCCGCCGCCGAACACGGCGTCGAACTTCTCCGCCTGGATCTTCTCGGTCAGCGGCAGGGTCTGCAGCGGGTTGCGGGTCCCGTCGGGACGTTCGCGCAGTACACCCCGGTCGATGTAGTCCTGCACGGAGGCCACATGGAGCCGTAGCCCGTGTGCGGCGACCGCCCGGTCGCGGTAGTGGAGGACCTCGGGGAAGTTGTGGCCGGTGTCCACGTGCAGCAGCGAGAAGGGCACCGCCGCGGGGGCGAAGGCCTTCAACGCCAGGTGGAGCATGACGATGGAGTCCTTGCCGCCGGAGAACAGGATCACCGGCCGCTCGAACTCGCCCGCCACCTCACGGAAGATGTGCACCGCCTCCGATTCCAGGCCGTCCAGGTGGGACACCGTCGTGGCGTCCCGGACCAGCCCCGCCGGCCCCTGCGTCAAAACCGTCATGCCAGCCCCCTCTCGACCAGGAAGGCGTGCAATTCGGCGGCCGTCTCGGCCACCGACCTGCCCTCCGTGCGGATCCGCAACTCCGGGGCGTCCGGCTCCTCGTAGGGGTCGTCGATCCCGGTGAGCCCGGTCAGCTCGCCCGCCGCCTGCCGGGCGTACAGGCCCTTGACGTCCCGCTCGGAGCAGACCTCGACCGGGGTCGCGACGTGCACCTCCAGGTACTCGGTGCCGGCCGCGGCATGCCGGTCGCGGACGGCGGCGCGGGAGGCGGCGTAGGGGGCGATGACCGGGGCCAGCACCAGCACGCCGTGGGAGGCCAGTGCCTGCGCCAGAAAGCCGATCCGGGTCACGTTGGTGTGCCGGTCGGCCCGGGTGAAGCCGAGTTCGTGGGAGAGGAACCGGCGGATCTCGTCACCGTCGAGGACCTCGGTGCGGCGGCCGGTGGCGGCCAGCCGCTCGGCGACCGCGCGGGCCAGGGTGGTCTTTCCCGCGCTCGGCAGCCCGGTCAGCCACACGGTGGCGCCGCGCTCGCGGGTGGCGGCGGCCGCGGCCGGTGCCGCTGGGGTGGCGGCCAGGGTGTGAGCCGTGGTCACGGTGATTGCCCTCCTGAACGTGAGGTGACGTGCCGGACGTGAGAGGTGTCAGGCGGTGGCGAACTCGGCCAGGGTCCGGCCGAGTACGTCCATGTCGATCCGGTGCCAGGAACCGGGCAGTTCCAGCGACCGGCCCTCGGGCAGGGCGGCCGCGGTCGCCTGGGCCGCCGCGCGCAGCCAGTCGCTGGTGCCGCTGCTGTTGAGGACCAGCGTCGGGGTGCGGTAGCCGGCGAGCCGGTCGGCGGGGACGTTGCAGTCGCCGCAGATCGCCACGTCGTAGGCGAGGGTGTGGGCGTTGGCCTCGTTCACCGCCCAGATCGGCCCCTGGCGCCACTGCGCGACCGTGTCCGGGGTCAGCCCGAGGAAGCTGCCCAGGTAGTACTCGACCGCCTCCTGACGCCGGTCCTCGGCCATCAAAACCCGCAGGGTCTTGGCGACGTTCCACGGGGGCTTGGGGAAGCCGTCGGTGCGGTAGAACGGCTCGTGCAGCGCCAGTTTGGTGATCGGGGCGCCCGCGAGGGCCGCCTCGATCGCGAGGTTGGCGCCCGACGATCCGGCGAACACCACCGCCGACCCGCCGGCCTCCTCGATCACCGCCTGGAGGTCCTCGATCTCGCGGGCGACCGTGTACTGCGGTGCGTCCCCGCTCTCGCCGCGTCCGCGGCGGTCGTAGACGTAGGTGGTGCAGTGCGGCGCCAGTTCGGGCACGAGCGCGTCGAAGATGGTGTGGTCGCGAAACGAGCCGTTCAGGAGCACGATCGGCGGACCGTCCCCCGCCTTCTCGTAGGCGATCGTGGTGCCGTCACGGGAAACGACCTTGCGCATACGCACTCCTCACGCCGAGCGGGAGGTGCCCTCACCTCCCCACCTGGCGGCATCTTCGAGTGCCTCGCTGGACCACGGGTCGAAGAACGGTCGTGAGACCCCTGGGCCCCGCTCGCCCGCACGGCGTGAACCCGCGGCTTCGCACCGGCCTTTTTCGCCCCAGGGCCGCGCGGCCCCAGCGGCCCACCAGCGCGGCCACAGCCGCATTCGACTCCCGGCCCCTGTGATGGACCGTGGCGAGACCGAACCCGGCGGTGGCCGTCAGCGGCGCGTCAGGCTCCAGGCGGCGCACGGGGCGACAGCAGGCCGGGCCCGTCCCGTCTGCCGCCGACCACAGGGGAGTTGTTCTCATGAGCGACCGGGCCGAACTCGGTGAGGTGCGTGCCGCCCTCGTGTCGCTGCCCGGTGTGCGGGACGCCGCCGTCCACGTCGCCCGGCATGCCCTGGGCGGCCTGCGGATCATCGCGCACGTGGTGACGCGCACCCCGCCCGTCGAACTGCGGGCCGCCCTACGGGCCCGGCTGCCGTCCCATCTGGTCCCGGCTCGGCTGCACCGGGTGCCGCACATCCCCCTGCTGCCCGACGGCCAGACCGACCACCCCACGTTGGCGGCCCTCACCGCACCCGAACCCGACGCCGCCCCCGTACTGGCGGAGGAGAGCCGGTGGGCCGCGGCGAGCGTGCCGGTCACCCCCCAGCAGCGCGCCCTGCTCCCGCACGCGCTCGCCCACCGCACCACCGGCCGCTGGGTGCAGCAGCTGCACTGGCGCTGGCGCGGCCCGCTGGACACCGGCCGGTTCACCGCGGCCTGGCAGTCGGTGTTCGCCCACGAAAGCGTCCTGCGCGCCGCCTTCGACACCGGCAGCGGGCCACGCCTGGTCCTGCACGAGCACGTGCGCGCCGAGGTCATCCGCCACCCGGCCGGCTCCGTGGACTTCGACCAGCTCATGGAACGCGATCGGCTGCGCGGCTTCGACCTGCGCTGCCCGGGCCTGCTGCGGCTCCACCTCGTCGACGATCCCGCTCCCCACGGCGGTGGCCCGCCGTCGGTGCGGATCCTGCTCACCTTCCACACCCTCGCGCTGGACGACTTCAGCGTGGCCGTCCTGCTGGAGGAGTTCTACCGCGCCTACCTCGCCGGGGGCCGTCTGCCCGGCGGCGAACGGCGCCCCGACTGCCGCGACTACGCCCGCTGGCTCGCCGGCCAGGACACCGCACCCGCCCGCGACTTCTGGTCCTCAGCCGCCCCCGACCCCGCCGCCCTGATACGGCCCGGCATCGCCGGCCCGGCCACCCACATGACCGGATACGGCCGGGCCGAGGCCCGGCTCGGCGCCGCAGCGGCCGGCCGGCTGCGCACCTGGGCGGCCTCCCACGCCTCCACCGAGGCCGGCGCGCTGCAGGCGGTGTGGGCACTGCTGCTGTACCGGGCGGCCGCCACCGCCGGTCCCGCCCTGGTCGGCTTCGGCGTCAGCGTCCTGGGCCGTGGCGTCGCCCTGGACTTCGTCCAGCGGCTGCCCGGCCTGCTGGCCAACTCCCTGCCCATGACCGTCCGCGTCGACCCCGACGCACCCCTGGCCCGGCTGCTGGCCGACCTGCGCGAGCTGGCACTGGAGATGGCCGCCTACGAATGGGTCTCCCTGGAGCAGATCGGCGCCTTCAGCGGGCGCCGGGCAGGCGACGAACTCATCGACAGCCTCGTCGTCTTCGAACACCGAAGGCGCGGCTCCGCCACCCTGCGCTCCGCACTCGCCGCCCAGGGCATCAGCGTCGAACCGCCCCGCCCGGCCGGTACGCCCACCGTCTTCCCCGTCACCCTGCAGGCCCGCCGGGACGCCGACGACGGCCTGCACCTGACCGCCGTCCACGACCGCGCCCGGCTCGCCGACGCCGACGCGGCCCGCCTGCTCGGCCAGTGCGCCCGCCTGCTGCGCGAACTGCCCCACCTGGCGGGCGGTGCGGCGACCGTGTCCGACGCCCTCGCCGCGCTCGCCGACGAGCCGCCGGCCGCCATGGCCTGTGCGCCCGCAGCGACCGCCACCGGTGCACCGACGTGAGGAGAACCCTCGATCATGACCCCCCGCCAGCGGCGCCCCGTCCCGCCCGGCCCCAGCCACGGCCCCGGCGGCCACCTCGCCGCCCGCCGCCGTCCACCCACCCGGCCGCCGCACCCGTGCCGCCCGGCCGCCCCCGCCCGCCGCGGGATGACGAGGTGAGCGCCGCAGACCTCAGCATCTGCATCGTGGGAGCCGGACCCCGCGGCCTGTCCGTACTGGAGCGGATCTGCGCCAACGAACGATCCGCCCCCGCCCCGCGCCGGGTGACGATCCACCTCGTGGACCCCTGCCGGCCCGGCGCCGGACGCGTCTGGCGCACCGACCAGTCCCGGCTGCTGCTGATGAACACCGTCGCCTGCCAGGTGACGGTGTTCACCGACGACACAGTGGCGATGAAGGGCCCGGTGGAAGCCGGACCCGACCTGTACGAGTGGGCCCGCGCGGTCGTCCTGACCGCACCGCCCGGCCGGTTCGGTGCCGCCGTGCACGCCGAAGCGGCAGCCCTGCACCCGGACACCTACCCCACCCGCGCCTTCTACGGCAGCTACCTGCAGGACTGCTACCGGCGCATCGTGCACCTGGCCCCCGCCCACTGCCGCATCGTCGAACACCGCACCCACGCCGTGGCGTTGCGCGAGCAGACCCACACTCTGGGCGGGCCGCAGGTCCTCACCCTCGCCGACGGCACCCGCCTGCGCGACCTGGACGCCGTGATCCTCGCCCAGGGCCATCTGCCGCGCCGCCCCACCGCCGAGGAAGCCGCCTGGTCTCAGGCGGCCGCACGCCACCACCTGACCTACATCGCACCCGCCAACCCCGCCGACCTCGACCTGTCCACCCTCCCCCCCGGCCAGCCCGTCCTGATGCGCGGGCTGGGACTGAACTTCTTCGACGGCATGGCCCTGCTCACCCAAGGACGCGGCGGAACGTTCGTCCGCCGCACGGGACGGCTCACCTACCGGCCCTCCGGCCGCGAACCACTGATCTACGCCGGCTCCCGCCGCGGCGTCCCCCACCACGCGCGCGGCGAGAACGAAAAGGGCCCCACCGGCCGGCACCGGCCCCGGGTACTGACCCCCGAGACCATCGACACCCTGCGACGCCGCCGCCTGGCCGGGAAGGCGGTCCGGTTCCGTACCGACCTGTGGCCGCTGATCTGCCTGGAGGTCGAAAGCGTCTACTACGAGACGCTGCTGCGCGCCCAGGGTCGCATGCAGGAGGCGGCCGCCTTCATGCCCACCTTCCTCACCGCCGGCACGGCCACGGCCCGCCAACACCTCCTCGACGCCTACCGCATCGACCCCGCCGCACGCTGGGACTGGGACCGCATCCAACACCCCACCGCCGGGCGCCATTTCCCCGACCGCGCGAGTTTGCGCACCTGGCTGCTCGACCACCTGGCCCAGGACATCCGCCACGCGAGAGCCGGAAACGTCAACGGACCCCTCAAGGCCGCCCTGGACGTCCTGCGCGACCTGCGCAACGAAATACGCCTCGCCGTCGACCACGGCGGCCTGGACGGCGACTCCTACCGCGACGAACTGACCGGCTGGTACACCCCGCTCAACGCCTTCCTGTCCATCGGCCCACCCGTCTCCCGCATCGAGGAACTCCACGCGCTGATCGAGGCCGACATCATCCGCCCGCTGGGCCCCGGCACCCGGATCAGCCTCCACACGGACGGCGACCGGGCCGCGTTCGTCGCCACCGCCGACGGCGTGGACGCGGCCCCCGTGCACGCGAGGGCACTGATCGAGGCACGGCTGCCGGAACCCGACCTGCACCGCACCGCCGACCCCTTGCTGCGCCACCTGCTCACCACCGGCCAGGCGGCCCCCTACCGGATCGACACCACCGGCGACAGCGCTTATGAGTCGGCCGGCCTCGCCGTCTCCGCACGGCCCTACCACCTCATGGACGCCCACGGCCTGCCCCACCCACGCCGCTTCGCCTACGGCGTGCCGACCGAGTCCGTGCACTGGGTGACGGCGGCCGGCATCCGCCCCGGGGTCGACTCGGTGATCCTCGGCGACTCCGACGCCATCGCCCGCACGGTCCTCGCCCTCGGCTCCGCCCACCGCACCGTCCCCCTTCCCGGCCTCCCGTCGGACGTCCTGGAGATGACCCCATGACCCCTGCGACGAGCGGCTTCGACGGTGGCCAGGACGCCGGACTGTTCTCCCCGGTGCGGGCGGGCACGCCGGTGGAGGAGGCCGTCAGCGAGACGGCCTGGCTGCAGTGCCTGCTTAACGCCGAGGCGGCGCTCGCACGGGCCCAGGCCGCCCTGGGCACCGTCCCGGCCGCCGCCGCCCGCGCCATCACCCGCGCCGCCCGCGCCGAACGCTTCGACCTGCGCGCGCTGGCGGTGCAGGCCCGGGAGACCGCCAACCCGGTCGTGGGGCTGGTGCGCGCCCTGACCGCGGTGGTGGCCGCCGACGACCCGCAGGCCGCCGAGTACGTCCACCGCGGCTCCACCAGCCAGGACGTGCTGGACACCGGCACCATGATGATGTGCCGGCGAGCCCTGGAGCTGATCCTCGCCGACCTGCAGCGCAACGCCGCCGCACTGGCCGCGCTGGCCGGCCGGCACCGCGGCACCGTCATGGCCGGCCGCACCCTCGCCCTGCACGCCGTCCCCACCACCTTCGGCCTCAAGGCGGCCGGCTGGCACCGGCTGGTGTCGGACGCCGCCGCCCGGATCACGGCCGCCCGCGACGCCCTGCCGGTCTCCCTCGGCGGAGCCGCCGGCACCCTCGCCGGATACCTCCAGTTCGCCGTACCCGGGGCCGATGCCGTGAGCGCGGGAGAGTACGGGGAACGGCTCGTGGACGCCTTCGCCGCCGAAACCCACCTGGCCCGCCCCGTCCTGCCCTGGCACGCACTGCGCACACCGGTGGCGGACACCGCCGCGGCGCTCGCCTTCACCACCGGCGCCCTGGGCAAACTCGCCGCCGACGTCCAGGTGTTGGTGCGCACCGAGATCGCCGAGGTCGCCGAGCCCGCCGTCGCGGGCCGCGGCAGCTCCTCCGCCATGCCCCACAAACGCAACCCCGTACTGTCCACCCTGATCCGCAGCGCCGCCTTGCAGGTGCCGCTGCTGACCGCGGGCCTGACCCAGTGCCTGGTGGCCGAGGACGAACGTTCGGCCGGGGTGTGGCACGCCGAGTGGCTGCTGCTACGCGAGGCGCTGCGCCTGACGGGCGGAGCCGCCGTCACCGCCGCCGAGCTCGCCGAGGGCCTCACTCCCGACCCGGCCCGCATGCGCCACAACCTCGACCTGACCGGCAGCCAGATCGTCAGCGAACGCCTGGCCGCGGCGCTGGCCCCCAGGATCGGCAAGGGGCGCGCCAAGGACCTGCTGGCCCAGGCCTCGCACACCGCCGACGAGCAGCGCATCCCCCTGCTGGAGGTGCTGCGCACCCTGCCGGAAGTCACCGCGCACCACAGCGCCCAACAGCTGGAGCACCTGCTCGACCCCACCGCCTACGTGGGCGCCGCACCGGCCCTGACCACCCACGCACTCGACATGGCAGAGCCGGCGAGAACACCCCTGCCCACGATGCGCGCGCTCTGAGACCGACCGCCGGCCCCCACCCGTGGGCGAGGATCCGCCGCCACCGCTGCGTTCGCGCACGTGGCCGATTCGAGTCTTCCTCCAGGCCCGTCGGCGAGGCTCGAAAACAGCCGATGCGCTCTTGTCGAAGGCGGCGGCCGAGGAGGTGCGACACATCATGCGGGATGGCCCGCCGGTCACGCTCTACTGCTTCGCGCACGCCGGCGCGGGCGCGTCCGGGTTCGCGCACTGGCGCACCACCACCGGCCCCGGAGTCAACACCGTGCCCCTACCGCTGCCCGGCCGCGGCACCCGGCGCCGCGAACCCCGCCCGACCTCGCGCCAGGCACTGCTGGACGCGCTCCTTGAGCCGCTGGCCGACCAGGTCGCCGACGGCCGCCCCTACGTGCTGTACGGGCACAGCCTGGGCGGCATCGTCGCCCACACCCTCACCCGCGCCCTGATCCACCGCGGCCTGCCCGCCCCCGCCTGCCTGGCCGTCGGCGCCAGCCCCCCACCGCAGACCGCACCGACCGGCCACAACGACGACCTGAGCGACGAACGGCTGCTGCGCTTCGCCGCCGGCCTGGGCTCGGCCCCCGACGGCGCACTCGCCGCCCCCGGCAGCCTCTGGTACCGCCGCGTGCTGCCCCTGCTGCGCGACGACCTCACCCTCGCCGACGCGCTGCGCGCCGACGCGCTCGCCGACCCCTCCGGCCCGCTGCCGGTTCCGGTCCTGGCCGTCGGCGGCCAGGACGACCCTGTCGTCGGCGCGGCGGTCCTGGACGGCTGGGCCCGCTGGACCACGGGCCGGTTCATCCGGCGCACCGTCCCCGGCGACCACTTCTTCGTCCGCGGCCCGCACGCACCCCAACTGATCGGGCGCGCCTGCCGCGTGGTGCGACGCACCCGGCTCGTACCTGGGCCCCTATCTGGAGGACAACTGTGAGGGACACACGATGAGGCGGGTCGTCATCACCGGTATCGGGGTCGTGGCCCCGGGCGGCGTGGGCACCCGCGCGTTCTGGGACACGCTGACCGCGGGCCGTACCGCCACACGCGGCATCACCCTGTTCGACGCGAGCACGTTCCGCTCGCGCATCGCCGCCGAGGTGGACTTCGACCCGGCCGCCAACGGCATCGCGGCCGCCGATGCCGCCCGCCTCGACCGCGCCGCCCAGTTCGCCCTCACCAGCGCCCTGGAGGCGGTCGAGGACAGCGGACTGACCGGCGCCCTGGACCCGGTGCGCACCGGGCTCACCCTCGGCAGCGCGGTGGGCTGCACCACCGGCCTGGACAACGAGTACGGCGTGGTCAGCGAGAACGGCAGCACCTGGGAGGTCGACCACACCCGGGCCGTGGCCCACCTCTTCGACTACTTCGTGCCCAGCTCCATGGCCGCCGAAGTGGCCCTCGCCATCGGCGCCCAGGGCCCGGTCTCGCTGGTCTCCACCGGCTGCACCTCCGGCATCGACTCCGTCTGCCACGCCGTCGACCTGATCCGCGAGGGCAGCGCCGATGTGATGGTCACCGGCGCCACCGAGGCACCGATCTCTCCGATCACCGTGGCCTGCTTCGACGCCATCAAGGCCACCAGCCCCCGCAACGACGAAGCGGCCACCGCCTCGCGCCCCTTCGACCGCTCCCGCAACGGCTTCGTCCTCGGCGAGGGCTCGGCCGTGCTGGTCCTGGAGGAGTTCGAACACGCCCGGCGGCGCGGCGCCCACATCTACGCCGAGATCGCCGGGTTCGCCGGACGCAGCAACGCCTACCACATGACCGGACTCAAGAGTGACGGCGTGGAGATGGCCGAGGCGATCCGCGCGGCCCTGGACGAGGCCCGCCTGGATGCCACCGCCGTCGACTACATCAACGCCCACGGCTCGGGCACCAAGCAGAACGACCGGCACGAGACCGCCGCGTTCAAGCGCAGCCTCGGCGAGCACGCCTACCGGGTACCCGTCAGCTCCATCAAGTCAATGATCGGTCACTCGCTCGGTGCGATCGGTTCCCTGGAGATCGCCGCCAGCGCCCTGGCCATCGAGCACAACACCGTCCCGCCCACGGCCAACCTGCACGAGCCGGACCCGGCCTGCGACCTCGACTACACCCCCCTCACCGCGCGCGAACAGCGCACCGACACCGTGCTCAGCGTCGGCAGCGGCTTCGGCGGCTTCCAAAGCGCCATCGTCCTGACCCGGCCGCGACTTCAGGAGGCGGCAGCGTGACCACAGCAACCCTGGACCGTCCCACCGCCCGGCCCGGCGCCGGCCCCGTCACCGCCTCGGTCGTCACCGGCATCGGCGTCGCCGCCCCCAACGGCCTGGGCACCGAGGCCTGGTGGGCGGCGACCCTGCGCGGCGAGAGCGGCATCCGCCCGCTGACCCGCTTCGACGCCTCCCGCTACCCCGTGCGTCTCGCCGGCGAGGTCCCCGGCTTCGTCGACGACGAACACCTGCCCAGCCGGCTGCTGCCGCAGACCGATCGCGTCACCCGCCTGTCCCTGGCCGCCGCCGCCGAAGCCCTGAGCGACTGCGGCACCGACCCGGCCGCTCTGCCCGAATACGGCGCCGGAGTGGTCACCGCCTCCTCCGCGGGCGGCTTCGAGTTCGGCCAGCGCGAACTGCAGGCCCTGTGGTCCAAGGGCGGCCAGCACGTCAGCGCCTACCAGTCCTTCGCCTGGTTCTACGCCGTCAACACCGGCCAGATCTCCATCCGGCACGGCCTGCGCGGCTCCAGCGGCGTCGTCGTCGCCGAACAGGCCGGCGGCCTGGACGCCGTCGCCCACGCCCGCCGCCAGATCCGCAAGGGCGCGGCGCTGATGGTCACCGGCGGCGTCGACTCCGCCCTGTGTCCCTGGGGCTGGGCCGCCCACCTCGCCGCCGGCGAGCTGAGCCCCGTGGCCGACCCCGCCCGCGCCTACCTCCCCTTCGACGACGCCGCCACCGGCCACGTCGTCGGCGAGGGCGGCGCCCTGTTCGTCCTGGAGAGCCACGCCGCCGCCCGCGCACGTGACGCCCGCGTGTATGGGGCGTTCACCGGCTATGCGGCCACCTTCGACGGCCCCGGCACCCCGCGCCTGCAGGATGCCGCCCGGCTCGCCCTGGACGACGCCGGCCTGCTCCCTGAGGACATCGACGTCGTCTTCGCCGACGCGGCCGGCGCACGGGCTGCGGACCGTGCCGAAGCGCAGGCGCTGGCCGCCTTGTTCGGCCCCCGCGGTGTGCCGGTCACGGCACCGAAGTCGATGACCGGACGGCTGCTGGCCGGCGGAGCCTCCCTCGACGTCGCAGCCGCCCTGCTGTCCCTGCGCGACCAGGTCATCCCCCCAACCACTGGGACCACCGAACCCGCCGCCGACTGCCCCATCGACCTCGTCACCGCACCCCGCGACACGCCCGTGCGCCACACCCTGGTCCTGGCCCGCGGCCGCGGCGGCTTCAACTCGGCGGCCGTCCTCAGCGCCCTCTGACCGGGTCGCACCGCCCACGCGTGGGCTCCCGCGCACCGGGGCCGCCGGACGACATCCCCCGCGTCCGGCGGCCCCGGCCCCATTCCTCCGGATCCACCGGCCCCGCGACAGACATTCACGAATCACCAGGAAGGCACCCCATGAACGCCGCGAGCACCCCCACCGCCCGGATGAAGAACCCCGCCATGGTCCTGCCGGACGCCATGAAGGGCATCCAGACCATCTACCAGGCCATGTACCAAGGCGGCGTCGCCCCGCAGATCCTCGAACTGGTCCACCTGCGCGCCAGCCAGATCAACGGCTGCAGCGCCTGCGTGTTCGCCGGCGTGGCGGGCGCCAAGAAGCACGGGGAGAGCGACGAACGCCTGCACTCCGTGGCCGCCTGGCGCGAGGCACCGTTCTTCACCGACGCCGAACGCGCCGCCCTGGCCCTGACCGAGTGCGCCACCCGCATCGCCGACCGTACCGGCAAGGCCGTCCCCGACGAGCTCTGGAACGATGCCACGAACCACTTCACCGAGGAACAACTCTCCGCGATCATCCTCATGATCGCCCTCACCAACTTCTTCAACCGCCTCAACACCACCATCGAGGAGCCCGCCGGCACCACCTGGTAACCCGGCACCACGACCCGACGACGGGGCCGTGGCACACGCCTTGTGACAAGCGGTGGCGCTGACTGCAGGGGGAGACCCCTTCCGTCAGCGCCACCGCCGTACCCGGCCCCAACCAGAGGCCGCCCGTCAGACGGATCGGGCGTGCTCCCAGGACCCGCCGACGACCACGACAGGCTCACGCCACCTCGCACCCCGCCCCCGCACCGCCTCCAGCCGCCGCCAGTCGAGCGGCGACGCGCGACGCTCCAGCCGGTCCGCCAGCAGCCGCTCCGCCCGGTCGTACTCGCCCCCCGCGATCAGAGCGTGCAACAGCGTCTCCTCCACCACCTCCTGCTGCGCCTTGCTGGCACCCGTGCGCGCCAGCAGAGGCAGCAACGGCCGCAGCCGCCGTACCGCCTGCCGCCACTCCTTGCGCACGACGGACGACAGCGCCTCGCACAGCGGAGCGACCAGCAGCGCGAACACCGCCTGGTGGTGGGCCAGCGCATGCGCCCGCAACCGTCCCAGGGCGTCGAGATCCCCGGCTGCGGCGAGGGCCAGTGCGCCGTGCAGAGCGGCGAAACCCGTCGCCGGCGCCTCCAGCCAGTCCGGGGGAGCGGCGTGCAGCAGTTCGGCGACGGGCAACTCGCCGCTCCAGCTGTCCGTCATGCGCGCCCGCCACAGCAGCGAGGCGGAGTCGACCAGCAGCCGTCCCCCGCCCACCCGGCAGGCGATGAGCTCCTGGCGGTAGCGGCGCAGCAGCGCGGGCCGGTCATCGAGCGACAGCTCGTGCAGGGCGGCATGCCAGGCGACATGGGAGCGCTGTGCCGCCCCCTCTCCGTGCCGGCGCAGCCACTCATCCAGCCAGGCCAGGCCGGCACGGTGCTCGCCGGTCTCGTAGTACACATGAGCCCGGGCGTGGACGGCGTGCCCGGCATCCGGCTGCGCGGTCAGCGCCCGGCAGGCCAGCGTCTCGGCCTCCTCCCAGCGCTCCTGCTCCTGCCGGACGAAGGCCAGCTGCCCCAGATACCACCAGTCGTCCCCATAGCTTCCCGACAGCCCCTCGACCAGCGCCCAGGCCTCCTCGGCGGCGGTCACCCCGTTGAAGGAGACGGTCGGCACCGCCGCACTCACCGCCAGCGCGTCCCGGGGATGAGCGGCGATATGACCCAGCAGGGCCGCCTTGCCCCGCTCCTCGGTACCGGTCAGGCAGGCGTCCACCGCGGCGACCAGGCTGCGTTCACGGTCATCCGCCCGCACCTCCACTGCCCGCCGTGCGGATGCCAGCACCGCAGGCGTCTGCCCGGCGCCCCCGCGCTCGTGGCCGAGCAGCGCCAAAGCCGCGTGGCCGACGGCGAAGTCCGGATCGACGCCGACGGCTTGGCCCAGCAGCTCCTCCGCGCCGAGGCGGCCCGCCAGGATGCGCTCCAGGGCCCGGTCGTACAGCTCGGCGGCCTCGGGCGAGGTGCTCAGGCGCTGCCCGTAGCGGTCGGCCGGCGTAGGAGCACGGCGGTCGGTGAGCGTCTCCAGCACGGTGCCGGCGACCTCGGCGGCCTGCGCACGGATCTCCGGAACGGCGGTGGTCTCCAGCAGATTCCCGCGCCGCGCGGCCCCGACCGCCCACAACCGCAGGACCGGGCCACCCACCGCGGGCACCAGCCGCCCGTCGCCGGCGGTGTCCAGCCCGAGCCCGGCGGGGCCGGGACGGCCGTATCCGCCCTCCAGCAGGCAGCGCACCAGGGGAGCCATCGTGCCGCGCGAACCGGTCGGCGCCCCGGTGCAGTTGACCACCGCACCGACCCGCAGCCGCGTGCCGTCATTGAGGGAGACCTCCACCGCGCCGTCGACCGGCACGGCAGTAACCACCCGTCCGGCACGGGTGCGCAGCCGGCCCGACGCCAGCAGCGTGCGCAGCGTCGCCGCACTCGCGGGCGCCATGCGGTGGCGGTGCACCTCCCAGACCCGCAGATCCTCCTCCAGGAAGCGAGCCCGGTCGGCCACGGGCAGCTGCTGCCACAGCGCCGCCGTCACCGGGCGCAGCCCGTCCAGCGCGGGCCGCCAGTCTCCGCAGGCACGCCGGGTGGCAGACAGATGCCGCCGCACGCTACGGCGCAGCACGTCCAGACCGTGAGAACCATCCAGGCCCGGCGGCGCCTGGGCCGGCGGGGCCGCGGCAGGCAGATGCTCCTGCGGAAGCAGCCCGTGCCGGGAGACCGCATGCACCACGCGATCCGGACGGGCCAGCGAGGCGGCCACATCGACCATGGTCAGACCGGTGCCGACCAGCAGAACATCCCCCTCCCCGGTGGCGAGGCCGTCCAGAGCACCCGGTGCCCAGGGATCGGCGACGAACCGCCCCGACCCGCTCAGCTCGGCCCCGGCCCAGTCCTGCGCCGGAGCGAGACTGCCCAACGCCAGCACGGCCGCATCCACCCGCACCTCACCACCGCCGGCCAGCCGCAGAACCGCCCCGGCCCCCTGCCCGCGTACGGCGGCGACCTCGTCCTGCACCCGGTGCAGCCGGGCATGCGCGCAGGCGGCGGCGGTGCGCTCGACGACGTCGGCCAGGTACTGCCCGTACACCTGCCGGGGAACGAAGTCACCGGCCGCAGCGTGCGGGTGTCGGTCCGTCAGCCAGCGCAGGAAATGCCCGGGGTCGTCGGGAAAGGCACTCATACGGCCGGCGGGCACGTTCAGCAGGTGCCGCGGATCCCGCGTGCCGTAGGCGACACCCGGCCCGGTCCGCCCGGCCGGATCAACCAGCCATATCCCGACCCTCCGGCCGAGCCGGTCGGCCTGCCGCATCAGCTGAACCGCCGTCAACGCCCCCGCCGCACCGGCCCCGACGACCGCGACGCGGCGCATCACAGCCGCCTTCCCGCGGCGCTATCCGTGCGGGCATCCGCGCGGACGGCGGTGAAGGCCCCGCCCGCCGTACGACAGATCGAGGCGGCCGCGGGCGCGTCCCCCGTCCTCTCGCAGGCGGTCGCGGTGCCGTCACGGAAAACGACCTTGCGCATACGCACTCCTCACGCCGAACGGAGGTCTCTCACTCCAGCCCCCGGCGGCATCCTCGAGCGCCTCGCTCGACCACGGGTCGAGGAACGGTCGCGATCCAGGTGAACCCCGTTCGTCTGCCGCGGTGCATGCGGTGACTCCTCCCCCTCGTGAACGAGGGGGCTTCTCGCTATGCCGGTGCGGCTTCGCGGCGGACCAGCCCGGCCCGTAGAACGTTCAGGGCGCCCACCGTGTCGGCGTGCGCCAGGTGGCCGCAGCTAACGCAGTGGAACTTCTCCTGGGTGGGCCGGTTCTCCGCGCTGACGTGCCCGCATTCGGGGCAGGTCCGGGAGGTATTGCGGGGGTCCACGGCGATCACGTTTCGTCCGGCGCTTTCAGCCTTGGCGTGCAGGATCGTCAGGAACACCCCCCATCCGGCATCTGAGATCGAGTGGTTGAGTCCGGCCTTCGCGGCGGACCCGTTGGGCAGGAAGCTGCCTGGCGTCTCGGGGTCCGGCTTCGGCGTGGGGGCCTTGACCATGTTTCGGATCTTGAGATCCTCGTGCGCTATCAGGTCGTGGTCCCGGACCAGACCGAGCGCGGTCTTGTGGGCGTGGTCGAGGCGCTGGCGACGCACCTTGCGGTGAAGGTCGGCGACCCGCTGGACGGCCCGCTGATGATTCGCCGTCCGCTTGTCCCGGCGCACGCGCCCGAACCGGCTGAGCTTTTGCTGTGCAGGTTCGAGCTTGGCGGCTGCCTTCCGAGCGTGGCGTGGGTTCTCGACGTGCTCACCGTTGGAGGTGGTCAGGAACGAGGCGATACCCATGTCGATGCCGACCACGGACCCTGTCGCGGGGAGCGTTTCGGGCTGGGCATGCTCAGCGGTCAGGACGACGTACCAGCGCTTGCCTTCGCGCTTGACGGACACGGTCTTGACCTTGCCGGCCACGGGCCGGTGCTGGTTGACCTTGACGTGCCCGACGCCCTGGAAGCGGACGCGGATGACGGGGTCGTGCGGCGTGGAGTCCCAGCGGCAGCCGTCTCCGTCCTTGGGGAAGTCCACCGTGTCGAACCAGTTCACCCCCCGGAATCGGGGATAGCCCGGCTTGTCACCGCACTTCACGCGTCGGAAGAACGCAGCGAACGCCTTGTCCAGGCGGCGCAAGGTCGCCTGCTGCGACGAGAACGACCACCGGCCCTGGCGCTCCGGGTCGAAGGCCCGGATGTCCTTGAGTTGCGCGGACTGCTGCCCGTACTTGATCGAGGTTTTCGAGGCGTGCCGGTAGGCGTCGCGGCGTTCCTGCAAGGCGCCGTTGTAGAGCGAGCAGTGGTCGCGCAGCATCTCACCGAGCGCGGCTTGCTGGCTCGCGGTGGGCCGCATGAGGAACTTGTACGCACGGATCATCCAGCCCACCCCCCTTTTCTGCCCAGCTTGCAAGATCATACTATGCTTGGCGTATGTCGCCACGCTGGGAACCAAACCCCGAGATTCGCACCGGTCGTCACGTCATCTACAACCTGCATGCACACTTGGTGTTCGTCACGAAGTACCGGCGCGGCGTCTTCGATGACACGATGCTGAAGCGGTGCGAGGAGATCATGCGGGAGGTGTGCGCTGGTTTCGACGTTGAGATACGGGAGTTCAACGGCGAGGCCGATCACGTCCACCTGCTGGTGCACTACCCGCCGAAGGTCGCCCTGTCCAAGCTGATCAACTCCCTCAAGGGCGTTAGCTCCCGATACCTGCGGGCCGAGTACACCGGCCGGATCAACCACATCGGCATGGGTTCCGTCTTCTGGTCCCGCTCCTACTTCGCCGGCTCGTGCGGCGGCGCACCGCTCACGGTGATCCGTCAGTACATCGAGCAGCAAAAACGTCCACTGTGACCTGCGGGTCAAAGCAGTCCTGAGATGCGTTTCCCTCTCCGGCTGAAGCCGGGGATACCCGCGCAAGATCAGGGATGGACTGACGACTTCGACGGGTCGGTGGCCCGCGCGGCAGCGGTCGCCTGACAGGCGGTGAAGGCGGGAGAACAGCTCACTGTCCTGTTGCTGAAACCCGAGTTGTACGTGAGCGCCGGCATCACTCCACTGAATACGGTCCGGCCTTCGGTATGGCGGGTGGTGCCGTGCTGGGTCAGGAAGACCACGAAGGCCGACGTGTCGATGACGGTCAACGGCCCCCTCGCCCCTCGTCGATCGCCGTGAAGAACATCATCGGTGATGTACTGCGCGCTGGCTTCGCGCTCGAGCCGGGCAGCCATCTCCGCCATGGTCGGCTTGGTGGTCTCCCGGGTGATCAGTTCCTGCATGTACGCCTGGAGGGACTTCCCGGCCTGGGCGGCGAGGGTCTTGAGAACGCGGACCTGGTCTTCTGGCACGTCTCGGATGGTAAGACACTCATGTCTGCATTCTGGAGCAGAATTCTGCATCATCCAGAAGTCGATGGCGGTCCGGCGTATATACCGGGAGAACTCCGCTGAGGGCCACGCCCCATTGCAGCCGGCGCTGGCCTGCATCGTCAGGTTGTCCCGCAGGGCGGCCCCGGTCTGCAGGAGGAGCTTCGGCGACTTTCCTTGGGGTCGAGAAAGCGGTCCAACCGCACCACTTTGATACCGGTCAGGTATCATCTCTGTATGGCGATGACACTCCGACTCCCGGACGACCTCGATGCGAAGCTCACCGAGCGTGCCCGTCGTGAGGGTCGCAGCAAGCAGGAACTCGCCATCGAGGCTATTCGTGAGGCTCAGGATCGGGCCGAGTTGAAGGTTGGCGACGTCCTGGCTGAGCTCATGAACAGTGACGCGGAGATCCTGGACTACCTGAAGTGACCGAGGTGCGCTACCTCCAGATCGACGAGATTCTGACCATCGCCCGCGCGGTCAACGGTACCGAGCACAGCGTGCGTGACATGGGGCTTCTGGTGTCGGCGATCGAGCGGCCCCGGACCAACGTGTTCGGGGCCGAGCTGTATCCCACTCTGCATGAGAAGGCTGCGGCGCTGCTGCACTCCGTCGCCCGCAATCACGCTCTGATCGACGGCAATAAACGCACTGCCTGGCTCGCCATGCGCGTCTTCCTGCGGTTCAACGGCGTCAAAGCCGAGACGGTCCCGCCGCCCGTCTCCGTGGCAGGCCCGTTCGTCGAGGAAGTCGCGCAGGACAACATTGACGTACCGGTCATCGCCAAACGCCTGGCGACCTGGTTCCCCATTTCCTGACGATGTCGTCAGGCTGGTCCCACCGGCGATATCGCAGCTGTCCCGCGAGGGCCTTGCGGTCCGTGTAGACGTCGCCATGCGCACCGAACCTGGAAGGTCCTGACCCGACCGGGCGGCTCTGTTCGCTAGTTCGCGCCGCTGGGTGGCCCACTCCTGAAGAATGGCGATCTTGCACAGGAAGTGGTCGAACGCGGTCGCCCGCGACACGTCTGCCCGGTCCGGGCTGTTCCGGCAGTGCTCGCGCTCCGCGGCACTTCCCGCCTGGCCGACGTGTTTGCCCGCGACCCGTCATCCTCCTGCCCGTCAGGTGCCCGGCGGATCAGATGCGCCAGGAACGCAGCGCCTCGGCGACGGCGTAGACGTTCAGACGGCTGTCGCGGATCTTGCGGACGAGGTCGGACAGGGCGCCGTAGGATGGATCGGTCGTCACGGAAAGTGCGTGTAAGATCGCGCTCCGCTTAAGATGACGTGGTGAAGTTCGTGCTGGTGCCGGGTGGTTGGCAGGGCGGGTGGGCGTTCGACGCGGTGGCGGCCGAGCTGCACCGCGAGGGTCACCAGGCCGAGGCGGTGACGCTGGCGGGGCTGGAGCCGGACGGGCCGGCCGACAGGGACCGGCCGCCGAATCTCGACACCCACATCGACCAGGTCGCCGAGATCATCGACCGCGGCGGTGACGGGCCCGTGGCGTTGTGCGGGCACAGCTACGGCGGGATGGTGATCGCCGGTGTCGCGGACCGGCTCGGCGACCGTCTCGATCAGCTCGTCTTCATCGACGCCTACGTTCCGCAGGACGGTGACTCGTGCTGGTCCCTGACCAGTGACCGGTTCCGGGAGCTGTTCATGGACGGTGCCCGCGACGACGGTCGCTGGGTCGCGGTGCCCTGCGGGGCCGACCCGCGTGCCCGGCCGCATCCGCTGGCGAGCTTCCTGCAGGCGCTCAGACTGCACGGTGATCCCGGGCGCGCGGTCGGCCGTACGTTCATCAGTGGGGGCGCGTGGCCGGGCAGCCCCTTCACGGCCGTGACCGAACGGCTGCGCCGCGACGCGGGCTGGCGGGTGCACGAGATTGCCGTCGGCCACAACATCGCCCGGCACGATCCGGCCGGTCTCGCAGCAGTCCTTGGGGCGCTTCCGCCGGCCGGTGCGGGCGCGTGACGCGGATGCGCGGCCCGGGCCGGGAGCCGGCGCTCGGCACGCCGCCGCCGCGGGTCACTCGCGGGCCGCGGCCGTGCTGCTCATGTCGGCGTAGCGGGTGCCGGCCACCTGCGCCGCCAGCGGTTCGAGCGCGCTCAGTTCGGCCGCGGACAGGGTGAGCGCCGCCGCCGCGGCGTTCTCCCGCAGCCGGGAAGACTTGCGGGAGCCGGGGATGGGCAGAACGGTGAGGCCGTGTACGCGGGACTGCTGGTGCAGCCAGGCCAGCGCGATCTGGGCGGGGGTCGCGGCGTGGTCCGCGGCGATCGCGCGGACCGTTTCGAGGAGCGCGTGGTTGGTGCGGGCCTGCTCGCCGGTGAACCGGGGCATCGCCAACCGGGCGTCGCCCGGGCCCAGTTCGCTGCTGTCGGGCAGTGCCCCGGTGAGCAGACCACGGCCCAGGGGCGAGTACGCCACGAACGCCACGCCGAGTTCCGCGGCCGCGGGGACCGCCGAGGTCTCGACGTCGCGGCTGAAGAGCGACCACTCGGACTGCAGCGCGGTGATCGGGTGGACGGCGTGGGCCGCCCGCAGTTCGGGGCCGGTCACCTCGCAGAGCCCCAAGTGGCGGACCTTGCCCTCCTGGACGAGCTCCGCCATCGCGCCCACGGTCTCCTCCAGGGGGACCGAGGGGTCGCGGCGGTGCGCGTAGTACAGGTCGATCGTGTCGATGCCGAGGCGCTTCAGGCTCGCCTCGGCACACTGGCGGACGTAGGCACGGTCGCCGCGGACCTGGTTCCAGGTCCGGCTGCCCGGCCGGCGCACGATGCCGAACTTCGTGGCGAGGAAGACCCGTTCGCGGTGGGCGCGGACGAAGGGCCCGAGGAGCACCTCGTTGCCGCCGTCCCCGTACAGATCGGCGGTGTCGAACATGGTGATGCCCGCATCGAGGGCGGCCTGCAGGGTTTGCTGCGCCTGGGCCGGCGTGCTGGGTCCGTAGACCTCGCTGAAGCCCATGCAGCCCAGGCCCTGCGCGCCGACTAACGGCCCGTTGGTGCCGAGGGGAACGGCCGGGAGGGTGAGGGCAGGCATGCGAAGGCTCTCCTTGTCTCGGTGGGTGGCCGGGAGGGTGCGGATCTCAGGCGTGGCGGGGGAGGGTGATGTCGATGATCTCCTGTACGCGGTCGGTGAGATCCTCGCGATTGCGCTGGACCCAGGAGATGTGCTGGCTGCCGAAGAACGCGGCGACGATGACCCGTGCCATGGCGGCGATGTCGGTGGTGGGCCGCACCGTGCCCTCCTCCTGGGCCTGCGCCAGGAGCTCGGTGATGAGCTGGGTGAACCCGCTGAACGGCGTCGGCATGTCGGCATCGACCAGGTTCCGTTCGATCTGCAGCCGGGCGCCGGCCTGCATGACCGGGTTGTCCCGCAGGGCGATCGCGGTCTGCAGGAGGAGTTCGGCGACCGCGTCGAGCGGCGGGAGCTGCCTGGCCGTCACCGAGTCGGCGATGGCGGGCAGCTGTGTGTAGAACTCCTCGGTGACCGCGACGGCCACCGCCTCCTTGTTGGTGAAGTGGAAGTAGACGGCTCCCTTGGTCATCTCGGCGAGGTCGGCGATGTCCTGGAGTGTGACGGCGGGGAACCCCTTCGCGGCGAACGCTGTGGCGGCGGCGTCGAGAAGCAGCCTCCGGGTGCGGCCGGCCCGTTCCTGCTTGAGCTCCCGCGGCGCGGCCTTGCCCACGGTGGCTGTCCGGAGATGCTTGCTCATGATCCCTCTTCCGTACGTCTCTGCGGTGCCCGGTGCGCATGCCACGCACGAGATGGGTTCCTTGCAAGATACCTCTGCGAAGGTATATTTTCACGTTGCGCCACCACGGTATTCCCGAACCCGATGGGGGAGAGACCATGGACCAGTTGTACGAACTGTCGACCAGGGTCCCAGGTGAAACGGGCACCGCAGTAGTGGATGCCTCTTTGAAGTTTCTTCAACCGGTCTCCCGGCAGCTGGTCCACCGGGCCGCCGTCGCGGAGGTCTTCATCACGGACGCCCTGCAGGTGAGCCAGGACCGGTTCCTCGTGGGAGCCCAGTGGCCCCGGGACCACGCTCTGTACTATCCCGACGCTCAGGGCATGAGCGACCCGCTGCTGCTGACCGAGACGGTGCGTCAGGCCCTGGTCTACCTGGCGCACGAGTACTGCGGAATTCCGCTCGGGCATCGCTTCGTCGGCAGCGACACCCACTTCGAGATCACTGACCACGAGGCCCTTGCGGTCGGCGACACTCCCTTGCACGTCACTCTGGACGTCCAGTGGTCGTGGGTGGCGAACAGGCCGCCCCGGCGCTTCGGTATGCGGGTGGACGCGGTGGTCTCCGTGGCCGGGCGCGAGTGCGCCCGGGCCGGACTGAGCGTCTACGCCGTCGACGAGGAGCTGTACCGGCGGTTGCGCTGGCGGGGCAGGCAGGGGCAGGACCCGGACGAGGCCGCCCGCGGCGGGCACTGCGCCGCAACTCGCCTGCCGGCGGCGGACGTCGGCCGGCTGCGGGCCAAGGACAGCGTGCTGGGCCGCACGGAGGCGGGGGAGTGGCAGCTGCTGGTCGATCTCCATCACGCCGTGCTCTTCGACCACCCCGGAGACCACATACCGCTGATGGTCACCCTGGAAGGCGCCCGCCAGCTGGGCCACCGCCTGCTCCACCACCGCCACGACGCTCCGGCGCAAGCGGTACTGCGCGCCGTCCAGGTGGACTGCCCCGCCTTCGCCGACCTGCACGAACCGGTGCGGCTGTGCGCCGAGTTGCAGCCGCCGGCGACCGCGTCGGACGTCACGAGGCTGCGCATCGCGGCCGTCCAGCGGGAGGACACCGTCGCCACGGTCACCATGGAGTGGCTGCCGCGGGTCATGCCCGCCGCGCCCGAGGAGGTCACCTTCTCCTCTGACCGGGTCGGCTCCGTCGCGGCCGTGTAGCAAAGGCCCACGGCACCCGGTGACGGCCGCGAGTGCCTCCCCTGCGTGGACGCGCACCGAAGCGCAGGTGTGCGGGGAGCGTTCCTTCTCTCGCGGCATCCCCACCTCCGAGTAAGAAACCGTTGAGAAAGTATTTTTCCACATCCGTGTCCGGCTCGACAAGGAGCTGAACCATGCTCGATCATGCTGAGCCGCAACAAAGGCAGCGATCCCGCCCTTCCCGTCCGCAGCGAACGGGCGGCGGGCTCGCCGAGGACGCCGTCCTGCGTGCCGCCCGGGCGGCAGGACGTGCCGCCGCGGCGGCGGACCGGGACCGGCGGCTGGCTCCCGGGGTCGTGACCGCACTGAAAGAGGCCGGTGTCGCACGGCACTTCGTGCCCCGCCGATGGGGCGGCCGGGAGGGCGGCTTCGCCGACCTGATCACCGCCACGGCGCTGATCGCCGGACAGTGCCCCTCGGCGGCCTGGTGCGGCATGCTCTGGGCCGCGCACGGGCGCTACGCCGCCAGGCTGCCCGAAGAGGGACAGCGGGAGCTGTGGGGGAAGGGGCCCGACACACTGATCGCCGCGGCCCTGGCCCCGCCCGCCGGAGCGGCCCGCCCGGTACCGGGCGGCTGGCTGCTGGAGGGCCGGTGGGAGTGCGTCAGCGGCGTGGACTTCTCCCAGTGGGTCCTGCTCGCGGCCCCGGTCGACGACGCCCCGGTCGAGGCCGGTGCCACCCCCGCCGGTCCGGTGCAGGCCGCGGCATGGGTCCTGGCGGTGCCGCGCTCCGAGGTGATCGTGCACGACACCTGGCGCAGCACCGGGCTGCGCGGCACCGGCAGCAACTCCGTGGAGGTACGCGGGGTGTTCGTCCCCGACCGGCGCGCCTGCCCGCTGGGCGACGTGCTCGCCGCCGTGGTCGAGCCGGGCGCCTCCCCGGCGCGCCAGGCATCCGCGCATCTGGCCGGCGGCGCGATGTTCTGCGCGACGGCGCTGGGTGCGGCCCGGCTCGCCCTGCGGTCCTGGGCGCGCTGGGCGACGACGCCGCCCGCCGGGCGCCCGGCGGCGCTGGGCGACCCGGCCGTCCAGCGGGTGCTGGCGCGCTCCGCCGGCGAGATCGACGCCGTGGCCCTGCTGTTGGAGCGGGTCGGTGCCAGTGCGGACGCCGAGCCGACCGCGTCACGCGTCGAGGCGGTCAACCGGCGTGACGCCGCGGTGGCGGCCGAGTTACTGGTGGAGGCCGTCGAGCGACTGTTCAGGGCGGGTGGCGTCCACGCCCGGGACGACACCAGCGAGGTCCAGCGGGCCTGGCGGGACACGCACACGGCGGCGGCGCACGGCGCCCTGCGGCTGGACGCCGCGGCCGGCGCGTACGCCGCCTGGGGCGAGGGCGAGTGGTCGGCGCCGATGCCATGGGAGCCGCGGTGAGCCGGCCGCCCCTCCTGGTTTTCAGCGACGTGGACGAGACACTCATCGCAGGGAAGTCGATGTTCGACTTCCTCGCGTACTACCTCCGCGCCACCCGCGGAACACCAGGCGCCCGCCACGCGGCAGACGTCCGACAGGAGCTGTCCCGCCGCACGTCCGCCGGTGCGCCCCGGGAAGCCATGAACCGCCTGTACTACCGCACCTGGGCGGGCGAGCCCGCCGCCCGGGTCGAGGAGCTGGCCCGGGCCTGGTACGCCGAGCGGTCGGGGGCTCCCGGCTTCTACCTGGCCGCCACGCGCCGGGCGCTGGAACTGCACCGCGCCGCGGGGGACACGGTGATCCTGGTGTCCGGATCTTTCCCCGCGGTCCTCGCGCCCATCGCCGCCGAGGTGGGTGCGACGCGCCTGCTGTGTTCGGTCCCCGAGGTCCACGACGGCGTCCTGACCGGCCGGCTCGTGGGTGATCCCTGTATCGGAGAGGCAAAGCGCGCGGCGGTCCGCGCCATGCTGCAAAGCCGGCCGGCCCTGGACCCGGCGCAGTGCTTCGCGTACGGGGACCACGTCTCGGACCTGCCGATGCTGGCGGAGGTGGGCAACCCGGTCATCGTCGGCGGCTCGGCGCGGCTGCGGGCGCGGCTGCCGCGGGCGCGGGTGCTGCACCCGCAGGCCGTGGAGGACGTCCTCGCCCTCCTGCGCCCCACGCGGGAGCAGAGCGGCGAGGAGTTCCACCGGGCCGGTGTCTGACCTGCCCGGTGAGCGGGCGCGTGCCTCGGTGCGCGCCCGCTTCGTACGTAACGGCGCGGGGGAAGGACGCCGTCCGCGCGGTGAGCGGGCGGGCGCATCTCGCCTCCCTGTGCGGTCATGTGACGGTGTTTCAGCCCGGCGCGGGCGCGGACAGGGTCGCCCACAGGTCGTCGAACCGCCGTGCCGCGTCGGCGTCGTCGGCGGGCACGGGATGGGGGATCCCGAAGAAGACCGCCATCAGCAGGCGGGCCACGGCCTGCGGGGACAGTCCGCCCGCGCTCCCGTCGTCGGCCTGCGTCTGCGCGACGGCACGGGCCAGCAGCAGGCAGATCCGCTCCACCAGCCCGTCATCGTCGCGGTCCAGGGAGGGGACCTCCACGGCGAGCCGCAACGCGGACCGGGCCCGCGCGTCCTGGCGCAGGTGCCGGGTGAGGTCCAGGACGGTCTCGCGCAGCGTGTCGACGGCCGGCGGTCCCGGCCGGCCGGCCCGCGCCGCACGCAGGCTCAGCTCGGCCCCGGCCTCCTCGACCAGCGCCGCCGCCAGCTCCTCCTTGGAGGAGAAGTGACCGTACAGCGCGCCCTTGGTCATGCCGGTGCGCTTGACCACATCGAGCAGCGTCGTGCCCATGTAGCCGTACGCGGCGAACTCCTCGGCCGCCGCGTCGAGCACCTGCGCCCGTGTGCGCACTGCACGCTTTTGAACCATGCCGAGCCTCCACCCGAATAAAAACCTTTAGAAAGGTATGTTCTGTGGCGCCGCACCGCCGACCGCATTGACCTGACCTTATCCAGGTGTCACCGGAGCGCGGCGATATCCCGCCACGGCCGCGCTCCGCCCCGGCCCGGCCACTCCAGGGCCGGGGCCGGGGCGGAGCGCGAAGGCCGCCACCTGCGTCCCTTCCGGGCGGCGGTGCGCTGCGCGGGCACGGCGGCGGACTCCCGCAGGGCCCGCGCACCGCGCGGCTCCTGTGGAAGGCAACGCACCGTCACCTCCCGGGGCGCCCGGGTTTCTACGGGATCAGACCCAGATGCCGCAGGTCCGCCACGTACTTCTCGACCAGCGGCCGGGACAGGTGCGGGATGTCCCGCTCGGTGCCGAGGCCGGCGGTGCGCACCGCCGCGCGGAACCGCTCGGCGGGCAGTGCCGACGTCGTGCGGGGGGTGAGCGGCTCCCGCCAGGCGGCCATCAGCGGCAGCAGGGAGTACGGGCGCTGCGCCTGCGGCAGCCCGTGCAGCGCGGCCTCGAACTGCTCGCGCCAGCGCTGGTGGCCGCCGACCCGGCGGACGGTAATTCCGCTGTCGATGAGCCAGTCGACCATGGTGTCCAGCGAGATGCCGTCGTCGTGCGGGTTGACCACGTTGAACGTCCGGAATTCGGCGTTCCGGTAGCCCAGGGTGGCCACGGCGGCGGCGACGAAGTCCCCCGGCAGCCCGTCGTAGTGGGCCCGCGGCCGGCGTCCGTCCTGCGCGCCGCCGTAGAACGACGCGGGTGCGATGCCCGTGGCGATCAGGCTCAGCAGCAGGCGGGTGAAGGTGTCCGGCACGTTGAGCTGCCCGGCGTAGCGGGCGTGCGCCAGGATCATGCCGCAGCGGAACACGGTCACCGGCAGTCCGCACAGGTCGTGGGCCTCGCGCAGCAGCACCTCGCCGGCCCACTTGCTGGTGGCGTAGCCGCCCGCCTGCCGGTCGTCGATCGCGCGCTGCGGGTTGCCGGTCCTGATGTCGGTGTCCTCGTCCGCGGTGGCGGTGCCGTGGGCGGCCAGGGCCACGGTGGACACGTACACGACCGGCTTGAGCCGGGTGGTCAGGGCGGCGCGGACGACCTCGGCGGTGCCGGCCACGTTGGGTTCGAACAGCTCCCGGTACGGCAGCACGTGGTTGACCAGCGCGGCCGGGTGCACGATGAGGTCCACCGTGGCGGTCAGCTCCTGCCAGTCCCGCTCGCCCAGGCCCAGGCACGGCGCACCGATGTCGCCGGCCAGCACGCGCAGCGCGCCGTCGGCCGTCAGTTCGGCGAAGCGGCTCTTGAGCGCGGTGTCCCCGCTGTCCAGGGCCTCCTCCAGACGCCGCCGGGCGGCGCCGTCGTCGGCGGCACGCACCAGGCAGACCAGCGTGCCGCCCACCGGGGCCAGGCGCTCGAGCCATTCCAGGCACAGCAGGCGGCCGAGGTAGCCGTTGGCCCCGGTGAGCAGCACCGTGCGCGGCTCGCCTTCCGGCCGGGGCAGCGCCGTGCTCGCGGTGAGGGTCTCGGCGTCGATGAACTTGTCCAGAGTGAGGTCCTCGGCCCGCACCGAGGTGGCGTGCTCGCCGTGGACGGCGGCGAAGGTGGCCCGCCGCGTCCGGCCGGCGCCGCGCAGCCGCTCCACGCGGGCGGCGATCTCGCCCAGCGTGTTGGCCGGTCCCAGGACGGTTCCGACCGAGACCTCGACGCCGAAGACCTCCCGCAGCAGGTTCGCGAACGACAGCGCCGACAGCGAGTCGCCGCCCAGGTCGGTGAAGCGCTGCCCGGGGTCCGGCTCGACGTCGAGCCCCGGCAGCAGCGCCTGCGCGGCGCGGGCGACCGTCTGGGCCACCGGGCGGTCGTGGTCCTGCCACACCGCGCGCAGCTCCGCGGCCTGACCCGCGGCGAGTTCGGCGTAGCGCTGTTCGAGGCGTTCGCCGTAGCGCTCCTTCAGCCGCGGGCGCAGCTGTTTGGTCGAGTCGGTCAGCAGACCGTTGTCCTGGCTGAACGGCACGGTCTCGACGATCAGGTCGCGCGGCACCTCGTACGGCGCCAAACCGGCCTGCGCGGCGACGCTGTGCAGCGACCGGACGAGTGCCGCCTTCAGCGCCGCCTCGTCGCCGGCCTGCGCGATCGCCTCGGGGGTGGGCACCACCACGGCGAGCAGGTAGGCGCGGGAGCTGTTGCCGTACACGAAGACCTGCCGCACCAGCGGGCTGGCGACGAGCGCCGCCTCCACCTTGGACAGGGCGACGAACTCGCCCTGGGAGAGCTTGAGGACGTTCTTGCGCCGGTCGACGTAGACCAGTTCGCCGGGGGCGGTCTCGGCCATGATGTCGCCGGTGCGGTAGTAGCCGTCCTGGTCGAACACCTCGGCGGTGTCCTCGGGGCGCCGGTAGTAGCCGGGGGTGATCAGGGCGGTCTTCACCAGCAGTTCGCCGCGCGGATGGGGCAAGTCGGCCGTGGAGTAGCCCAGTTCCGGTACGTCCACGAGCTTGTAGTCGAGCACCGGGGGGCTCTGCACGCGGTGGTCCAGCATGACCAGGCCGGTCTCGGTGGTGCCGTAGCTGTTCACCAGCGGGACGTCGAGGGCGTCGCGGAGGAAGGCGGCCAGCTCCGGGGCGAGCGGGGCGGACCCGCAAGGAGCGTGGATGACCCGCCCGCCCAGCACGTGGTCGCGCAGGTACGCGATCACCTCGGCGTGGTCGGCGTCGTGCAACTCGCCGTGTGCCGCGCGCTGGTTGAGCTGGGCGTGGTAGCTCTCGAAGAGCAGTTCGCACACCCGCGGCACCATGGCGATCTCGGTCGGCCGGATCAGCGCCAGGTCCTCCAGGAGGGTGGACAGGTCGCTGTGGGCCACGAAGTGCGCGGTGCCGCCGGTGGCCAGCGTCTTGATCACCAGCCTCCTGGCGACCAGGTGGCTCTGCGGCAGGAAGTTGGCGGTGATCAACGGGTACTGGTGGTCGGCCCCCGCGGGCGGGCGCCACATCAGGGACACCGTCGACTCCGGGAACATCACGCCCTTGGGCGTGCCGGTGCTGCCCGAGGTGTAGATCAGGGCCGACAGCGCGCCGTCCGCGCTGTCGTCCGGCGGCAGTTCGGGCACCGGCGGCAGCGAGCCCGCGCGGCCGACCACCTCGGACAGCAGCTCCAGCGACATCGGGGCGTCCGCCGCGGCCAGCAGCCGCTCGGCGTCCGCCAGCGCCTGCCGGTGCTCGGCGAGCTCGGGGTGGTGGTCGAAGACGAGGATGCGGCGTACGTGGCTCTGCCCGTCCAGCGCCTCGAGCACGGTCGCCAGCCGGTCGGTGCTGGTGGCGAAGACGCGGGGGGCGGCCTCCGCCACCAGGTGGCGGATGTGGTCGACCGAGGCGTTGGTGTGCAGGGGCACGGCGACCGCCCCGACCTGACCGCACGCCAGGTCGACCGTGGTGTAGTCGGTGCCGGCGAAGCCCAGGATCGCGACGAAGTCGCCTTCGCGCAGCGGGTGGTGCGGGTGGTGGTACCAGTCCGCGGCGACCGCGCTCAGCCGGGACCACAGCTCGCCGTAGGAGATGGTGTCGAACCGGGGCAGCAGGCGCGCGGTGACGCGGCCGTCCACGCTGACGTACTGCCTGGCGCGCTCGCCGAGCGCGGGCCGGTCGGCGTACGCCGCAAGGGTGCGCCTGACGATCTCGGACAGCCGCGGCCCGCGCCCGGCCCTCTCCTCGAAGACGCCGGCCACCGGCATGCTGTCGGCGAGTTCCGGCTCGGCCCGGAACAATTCGGCAATACGCTCCTTCCGGGTTTTCCCCGCGGAAGCGCGCACAGTGGTGCCTGGTGAATCATTACCCATGACCACGCCTTTCTTGACCGCGAATTCTTTCCGGCGCATGAGCCCGGCTGAAAGCCGAAGAAGACCGTCACGGGCCGGGCCGGCGCATGGGAGCAGAAGGCTCCGGTGGCCAAGGCGCGGTCAGCTTAGCGCGCACAGAGAAAAAGGCGCCAGGTTGTCGCGGGGTGGTGGCGGGGTGGTGGGGGGAGAGGTGGGTAATCGCCCGGCGACGCC
Source organism: Streptomyces sp. SLBN-31 (assembly GCF_006715395.1). Lineage (NCBI taxonomy): Bacteria > Bacillati > Actinomycetota > Actinomycetes > Kitasatosporales > Streptomycetaceae > Streptomyces > Streptomyces sp. SLBN-31. The sequence continues at coordinate 4,139,594 of NZ_VFNC01000001.1, forward strand.
GTTCTGAATTGCTCCCGTGCGGGTGGGCGCGATTGTCGAGGAAATCGCCACGCCCCGCGCCTCGTGTCCGCGTCCCGTGTTCCGCGTCCCGGGCCGGGCTCGATCCGGGTCCGTGTCCACGCCTCGGGTCCGCGGCCGCGTCCCGGGTCCGGGTCCACGCCCCGCGCCTCGTGTCCGCGTCCCGTGTTCCGCGTCCCGGGCCGGGCTCGATCCGGGTCCGGGTCCACGCCTCGGGTCCGCGGCCGCGTCCGCGTCCCGGGTCCGTGTCCACGCCTCGGGTCCGCGGCCGCGTCCCGGGTCCGCGTCCACGCCTCGGGTCCGCGGCCACATCCCGGGTCCGCATCCGCGTCCCGTGTCCGGAGCCGGGTTCGATCCGGGCCCGCGTCGTGTCCCGCGTCCGTGTCTGCGCACCGCGCCCCGAGTCCTGGTCCGCGCCCCGCGTCCCGCATCCGAGTCCTGGTCCGCGCCCCGCGTCGGGGGCTGGGTTCGATCCGGGCCCGCGTCGCGTCCCGCGTCCGTGTCTGCGCACCGCGCCCCGAGTCCGGGTTCGCGCCCCGCGTCCCGCATCCGCATCCGATTCCCAGTCCGCGCCCCGCGTCAGGGGCCGGGTTCGGTTCGGATCCGGGTCCGTGTTCGGGATCCGCGTCCGCGACCGTGCGCGCGCCTCACCGCACGCGGGGGCCCCGGGCTGCGCCGCCCCCGGCGGCCGTTGCACGGCTCCCCTCGACGCGGTGCGGCCCCGTGGTCTCTGCCCGCCGGCACGGCCCGCTCCCTGTCTGCACGCTGGTACGGCTGGCCCCCGGTCCGTCCGCCGGCACGGCCCGCCCCCGTCGCTCGGCGGTGTGCAACCGGGGATTTCCCCGGTTGCACACCGCGCAGGGGGTGGCGCGGAGCGCTGTAAAAGATACCTTGGCGAAGGTATTCTTGTGGTGGGTCCGTCGGAGTGCGCACAGACTCTGCGGCCCCTGACCGGCAGCGGCAGGTGTGGCTGAGGAGTGGTCGAACGTGGCAGACAGCGAAGCAGTGCTCCAGCAACGGGACGCGCGCGTTCACCCGCCGGATCCCGTGGACGCCGAGGCGCCCTACGCCGGACCGGACGCCGGCACAGAAACGGAATGGATACCGATCGCGGACCTGGATCTGTCCTGTTCGCCGCGCTCCGCGGGGGAGAGCGGCGAGCACATACGGGTCCTGGCGGAATCGCAGGCCGAGCTGCCGCCCATCGTCGTGCAGCGCGGCACCAACCGGGTCATCGACGGCGTGCACCGGGTCCGCGCAGCCCGGTTACGGGGGCAACAGACCATCCGGGCGCGCTGGTTCGACGGCGACGACGCGAGCGCCTTCGTCCTGGCGGTCCGGCTGAACGTACGGCACGGACTGCCGCTGTCGCTGGCCGACCGGAAGGCGGCGGGCACCCGCATCCTGTGCGAGCAGGAAGGCTGGTCCAACCGCGCCATAGCGTCGGCCGTCGGGCTCTCGCCCAAGACGATCGCCGCCCTGCGCGAGGCGATCGGCCGGCCCGGCGGGCAGACCAGGCTCGGCAGGGACGGCCGCGTGCGGCCCGTCAGCACCGCCGCCGGGCGCGAGCGCGCCAGGCAGATGCTCCTGCGCGAACCCGCCTCCTCCCTGCGGGCGGTGAGCGCGGTCGCCGGCGTGTCCCCGGGCACCGTCCGCGACGTACGCGACCAGCTCCACCGCGAGACCAGGGCCGTGATCCCCGATCAGCGCCGCCGCGAGACCAGGGCGGCCGTGCCCCCCGATCAGCGCCGTCTGCCGCCCGCGCGCCACACGGAGACCGGGCGCGCACAGGCCGCGTCCTCGGGGCAGGGCAAGCTCGACCGGTCCACCGCGCTGCTGCGCTCCCTGCGCACCGATCCCTCCCTGCGCTTCAACCAGTCCGGCCGGCTGCTGCTGAGCATCCTCGCGGTGGCCGCCATCGACCCGCAGGCGCAGGAGGGACTCGTCCTGGACCTGCCCGACCACTGTCTCGACTTCGTCGCCGAACTCGCGCAGGCCAGCGTGCAGGCGTGGCAGGACCTTGCCGCGCGCGTGTCGCAGCGCCGGGCGCAGCCGCCCGGGCAGAAGTAGCCCGCGTCAAACACATAAAAGCGAGAAAAATGCGGGGCTTGACGGGCCGGTGAATTCCTTGGTTTGGTCGTTGAGGCAACACCGGAAACACCGCAGAAAAACTTCCGCAGAAAGCGCGCCGAATGCGCACCGGACAACTGATCTGGTCATCTGGGTTTGGGACGGGGTGTTGATAAAAATGACCGATGCATACGGCTGGACCGGAAAGGATCGCCGGGTTCAGCGAATTGTCCACTCGGCTTCCGGGACGACGTTCCTGGTTCCGCTCGACCACTCGCTGGCCGACGGCCCGGTGGCATCCGCCGCCGGATTCACGAAACTCGTCGAGGAAATGGCCGCCAACGAGGTCGACGGGATCATCGTCCACAAGGGGCGCGTGAGGTTCCTGCCGGCCGAGGCGCTCGGCCGGATGGCGCTGATCGTCCACCTCAACGGCAGCACCCAGCACGCGCCGGACAAGGACGCCAAGATCCTGGTGGGCGCCGTGGAAGAGGCGGTCGCCCTGGGCGCCGACGGCGTCAGCGTGCACATCAACCTCGGGTCGGACACCGAGGCCGCCCAGCTCACCGACCTCGGCGCGGTCGCCGGCCAGTGCGCACGCTACGGGCTGCCGCTGCTGGCGATGGTCTATCCGCGCGGCCCCCGCATCACCGACCCCAGGGACCCGGTCCTGCTGGCCCACGCCGCGAACGTCGCCGCCGACCTCGGCGCCGACATCGTCAAGCTGCCCTACACCGGCTCGCCCCTGACGATGCGCGAGGTCGTCGCGGCCAGTCCGATCCCGGTCGTCACCGCCGGCGGCGGCGTCCTGGAGGACACCGGCACGTTCCTCGACCTCATCGACAGCACGATGGAGTCCGGCGTGCTCGGCGTCGCCGTCGGACGCAACGTCTTCCAGGCGGCGGACCCGGGCGGACTGGCCCGCTCGGTGGCCCGCCGCGTCCACGCCGGACCCCGCTCGCTCGAGGACCTGGCCGTCCTGCGCCAGGAACTGTCCGAGGCGACCGTCTGACCCGCACCCCCCGGCCGTCCCCCTCCGGGCCGGCCACCCCCCACCGCACATCGTGACGACCCGTCACCGACAGCCAGGCGCGACCCCGACAGCCAAGCCACCCACAATCAAAGGTGCGAACATGAAATCCGCTTGGATCGACCTCCGCGGCACCGCTTCCGAACTGGCCACCGCCATCGTCGAGGAAAGCACCCACATCGGCATCGAGACCGTGGTGCTGGACGACCCCGAACTGGCCGGCAAGGTCCCGCCGAACGTGCAGAAGGCCGCCGTGGTCACCGGGGAGACCCCCACCACCCTGATCGACCAGCTCGTCGAGGTGGTCGACATCCTCATCGCCGACCACAGCATCGCCGAGAAGTTCGAGGGACTGCGTCCCGGCCTGCGCTCCGGTGTCCTGGTCAAGGTGCTGGACGAGCAGACCCTCGACCTCGCCTGCCGGATCGCCAACGAGGCCGACCTGACCCTGGTGGAGTTCCGCCAGGACCCCAGCAAGATCCCGCTGGAGATCCTGCTCGCCGCGGCCGACAAGGCCAAGGGTTCCATCGTCACCGTCGTCGAGGACGTCGAGGACGCGGCCACCACCCTCGGTGTGCTGGAGCGCGGCTCGGACGCGGTGCTCCTGGCCCCCAAGCGGGTCGGCGAGGCCACCGAGCTGATGCAGGTCACCCGGGGCGAGGCCGCCTCCCTGGAGATGGAGGAGCTGGAGATCGTCCAGCTCACCCACCTCGGCCTGGGCGACCGCGTCTGCGTCGACACCTGCTCCCACCTGCGGCCCAACGAGGGCATCCTGGTCGGCTCCTACTCCACCGGCCTGGTCCTCGTCAGCAGCGAGACCCACCCGCTGCCGTACATGCCCACCCGCCCGTTCCGGGTGAACGCCGCCGCCCTGTCCTCCTACACCCTCACGCCCGGCAACCGCACCCAGTACCTGTCCGAGCTGCACTGCGGGTCGGAGATCCTGGCCGTCAGCACCGACGGCAGCGTGCGCACCGTGGTCGTGGGCCGGATCAAGATGGAGTCCCGCCCCATGCTGCGCATCGAGGCCCGCACCCGCAGCGGCCAGCTCGTGGACATGGTCGGCCAGGACGACTGGCACGTGCGGGCGCTCGGCCCCGGCGGCAGCGTGCACAACTTCACCGAGCTGCGGCCCGGCGACGTCATCCTCGGCCACACCATGACCGACCAGCGCCACGTCGGCTACGCGATCCGGGAGTTCCTCCACGAGCAGTGAAAGCCCGCGCCGCTCACGTGACCGCCCGCGGGATGCGGCGGTCACCGCGGCGCCGGGGCCACGTCCTTTACGTCCCACGGATTTGACGGAAGAGAGTGCGTGAGATGGCGCTCATAGTGCAGAAATACGGCGGAACGTCGGTCGCCACACCTGACAAGGTCATCGAAGCTGCACGGCAGATCCGGGCGGCGCGCGAGGACGGCAACCAGGTCGTCGTGGTCGTGTCCGCCATGGGCGGGGCCACCGACGAACTGCTGCGCCTGGCCTCCGCGGTGACCGCCCGCCCCGATCCACGCGAACTGGACGCCCTGCTGTGCACGGGCGAGGCCGCCTCCGCCGGACTGCTCTCGCTGGCGCTGAACCACCAGGGTGTCGCGAGCCGTTCGTTCAGCGGTCCCGAGGCGGGCATCCGCACCGACCACCGCCACGGCCGGGCCACGATCGTGGAGGTGGACCCGCGCCGGCTGCGCGAGGAGCTGGCCCGCGGAGCCGTACCCGTCGTCGCGGGCTTCCAGGGCGAGTCGATCGCCACCGGGGCCCGCACCACCCTGGGCCGCGGCGGCTCCGACACCACCGGAGTCGCCCTGGCCGCCGCACTCGGCGCGGACCACTGCGAGATCGTCACCGACGTCGCCGGCGTCTACACCGCCGACCCCCGCACGGTCGCCGGCGCCCGCCGCCACACCTCCCTGCTGTACGAGGAGATGGCCGAACTGGCCGTCAGCGGCGCCAAGGTGCTCGCCTCCGACTCGGTCGACTACGCGCGCACCCACGGCGTCGATTTGAAGGTGCGCTCCAACAGTGCCGCGATCGGCCCGCAGACCTGGGTCGGCGACGGCCGGCGCGCCGCCGGGGCGGCGGCGGGGGAGTTCTGGACGCCCGCGGGCCGCCTGCGCGGAATCGCCGGGGTCGCCGGGCGCTCCGGCCTGGTGCGCTGCGTGCTGCGGCGCATCACCTCCGACCACGTCCTGCGCCTGCTCGGCGAACTGGTCGAGCGCGAGACCGAGGTCGAGCTGCGCCGCTACGGCAACCTCGGCACCGAGGACGCCGGCGACATCGCGCTCACGCTGCCCGAGGACAGCGTGGAGGAGATGCGGGAACTGCTCGCCGACACCGACCGCGGCATCCGCCTCGACGAGGCGCACTGGACGTCGAACCTGGCCCGGCTGTCCGTCGTCGGCCTGGGCATCGGCCGCCAGCCCCACGCACCGCTGCGGCTGCTGGAAGCCCTGCGCTCGGTCGGCGCCGCCCGCACCGACCTCCACGTCACCTCCAACCGGCTCAGCGTGCTGACCGGCCGCAGCGACCTGGCCGCGGCCACCCAGATCGTCCACGACACCTTCCTGTCCGAGCCGGTGACGCCCCTGGTCCACCCGGCGGACGCCGACCACACCCGCCCTGCCTGGCCGCTGGCCGCCGAGCCGGGCCGGCTCGACGTCGCGATGCCCGCCCTGGCCGCCGCCGAGTGACCTTGGCCCCCCACACCACGAGGGAGAACACCGATGTCCGTCATCCCACTCGACCCCGGCCGTCCGGGCGGGCCGACCCCGCGCGGCCTGGCCGGCGGGCCGGGGCCGGAGGGCCTTCGATGACCGCCACGCCGACCTTCGACCCCACCTCCGACGAGCAACTGGCCGACCCCTACCCCCTCTACGCGCAGCTGCGCGCGCAGTGCCCGGTGCTCCACGACTCCGGCCGGGACATCTGGATCCTCACCCGCCACGAGGACGTGGCCCGCGTCGTCCACGACCCCGAGACCTTCTCCTCCGAGAGCGCGGTACGGATCACCGCGGGACCCGAGTCCGACGAGGTCAAGCAGGTCCTGGCCGAAGGCTGGGCGCTGACGCCGAACCTGACCGAGAGCGACGGCGAGGAGCACACCCGGCTGCGCGTGGCCGTCAACCGCGTCTTCACACCGCGGCGCGTGGCGGCCCTGGAGCCCTTCATCCGGGACACCGCCGAGGAGCTGATCGACCGGTTCGCCGCCGACGGCCGGACCGACATCATCGAGGGCTACGCCTGGCCCCTGCCACTGATCGTCATGGCCCGGATCCTGGGCATGCCTCCGAAGGACGTGCCGCTGCTGCGGCAGTGGAGCTCCAACTGGCTGAAGCTGTCCGTCGGCACCGGCGAGCCGGCCGAACGCGCCGAGTGGGCCCGCGACGTCGTCACCATGCAGCACTACGTGATGGGCCTGCTGCAGGACACCGACCGGGCCGGCCAGGACTCGCTGGTCTCCTCGCTGGCGCAGTACGGCGCCGAGCACGGGCTCGACGACGTGGAACTGATGCGCATCGTGATGAACCTGATCATCGCCGGGCACGTCACGGTCACCCGCGCCATCGGCAACGGCCTGGTCACCCTGCTGGAGAACCCCGGCCAGCTCGCCGCCCTGCGCGCGGGCCAGGCCTCCGCCGAGGCGATGGTCGAGGAGATCCTGCGCTTCGAGTCCCCCGTGCAGGGCCTGTTCCGCACCGTGACGCGCGCGACGGAACTGGGCGGCAGGCACCTCGTGCCCGGCGACCGCGTGATGGTCCACTGGGGCTCCGCCAACCGGGACGGCTGCGTCTTCGACAACCCGGACGAGTTCTCACTCACCGGCAGGCCCCGCCGGCACCAGATGGCCTTCGGCCGCGGCGTCCACGCCTGCCTCGGCGCCTCCCTGGCCCGGCTGCAGCTGCGCGTCGCCATCCCGCTGCTCTTCGACCGCCTCCCCGGGCTGCGCCTGGGCCCCGCCGGCTCCCGCACCCGCGAACGCCTCGTCATCGCCCGCGGATTCGAGGAACTGCACCTGCACTGGAACGTCCCGCCGCTGCGAGAGGCCGCATCATGACCGCACCAGCGCTCGGCCCGCGTCGCGCCGCCGGCCGGCCCGGGACCCTGTAGGCGGCCGCCATGACCTACGACGTGATCGTGGTCGGCGGCGGATCCGCCGGCTGCGTCCTGGCCAACCGGCTCAGTGCCGACCCGCGGCGCTCGGTCCTGCTGCTGGAGGCGGGCCCCGACTTCGCCACCACCGACGACACACCCGCCGGCATCAAGGACGCCACCTACGCCCCGTACACCTACGACTGGGGTTACCGCTCCGTCCCGGACGCCTTCGGCAACGAGGTGCCCGTGCCGCGGGGCCGCGTCATCGGCGGCAGCTCGGCCGTCAACGTCTGCGTCGCCATGCGGGCCCGCCCCGCCGACCACGACGCGTGGGCCACCCAGGCCGGCCCGGCCTGGGGCTATGCGCGGATGCTCCCCCTCTACCAGCGGATGGAGCACTACCCCTACGGCGAGGAGAAGTACCACGGCCTGCACGGCCCCTACCGCATGACGCTGCCCGCCCCCCAGGACCTCGGCCCCCACGCCGTCGCCGCCCAGCAGGCCGGTGCACGCCTGGGGCACCCGGAGGTCGCCGACTTCAACGCGCCCGGTGTACCGGGATTCGCCCGCACCCCCCTCAGCGCGGCCGACGGCATCCGGCTGAGCACCGCCATCGGCTACCTCAACCCCGTGCGCGAGAGGCCCAACCTGCAGGTGCGCGGCGACACGCTGGTCGACCGGGTGCTGTTCCACGGCACCCGGGCCCAGGGGGTACGGCTGGACACCGGGGAGGAGATCCCCGCCCGGCACGTCGTGCTCAGCGCCGGCGCCTACAACTCGCCCGCCATCGCCCTGCGTTCGGGCATCGGCGACCGCGGCGAGCTGACGGCGCTCGGCATCGACGTGGTGGCCGACCTGCCCGGGGTGGGACGCAACCTCACCGAGCACCCCGCCTACTGGAACGTCCACGCGGCCAAGCCGCCCCAGACCCAGGCCCGCTCGGTGTTCGGCAGCGTCCTCAGCGTCGCCACCGGGCCGCACGAGCCCGACTTCGACGTCCAGATCCTGCCCTCGGCGGCCGTACCGGCCGGCAGCCTGCCCGAGCAGTTCGTGCCCCGCGCCGCAAACCACCCCACCGGCTGGGACATGGTCTTCTTCGTCTCCTGCGTCCAGCCCCGCTCCCGCGGAAGCGTACGGCTGGCCTCACGCGACCCCCGGGACGCGCCGACGATCGACCTCGGCCTGTACACCGCCGCCGACGACGCCGAACGGGTCGCCGACGGGGTCCGTCTGGCCCGCCGCCTGGCCCGCACCCGCCCGCTGGCCGACCTGCTGGCCGACGAGCGGATCCCGGGCCCGGACATCAGCGACCGGGAACTGGCCGACGCCGTGCGCCGCGCCCCGGCGCACTACAACCACGGCAGCGCCACGATGCGCATGGGCCGGCCCGGTGACCCGGGCGCCGTGGTCGACGCCGACGGCGCCGTGCGCGGCGTGGAGCAACTCACCGTCGCGGACGCCTCGGTGTTCCCGGCGATGCCCCGCGTCGCCACGAACGTCCCCGCCATCGTGGTCGCCGAGCGGATCGCCTCGGTGCTGTGCGAACGACTCGCCCCGCGCCCCTGAGCACCACCACCAGACCGAGCCGGACCTGCCCGGCGCCCTATCAGGAGGAACCCGTGTCCACGACCGTCGAAGCCGTAACTGTCCTGCGCACCCGCTGGTCGTCCGAGAACGACGCCGACCGCTTCACCGTGGACGACCCGGCCACCGGCCGGCCCCTGACGGTCATCCAGGGGGCCGACGCCGACCGGGTGGACGAGGCGGTCAGGACCGCCCACGAAGCCCACTACGCCTGGAAGGCCCGCACCCCGCGCGAACGAGGCCGCTGGCTGTACAAGGTCGCCCAGGTCATCCGCGAGCACGCCGACGAGATCGCGGCCCTGGAGTCCAGCGACAACGGCAAGCCGTTCACCCAGGCCCGCCAGTTCGACCTGGAGGGCGCGGCCACCATCTTCGAGATGTTCGCCGGCCTGTGCGAGGCGATGCCCGGCCAGGTCCGCGACTCCGGCAGCATGCTCGACGTCACGGTGCGCGAGCCGTTCGGCGTGGTGGGCGCGATCGTGCCGTTCAACTGGCCCCCGCTGCACACCGCGGGCAAGCTCGCCCCCGCCCTGGCGGCGGGCAACGCCGTGGTCATGAAGCCGCCGGAGCAGGCACCCCTGTCGGTGCTGCGCATCGCTGAGCTGGTGCAGTCCGTACTGCCGGACGATGTCGTGCACATCGTGCCCGGCGGCGGCGAGGTCGGCGCCCACCTGGCCGGCCACAAGCTGGTCGGCAAGATCTCCTTCACCGGCGCCCCCACCACGGGCCGGTCCGTGATCAAGACGGCCGCCGACAACCTGACGCCGACGCTGCTGGAACTCGGCGGCAAGAACGCCCTGATGATCTTCGACGACGCGGATGTGGACTCGGCGCTGCGCTGGGCCGTCGAGGGCGGCTACTTCAACCAGGGCGAAGCCTGCACCGCCTCCTCCCGCATCCTGGTCCACGCCGACCTGCACGACGAGGTGGCCCGCCGCCTCGCATCCGCCGTCCGCCGGCTCAAGGTCGGCGCCGGCTCCGACGCCGGCACCCACGTCGGCCCCCTGGTCAGCCCCGCACAGCGCCGGCGGGTACTGGACTACCTGGACATCGGCGTCGCCGAGGGCGCCACCATCGCCGCGCAGGCACCCCTGCCCACCGACCCCGAACTGGCCGACGGCTACTACGTGCCGCCGACCCTGTTCACCGGCGTCAGCCCCGACATGCGCATCGCCCATGAGGAGATCTTCGGGCCCGTCGTGTGCCTGATCCCCTTCGCGGACGAGGCCGAGGCCGTCCGCATCGCCAACGGCACCGAGTTCGGCCTGGTCGCCGGCGTGTTCACCCGCGACTCCGAGCGCGCCCTGCGGGTCAGCCGCGAACTGCGGGCCGGCATCGTGTTCGTCAACCACTACAACCGCGCCTTCACCGGCACCCCGTTCGGCGGCGTGGGCGCCAGCGGCTACGGCCGCGAGCACGCCCTGGAGACCTTGCAGGAGTACAGCTTCAGCCGCAGCCTGCGCCTGCCCTCCGGCCGCGAGGAGATCCCCCGCTGGGCGCCCTCCCTCGACGTCGTCGACGAAGCCTGACCGGGATCCGGACATCCGCGAAGGTGGTGGCCTGTGAGTACGACGATGCGCGCGGCGCTCTGCGTGGCGGCGGGCGGTCCCGAGGTCCTGCAGATCCGCGACCTGCCCATCCCCGAGGTCCGCAAGGGCTGGAGCCTGGTCCGCGTGGAGGGTGCGGGCCTGAACCGCTCCGAACTCAGGACCCGCCAGGGACACTCCCCGGGCGTCCGCTTCCCCCGCGTGCTCGGCATCGAGTGCGTGGGTACCGTGGCCGACTCCACCGACCCCCGGCTGCCGGCCGGGACGACGGTCGCCGCGGTCATGGGTGAAATGGGCCGGGAGTTCGACGGCGGCTACGCGCAGTACGCGCTGCTGCCCAACGCCCTGCTGATACCGGTGACCACCACCTTGCCGTGGGAGGTACTGGCCGCGCTGCCCGAGACCTACCTGACCGCGCACGGCGCCCTGGACGCCCTGGGCATCCTGCCCGGCGGGGGACGGCTGCTGATCCGCGGCGGAACCTCCTCGGTGGGGCTGGCCGCGGCCCAGATCGCCGCCGCCCACGGCATCGAGACCGCGGCCACCACCCGCAACCGGGGCAAGGCCGACGCACTGAAGGCCGCCGGCGTCGACCACGTCCTCCTTGACGACGGCCGGCCGCCGGCCGATGCCCTGCACACGCTATGGCCCGAGGGACCGGACCACGTCCTGGACCTGGTGGGCACCCACAGCGTGCCCGACTCGCTGCGGCTGGTGCGCCGCGGCGGGACGGTGTGCGTGGCGGGCTCGCTCAGCGGCTGGCTGCTCCCCGACTTCGAACCGATCGCCATGATCCCGACCGGGACCAGGCTCACCGCCTTCCACAGCGACACCCTCAAGGGCAGCAGCGGCCAGGCCCTGTTGCAGCGGATCGTCGACGAGGTCGAGACGGGCGTCTACCGGCCGAACCTCGACCGCGTCTTCGCCCTGGACGACATCGTGACCGCCCACCGCCGCATGGAGGCCGACCAGGCCACCGGCAAGACGGTCGTGCTGCCCTGGGCCGACGCCACCGGCGGGCGAACCGGCCCATGACGCACCACCGCGCGAGCAGACACCACATCCCCAGCGGACCAGGAGCGCAGCAATGATGACCGAGTTCGTCGAGACCGCCGTCGTCGGAGGGGGCCAGCAAGGGTGCTCGGTCGCGGGCTCACTCGCCCGGCTCGGCTACCGGGCGGTGGTCTTCGAGCGGGGAGAGATCGGCCAGGCCTGGGCGAAGGAGCGCTGGGAGAGCCTGCGCGTCAACACGCCCAACCGGACCGTCACCTTCCCCGGCATGCCCTACGACGGCGACGACCCCGAGGGCTACATGCCCGCCCGCGAGGTCGCCGCGCGGCTGCGGCGCTACGTGACCGAGGCGGGCATCGACGTACGCGAACACACGCCCGTACAGAGCATCGAGGCACCCCTCGAGGCCCCCGCCCACCCCGACGCACGCTTCCGCCTCCACCTGGACAACGGCCACAGCGTCGAGGCCCGCAACGTCGTCGCCGCCCTCGGCGGCTACTGCGCGCCGCGCCTGCCCGAACTGACCGCCCGGATCGACCCGTCCATCACCCAGCTGCACACCCGCTACTACCGCACCCCCCAGTCCCTGCCGCCCGGCGCGGTGCTCGTCGTCGGCTCGGGCAACAGCGGCCAGCAGATCGCCGAGGACCTCAGCGACGCCGGCCGGCAGGTGTACCTGGCGGTCGGCCGGCACAAGACCTCGCCGCGCCGCTACCGCGGCGCCCAGGTCCTGGACTGGCTGCAACTGCTGCCGCTGGAGGGCAACTTGGAGTCCGCCTCCGGCGGCCGCGGCAACTCTCCGGTCCTGCCCGGCGTGTCGGTGCTCACCGGCAAGGCCGGCGGCCGTGACCTCAACCTCGGTGTGCTGGCCCGCAAGGGCGTCACCCTCGTCGGCACCGTCCGCGGTGCGCAGGGCGAGGTCCTGCTGCTGGAGGACAACGTCCGCGCCATCGCGCGGGCCGCCGCCCGCGCCGAGTCCGAACTCCTGGCGGCCATCGACACCGCGATAGAACAGCACGGTCTGGTCGTGCCCGAGGCCACGCCCCAAGCCCCCTTCGACGACTCGCTGTTCGCGGACTACGGTGACAAGCTGGACCTGGCCGACCGGAACATCACGTCGATCGTCTGGGCCACGGGATTCGTCCCCGACTACCGCATCCTGCCCCCCGCCGCCCTGGACGACAGCGGCATGCCGGTGCACCGTGCGGGGGCCGGCACCCTGCCGGGGCTGTACTACGCGGGCCTGCCCGAGGGCGGTTCGGTGATGCCGCTGCTCATCGCCTCCACTCGGATCCAGGCCGAGCGGGTCGCCCGCGCCGTCCAGCTCGACAACACCCTGCGCCACCGCTCCCCGGCGGCACTCGGCCGGCTCTGGGGCTGAACTCGAGCCGCCTTCGGCACCCCGCACGACGCGGGCAGCGGCGTCCGGCGGGAAAACCCGCCGGGCGCCGCTGTGCTGCCGGCGGGCTCGAACGCCCTCCGGGCCGTGCGGCGCCGCGGTGGGTTGCTGCGTGCCGGCGGCCGGCCCGTGCTGTGCCGCTTGCTGCCGGCCCCGGCGCTGCCCGGGCCGTGCTGTGCCGCTGTGTGACCGGCATGCCGGAGCCGTCCGGCCCAGCTGCGCTCCTGTGCCGCTGCGCCCTGCCGCTGTGTGCCGTGTTGCTCTCGCCCGGCCCCGAGGCCTCGTCGGTGGCCGCGCCGGACGGGGCGTGACGACCCGAACGAAAGGGGCCCCGGTCAACAGACCGGGGCCCCTTCGCCGTTCAGCGGGGGGCGGCGCCGGCCGGGACGTGATCCCGGCCGGACGGCGGGGGAGCGGGCCATGGACGCGGGGCCGAGGACACGAACACGCCGCCGGCGCCGCCCCAGGTTCCTGGCGGGCGGCGCCGGCGGCGTGGGTGACGTCAGGCCGGTCGCGGTACGACCTCCAGGCGCTGGGGCCCGTTGATGATGAAGGACTCCACGCGTGGGGGCTCCTGGCCGGGGTGCGCCAGGGCGAGCTCGGGCAGCCGGCGGAAGAGCGTGCTCAGGGCGACGTCCGCTTCGAGGCGGGCGAGGTGCGCGCCGAGGCAGAAATGAGGTCCGTGGCCGAACGCGAGGTGTTCCTTGCTGGACCGCGTGGGGTCGAAGCGTTCGGGGCACTGCGGGTGCAGTTCCGGGTCGCGTCCGGCGGCCGCGAAGGCGACGGTGATCGCGTCACCCTTGCGGATGACGACGCCTTCGCCCAGGTCGATGTCCTCCAGGGCGCAGCGCATCGGTATGTGCATGATCGGTCCCTCGATGCGCAGCGTCTCCTCGATGACGTCCTTCCACTCGATGGTCCCCTCGTGGATGCGGGTGAGGGTCCCGGGGTGGCCGAGCACGGCGTGGACGGCGCTGGTGATGAGGTTGACGGTGGTCTCGTAACCGGCGCCGATCATGAGGAACAGCGTGCCGAGCAGGACGTCCTCCGACAGTGGCTCCTGGCCCGGGTCGGAGGGCAGCAGCAGGTCGCTGGTCAGGTCGGCCGCCGGGTGCTGGCGCTTGTAGCGCAGCAGTTCGCCGAGCCGCTCGTACAGGGTGTCGTTGGCGGCACGAGCCTCCTGCGGGCCGAGGGAGGAGTTCAGGACCGCGTCGATCCCGGTGCCGATCTTGGTGCGCAGGTGGCCGGGGACGCCGAACAGGTCGCAGATGACGGTGATGGTCAGGGGCAGGGCCAGGGCCTGGCGGATGTCGGCGACCGCCCCCGGGGGCAGAGCGGCCAGCGCGTCGATCAGCCGGTCGGCGGTCGCCTGCACCTGCGGACGCATGCGTTCGACCTGCCGCGGGGAGAACGTCCCGGCGACGCGGCGCCGGGAGGTGCGGTGCTCCTCGCCGTAGAAGTTGAAGAAGCTCTGCTGCAGGGCGAGGGCGGCCAGCGGCCAGCCGTCGGGCATGCGGGCCAGGTCGGGCCAGTGCTGTCGTATGTCGCGCGAGACGCGCGGGTCGTTGGTGAGCGCCTGGATGACGCTGTGCCGGGTGACCGCCCAGGCGCGCACGGGGCCGGGAAGCTCCACCAGCACGGCGGGTGCCTCGCGCAGCGCGGTGGCTTCTGCGTGCATCGCCCGGCCGGTGGGATCCAGGACCGGGCAACGGGTGACGGACAGGGCTGTTGTCATGGGGGACTTCCTGACTTCGGATCGGAGGGGCGGGTTACGTCGGCTTTCGCTCAGCTGCCGGCGGTGGCGACGTCGGCGGGCGCGGCCACCGGCCGTGCGGCAGCGGCAGGTTGGGCGGGTGGGCCGACGGGGCGCTCACGCAGGAACAGCGACGCGGCCAGGCCGATGACGCCGGTCGCGGCCATGTACAGGGCGATGGGCGTCCAGCTGTGGTACCTGCCGAGCAGGGAGGTGGCGATGAGGGGGCTGACGGCGCCGCCGAGCAGACCGCCCACGTTGTAGCTGATGGACATCCCGGAGTAGCGCAGCGCCGTGGGGAACAGCTGCGGGTAGAACGCGCCCTGCACGCCGTAGTTCGCGGCGAACCCGGCGAACAGGATCAGGAAGCCGAGCGCCATCAGCGGCAGGGACCTGGTCCCAAGCAGCGGGAACCAGACGAAGGGGGCCACCGTCATGACGGCGATGCCGCCGACGAAGACCGCCTTGCGGCCGCGGCGGTCCCCGAGCCGGCCGAAGAACGGCATGGCGACGATCAAAAAGAGGCACGACCCGGCGAGCAGCGTCAGCATCTGCGAGCGGCTCACGTGGAGGGTCGCGGCGTATTTGAGGGAGAACACCGACCCGAGGTAGAAGACCAGGAACATCGGCAGCGCCGACAGCGACGCGCACAGGGTGAGCAGACCGTGCCGCCCCACGATCTCCAGCGCCGGTACGGTCCTGACGGCGCCCTCGGACTTCACCTGCTCGAACTCGGGGGTCTCCGCCAGCCGCAGCCGCACGCGCAGCGCGAAGGCCACGAGCACCGCGCTGAACAAAAACGGCAGCCGCCATCCCCACGCCAGCACCTGACGCTCCGGCAGCAGGGTGACCAGCAGCAGCACGCCGTTGGCCAGCAGCAGCCCCCAGGCGTTGCCGGTGCCGACGATCGCGGTGAGCAGGCCCCGCCTGCTGGGCCGGGCGTTCTCCAGCGCCATCAGGAAACCGCCGCTGGACTCCCCGCCGAGCGAGCACCCTTGCACGAACCGCAGGACGGTCAGCAGGACCGGGGCGGCGACTCCGATCGTGCGGTAGGTGGGCAGCAGGCCGATCAGGACCGTCGCGCCGCCCATCACGGTGAGCGTGGCGACCAGCGTCGTCCTGCGGCCCAGCCGGTCCCCGAGGTGCCCGAACACGAGGGCACCCAGCGGCCGGCCCACGAAGGCGACCGCGAACGTCGACAGCGACAGCAGGGTCGCGGTGGTGGGGGCGAAGGAGGGGAAGAACAGGGTGCCGAAGTACAGGGACGAGAACGACCCGTAGATGAGGAACTCGTAGAACTCGATGCTGTTGCCGATGAGGCTGCTCAGTACGGCTCTTCTGCGCTGCCCTTCGGATGTGCGCAGGGAGGTCATCGTGGCTCCTTCGTGGATGCCGCGGCCTTCAGGCCGGGGAGGAATCGAAGTTCCTGCGGAGCAGGGCAGGGAAAGGCGAATCGCCTCTGCGGCGGTTCGGTGTGTGCGGTCGGCCGACGCCCGGTCCTCACAGGGGAGCTGATAGAACGTGAGGTATGGCGCGGCAGGTCAAGCGGGCGTTCAGGTATCGCTTTTACCCCACGGACGAGCAGGCGGCGGAGCTGTCGCGCACGTTCGGCTGCGTCCGCCTGGTGTTCAACAGGGCGTTGGAGGAGCGCACCCGGGCCTGGTACGGCGAGCAGCGCCGCATCTCCTACGTGCAGTCCTCCGCCGCGCTCACCCAGTGGAAGAAGACCGAGGAGCTGGCCTTCCTGACCGAGGTGTCCTCCGTTCCGCTGCAGCAGGCGCTGCGTCATCTGCAGACGGCGTTCGCCAACTTCTTCGCCAAGCGCGCGAAGTATCCGCGGTACAAGAGCCGGAAGAAGTCCCGCGCGTCGGCCGAATACACCCGCTCCGCCTTCACCTGGCGCGAGGGGAAGCTCACGCTGGCCAAGATGGCGCAGCCGCTGGACGTCCGCTGGTCGCGGCCGTTGCCCGAGGGTGCGGAGCCGACCACGGTGACCGTCTCCCGCGATGCGGCGGGCCGTTGGTTTGTGTCCCTGCTGTGCGAGGACTCCGTCGCAGCGGCCCCCGCCACGAACACGGTGGTCGGCCTGGACGCCGGGATCACCTCGCTGGTGACCTTGTCCACCGGCGAAAAGGTGGCCAACCCCCGACACGACCGCCGCGACCGTGCCCGCCTGGCGAAGTCCCAGCGGGAGCTGTCCCGCAAGGCCAAGGGCT
The DNA here is from genome assembly GCF_006715395.1 of Streptomyces sp. SLBN-31. NCBI lineage: Bacteria > Bacillati > Actinomycetota > Actinomycetes > Kitasatosporales > Streptomycetaceae > Streptomyces > Streptomyces sp. SLBN-31. Next base: position 4,156,309 of record NZ_VFNC01000001.1, read on the forward strand.
CCGCGAACCGGGAGAAAGCCCGTCGTCGCGTCGCCAGGGTCCACGCGCGGATCGCCGACCGGCGCCGCGACTTCCTGCACAAGGTGTCGACTCGACTCGTCCGTGAGAACCAAACGGTCGTGATCGAGGACCTCACCGTCCGCAACCTGCTGAAGAACGGCACGCTCGCGCGCGCCATTTCCGATGCGGCATGGACGGACCTGCGCATGATGCTGGAGTACAAGTGCGCCTGGTACGGGCGCGAACTCGTGGTGATCGACCGCTTCTTCCCCTCCAGCAAGCTGTGTGGGAACTGTGGCACGGTCTTCGAGAAGCTGCCGCTCAACGTCCGCGCGTGGACGTGCGAGTGCGGCGCCGTGCACGACCGCGACGTGAACGCGGCACGCAACATTCTGGCCGCCGGGCTGGCGGCGTCTGCCTGTGGAGACGGTGTAAGACCTCAACGGGAGTCCTCCCGGACGGGGCGGTCGTCGGAGAAGCAGGAACCCCAGCGGGCGACCGCTGGAATCCCCCGCCTTTAGGCAGGGGAGGAAGTCAAGGCGTCTCCGAGGCTCAGTGGTCGACGGTGCCGGTGAAGGGGGTGGGCCGGGGCCGGACGAGCGGGCAGCGCCGGTGAAACGCGCGGCCCGTCCGCCCATGGCAGGACGTGCGCCCGAACGCGCGGCGCACGCCACCGCCGCGGCCGCCCCCGGTCGAAGGCGGGCCAGCTAGCTGGAAAAGTCCTCCTCCCACCACTCCTGCGCCGAGCGCGTGAGCCGCTGCTCCTCGCGCCGGCGCAGCTCGGCCCGCTGGGTCTTGCCGGAGATGGTCTTGGGCAGCTCGGCGAACTCGATCCGGCGTATCCGCTTGTAGGGGGCGAGGTGTTCGCGGGCGTGCGCGAGGATCTGCTGCGCGGTCTGCGCCTCCGGCCGGTAGTCGGCGGCCAGGGCGATGTAGGCCTTGGGGACGGCCAGGCGCAGCGGCTCGGGGGAGGGCACCACAGCGGCGTCGGCGACGGCCGCGTGCCGCAGCAGCACGCTCTCCAGTTCGAAGGGGGAGATGCGGTAGTCGGACGCCTTGAAGACGTCGTCGCCGCGTCCCAGGTAGCGGAAGAGGCCCTCGGCGTCGCGGGTGGCGAAGTCGCCGGTGTGGTAGAGGCCGCCGTGCAGGGCGCGGGCGGTCGCCTCGGGATCGCCGAGGTAGCCGCTCATCAGACCCAGCGGCCGGCCGGCCAGCGGCAGGCAGATCTCGCCCTCCGCCGCCCCGTCCAGGAGGGGGGTGTTGGTCCGCGCGTCCAGCAGGGCCACGTCGTAGCCCGGCAGCGCCCAGCCCAGCGCGCCCTCCACGGCCGGCATCCCCGGCGGGGTGCCGATCTGGGCGGTGGTCTCGGTCTGCCCGTAGCCGTCCCGTACGGTGACGCCCCAGGCGTCGCGGATGCGGTGCACGACCCCCGCGTTGAGCGGTTCCCCGGCGGCCACCGCCTCGCGCAGCCGGATGGGCCAGCGGGTCAGGTCCTCCTGGATGAGGCTGCGCCACACGGTGGGCGGCGCGCAGAAGGAGGTCGCCGCGCAGCGGGACATCATCTGAAGCAGCGGACGGGCCGCGAACCGGGGCTGGTTGACGACCAGGACCGTGGCCTGCGCGTTCCAGGGGGCGAACAGGCAGCTCCAGGCGTGTTTCGCCCAGCCGGGCGAGGAGATGTTCAGGTGCACATCCCCGGGGCGCAGCCCGAGCCAGTACATGGTCGACAGGTGACCGACCGGATAGCTCAGCCCGGTGTGGCCGACCATCTTGGGGCGGGCCGTGGTGCCGGAGGTGAAGTAGATGAGCGAGGGCTCCTCGGGCCGGGTCCGTACCGCCTCCCGCAGCGGTGCGGCGGCGTAGGCCCGCTGGTAGTCCTGCCAGCCCGCCACCGGGTCCCCGACGGCGACGCGTGTCCAACTGCCGTGCAGGCCGTCGAGTTTGGGGGTGAGGTCGGCCTGGGCGATGACGTGCCGCACCGCGCCGCGCTCCAGCCGTTCGGCCAGGTCCTCGGGGGTCAGCTGGACGGCCGCGGGGATGACTGCGGCGCCCAGCCGGAACGCGGCCAGCACGCACTCCCACAGCTCCACCCGGTTGCCGAGCATGAGCAGGACACGGTCCCCGCGCCGCACGCCGATCGATTGCAGCCATCCGGCGACCCGCCGGGAGCGTTCGGCCAGTTCGGCGAAGCTGACGGCCGTGTCGGCGAGGATGGCGCCGTGCCGGTCGAGGTCGAGCACGCGCAGCGCGGTGGCGTCGTTGCCGTCGGAGATGACGTCGAACCAGTCCGCGACCCAGCTGAACGTCTCGCCGAGGGCGGGCCGGGGGAAGGCGCGGGCGCGCGGCAGGTCCCCGTAGGAGGACAGCAGGTGGTCGCGGGCGCGCCGGAACGCTTCGGTCGCTTCACGCATGAGGGCTACCTCCCGTTGAAGGTGGCGCGGCCGGGCCCGTCGGCGGCGAAGGTCCGCATGCCGCTCAGCCGGTCCTCGGTGGCGAACAGGGCGGCGAACACCGACCGTTCGATGGCCAGACCGGAGGCCAGGTCGGTCGCAAGGCCCTGGTCGACGGCCGTCTTGGCGGCGTGCAGGGCCAGGGCGGGGCCCTTTTCGAAGCGCCGCGCCCAGCGCAGCGCGGCGGGCAGCACCTGGCCGGTCGGCACGACCTGGTCCACCAGGCCCAGTTCCAGGGCCTCCTCCGCTTTGACCTGGCGGCCGGTGAAGATGAGTTCCTTGGCCTTGGCCGGGCCGATCAGCCGGGGCAGCCGCTGGGTGCCGCCGGCTCCGGGGATGACGCCGAGCAGGACCTCGGGCAGTCCCAGGCGGGCCTCGGTTCCGCAGATGCGGGCGTCGGCGGTCAGCGCCAGCTCGCAACCGCCGCCGAGGGCGGGCCCGTTGATCGCGGCCACCACCGGTTTGGGGATGGCGGCCACCGCGTCGAAGGCGCCCTGGAGGACCGGGGCGTGGGCCACCATCTCGGCGTGCGTCATCGCGGCCATCTCCTTGATGTCGCCGCCGGCCGAGAAGGCCGTGGGCCCGCCGTACAGGACCACCGCGCGGATCCGCTCGTCGCCTGTGGCCTGCTCGGCCGCGGCGCGCAGCGCCAACTGGGCCGCACGGTCCAGGACGTTCAGCGGCGGCCGGTCAAGGCGCAGGATGCCCACCGCTCCGTCGAGGTCCAGGTACGCGGAGAGGCGTTCCATCGTGGGGGTGCTGGTCAAGACCACAGCAGGCCTCCGTTGACTTCGAGGACGTGGCCGTTGACGTAGCTGGATTCGGGACCGGCCAGGAACAGGGCCGCGTCGGCGGCCTCGTCGGCGCCGCCGGGCCGGCCGAGGGCCAGCCGGGTCTTGTAGCGCGCCCAGATCTTGTCGTTCTCGGTGAGCTGCTGGCCCATGCCCTCGTCGAGGATGCCGGGGGCCAGGGAGTTGACCAGGATGCCGCGGGGGCCGAGCTCGATGGCGCTGACGCGGGTGAACATCTCCACCGCGGCCTTGGTGGCGCAGTATCCGGCCGCGCCGATGGCGACCCGGGTGGCCATGCTGGAGGAGACGTTGATGATCCGGGGGGCCTGGCTGCGTTCCAGGTAGGGAATGGCCGCCTGGGTGCACAGGAACACCCCGGTGAGGTTGGTGGCCACCATGTCCTGCCAGTCGGTGACCGGCAGCCGGTCCACCCGCCCGTCCCGGCTCACGCCGGCGTTGGCGACCAGGATGTCCACGCCGCCGAACCGGTCGGCGGTCTCGGCCATCAGTGCGGCGACCGAGTCGGGGCTGGTGACGTCGACCGGGACGTAGGCGCCGCGGCCGGGGGAGAGGTCGAGGACCTCCTTGATGTCGTAGGGGTTGCGGGCCGCGCAGACCACCTGCGCGCCCTCGAGCAGGTAGCGTTCCGCGATCGCGCGGCCCAGTCCCCGGGAGCCCCCGGTGATCACGGCCGTCTTTCCGGCGAGCCTCATCATGATCCTCCTTGCCTGACGTGGGGGACCGGGAGCACGGCGGAGCAGCCGGCCGTCCCGATCACATCGAAGGGCGATCCGCAGCCGCGGCAGTCGTAGGGCACCTTGCAGACCGCGCCGCCGAAGCGGCCTGCCCGTACGACGTCGTCGCCGGCGCAGTAGGGGCAGCGGGGCGTGGTGCCCGCCACGCGGTAGCCGGCGGTGCGCAGGGCGTCGTGCCCGGCGGCGGTCACCGCGGCGGGCTGCCATGTGCCGCGCTCCCACACGATCTCGATTGCGTGCCCGGGCGCGGCGCCGGTGAGGGCGGAGCGCACCCGCCGGGCGATTTCGCCGCGGGCGGGGCAGCTGAGCCGGGTGGGGGCGAGGTGGACCACGATCCGGCCGTCGGTGCGGGACACCGAGCGCACCACTCCGAGGTCGCCCAGGGTCACGTCGATCTCCGGATCGAGCACGTCGGCGACGACGCCGGTGAGCGGGTCGGGGGACGGAATCGCGGCGGTGGCAGGGGTGTTCACAGGAACACCTCCGGGGCGTAGTGCTCGCGCACGAGGCGGCCGCGCGCCAGGCAGTCGGCCAGCACGCTGCCGCCGCTTCCCGCGGCCCGCGGCACCGGCTGGTGCGGCAGGCGGGAGCCGGGGACGCCGCTGTCACCGACGAGTGCCGTCAGACGCGCGTGCAGCGCCTGAGTCACGGCGTCGTGCGGGCCGGCGCCGAACAGGTCGCCGGCGCAGTGCGTCACCTCGGCGTAGGCCTGGGTGAACTCCTCACTCGTCTCGGGCCAGGCGGCCAGCGCCCGCGCCCAGCGCCGCCAGTGCTCCAGGTGGACCAGCTGTTCGTCGCGGATGGCGGCGAACGCGGGCTCGCCGGCGGCCCGTTCCTCGGCGAGCACACTGACGGCCGCGGAGATCACCAGAGCGCACACCACGGTGGACGGCCAGTCGGTGAGCCGTCCGATGACACGGGAGACCCGCCACTGCTCCTGCGGCCGTTCGAAGAGGTGGGCGTCGGCGGCGGACGCGTCGAATCCGTGCAGTGACAGGATGGTCTCGGCGTGCGCCAGTGCCTCCTGCCCGATGGAGCCGACCGCCAGGGACTCCTCCAGGTCGATGTAGTCGACGATGCGTTCGCCCAGCCGGTTGCCCAGCACGAACAGGTCCTCGGCGAGTGCCAGCCACAGTCCGCTCCGGGCGCGGCCGGCGCTCTCGCGCCTCTCGTTGTCGTGCGGGGCCGCGGAGTTGTGCTGCGGGGTGTCGGGGGCGGCGGAGCGGTCGCGGCGGCGGGTGGTGGGGAAGCCGGGCTGGCGGTGCGGCATCCGGGTCTTGGCGGCGAGCAGGCCGCGGTCCTCGGCGCTGGAGACGATCAGGTCGGTGCGCCGTACCACCCAGAGCCGGAAGAGGTCGTCGCGGCGCCCGTAGGTCTCCTTGGCCAGGTGCCAGGCGGCGTCCCGGCGCGGCGCGACGAGGGAGCCGACGTGATTGAGCGGCGAGCCGCTGCCGGTCTGTGCGAACACCTCGTAGACGTCGGTGTCGGCGGGAACGTGCGGCATCACGCCACCCCCCGCAGGGCGCGCCGGTAGCGCGCGTTGCGGTCCAGGGCACCGCGCACCCAGTCCAGCCGGCGCTGTGAGGCGGGGCCGCCGTTTGCGATGACCTTCTTCACCTCGGCCCAGTCGGGCATCGCGAACTCCCATGCACCTGAAGGCAGTTGGCGGGCCAGTGCGGGATCCACGTGCACGCCGAGCTTCTCGAAGACCGGGATGATCTTGCCGAGCCAGGCCTGGCGCAGCTCGTCGTTGCCGTCGGGCTTCAGCCCGATCTGGTGCATGCGATTGGCGTGCAGCGTCTCGGTGTCCGGCGGGCCGAGGTAGGCCAGCACCCGCGGCAGCCACGTCTCGAAGCCCTCCTGCACGCGGCGGCGCTGGTCGGCGTCTCCGTGCGTCAGCACCTCGTGGGTCAGATCCAGGGCGTGCTGGTAGTGGAAGGACTCCTCGCGCTCGATCTTGCGCAGCGCCCGGCTGTAGGGCAGGTAGACGCCCTTCATCAGCGACCGGAACTGGAAGATCGCCGCCGAGTTCATCAGCAGCAGCCCCGGGCCGAACTCCTCCCAGGACGCGAAGGAGTAGTGGAAGATGTTGTGCACCTTCGAGCGGCCCTCCAGGTAGTCCACCAGGATCCGCTCGCGTGGCATGCCCAGGTCCTCGGCGACCCGCGCGGCCACGTGCCCGTGGCCCACCTCGTCCTGGACCTTGGCCATCAGCATCTGCCGCCGGGTGCAGCTGGGCGCGCGGTCCAGCCACTCGGCGAACGGCAGCACGCCCACCAGCTCGTTGAGCGCCTGGACGGTGGCGAACCGCCGGGCGCCCTCGCGTACCTCGTCGGGCATCGGGTCCCACAGTTCGTAGCGGCGGGGTTCCGCCGCTGTCGCTGTCGGCATGTCTGGTTCCTTTCGCAGCGCTTGCACGGTTTGCAGCGGTGTCGCGGGAGGGGGCTCAGTACCAGCGGACGACCACGGCCCCCGCGGTCATGCCGCCGCCCACTCCCGCCAGCACCAGGCGCTCGCCCCGGCGGAAGGGCCGCAGTTCGTTCTCCGCGCGCAGGGTGAGGGGGATGGAGGCGGTGGCGGTGTTGCCGAAGTGCGGTGCGGTCAGCGGGACCCGGCCGGGGTCCACGCCCAGTTCGCGCGTACAGGCCTCGACCAGGCGGGTGTTGGCCTGGTGCAGGATGAAGCGGTCCACGTCCTCCAGCCGCACCCCGGCGGAGTCGAGTGCCTCGCCGATGACCTTGGGCAGCACGCCGAGGGCGTAGTCGCGCACCTCGCGCCCGCGCATGCGGAACAGGTGCTCGCCGGCCTCCCGGCTGCGGGCGTCCAGCGGCGTACGGGTGCCGCCGGCGGGCACCTCGACCAGTTCGCGGTGCTCGCCGTGGGCGACCAGGCGCCAGCCCAGTACGCCGTACCCGTCGGGCACCGGGCCGAGCAGCACCGCGCCGGCCCCGTCGCCGAAGAGGCTGACGGTGCGCCGGTCGGAGCGGTTCATCAGCGAGGAGTACATGTCGGTGCCGACCACCAGGGCGTGATCGCCGCCCTGGCCGGCCAGCCGCGCCGACAGCATCGAGTCGGCGACCGCGAGTGCGTAGAGGAAGCCCGAGCACACCGCGTTGACGTCGAACGCCGGGACGTCGGACAGGCCGAGCTTGTTCTGCAGGATGGCCCCGGTGGAGGGTTGCGGCTGGTCCGGCGTGGAGGTGGCCACGACCATCACACCGAGCCGGGCCACCGCCTCCGGCCGGCTGCCCAGCGCCTCACGCGCGGCGTGCAGCGCCAGGTCGGAGGTGACCGTCCCGGGCTCGCGGTACCTGCGCTCCAGGATGCCGGTGCGCTCGACGATCCAGCTCTCTTGCGCGCCCGTCCACTGGGCGACCTGCGCGTTGTCGATGACCCGCGGCGGCACGTGACCGCCCAGGCCGAGGAATCCGAAGCCCATCACACGCCCTTCGCCGAAGCCCGGTCTCGCGGTGTGCCGTCCGGTACCTGCACGACGGCGCAGGCCCACGTCCAGGCCGCCCCGCCGCTGATCACCAGGGCGACGTCGCCGGGCTCGAGCGGCACCCGGTCGCGCATGTCGGCGAGGTTGGCGAAGAAGTCGCCGCACCCCAGGTGGCCGGTGGCGGAGCCGAACCGCAGGGCCTCGGCCTTGAGCAGCTCGTCGAGCACGGGGCCGTAGATGGAGTCCAGCAGGCTCGCCCCCAGCCGCGGCAGCGCGATGTACTTGATCCGCGGGTCGTCGGGCTCCAGCCCCGCGTCGTGCAGGCTGTCGGTGATCACCTTGCGGATGTTGCGGCCGGCGATGGTCTCGAACTTCTCCTTGCCGTACGCCGCCATGTAGGACTTCTTGGGGGTGCGCAGGTCGATGAAGCCGTCGTGCCACATGGGAGCCGGGCTGAAGTCGTTGCCGTGCCGCATCATCAGCTCGAACTGGGCGTCGGTCGCGGTGGCCAGGGACAGCAGGGCGTAGTCGTCGGATCCTGCGTCGCCCCGGTGCACCAGGGCCGCGGTCCCGGCGTCACCGAAGCCGAGGCCGTAGTCGGAGGTCCAGCGGTCCATGCCCGGAGGGCAGAACCGGTCGCCCGTCGTGACGAGCACGGCACCCAGACCGGCGTCGGCGTCCAGATGCATCCCGGCCAGTTGCAGGGCCAACGAGCCCGCATTGCAGCCCTGTTGGACGCCGTAGGGCGTGGCGGTGCCGGCACCGACCGCGTGGGCCACGTAGTGCGGCGGCGACCACATGTCATGGCCCTGGTGGTAGATCCAGGTGTGCAGGACCAGGCCGATGTCGGACGGGCTCCAGCCCGCCCGGCTCAGTGCGGCACGGCCGGCCTCCGCGGCCATCTCGGGGGCGGACAGGGTGGCCGAGAACGGCAGGTGGCTGACGCCGAGCCGCTCCGCGTCCGATTCGGTCAGCTTCCCGGCCGCCACGGCGTCCTCGACGTTCTCGCGGTCCGGTGGAAACCACGAGGTCACGGTCTTGATCCGCAGATCGTTTCCGAATTTCATGCAGGCTCCTTCGAAAGCTCGGGATCCGTGTCGCGTGCGGGTCGCCGGCCGACGAGCGGAGGCCGGGTTGAGTGCTCGGCGCTTCGTCCGGCCGGGAAGAGAAGGGGACGCCGTTCCAGGCGCGGTGCGCTCCGCAGGTCCTCGGCCACCGGGGTGGGTCATCGGCGCACCGGGCCACCAGTGGCTTCCGGCCCACAATCGCATACCTTCGCAGAGGTATGTAACTGCTGCAGGCCGCGCTGCACCGCCTCGCGCCGTGGGCGCCGGTAAGGCGCCTGCCGCTGTGCAAGTGGGGAGGGTCCGCACTTGCACAGGCCGTCCAACTGGGCGCATTGCATGCGAAGTTGACCGGCTCCGACCCCCGCTCCCAATTTACATACCTTCACGAAGGGATTATTCTCGGGCGCAGAACCCACCACGGGCGGCCACCGCCCCGCTCACCCCGAAGGAAGAAGCCACCCCATGGCCACCACAGACTCCCGATCGCCACGGTGGGCCGGGTACACCCTCGCCCTGCTGGCGTTCACCCAGTTCATCGTCACCATCGACTACAACATCGTCTACGTGGCACTGCCGGACATCGGCAGCCAGCTCGGCTTCTCCGCGCAGTCACTGCAATGGGTCGTCAGCGCCTACGCGGTCGCACTCGGCGGACTGCTGCTCTTCGGAGGCCGCGCCGCCGACCGGATCGGCCCGCGCCGCATGCTGGTCACCGGACTCGTCATCTACGCCCTGTCCTCCCTCACCGGCGGCCTCGCCCAGAACGCCGGACTCCTGGTGGCCGCCCGCGCGCTCCAGGGCGTGGGCGGTGCGCTGCTGACACCGGCGACGCTGATGCTCATCTTCACCACGTTCGCCCCGGGCCCGGAGCGCAACCGGGCCACATCCGTGTGGGGCGCCGTCGGCAGCGCGGGCCTGGCGGCGGGCTCCCTGTTCGGCGGAGTACTGACCAGCGCCTTCGGCTGGAGCTGGGTCTTCTACGTCAACGTCCCCCTCGCGCTCATCGCGGCGTTCGCCGCCACCCGGATCCTGCCGCCCGACCGCCCGCTCGGCACCGGCCGCAGCTTCGACGCCGTCGGCGCCGCAGTCGCCACCGCCGGCTCGACACTGCTGGTGTTCGGCCTGGTCAGCGGCCCGGACAAGGGCTGGGGCTCGCTGGAAGGCCTCGGCGCCCTGACGGCCGGCGCGCTGCTGCTGGCGGTCTTCGTCCTGATCGAGAAGCGCTCGGCGGACCCTCTGGTGCCCCTGAAGCTGTTCCGCCTGCGGGGCCTGAACATCCCCATGCTGGCGCTGATCGTCTTCCAGGCGTCCCTGGGCGGCACCTACTACCTGCTCACCACCTACCTGCAGTCCGTGCTGAACTACAGCCCGTTCGCCGCCGGCATCGCCTTCCTGCCGCCCACCGTGATCTGCATGGCGGTGGCGATGAAGCTCAACGCCCGGGTCCTGGGCCTGCTGGGCGTCCGCACCACGCTCTTCCTCGGCACCACCGCCACCGCCGTCGGACTGGCCGCCATCATCGCCGGCATGTCCACCCACGGCTCCTACTGGGCCCTGGTGCCGGGCATCGCCATCTGGGGCGCCGGCGGCGGCTTCGCCTTCCCGACGCTCTTCGTCGCGGTGGCATCCTCGGGCGCCGAACCCGCCCAGCAGGGCGTCGCCTCGGCACTCGCCTCCACCTGCCGGCAGATCGGCGGCGCCCTCGGCCTCGCCGCCCTGGTCGCCGTCGCCAATGCCCACGCCGGCCACCACCCCGACCCGCACGCCCTGGTCGGCGGCCTGCGCATGGCAGGCTGGGTCGCCGCCGTCGGCACCCTCGGCGGCGCGCTCATCGGACTCGGCCTGAAGAAGCAGCCCCGGCCGACCCCCACACCCGCCACCACCCCGGCAACGGCACCGGACGTCACCGACGCCGCCACACAGGCGGGCTGACGCCGCTCCACCCCCGGCGGCGATCCGGGCGCCCGCACCCCCCGATGCGGGCGCCCGGCACCGGGGCGCCACAGCGAGCGCACGACACGCACCACCGGTGGGCGCCTGTGCGCGCCTCAACGGCGGACGCACGGTCACCGACGGACGAGACGCCGACAGCGACCGCTCAACCGTCCCCCGTCGACTCCGCGGCACGACCCACCCTCCCTCCTCACCGGGGCGACGACCGCGCACGGCGGCCTCCGGCACCGCGATCCGCGAGACCAAGGACGACAGGAGCTTTCCGATGCTTGTCCAGACCGGCCCGTCCACCGAGGCCGAGGCACCGCCCGCCAAAGAGGTCCGCCGGCTGGAGCGAGTGGTCATCCGGTTCGCGGGCGACTCCGGCGACGGCATGCAACTGACGGGCGACCGCTTCACGTCGGAGACCGCCTCGTTCGGCAACGACCTGTCCACACTGCCGAACTTCCCCGCGGAGATCCGGGCGCCCGCAGGAACCCTGCCGGGCGTGTCCTCCTTCCAACTGCACTTCGCCGATCACGACATCCTCACGCCCGGCGATGCCCCCGACGTCCTGGTCGCCATGAACCCGGCCGCCTTGAAGGCGAACCTGCCGGATCTACCGCGCGGCGCCGAACTCATCGTCAACACGGACGAGTTCACCGAGCGCGCACTGGCCAAGGCCGGCTACCCGACAAACCCGCTCGCGGATGGCTCCCTGGACGGCTACCACGTCCACCCGGTAGCGCTGGGAACCCTGACGGTGGAGGCACTGAAGACCCACGGGCTGTCCCGCAAGGACGCCGACCGGTCGAAGAACATGTTCGCGCTGGGCCTGCTGTCCTGGATGTACCACCGGCCCACACACGGCACGGAAGCTTTCCTGCGGCGCAAGTTCGCCAAGAAGCCGGCCATCGCCGAGGCGAACATCGCCGCCTTCCGGGCGGGCTGGAACTTCGGCGAGACGACCGAGGACTTCGCGGTCTCCTACCAGGTCGCCCCGGCCACGCAGGCGTTCACGCCGGGTACCTACCGCTCCATCTCCGGGAACCTGGCCCTGTCCTACGGCTTGGTCGCCGCCTCCCACCAGGCGGACCTGCCGCTGTTCCTCGGCTCGTACCCGATCACCCCGGCGTCGGACATCCTGCACGAGCTGAGCCGGCACAAGAACTTCGGCGTACGCACCTTCCAGGCCGAGGACGAGATCGCCGGCATCGGCGCCGCCCTGGGCGCGGCCTTCGGCGGTTCGCTGGGCGTGACGACGACCTCGGGCCCAGGCATCGCGCTGAAGTCGGAGACCATCGGCCTGGCGGTCTCCCTGGAACTGCCGCTGCTGATCATCGACATCCAGCGGGGCGGCCCCTCCACGGGCCTGCCGACCAAGACCGAGCAGGCGGACCTGCTGCAGGCGATGTTCGGCCGCAACGGCGAGGCCCCGGTCCCGGTGATCGCCCCGGCCACTCCCTCGGACTGCTTCGACACGGCACTGGAAGCGGCCCGGATCGCACTGACCTACCGCACCCCCGTCCTGCTGCTGTCTGACGGCTACCTGGCCAACGGCTCCGAACCCTGGCGCATCCCCGAACTCGATGAACTACCCGACCTGACCGTGCAGTTCGCGCAGGGACCGAACCACACCCTTAACGACGGCAGCGAGGTGTTCTGGCCCTACAAGCGCGACCCCCACACGCTCGCGCGCCCCTGGGCCATCCCCGGCACCCCGGGGCTGGAGCACCGCATCGGCGGCATCGAGAAGCAGGACGGCACGGGCAACATCTCCTACGACCCCGCCAACCACGACTTCATGGTCCGCACCCGCCAGGCCAAGATCGACGGCATCGCCGTCCCCGATCTCGACGTGGACGACCCGCACGGGGCCCGCACCCTGGTGCTGGGCTGGGGCTCGACCTACGGACCCATCACCGCGGCTGTCCGCCGGCTGCGGGCGGCCGGCGAGTCCATCGCCCAGGCGCACCTGCGCCACCTCAACCCCTTTCCGCGCAACCTCGGCGAGATCCTGTCCCGATACGACCGCGTCGTCGTCCCCGAGATGAACCTCGGCCAGCTGGCCACGCTGATCCGCGCGCGATACCTGGTCGACGCCCGCTCCCACACCCAGGTCAACGGCATGCCGTTCAAGGCGGAACAGCTTGCAGACGTACTGGAGGAAGTCATCCATGCCGACTGAACTCAAGCTCACCGCCAAGGACTTCAAGTCCGATCAGGAGGTCCGCTGGTGCCCCGGCTGCGGTGACTACGCCGTCCTCGCCGCCGTGCAGGGCTTCATGCCCCAGCTCGGCCTGGCGAGGGAGAACATCGTCTTCGTCTCCGGCATCGGCTGTTCCTCCCGCTTCCCGTACTACATGAACACCTACGGGATGCACTCCATCCACGGCCGCGCCCCCGCCATCGCCACCGGCCTTGCCACCTCGCGCCGGGACCTGTCCGTATGGGTGGTCACCGGTGACGGCGACGCGCTGTCCATCGGCGGCAACCACCTGATCCACGCGCTGCGCCGCAACGTCAACCTCAAGATCCTGCTGTTCAACAACCGGATCTACGGCCTGACCAAGGGCCAGTACAGCCCGACCTCCGAAATCGGCAAGATCACCAAATCGACGCCGATGGGCTCCCTCGACACCCCCTTCAACCCGGTCTCCCTCGCCCTGGGCGCCGAGGCCTCCTTCGTCGCCCGCACCATCGACTCCGACCGCAAACACCTCACCGAAGTCCTGCGCCAGGCCGCCGCCCACCCCGGCACCGCCCTGGTGGAGATCTACCAGAACTGCAACATCTTCAACGACGGCGCCTTCGACGCCCTCAAGGACAAAGAACAGGCCCAGCAAGCCGTCATCCGCCTCGAACACGGCGAGCCGATCCGCTTCGGCACACCTCTCGCGGACGGCAAGGGCGCCAAGGGCGTCGTGCGGGACCCCGCCACCGGCGACCTGAGAATTGTCGACGTCACCCCGCAGACCGAGGCGCAAATCCTCACCCACGACGCCCACGCGGCCTCCCCGGCCACGGCCTTCGCGCTCTCCCGCCTCGCCGACCCGGCCACCTTGCACCACACCCCCATCGGCGTCCTGCGCTCGGTCGACCGCCCGGTCTACGACACAGAGATGGCCGAGCAGCTCGACACCGCCGTCGAACTCCAGGGCAAGGGGGACCTCGCCGCCCTCCTCACCGGCGGCAACCCCTGGACTGTGCGGGCATCTCCGGACAACCGCCCGTTATGACAAAACGTCAAATGCGCATCCAGCAGCGCCGATTGAATGCCGTGGGCGCGCAGAGCTGGTCGCCTCCGCCGCCCAGCGCCGCCGACCGCATCGAGAACGCCTGCATGAGCACCGCTGCGCTGATGGAGTGATCGCGCCCCTATCGGCCGTGACGTCTGACCCTTCCGGGGGCTTCCTGCTTCATCGCGCTGCGCGGGCACGTGGGCCCGTCTTACCGGCGCTCCACAGGCGTTTAGCGTCTCCGCCCGTCCGGCGGCGACGCTACGGCGTCCCTCAAAGAGGACGTTGCGCCTGGTAGGGGTTGGTGATGGTGTGGCGGCGGTGGGCGGTTGCCAGGACGTCGGGAGGGAAGGCGGGGCCGACGGTGTAGTGGCGGGCTTTGGTGTTGCCGACGGGGGTGAGCAGGCCGGTGCGGGTGAGGGTTTGGATGTCGCGGACGGCTTGCTGGTTGCTGAGGGCCTCGGCCTTTTCGTAGCGGGAGCGGCGTACCCGGCCGGTCATGGCGACTTCGTGCAGGGCGGTGAGCTGCCGTTCGGCGAGGTGAAGGCGTTCGGCGTGCTCGGCGAGGGCGAGCCAGACGTCGGTGGAGCGCTTGAGACGGTGCTGCACGCGCTGGGACTGCTCGTGGTAGGCGCGCAGATTGAAGCGGACCCAGGGCAGGGTGTCGCGGTCGGGGGAGTAGACGGGTCCTCCCACGTCGCGCAGCACCTGGTAGTACTCCCAGGTGTGGCCGGGCATGCCGAGCCATTCCTCGATGGAGGAGAACTCCGGGGCCAGCACCCCTTGGCGGGCGATGAGGAGGGTCTGCAGGCTGCGGGACATGCGCCCGTTGCCGTCGGTCCACGGATGGATCTTGACGAGGTTGAGGTGGGCCATGGCAGCGCGGACGAGGGGATCGGCCGTGAGATCGCCGTGGTTGAGCCAGTCGACGAGTTCGCCCATCAAAGCGGGGACGTCGTCCTCGTGGGGGCCTTCGTATTCGGTGGCGTGTGGGTCGCCGGCCGCCGTGATGAAGATCGGCTTTCTGCGCCACCGGCCGGCCGGCCGGTGGGGGTGGTGACGGCCCTGAAGCATCCAGTGCAGGGCGTTGAGCAGGCCTTTGGAGTAGGTGAAGTCTTCCACGTCCCACAGGGACTGGATGTAGGTCATCGTCTGCTGGTAGGCGAGGGTTTCGGCTTTGTCCTCCTCGCTGGCGTCGACGCTCTCGCGTTCACCATCGAGGAGGTCGGCGACGTCGAGGGGATCGACGCGGTAGCCCTCGATGGTGTTGGAGGCCGCGATGGCCGATGCCGTCAGCGACCGCCTGAGGTCGGCCGTCCACTTCATGGGGCTCTGTTGAATGACGTGCTGCAGGTCGCGGCGCATGGAGGCGATCTCTTCGAGCACGCGCGCATCGAATGGGGTGAGGGACGGCGTCGCATACAGCATGACTGAATGATACCCAGTGCCTATCATTCGTCAAACATTGGAGGCGCCGGAGACCACCGGCGCACAGGGATGCCCTCTGCCCACGGGTGGGCCGGCGCGCTCCGAGGTGAAAGCCCGGACGGCTCGAAGGCCGGCGCGGAAGGTGGAGTCGGCGAAGGTGACGCCGGAGGCGTCCACGATCACCCGGGGGTGTTTCGCGGCAGCGGTCTCCAGCGCCTGGGTGAGCCGGCCGATGGAGTCCAGGTCGTAAGCGCCGTGGGCGACGACGACCCAAACTCCGCCGCGTTCGTACTGAACCACCCCGATCTGCGCTGGGATGCCCCGTTGAACTGCTGAAACGGAGCCTTGCCGTGCTCGGGGGTTGCCAGGGAGCAAGTATGCCCAGCGGGCTGTCACGCATGGGTTACGCCCTCCTTGAGGGGTTACCCAGCGGGGAGGTTGGGATCACAGCCTCAGCGGCCGGACCAGCCAGGGAGCCACGTCGGAGGCCCGGCCGCTGCGCATGTTGTGCTCATCTGCCCGCTGGAGCAGTGCGGCGGGCAGCGCCGCCACGCCGTCCAGCCCGTGTCCGGGGGAGCAGGCCGGCTCAAGCAGGGGTTCTGGCGTGGCGGTGGTTCGCCCGTTCGGCGCAGACTGGCGGGGCGTGGGCGGGGCAGTCGGTATTCACCTCCGGGCCGCGATCCCTCCGGTGCGTTTCGGGGTGAGTGAGGTGCGGGTGTCGCGGCCATCCCCGAGTCGGCCGCGACATACCGCGCATCCTCCGGTAGCCCGGCGCTCTCCCGCCCTGTTCCGCGGTCCTGCCGTGCCGGGCCGGCCCGATGGGCGCGTGTCAGGTGCTGAGGCCGCGGTGGAGGGTTGCGCGGCAGTCGATGACGTGGTCGAGGCCGACGATCTGCAGGGTGCCCCGGACGGAGGCGGTAGCGGCGGCCAGGCGCAGCCAGCCGCCCGCGTGGGCCAGCGCGGTGTGGGCGGCGATGAGAATGTTGATGCCGGGGGAGTCCATGAAGGTCACCCGGCTCAGGTCGACGACGGTACGGGTCGGGGCGGTCCCTGCCGCCGCGAGGGCCTGCTGGAGGACGTGCCCGGTCGTTTCACCGGCCACGCAGAGGACCAGGATGCCGTTCAGCGACCGACAACTCGTCGGTGAGTTGAGGGGTTCGCTCACGTTTCCTCGTCCATGCCGGTGATACTGACGTGAAAGCTCGGGCCAGAGCTGCTGTGTTCCGCAGAATGGGTGGTGTAGACCACCGGGGTGTAGTGCGTCACGCCCGCGTGCGCGGGTACGCGGCGGGTGTGAAACGGGGTGCGAAGGCGGCGGTGATGGACTCAGGAGCGGGCGGCGGTGACACCACGTTGCCCTGGCCCGGCCTGCAGACCTCGCTCGCGCTGGAGGGAGAGGGCGGGTGCATTGCCCGGGCCCGTCATCTGGCCGCGGACTTTCTCCTGACGGCCCGCTCCGGACACGGCGTTGCCGTGTCCGATCGGGCCGTGGATCTGACGCAGCTGGTGGTGAGCGAGCTGGTCACCAACGCCTGCAAGTACGCGCCGGGCCCGATCCTGCTGCACCTGCGCATCACCGGTGAGGCGGTGGAGGTGGTGGTGTGGGATTCGAATCCGGGGCTGCCGGCGGCCCGCGCGGCTGATGCCGACCGGATCGGCCAGCACGGCCTGGAGATCGTCACCGCCCTCGCCGAGAAGGTCGAGGTTGCGCGGGAGCCGGTCGGCAAGCGCGTCACTGCCCGCATCACCCTCACCGACACCGACCGATGAGGCGGGCCCGCGGCAGGCGGCGGGCTGCCTGAGGTGCTGCAGTCTCCTTCCGTACGGGGATCGCTGGGGCGGTGCGCGTCGGCGGCATGAACGGCGGGGCCGGCCCTCCGTTGCAGCGGTGGGCCGGCTTTGTTGCCGCGGAGTCCGGACCTTGGGGGACGTCCGCTGTGGCTGATCCCGCTTCGGCGGGATCGTGTGCCAGTGTGGCCCGCTGGTGTGCGAATAGGGGCGTGGACTTTGTTGCGGACCCTATTCCGCAACAATGCACTTTGGCTGTGACCTGCGCAAACACCGTGTTGCACGGTTGGCTGGGGACGGCGGCGATGGTCCGGCCGACCGGAGTGTCGGGGCGCATGACGGAGCCTTGTTGCAGCAGCGCAGCCGATGACGGCCCGTGCGGGCCAGTTGTTGCGAACTGCCCCGTTGTGTTGCTGATGGTGAGTTAACTGTGGTGCTGCGACTGCTGTTTGGCGAAGCCTTGTAGCAGCTGCCGAGGCCGCGGTAGGGAGTTGCAGCTTCCCACCGCCGATAGGGCCTCGGGCTGTAGAGCCGAGTTCCGGACCTAGGGGGAGTCGTCATGAGCACACAGCACCACGCCGCACACACGTGCGGTGCCGTACCGGCGAGCTGGCGGATGGGCGCGTTCGTCCTCATCCAGAGGTGGATGCTGCAAGTGGCAGTGCTCACGGTGACGGTGGCCGTAGCGGTAGGTGGGCTCGCCTGAACCAGCGCCGCGTGAGGCTGTCTGCCACGCGGCTGGCCGCATCGGCGCTCATGGCTGGGGGTTGCCTGCGGATGGGTCGGCAAGGGGTAGTTCCGCCCAGATGACTTTCCCGTCTCCGGTGTAGCGTGTGCCCCAGCGCTGGGCGAATTGAGCGACGAGAAACAGGCCTCGCCCGCCTTCCTCACCGACATTGGCCCGCTGTAGATGGGGAGAGGTACTGCTGTGGTCGGAGACCGCGCAGATCAGCCGGTTCTGTGTCCGGATCAGGCGCAGCGCGACAGGGCCTATGGCGTGGCGGATGGCGTTGGTGACCAGCTCGCTGACGATCAGCTCTACGGAGAAGGTCAGCTCCAGTAGCCGCCACTGGGTGAGGCGGTCGCTGGCCAGTTCCCGGGCTCGCCCTACGGCGGCTGGCTCGAATGCCAGGTCCCAGGTGGCGACGTTCTCAGCGGGAAGTGCGCGGGGGCGGGTGACGAGGAAGGCCACATCATCGTGTGCGCGGTCGGGCAGCAAGAGGCGTTCCATGGTGTCACAGACTTCCTCCAGGGGGCGGTCGGGGTGGGCGAGCGCGAAGCCCAACCGTTCCAGGCCGGTGTCCTCATCGCCGTCGGAGGCCGTAAGCAGGCCATCGGTGTAAAGCGCCAGGACGCAGCCCTCGGGGATCTCCACCTCGACCGATTCGAACGGCAGTCCGCCTACGCCCAGCGGGGGCCCCGCCGGTATGTCGAGGAATTCCACCGCCTTGTCCAAGTGGGCAAGAGCAGGGGGCGGATGGCCGGCGCGGGCGAAGATGGCACGGCGCGTTACTGGGTCGTAAATGGCGTACAGGCAGGAAGCGCCGAGCACGCCCTCGATTCCGTAAGGGTGCGCAGCTTCGGCCTCCAACGCCAGGCGGCTGACCAGGTCGTCGAGATGGGTCAGCAGCTCGTCGGGCGGCAGATCCAGGTCGGCTAGCGTGTGGACGGCGGTGCGCAGCCGTCCCATCGTCGCCGCGGCGTGGATGCCGTGGCCGATGACGTCTCCGACGACCAGCCCTACCCGTGCGCAGGCCAGGGGCAGCACATCGAACCAGTCACCGCCTACTCCTGCCTCAGTGTCGGCGGGCAGATAGCGGTAGGCGGCCTCCACGGCTTCCTGGGTGGGCAGCTCGTGGGGCAGTAGGCTGCGCTGCAGGGTGAGCGCGCTCTGGTGCTCGCGGGTATATCGACGCGCGTTATCGATGCACACGGCGGCGCGGGCAGCGAGCTCCTCGACGAGCAGCAGGTCCTCGGCGGCGAAGGGGTCCGGGGTGCGCCAGCGCATGAGGGTGGCCACTCCCATGGTGACTCCGCGGGCACGCAAAGGCACCGCGAGGTGGGAGTGAATGCCCAGCTTGCGCAGGCGGTCGCTGCGCACCGGGTCCTCACGCAGCCACGGTTGTGACAGGTCCAGGACGGCGTTCAGGACGGGTTGTCCGCTCGTTAGACACTGCCAATGTGGGGATCCTTGCGAGTAGCCGACCCGCTGCCCCGGCGTGACGACGGCCTCGGGCAGGTCTTCCCTAACCGAGCGATGAGCTACCCGGCAAAGGTCACCGGTCCCGCGGGCGGACCGTGCGTCGGGTTCCCGTCCGGCCAGTACGTCGCCGAGCAGGTCGACAGCGGTGAAATCAGCGACGCGGGGTACCAAGACCTCGGTCAGTTCCTGAACTGTGCGGTGCAGGTCCAGGGTGCTACCGATCAGGACGCTGGCCTCGTTCAGCAGAGCCAGCCGCTGCTGTGCCTGGTGCAGATCGGTGACATCCACCGACTCCTCGCACACTCCCAGCGCTCTGCCGTCCGCATCCTGCAGCCGGTAGTAGGACAGGGACCACACATGTTCCCGATCGGGATCAGAAGCGGGGCACCCCCGGTAATGCACCCCTGTAACCGTCTGTCCGGAATCAAGCACTTTGCCCATGAGCTGCGTGATCGTGGCGGGATACTGCGCTGAGAGTACCTCGCTCCCCGGATACAGCTCGTCCTCGCTGCGCCCGACGTACTGGTCGAACGTCCCGGGAAGCTCCTGCCGGGCTGCGGCGTTCGCCCACGCCATGCGCAAGTCCGGACCGTAGATGGTCATCCCAACCGGGGAGTGCGTCGAAATGCCGTGCAGCATCGCCTGCTGCAACTGCCGGCCCCGCACGTGCTCAGGGTCCCCGAGGAACACCACCGTGGTGGGGCCTATCACGGTGGCAGGCAGCTGACGGCACGCTGCCACCAACCGCAACAGGCGGCCGGACCGGTGACGGAATACGACGTCAAGCCAGCGTTCTGGTCCTGATTGAGTGAGCCGTTCGCCCGCTCTCTGCCCGTCCACGTGCACCGAAAGGCTGTCGACAGGCTGCCCAAGGACCTCCTGTGCACGATAGCCGAGCAAATGTTCGGCCTCGGGACTCCAGCCGGCCACGAGCCCTTCGGCATCCAGCATGACTGTGGCGCCCCCCGTCACCCAAGAAAAACCGCCGAAGCCAGCGGGTGCAGATTCACTCGATGGCGCGCTCATCGCATCCGTCCTCGCCCCGCGTCTGCCGTCCGGCAGACCGCCCTTACCTCAAGGATCAGCCCAGCGCGGGTGTGACACAAACGTCACCGCACCGTCACGACGATCAGTCACCGGCATTTGCATCCTGGTCGGCGACTCCGGTCACCGACTGGTTCCACAAATACGTCGTCCCCTCGGTCTTCCAGGACGACCCCTACGGCCACGGCGACACCGGCGGGAAGTACTACGACTACCAGGGCGGCGCCGGCTGGGGCTACGCCGACGACGAGGGCATCACCAAGGCCTCCAACCGCACCTGGTCGCAGTGGCGCGGCTACGGCCAGGTGGTGGAGACCTCCGGCGACTCCGACGGTCCGCGCTCGAAGAAGTCCACCCTCTACATGCGCGGCCTGAACGGCGAGAAGGAGCTCGACGGCAACCGCCCGCGTAGAGAAGGTCACCGACTCCACCGGTACCGCGATCGACGACTCCCGCCAGTACGCCGGCTTCGTCCGCGAGACCATCGTCTACGGTCCCCAACGGATAGGACGGTTGTGGCGAGCACGTTTCCGGCCACCGAACGCACGCAGTCGGGAGGGCAGGGGCCATACCGAACCAACCGGTGGCTTCGCTCCATGCTTGCGCGGACCGTCCGCCCTGACGGACGCCGTGGGAACGCCCATCTGGTCACCGGGCCGCAGGAGTCCGAGGGAGGGGTATCCGGCGCCCGGGACCGAGCGTAAGTGCACGGTGGTGGCTTCGTGTCCGCAGCCGGAGGCGGTAGCCGGCGCGCGACGGCCGGGCGGTAGTGGGCGGCGGCTGCTCACCGGTCACAGGCCAGCGCTGCGGCCGCCGCCAGCTGGCCGGTGCCGAGGCCAGGGATTCCTCCAGCGTCAGCGTCTCCCGTCGCCTTCGTGATCCCCTACATCGCAAGTTGCGCATATACGCTTACAACGTAAACTTACAAATATAGAAGCGATGTCCCCGGCCACGGAGTACGCCATGAACGAGACGTCCACCCAAGAAGCTCCCCGCGTGGTCGTGCTGGTTCCGGCCTACCGGGAGGTGGACTCGCTTCCCCAGGTGCTGCAGGCGCTGCAACAGCAGACGCACCGCGCCGAGCGCATCATCGTGACGCTCGATCCGCACAAGGAACCCGGGCGGACAACGGAGCTTGAGCGGATCGCCCTCACGGCCGGGGCCGAGGTCTGGCACTCGGTGGACAACCGGCACAAGAAGGCCGGCAACCTCAACGGGGCACTCGACCGGCTGCTGCCGCTGCTCTGTGACGAGGATGCGGTCCTCATCCAGGACGCCGACACCTACCTCGATCCCCACTTCATCGAAGTGACCTGCCGGAAGATGGCCCAGGGCTACGGTGCCGTCGGCGGGAACTTCCGGGGCCGGGCCGGCGGCTGGCTGTGCGGGGCCTTCCAGCGCAACGAGTTCGCCCGGTACGCCCGGGACACCGCCCGCAAACGGGGCAAGGTGCTGTGTCTGACGGGTACCGCGTGCCTGTTCCGGGTCGGAGCCCTGAAGGACGTGCTCAGGGCTCGCAGGACAGGTCGGGTGCCCTCTGCCGGCGGGGTGTACGACACCAAGGCGCTCACTGAGGACAACGAACTCACCCTGGCACTCAAGCACCTCCGCTACCGCATCGTGGCACCCTCCCGCGCGACCATGACCACCGAAGTCATGGAGACGTGGAGATCCCTGGCCAGGCAGCGGCTGCGCTGGAAGCGGGGCGCGCTGGAAAATCTGATCGACTACGGCCTCACTCGCCACACCGCAGAAGGCTGGGCTCGCCAGATCGTCGCCTTCCTCGGGGCGTCAGTGTCCACCGTCTATGTGGGCTCGCTCATCTGGTTCCTCGCCCTGGGCGCCGGGATACGGATCGCCCCGTTCTGGATCGCCTTCAGCGGGTTCTACGCCATCGAGCGTGCGATCACCGTCAAATCCAGGGGCTGGCGGGCCTCAATAGCCTCGGTGCTGGTCATTCCCGAGTGGTTCTACGACCTGTTTCTCCAAGGGGTCCACATCCGTGCGCTCGTGGACACTGCGCTGCGCCGGGACCGCAGTTGGTAACTACAGAAAGGGAAAAGCAATGGCGAACTACATAGGCGCCGGCACCACAGCCGCCGGGGTGGGAGGGGCAGGCCTTCTGCCCGCCACCGGAGGCCCCAGCAGCGTCTGGTTCT
This sequence comes from Streptomyces sp. SLBN-31, assembly GCF_006715395.1. Taxonomy (NCBI): domain Bacteria; kingdom Bacillati; phylum Actinomycetota; class Actinomycetes; order Kitasatosporales; family Streptomycetaceae; genus Streptomyces; species Streptomyces sp. SLBN-31. Next base: position 4,178,607 of record NZ_VFNC01000001.1, read on the forward strand.
GGATCGTCGCATTCATTCTCGTCTCGGCGGGATGCGCCGCGCTGCGGCTAGTCCCCCGCAAGACCGACGATGGCTGACACAACGCCGAGGCGGGGCCACGGCCCCAGCCCCACCGGAGACCCCAGAGCCTCCCTGAGACTACTGATCCGCCTGCTCGGCGTCGGCCTCATCCTCACGGGCCTAACCCTCGGGGGCCTAGCACTCCTGCGGGACAAGCAAGCGGACGGCACATACCACCACACGCAGCAGTCGCTGCGGCACCAACTCGGGCAGCCGCCCTCCGCCACGCCGGCGGACCGGCCGCATCAGCCCACCCCACGCGCCGGAGAGGCGTTCGCGGTGCTGCGCGTGCCCCGCTTCGGCCCGGACTTCGCCCCGGTGGTCGTCGAGGGCGTTTCTCCCGGGGACCTGCGCAAGGGCCCCGGACACTTCCCGGGAACCGCCGGCCCGGGGCAGAAGGGGAATTTCGCCGTCGCGGGCCACCGGACCGGATGGGGCCAGCCTTTCCACCGTCTTCCTGACCTGCGTAAAGGGGACGCGCTGAGGGTCGAGCGGGACGGGAGGACGTACACCTACCGGGTCACCCGGACCAAGGTCGTCGAGCCGTCCGACGTCGGCGTCGTCGCTCCTGTGCCGAGTCGGCCGCACGCCCGGCCCGACAAGGCACGCATCACCCTGATCACCTGCACGGACCGTGGCTGGGACGGAACCTACGTCCACCGGTTCGTCGTCTGGGGCGAACTCGACACACCCTGACCCCAGGAACGGCGCCCGCCGCTGAGCGAGGAGGCAGGTGATGACACACGGTCCGCAAACGGGCGACACCGAGGGCGGCCCTCAGGGCCGTCTGAGCCGCGAACGGGTGCTCACCGCGGCTTTGGACCTGGTCGACCGGGAAGGGCTGGCGGCCCTGACCATGCGCCGCCTGGGCGCCGAACTCGGCGTGGAAGCAATGTCGCTGTACCACTACGCGCCCGGCAAGAACGCGCTGCTGGACGGTGTGGTAGAGGCCCTCTACGTGGAATTGGAGGACCATCTCGCGGCCGGGCGGCCTCCGGCCACCTCCGCTCCAGCGTGGCGGGCCGAACTGCACCGGATTGCGCTCGCCACCTACCAGGTGTGCCTCGACCATCCCGAGGGGACGCTGCTCATCTTCAGCCGCATGACAAGAGTGCCACTGGCCCGAAGGCCTCCGCCCATCCTCAGGGATCACGAGCGTGTGCTCGCCCTGCTTCGGGACGCCGGATATGGCCCGGCGCACTCCGCCCGAATCTGGCGCGCCTTCACGGCCTGGGTTTTCGGATACGTGTCGGTGGAACTGCGGGCCACGGTGGACAACCCCAACGAACCAGACCCAGCATTCCGGCTCGGTCTTTACCGCATCCCCTTCCAGGAGCTGTCCACGCTCCGCACGACTGCCCCTGCCCTGGCCGAACCGGGCGGCCCCGACGCTCTGGCCACCGGACTGGACGCGCTGCTGGACCGCTTCCTGTAGTGCCTCATGTGCCCAAGGGCTGTCCCGTAAATGATCTTTGAGTGTGTGACGGGCCCCATCGGTGGTCCCTCCGGCGGGCGCGGATGAGTGGGGGCGGGGTATGTCGATGCCTGCTCCGGCCGAACGAGTTGCTGTTTACCCTGACGGGCGTGCCCCGGTGCCGTGCGCGTGAGACGTGGTGCACGCTGCTGGCATGCCTGACGACGAGGCGCAGCACACCCCTCCAGACTCCCTGTTGCAGGTGATCGACAACCTGGCGCGGTTCCATCGGGAGCATGAGAAGTACTACTCCCAGGCACCATTGCGGCAGGCGGGAGAGCTCCAGGCTCGATCTCGGGCTCTGAAGTCGCTGGCCGACCGGTGGAGCGACGTCGAAGCCGGTGAGCAGACGTCGGCGATTGCGTTCGCGGGCACGGAGGACCTGAATGCTCCAGGGCTCGTAGCGGAGTCGGGGATCCTCTTCATGGAAGGGGAGGGGGAGCCTGCCGAACTCCGGAGGCTGAGGAATGAAGTCCACCTGCTTGCCGAGGACACCGCGCAGGGCGGCGCTTGGCTGGCCCAGGCGATGGAACAGGCGTGGGAGATCGCGGGAAGCCTGGCCGCCTATCCGGCGCTTGCCGACCTGCTGGGGGAGCGGCACCGGATCATCGCCAATGACTGGCAGTCGGCGGGCCTGCAGGTTCTGGTCGCGCGGCTGTTGCGCCGCGCCCTTGACCTGCTGGCCCGGGTCGACTTCTCTCCGGCGGCGCTTCGGGCCGACCTGCGAGGCGAGCGGAAGGCCCCTGCCTACCTCTATTCGGCTTCTGAGCTGTTCGACCGTGCGGCCGATCTGATGACGGAGTCGGCGACGCTTGTGCATGAGAACGAGAGGCGCTGGCGCATGTTCCGTGCCCGGGTTCGCGAATTGCAGTCCGAGTAGGGCGACGAACGCGGGAATGGCCCCACCACGCGGGATGATCTTCATGTGACAGGTGTGATCACGTCTTCGGTGCCGTCCTGGATAGTCCCATTCCCATTCAGCGGGCTGAGCCCGCGCAGCTTCGGCAAGCTGGTGACCGCACTGCGGCGGGAGGCGGTGGACAAGCCTCGGCGCGGCCGGCCCTGGAGCCCCGGCCTGGAGGACCGGGCGCTGCTGGTGACGGCCTACTGGCGTACGAACCTGACGCTGCGGCAGCTCGCCCCGCTCTTCGGGATTTCGAAGTCCGCGGCCGGTCGAATCAACGAGCGGGCCGCTGAAACAGACCGGTGCTGCTTAAGGACGCCGCGGCCGCGCAGATGGGGGTTTGGCCGAGATACGCGCCAAAGGGGCAACGGGATGATCTTGAAGCTGGCGTGGGGCGGACTCGTTAGGCCAAGTGAGTGGTGGCCGTGACGGGAGGGGCGGGGCGAGGCGACGCGGGTGTTTTCTCGGATGAGGAGCTGGAGGGGTTGCGTTCCTTCCCAGCGATCGGCAAGGACGAGCTGATCCGCTACGGACGGCCCCAAGCCCCTCAGCGTCCGCGTGTGGACCTGCGGGGCGTGCGGAGCGGTCCTCGACCGGGACATCAACGCGGCGGTCAACGTCGCCAAGGCCGCCGGACTGGCGGTATCAGCCTGTGGAGCGCAGATAAGACCGGGACTCGTCCCGGCACCGCGCAGCGAAGCAGGAACCCACTCGGCACCGCAGCCTTCAACGGCGCGGTAGGCGGGAATCTCCCCCCTTCAGAGGGGAGAGGATGTCAATTCACCCTCACCTCGGCCGACGAGGCGTTCCTGCGGAAGTTCCGCCGATCCCAGAACGTGCTCGGCGCCGCCGTGCAGCTGTCCGCTCTGCCCTGGCTGGGCTTCGTCCCCGACGACGTGTCCGCCGCGTTGCCTGCGGCAGGCGTCGACCTTGGCGACGTTCACGCCGAACGTGTACGGATTACTCGATACCGGCCGCCAGTTCAGCGGCCAGGCGGCGTTGGTGGCCTGCGATCCGGCTGATCCGGTTGGCGGTCAATACCCCGACCATGTTCCCCTGGCGGTAGTAAACGACCTCAAGGCGCCGAGCGATGGAGTCGCTCTCAACAACCTCCGCCTCGTCACCCAGGGCCGGAATGCCTACGGAGCGGAACCTCACGCCGTATTGGTCGGACCAGAACGACGGCACGGGCAGATAGGGACTCAGCTCGCCTTCCTTTGCCAGGAGTGTTGCTGCTGCAGCCTCCGCCTGCTCGATGGCGTTGCTCCAGTGCCCAAGGGAGACGGCGCTGTCGCCAGCCCAGGGATGAGGCCATCTGGCCACGTCCCCGGCCGCCACTACGGCAGGCGCGGGGCTGCCGTCGGACAGCAAGGCGCGGCAGTAGGTGTCGCAGACGACCCCGCGGTCGAGTAGCAGGCCTGAGTCAGCGAGCCAGTCTGTGTTGGGGACTGCGCCGAGCGCGACGACAGCGACAGTTGCGTCGAGGTCGGTTCCGTCGGAGAGTGTCGCCCCGGTGAGCTGGTCCAGACCGGCGAATGAGCTGACCGAGGTGCCGGTCTTGAGGTCGACCCCGGCGGCTCTGTGGATCTCGGCCAGGAACCGGCCGGCCTCTTCCCCCATCGCACGCCGCAGGGGCTGGGACTCGGCCTCGACCAAAGTGACGTGGGCCCCTAGTTCCCGTGCGGTCGCGGCCACCTCGCTGCCGATGAAGCCGCCGACGACGACCAGCAGCCTTGCCTCGGTGCCGAGTTCGGAGCGCAAAGCGAGCGCATCGTCCCGGCCGCGCAAAGTGTGCACGCCGCGTGGAGAGCGGTCTGGCCACGGGCGCGCCGCGGCGCCGGTGGCGATCACTAGGCCGGCAAAGGGCAATCGTGTGGAGTCAGCGAGTTCGATGGTCCGGGCGTCCAGGTCCAGGCGCACTGCCGGTACTCCCAGGCGCAGCGTGATACCGAGGTCCGGGTCGAGTGGGAAGCTGAGCGCCTCGGGGGCGGAAGTTCCTGCGAGGAGCGCCTTGGAGAGCGGCGGGCGGTCGTATGGGGCGTAGGGCTCGTCGCCGACCAAGGTGAGCTGCCCTCGGTACCCCTGGGCGCGCAGTGCCTCGCTGGCCCGCAGGCCGGCCAGCGAGGCGCCCACCACGATGATGCCGAGAGAAGGCTGACGGCTCGTCGTCATCATCAGCGGTCGGCCATGCGGATCGCCCGCACCGGGCATGCCGCAATTGCTCTGGCGACTGCTTCGTGCTGGGTGTCGTCCGGAGCCGCGTCGTAGACCACGTAGTCGTTCTCATCGAATGAGAACACCTCGGGCGCGGCGAAGACGCACTGTCCGTGACTGTCGCACAGGTCCATGTCGATCTCGATTTTCACAGCAGCCTTCCTTTCGGGGCGGACAGGGTCGAATGAGGGCTCAAAGCGCCGGGTTGAAGCGGGAGTACTCCGGCGCGCTCCAGCGCAGCGGGCTGGCTCCGGAAACCTCGACGACCTCGGTGATGTCGAACTCCACCAGGCGCTGCGCGCCGGGAACCTGCGCTGCGTGCTCCGGATTCCAGTCGGTCGAGGCAGTGCCGGTGAGGTGGAGGAAGGACCCGGAATCCCAGTCCGGGATCAACAGCCCGGCCTTGGGGTTGACCAGCAGGTTGCCTAGTGTCATGAACATGGCATTTCCGACGTATTCCGGCCACCGCAGCTTGGTGGGGGAGAGGACCTCAACGAAACCGGGGTTGCCGCCCCTGTGCGAGGCGTCGGCGTTGCCGCGCTCGTCGGCGGTTGCCACGAAGAAGGTGTCGGCCGTGGTGATCCGCAGTTGCTGGGCTGCGGTGAGGGCAGGTTGCCTGCTCGCCGAGGTCTCCCCTGTGGGTCCGGCCCCCGTCGCGGGGACCGTGAGCTTGCGCTTCTGCAGGTACTTGGGGCAGTTCGCCAAGACTTGGTCGAGGTTGACCCGCAGGCCGCCGCCCTCGGGGCTCGCGGTGCCGTTCATCCGCATCCGGCGGCGTGTGGCCGGCTCGATCGCGATCATTCCCACATGGGCCTGGTCTGAGAGCAGTTCGGCCAGCGGATCGTGTGGTCCGGGCAGAGCCTCAACGGCGAGAGTGTGCTCGTCTGCCGCGCGCATGAACCCAGCGGGTCCAGTGAGCAAGGACGACCAGACCTGACCGTGGCGGTCGGTGCCACCGATCACCACCATGGGCTGGGCGGCGAGGAACTCGGCCGCAATGAGCGGGATCGTGTCTTTGATGGCCTGGCCGGACGAGGAGGCTGCGGACTCAAGGCCGGCCCGACGTTGTACCTCGACCTCACCAGGGTGGTAGATCGTCACTCTCGCCCTTCCCTTACCCATGTGTTGGTGGGGCAGGGCGCCGGACGGGCACCCCGACAGTGATCGGCTCGGAGAGCCGACTTAGAAGAAGCCGCAGGTGGGGGCAGTTCCGCTGGGGGCGGGGGCGACGTCGGCACCGGTCGGGGTGAAAATCTCCAGCCGGATGCCGTCCGGGTCGAAGAAGAAGATCCCGCCGGAGGCGGCACCCTCGCGGCGCTGGATGTACTTCATGCAGTTGGGGTAAGCCCGCTCGACGCTCATGACCACTCCGCAGGCGTCATGGCGGAGGTGCCGTTGATGCGAGCCCGGTTGCGACGGCCGAGGTCGACGGCCAGCAGGCCGGCCGGCCGGCCTGCCAGGTTCCGCAAGGGATCGCTGGTCACAGGGAGCGCGTCGATCCGTACGGTCGTCTCGTCAGCGGCACGCACGAAGCCGGGTGCGCCGACTACGAGCGACGCCCATACGCGGCCTGCGGTGTCTGTGGCGCCCACGATGATCCAGCGCTGCCTGGCAAGGAATCTCACCAACGGTGCAGGCAGGCTGGTGCGGAACGTACGGGGCCATGGCCGCAGCCTGCTCGACCGTGCCCGCCCGTGCCTGTACCGCCAGTTCACCCTCGTCGTAGTGCTGTGGCATCAGAAGAAACCACAGCTGGGTGCGCCGTCCTCAAGGGTGGGGAGGTGCTCGAGTCCGGAGGCGGTGCAGATCTCGATGCGGATGCCGTCTGGATCGGTGAAGAAGATGCCGCCAGATGCCAGGCCGGGCATGTGGGCCAGAATCCTGTCGTAGATCAGGGGCGTGCCGAGTTCCTGCAGACGGGCTACAGCAGCTTGGACGTCGTCCAGCGTGGGCACGTTGAACGACAGATGGTGCAGTCCGGACCGATCGGCGGCGAAGCCGTCACGACTCTGCTGCCACAGCGTGAGTACGAGTTGATCGCCACGGCCGAGGAAGGCGTAGCGGCGGTCGCCCTCGGTGCTCTCGCCGAGCAGGTCGAAGCCGAAGACCCGCTGGTAGAAATGGATCGAACGGGTCACGTCGGTGACGTTGAGCCCGACATGGCCGGTGGCGGCTGCGGTCACCGGACCCGGCGAGGGCTGGGTCGTGGTCATGGTTCTCCTTGGCAGAGGGATCCTGGACGGGATCGGGTCGGGCGACCCCGAGGTGGGGTGAGCCGGCACGCACCGGCCCTGCCCCGTCATTCGTCTCAGCGACCGAGGGCCGGACGGCCGAGCGGAAGGCCGCGCCCGAAAGTGGCGGGTGGGTGATGGACCGCGGCGGTGCGGCGGCCACCGTGTCGTGGATTACTTTCATGCCGCATGGTTGGCGGAAAGTTGGCGCCCGCCACGCACGCCCAGCGGCATGCGCCGCCGGGCTATGCGGCCACGATGCCCTCCGCGCGGGTCGCCGATCCGGCTGCTGATCCCCGGATGCGCGGAGTGCTGCTGGACGGATACATGTCCACGACCGGGGCAACGTCGCTTGGTGACCTCCCGGCGGAGGTAGCTCGCCGCCGCGCAGTCCGGCGCTCGTCGAGCGGTTGCAATCCGGCCAAGTGCCCGGTGGCGGAAGCGTGTCCGACGCAGAGATCCGCAGGCTGGTGGCGGCGGCGCTGCGATGACCCGCCGCGAGGCGGGAAACGATCTACGACAGCGCGGGAACCAACCTCCGCTCAGAAGTGGATCGGCCAAGGCCACGGTGTTTCGCCGGTGCCCCAGGAAGCCGGCCTAAGCCGTCCGGGGGAGCAACTGGCTTCGCACCAGTGGCCGTTACTCCGGGAGTACGGTGTCGTTGGACAACCGCGTCCCCGTGTAGCCGGGGCCGGGCATGCCATGGCTGACCCCTCGGGCCCCGTGCTGATCCCGAACCGGTCAGCCCGCCCACGGGGCGTACATCAAGCGCTTGCCAGTCGACCGGCCAGGGCAGATCGACGGCGGAAAGGAGGGGGCTGGTCTCGGGGGTGCCGACGAGGGTTCGCCGGACGGCGATGTCCACCTTGACGCCGTCAACACGGCTAGGGCCGAGGTAGACCTGAAAGTACTGGGAGCCGCCGCGGTCGGGGTCCGCTGCGGCCGTATATTTGCCGGAGGCGAAACGGAGGAAGTCGCCGAGATCGTGGGCCGCGGCTTCCAGGATCCGAGGGCGCGCCTCGTTCGGGGTCAATCCGGGCTGCGCGGTCTGCAGATCGATGTCGCCGCTGAGGCGGGCCGCACCGCGGTAGCGGACCAGGAGAGCCTGGCCGCCCTTGATGAGCCATCCGTCGGGGTCCAGGGTGAAGACCCGGGCTGCGAGCCGGTTGAAGTAGAAGATCCAGTGCCGCATCAGGCAACGTTTGCCCCGTCCACGAGGGCGCGTAGGCGCCGGTCATCGGCGTGATGGTTTCGCCAGATGATGTAGCGGCGGATCATGCTGCCCTGTTCCTTGTGGCTGTGTGGGCGGTGGCGCTGGACTCGGCCGGCAGCGCCATGGGGATGCGGTGGGCGCGGGCCAGCGCGGCCAGGGTGCCCAGGCGTAGGAGTGACTCCAGCACCAAGGCGGCGGCGCCCAGTTGCAGGCCGCCTGCCGGGTGCTGGGACGCTCCCCGTACGCCGCCGTAGTCCACTGCGGCCACCAGAAAGGTAACTGCGGCGAACGGCCCTGCCCGGTGGCAGCCGATGTTCGAGGGCCTGATGGCGCGTGTGGCGGGTGGTTTCTCCCGGGTGGAGCCGCGAGGCAGGGCACGGGCGTTCGTTCTGGGCCTGCTCGCGGAGCTGCCGTGCGCTCACAGTCCGCGTGAAGGCGAATGACGGATCGGTGCGGCGGAACCGGTCTGACGGTCAACTCCTCGGTAGGTGTGGATACTTGAGGCACATCAGCCACATCCGCCCCCTACATCCCCCCACGAGGAGACCTTGATGAAGGTGTTAAAGCGGAGCCGCGCCCGAGCGGCCCTGCTGGCGCCTGCCGCCGCCCTGATGCTCTTGGCGTCCGCAGGTACGGCCAGCGCGAACTCCAGCCCCGGCTGGGGTGACGACAAGCCCGACGTACTCTCTGACTGCAACCAGGGCAACGCCGACCTGTGCCAGTACCATGAGATCAACGCCTGGACCTCGTACGGCGACTGGCACGAGTCGAGCAACGTGTTCTCGAACTGCTCGGGCACCGACAACGCCACGTTCCAGATCGCCAGCGCCTACGCGACGAACACCTCGTACTCGTACCAGCAGTCCACGAGCGTCGAGGTCAGCGCGGGATTCAGCGACACGATCGAGCTGGGCATGAAGGCCAGCACGGAGACCTCCGAGACCTGGACCCTCGGGGACACCCGCACCAACACGCAGACCGTCACCAGCACCGTCCGCCCCGGATACAAGGGCGGTTACTCGTTCCGTCCGCTCGTCCGGCACTCGCAGGGCTGGATCGAGGTGCACTACGGCAAGCGCGTCGACGGCCACTACTACTGGTACTACCCCGGCCAGGGTTCCGACGGCTTCCGGATCGACACCCCGGTCGCCTGGTCGGACGGCTCCCTCAAGGGCGAGCTGAAGTGGGAGACGTGGAAGTGCTGACCCGGCCGAGCTGCCCACAGTAGCCCTGAACCTTGCGGCACCACGCCACGCACGGCGTGAGAGGAGGGCCGGGCGACCCGGCCCTCCTGCTCGGTTCCGGCTACTGACCTTGCCGGCGTCATTGTCGTCGTGACTCCTCCCCCTCGTAAACGAGGGGCTTCTCGCTATGCCGGTTTGGCGTCGCGACGGACCAGCCCGGCCCGGAGAACGTTGATGGCCCCCACCGTGTCCGCGTGCGCCGAGTGGCCGCACGAGAGGCAGTGGAACCTTTCCCGAGTGGGCCGGTTCTCCTTGGCGGTGTGCCCGCATTCGGGACACTGCCGTGAGGTATTGCGGGGGGCCACCGCCATCACTTGCCGTCCGGCTCCTTCCGCCTTGGCGGCCAGGATCGCGAGGAACCCCCCCCATCCGGCATCGGCGATTGAGCGGTTGAGCCCGGCCTTCGCAGCGGCCCCTCGGGCAGGAAGCTGCCCGGCTGTTCGGGGTCCGGCTTCGGCGTGGGGGCCTTGCTCATGTTGCGGATCTTGACGTCTTCGTGCGCGATGAAGTCGTGCTCACGCACGAGAGTGAGCGCGGTCTTGTGTGCGTGGTCCAGGCGCTGCCGGCGAACCTTGCGGTGCAGGCGAGCCACTGAGCGTTTTCAGCATGGCCACTGATCGGGTGACGGGATCGGTGCCCGCAACGCACGAGGCTCCCGTGCTGTTGGGGGAGGTATTCGAAGTCTCAACCCACAGGCACAGGAGCCGCGTTGGTTCCGTATTCTGCCGCACTCGACCTGCCTCACACCCTGGTCGAGTGGGTCACGATGCTCATCGTCACCCGCGAGGGTGACCGCCGCTGCAAGCTCCCGCCGCACCAGCGTGCGCTGGTCGGGCTGGTGTACCTGCGCCGGCACGACACCCTCACGCAGATCGCGGCCGGGTTCGGCATATCTGTCGGCACCGCCCATGCTTACACGGCTGCCGTCATCAATCTGCTCGCCGACCGCGCACCCGGCCTGCTGCGTGCCCTGCGCGAAGCCAACCCCGACTACGTCCTGCTGGACGGGACGCTCGCCGAGCGCGACAGGATCGGCGACGGCCGCGCCGACTACTCCTCCCACAAGCACCGCCGCCACGGGGTGAACGTGCAGCTGGTGACCGATTCAGCCGGGCGGCTGCTGTGGATCTCCCGCACTGCCCGGCCGTGCCCACGACCTGACGGCGGCGCGTGACCACCGGATCATGCGGATCTGCGAGCGCCAGGCGTCCCAGTCCTCGCCGATCGGGCTTACATGGGAGCCGGCTCGTGGGTGACGACACCCCTCAGACGCTCACCAGGCCGCGAGCTCACACCGACCCAGCAAACCGTCAACCGTGCACTGTCCGCGGCACGGGCACCGGTCGAGCGCGGTGTCGCACGACTGAAGTCCTGGCGCATCTTCCGCAGATCCCGGTGCAGCCCGAATCGCATGACGTCAATCGCCGCAGCCGTCCTCACGCTGGAGCGGCAAACGCTGAAAGACCTCATTGATTCCTTTTCGGAACAGCCACCGATCGGGTGAATCCGCGACGGCGGCCCGATGCGCCCCGGGCGGCGGCTGCTCTGCCTGGCGGCCTCGTCAACGCACTCGGCGGCCTCGCCCGCCGGAGGGGCAGCCGACTTCGCGTAGGACCGAAGCCCCATTGCTCCCACGGTCACACAGCCGAACATCCCACGCCTGCCGTCGTCCCGGTCATCTACGGAGGCTCGACGGTTGATGGCTCGTAGCTCTGCCTCGGGCGACGGGATCAGCTTCCGGGGCGGCGCGTGTCATGCCGCCCCGGGGCCGGGTATGTGTGTCGGCGCAAGGTCACTTATCGAGCGGTCGGAGTGGTCAGGGCCGGTAGAACGTCTCGCAATCGAGTGGGGACGCGGTGGCGTCGTCAAGGCAGACGACGACATACGCGGCCCCGCCGGGCACGTCTGCGGGGACTGCCGGGAAGTCGTCGAGCGAATACGTCACGTCGCACTTGGTACTGGTGCTCTTGGCGCCGAGGCGGATACCCGAGGCGTCGTACGCGCCGACCCACGCCCTGCGGCAGCCGACGGCCCGGAGCGCTCCGTCGACCCCTACCGAACGGTTGTACCAGGTCAGAGTGCCGCTGATGTAGCTGGCGCCATACGAGACGCCTGTGATGGGCGTGGTCGGGTACGCCGCAGTCTGCGCGCCCGCGGCCGGCGCTCCCAGTACGGTGGCTGCGGTCAGAACGGCGGAGCCGACAGCGGCGGCGAGTTGCGGCTTCAAGTGGTCCTCCAGACGGGACGAGTCGGTTGTCGCCTCACATCCTGGGCAGGTCGACCATCCGTTGCCCATCCTTTAAGCCACCGCTTAAAGGGGCTGCCAGGGCGGTGGGTGCGGCAGTACCTCACACACCTCGGTTCGCTTGTTCGGTGGTGTGTGACAGGAAGGCGACGTTCGTTCGCGGCGTCCTCGCGCCGTCACGGTTGCGTCAGGGCGCCCGTCCACAGCAGGGCCAGCCCGAGCGGGGTGATGAGGTGGAGTACGGAGCTGCCGCGGCGGCTGGTGGTGATGAGGCCCGAGTCGCGCAGCACGGTCGCGTGCTGGCTGGCCGCGGCGGCCGTGACGTTGAGGCGGCGGGCCAGTTCGCTCGTTGTGCAGCCTTCCGCCGTCACTCGCAGGGCGGCGGCTCGGGTGCGGCCGAGCAGGGACTCCAGGTTCCGGACGGTCGCGCTGTCCGACTCCGCCGCTCCGGTGCCGGTCAGTGGCCGGCGGAGGGCCGGTACGGTCAGGCGGGGTGGCTGAGCGGTGTCGAGCGGGTCCCACAGGAAACTCACCGGGTGCTTCGAGAAGACCGTGGGCGTGATGATGAGTCCCCGCCCCTGGAGGTGCACATCGACTCGGCGCGGGTAGGGGGCTTCGAGCACCGGCGGACGCCAGCGGACCAGTGGTGCACAGATCGAGCGCAGCAGGAGATCGACGCCTCCCTCCAGCATCAGGTTCGCGCTACGGGTGGACAGCGCGACCAGTTCGGACCGTCCTCTGTCCCAGTAGGGCTCGACGGTCAGTCGGTGGCAGGCGCGCAGGGCCTTCGCCAGCTCCCGCAGCGCGTCACGGTCGCCCTCCGCCACCCGTCTGGCCCACGGCAGTTGTCCGGGACGGAAGTCGAGACACTCGATCTCGCGGCGCAGCTGGGACACCGGGGCGTGCAGCAGATTGTCCACGGCGTGGTCCAGAGAGGGCACATCGCCCGTCAGGGCCAGCAGATCAAGCCCGGGACCGCGCGTCGGGACCAGGGATGTCAAGGGGAGTGTGTCGGCCCCCGTCCTGCCCGCGACCGCCGAGCGCCAGGTGCGGAGGTGCGTAGGCACCCGGTTGCCTCTCAGTAGCTCCAGGCTGTAGTAGACCTCGGCCGCGACGCCGATGGTCGCGGCCACCCGGGTCCTGGCGAGGTCTTCCGCCGTGAAGTGAACACGTAACACCTGCCGGTCTCCTGCCGCCGAAGGGAGTGCGTGAACGCCCCTCAGCCTGCCCCACCTCGTACCGCCCAATCGGGCGTCGAGCGCAGGACCCGTCCGTCGGCCATGCGTTCGAGCCGGTGAACGCCAGCGGCCCTATCGGCTGATGGATCGCCGCATCACCCGATCAGGGGCCACGCTGAAAAGGCTCACTGTTTCCACGGCCTTGCGCCGCCGTCTGCTTGCGCGCTTGCACCGGCTGAGGGCGTGCTGTGCGGCTTCGACCCTCTGGGCGGCCTTCGCCCCGTGGCGGGGGTTGGCAACGAACCCGCTGCCTGAGTCGGCGAGGACGTTCGCGATGCCCGCGGTTCCTGGCGGTACCGCCCCGACCGCAGCACGATCCGCATGCAGCGCAGTCTCGTCAGCCGTTCGATGTGCCGCTGTGAGCGTGCGGGGGCTGTGCGTGGTGCAGGCGGATGCGGCCCTTGCCGGCGGCTTTGGCCGCGTACATGGCCAGGTCGGCCTGGTGCAGCAGCTGCTCCGGTGTGATGCCCGGTACGGCCACGGCCATGCCGATGGAGGCCGACACCTCAGCCTTCACGGTGCCGATCGGGTACGGCTGCGTCAGCACGGTCAGGATCCGCTGGGCGACTTCCTGAGCACTCGAGGGATGTGCTCCCGCCTCCCACTCGAGGAGGGCCGCGAACTCGTCGCCGCCGAGGCGGGCCACCGTGTCCCCCGCCCGTACGGATGACTGGAGCCGACGCGCGGCATGCCTCAGGACCGTGTCCCCTGCCGCGTGCCCCGCCGAGTCATTGACCGCTTTGAAGCCGTCCAGGTCCATGAAGAGCACCACGGGCGGGGCCTCATCCGTGATCCGCTTCCGCAGCGCATGGGCGACCCTGTCGGCGAACAGAGCCCGGTTGGGCAGGCCGGTCAATGCGTCGTGGTAGGCCAGGCGCTCCAGCTGCACCTGCTGCGCAACCCGCTCGCTGACATCGCGACTGATGAAGATCAGTCCATCGGGGTGGTGGTTGATCGTCGATTCGACGTGGCGCCAGCTTCCGTCGGCGGCCTGCACCCGGCATGACACCCGGCGACCCGGCCCGCGGATGTCCGATTCGGCGTCCTGCCGCAGTGTCTGGACGGCTTGCATCAGCTTCTCGCGGTCGTCCGGATGGGTGTAGAGGGGCAGGCGAGCGCCCTCAAGGTCCTCGGGCCGGTGGCCGTAGACCCAGCGTGCGGCCGGGCTCACGTAGAGCACACGCTCGTCCAGGGAGACGATCGTGATCACGTCGGAGGTGCGGTCGACCAGCGTTCGGTAGTGATCCTCGCGCTCCGCGGTCTCATGCGTGATCCTGAGGTGGTCGGCGTGGATGACGCCCTGGCGGACGCCGAGCGCGAGAAGCACTGAACCCGCCAAAGCCGACATCACCGTATCGAGCGGTCCGCCGGCGACGGTGTGGGCCGCGATGGCCAGCGCACAAAAGACCACGGGCACGAACGCCGCCACCACACCGATGACGGGCATCATCCGCCGGCCGAACCCCACGACGCTCACCCCGCCGGGCAGCCACGGCGCCACGGCGACGAGGAGCAGCCCGACCGCCGAACTTGCCGCGCCGAGGGGGATCCCCTCCCATGAGCCCGGCTCTGGCGGCAGGATCCGAAGCACGTCGCCCGCGCCCAGAGCAACGAGCGCCAGGACGGCCACGGTGGTCGCCGTGCGCTGGGCGTGCGGCAGGCAAAACCGCAAGGCGACCAGCAGCCCGAACACGAGGATGTCCGCCCCCACACGGGCGAGACCGAGGAATGAAGCCGATGCGTCATCGCCCCGGTCGGCGCGATGCAGCAGCAGGACCCAGCCCACCGTGAACAGGGACCCCGCAATCAGCCAGCCGTCCAGCAGCCGCCGTAACCGGATCAGGGTCGTACCGTCCTCCGTCGCCGCCATCACCAGCGCGGCAACAGCGCCCCCCAGGCATGCGGCGATCCCGACGCATGCCAGCACCCGGACGACGGGGCGAAAGACGCCCACAGCGGGGCTCGACGCACCCATCTGATCTACGAGGACATAATGCAGGCCGCCTGCGGCCACCGAGATAGCGGACAGCGTGAGACGAAGCCGGACTCGTCCCCCCACGGTCCGGGCACGAACCAGGAGAGAGGCCGCGGCTGTCCCATGCGCCACCGGCACTGCGATGCCTGTCGACACGACGACAGCCACCACCGCGCCCGCTACGACGGCGACGGCCACCACCGCGCCCTCAGACACTGCCTTGCCGGCTTTCGTGACACGCAGCCGGCCGAGGCGAGCAGTGCGGCCAGTCCGGTCACGACCAGCCGACGCCTGGACCATGCAAACCCCTGATGATGATCGAACCCGGAAGAGCAGAGCCCCCCGACGTCCGGAACTTCCCGGGCAGTTACGAGAGTAGGACGATCTTTTCGTGTGCCGCATAGGCAGCTTGAGGAGTTTCACCTGAAGTAGCGAGCACTCCGCCCGTTGAGCTGACGATGCCCGCACGGGTAACTGGTGTCCTGCGCCAAGTTGATCGTTAGTGCCTGTTCCTGAACCGGTTTGCTGGGTAGCCTCGGGATCTACGCTGGCGTGGTGTCCGAGGACGCCGGGCGGGCCGGAGAGCGGGTGTGCGGGAGCTGTGGTGAACGGCTGAGGCCGGGAGTGAGACCCGACGCGGTGTTCTGTTCGGCCGCGTGTCGTGCCAGGCAGTGGCGGCGGGCCCGCCGACTGCGCAAGCGGGTGGTCGCGGAGCTGGACGGCGACGGCCGGGTGAAGTGTCCCGTGTGTGGGGCGAGTTGGGTGGCAGGGGTGGACCGCCGCTCGAACGCCGTCTACTGCTCGCGGCGGTGCGTGACGAGGGCTTGGAGGGCCCGGACCGAAACGTACGGCGAACGGTCACGGTGACCGTAGCGCGAACGCATCCCAACTGCGCATCCGATCAGATACCGGTCACTTCCGGTCGTTCGTTGTGATCATAGGATTTTCGGTCTGACTCTCGAGTCTGAGAGGCGGGCCGTGTCTCGTCACGGCCAACTGCCGTGCCCGGCCCGCGGGTTGGTGGTGGATCCGTGCCCGAGGAGATCGAGGAGACCGGCGGCAAGGTCGGCAGTGTCAGTGCGAGCCGGTACGCGGAGATCGTTGCCGAGCTGCGGAAGCTGGTGGAGACGGCCAGCCGCATCCAGTTCACGATCGGCGACTACGCGCTGGAAGTCGAGCCGATGCGCGAGTACGGCGGCCAGGAGCGGAGCGATGACCTGTTCACGGTCAAGAACTCGCTGTTCGGCCTGGCCGAGGACATCGGGGTGTCGTACTCGATGGTGAAGCAGGCGAGGTGGACCGCGTCACGATGGCCGAAGGAACACCGGGTTGAGGGGGTGTCGTTCACCGTCCACCGGATTCTGGCGGGCATCGCCGACGACGAGGAACGGTTCGAGGTGCTGCGCACGCCTCCCAAGGGCAAGACCCGGTGGACCCCGGACGAGGCGAACCGGCGGGCCGGCCGTCAGGTCGTCAAGCCGGTCACCCCGCAGGAGAAGGTCAGTGCGATCCACTCGCTCGCCCAGGATGAGGAGGTCGCGGCGACGGTGACCGGCGACCTGCTGCGCCGCCCGGCAGTGGTCGCCCAGGTCAAGCCCGAGGACAAGGTCCGGGTGGTGGAGGAACTCTCTCGTGAAGACGAGGTCGCGGCCGCGATCGCCCCGGACATCCTGCGCCGTCCCGCGGTGGTCGCCCAGGTCAAGCCCGCCGACCGGGTCAAGGTCGTGGAGGAGCTGACGCGGGACGAGACCGTCGCCACCGAAGTGACCACCGGCCTGCTGCGCAGGCCAGACGTCGCCTTCAAGGCGATGAGCGACGACACAGCCCGCCACCAGGTCAACCACGCCCAGGTCGAACGCGGCCGACAGGCCCGTGAGGACTTCGACCGCACCAGCCCCATCGCCCCGGCGATCCGCGCGATCGACCGGTCGGTGGAGTTCCTGGACCTGGTCACCGCCTGCCACGCGTTCGTCGCCGCGGCTGGCCGGGTCGTCCCGGGCCTGCGTGAGGCGCCGCTCGGCGACGACGAACGCGTCTTCGTACACGAGAACGTCGCCCGGGTGCGGGCGACGCTGGACTGGATCGAGACGGCTGTCGACACCGGGAAGGTCGATGTCGACGGCGAGCTGGCCCGGCTCCTGCAAGGTGAGTAGGCGGTGCCCCGCGCCTCCGAGCGCAGATCGGCGGCGTCCCAGCGGCACGCCGACACCGTCCGGTTCGTGCTCTTCGAAGCCCGGCCGGCCGGGCTGACCTTCCCCCAGCTGATCAGGTCCAGTGAGCTGACACCGAGCCAGGCCCGCGCGGGCCTGGCCTGCCTGCGGGACATCATCGCCGAACGCGGCTGGCCGCCCCTGATCTGGACGAGGAAGGACGGCTACCGGTTCTGCTCCGACCCCGCCGAACTCCAGGCATACGAACTCGTGATCATCCGGGAAAAGCTCACCGAGATCCGCCGCTTCATCACCGGGGTCGTCGCCCCGCACGCGGCTCTCCAGCCGAAGGGACGGTGGATTAAGCACCTGAACACCCAGCTCAGCTCGGTCGAGTCCACTCTCGACGTGATCGCCGACTACATCGACGCCTGACCGGGTTGGGACGGCCGCCAAGAGGCCGTCCCAAGCCCGTCTGGGGAGGGGAGGTTTAATTGCCGAGGCACCGCTGCTACCCCTCCGACACCTGGGACGACGAATGGGCCCTGATCGAACCCCTGCTCCCGGCCCCGGCCTGCGAATCCCCCAAGGGAGGACGCCCGGAGAAGCACCCGCGCCGCGAGATCGTCGACGCGATCCGCTACGTCGTCGACACCGGCTGCAAATGGCGGGCCCTGCCCAGCGACTTCCCGCCCTGGCGGACCTGCTACAACTTCATGGCCCGCTGGGCAGCGGCCGGCGTCATCGGACAGATCCGCGACCAGCTGCGCAAACGCATCCGCCGCGAGATGGGCCGGGCGCCCGGCGCGGTCGCCACCGTTCTCGACTCCCAGTCGGTCAAGGCCGCAGAAACCGTCGGGAAGGACTCCCGCGGCTACGACGGCGCGAAGAAAATCAACGGACGCAAGCGGCACCTGGTCGTCGACACCAAGGGGCTACCGCTGTTCGTCATGGTCACTCCGGCCGACATGACCGACCGCGATGCGGCGAAGGAAGTTCTGTTCCGGCTGCGGCTGATGCACCCCGAGATCACCATCGTCTGGGCCGACTCCGGCTATGCCGGACAGCTCGTGATCTGGGCGAAGAAGCACCTCGGACTGACTCTGAAGACCGTCAGCCGCCCGAAGGAAGCCGTCGGGTTCGTGATCCTGCCCCGCCGTTGGGTCGTCGAACGCTCGCTCGCCTGGATCATGCACGCCCGCCGTCACGCCCGGGACTACGAACGGCTCATCCAGCATTCGGAATCACTGATCACCTGGGCGGCGATCACGCTTATGACCAGGCGCATCACTCGCCGCACATCCCGCAGAAGCGGACAGCCGGCCTCCCGCGAAGCCCAGCGGGACTGATCATTCTCAAGGGTACGGTCAGCCCCTCGCCCCGGACCGGCACGGAGTTCTATCGCCTCGCCCAGGCCGAACGCGCCGCGGCCAGATGACATCCAGGCAGGCTCCGGGAATGTCGGTGCGTGATGCCCGAAGCCGCCCAGACCGGCCAGCTCACCGGAGGGGAGGCAGCCCATGTCCGCGCGGGAGAGCAGGACACGGGGCCGCCGCCACAAGTGCACACCGTGGTGTCGCACTGGGCCAAGGACCCGGACACCGGCAAGGACACGCCTTCCGCACCCGTGGACCATCAACCACAGCCCCTGCCACCATGGTCAAGGAGGCTCTGCAGTGCGTTCTGTGGCCACCGTGCGCGGCGGCTCTCCCGCCTGTCAGCGCAATCTGCGACGACCGACCTGACGAAACCCACGATCCGTGGGAGCCGACGGGCCAGGTCATTCCGCAGGAGTTGTTGTTGCGGGATGCCCTTGGCCGACCATCGCTCAGGCCTCCACCGGGGCCAGCCGATCGAGTTCCGCCTTGGTCGAGTCCAGAAGTTCGTTCCAGGCCTCCGCGAACTTCTCGACGCCCTCGTCCTCCAGTACCTGGACGACATCGTCGTACGAGATGCCCAGCGCTGCGATAGCGTCCAGCTCCGCCCGCGCCTGCTCGTAGGTGCCGCGGATCGCGTCACCGCAGATCTGGCCGTGGTCCGCGACGGCGTTCAGGGTGGCCTCGGGCATGGTGTTCACCGTGTTCGGCGCGACCAGTTCGGTGACGTACATGGTGTCCGGGTAGGCGGGATCCTTGACACCGGTGGAGGCCCACAGCGGGCGCTGCTTGTTGGCGCCGGACTTCTCCAGGGCCAGCCAGCGGTCGGAGGAGAACACCTCCTCGTACGCCTGGTAGGCCAACCGGGCGTTGGCGATCGCGGCCTTGCCCTTGAGGGCCTTGGCCTCGTCGGTGCCCAGCTTCTCCAGCCGCTTGTCGATCTCGGCGTCCACGCGGGAGACGAAGAACGACGCGACGGAGTGGATCAGGGACAGGTCGAGACCGGCGGCCTTGGCCTTCTCCAGTCCGGAGAGGTAGGCGTCCATCACGCCGCGGTACCGGTCCAGGGAGAAGATCAGCGTGACGTTGACGCTGATGCCCTTGCCGGTGACCTCGGTGATCGCGGGCAGCCCCGCGGGCGTCGCCGGGATCTTGATCAGCGCGTTCGGCCGGTCGACCAGCCAGGCTAGCTGCTTGGCCTCGGCGACCGCGGCGGCCGTGTCGTGCGCAAGTCGCGGGTCGACCTCGATGGAGACCCGGCCGTCCTGGTGGGCTGAGGTCTCGTACACCGGGCGCAAGATGTCGGCGCCGTCACGGACGTCGGCGGTGGTGATCATCCGCAGAGCTTCCTCGGCTGTCAGCCGACGCGCGGCGAGGTCGGCGAGCTGGCCGTTGTAGCCGTCGCCCCGGGAGATGGCCTTCTGGAAGATCGACGGGTTGGTGGTCACGCCGACCACGTGCTGCTGGTCGATCAGTTCGGCCAGGTTGCCGGACGTGATCCGCTTACGCGAAAGGTCGTCCAGCCAGATCGCGACGCCTTCGTCGCAGAGGCGCTTGAGTGCGTCAGCCATGAAATTCCAACTCCTTGGGTCGTTGCACTGCTTCAGTAATCGGCGGCGGGAGAACTGGCGCGGCGGCCTTTGCCCGCACGGTGAAACCGAGCCCATGCCAAGGGCAAGTCGTGGTCAGCGTTGGTGCGGAAGTTCCTATGAGTGACGAAGCATCAGGTGCCACCGCAAAGCGAGGCCAGGCCAGTTGGTGCCTCGACCGCGACCCGCGCCCTGACGTCCTTGGCAGCATGCTGTCGCGGTAGACCTGGTCCGGCTCCGCTGAGCCCGACCGGTCCGTCGGCGTCGCGTCGCGAGCGCCGCCGTCACCATAGCCCCCGTATCTGGTTCATGTCCCCCGGCGGAGGCACCGTGTGTGCCCATAGGCGCGGCCGAGTTCGCCGCTGTCCGTGTCGGTCCGTGGGCTGCGCGTCGGTAACCAGGTAACGGACCGTGTCAGGCGTCCGATGTGCCGTCGGCGCGAGTGTCCGCCGGGCAGCCGCAGGAGCGGCGGTGCATCAGGCGTGGGCCGAGTCGCTCGGTGCGGGGCGCGGCGTCCGGGTCGGTCAGGCGTTGCAGCAGCATGGCTATGGCTCTCTCCCCGAGCTGGGCGCAGGGCTGGGCGAAGGCGGTGAGCGGAGGGGCGAGCAGGTCCGCCCCCGGCAGGTCGTCGTAGGACACCAGGGCGATGTCGTTGGGTACCAACAGTCCGGCTCCGCGCAGGGCGCGCATGCTGCCGACGATCATGGCGTTGTTGCCGACGATGAGAGCTGTGGGGGGCTCGGGGGTGGCAAGCAGCCGATGGGTCGCGGCGTGGGCGCCGACCGTGTTGGAGTGGCCTTCGGCGACCAGTGAGGCGTCATAGGGCAGCCGGGACCGTTTCAGTCCTTTGCGGTAACCGGCCAGACGCTCGGTAGTGGTGCCCAGACCGGACAGACCGCTGATCATGCCGATGCGGCGGTGACCGCGCGCGGCAAGGTGCTGGACCAGATGAGCGGTGCTCTCTTCATTCTCGGGGCCGACCTGGTCGAACCGGTCATCCACTAGCCGGTCTACCAGCACGGTGGGGACCTTGGAGGCCACCAGGTAGTCCAGGGTGCGGGCGGGATCGGTGGAGGGCGCCAGTACGATGCCGTCGACACGGCGTTGGCACAGGTCGCGCACCACCTCGAACTCGTACTTGGGCTCGTCGTGCGAGTCAGCGAGCAGCAGGATGCGCCCGGCGCGCACCGCTGCCCGGTCCACGCCTGCGAGCACCTCGGCGAAGTAGGGGTTGGTGATGGCGGAGATCACCACGCCGATCGATTCCGTACTGGAGGTTGCCAGGGACCGGGCGAGGGTGTTGGGGGTGTATCCCGTTTGCTCGATCGCCCGTTCGACCCTTCGCCGTGTCTCTTCGCGCACCTGACGAGTGCCGTTGACCACGTAGGAGACGGTGGCGATCGACACGCCCGCCAGACGCGCAACCTCCGCCATGGTGGGCAACGGTATCCCCTCTCCTGCCTTACGGTCGGCGCGACCCCTAGAGGTTAACCGCTTAGGCAGATGTTCGCCAGACTCTTGCTAAGCGCTTAAACGCAGGCTTAACGTGTCGGCCACGCCGCAGCGGTCCGCACGCGTCTGGCGTATACCCCTTCCCCTGTCATCCCCTAGAGAGGGGCCTTTTATGGCATCGCCCAGACAGATCCTCATCGCAGGCTCGGTTGCCGTAACACTTCTGACCACCGGCTGCGCGGGCGCCGGCGGCGGCGGTTCCTCGGCGGGAAGCGAGAGCATCAACGTGCTGATGGTCGGCAACCCGCAGATGGAGGACATCGCGAAGCTGACCAAGAGCACGTTCACGAAGGACACCAGCATCAAGGTGAACTTCACGGTCCTGCCCGAGAACGAGCTGCGCGACAAGGTCACCCAGGACATCGCCACCCAGGCCGGCCAGTACGACGTCGCCACCATCGGCGCCTATGAGGTACCGATCTGGACCAAGAACGGCTGGCTGCACGAACTGGGCTCCTACGCCGACAAGGACACGGCCTTCGACAAGGCCGACCTGCTCAAGCCCATGGTGCAGTCACTGTCCGGCGCCGACGGCAAGCTGTACGCCCTGCCGTTCTACGGCGAGTCGTCCATGCTCATGTACAACAAGGACGTCATGAAGGCGAAGGGCGTCACGGTGCCCGAGCATCCGACCTGGCAGCAGGTCGCCGACATCGCGGCCAAGGTCGACGGTGCCGAGCCCGGCATGCGGGGCATCTGCCTGCGCGGTCTGGCCGGTTGGGGCGAACTCGGCGCGCCGCTGACGTCCGTGGTCAACACCTTCGGCGGTACCTGGTTCACGAAGGACTGGAAGGCGCAGGTCGACAGCCCCGCGTTCAGGAAGGCCACCAACTTCTACGTGGACCTGGTCAAGAAGCACGGCGAGGCCGGTGCGGCGCAGTCCGGCTTCACCGAGTGCCTCAACGCCATGAGCCAGAAGAAGGTCGCCATGTGGTACGACGCGACCAGCGCCGCCGGTTCGCTGGAAGACCCCGCCTCCAGCAAGATCGCCGGTCACGTGGGTTACGCCTATGCTCCGACCGTTCAGACCAAGAGCAGTGGCTGGCTGTGGGCCTGGGCGTGGGCGATGCCCAAGACCACCAAGAACGCGGATGCCGCGGCGAAGTTCATGCTGTGGGCATCCAGCAAGAAGTACGAGAACCTGGTCGGCGACAAGCTCGGCTGGGCCCGGGTTCCGTCCGGCAAGCGGGCCAGCACGTACGCCATTCCGCAGTACCAGAAGGCCGCCGGGTCGTTCGGTGACATCACGCTGAAGTCGATCGAGGGTGCCGACCCGGCCAACCCGGGCACCCAGCCGCGCCCGACGGTCGGCGTCCAGTACGTGGCCATCCCGGAGTTCCAGGACCTGGGCACGAAGGTCACCCAGGAGATCTCCGCCGCCATCGCCGGCAAGACCAGCGTGGACAAGGCCCTGAACGACGGCCAGAAGCTCGCCGCGGACGTCGCCAAGAACTACCAGAAGTGACCTTCATCGCCCGGCCGGCCCTCGCGTCGGCCGGGCACCGCTTCCCCCACCCCGGCCGTCATCGGCGGAGGAACCATCCATGACCACGCTCACCGCCCCACCCAAGACAGCATCGCCACCCGTCCGCCCACGCACATCCCCGCGTGCCGGCGCGTGGAAGCGCCGCATCCCGCTGCTGCCGGCGCTGATCTTCACGATCATCGTGACCCAACTGCCCTTCGTGGCCACGCTGGTGATCTCCACCCTTCAGTGGAACATCCTCAAGCCGGGCGAGAGGCACTTCGTCGGCCTGTCCAACTTCAAGTTCGTCTTCACCGACGAGCGGCTGCGCACCGCGGTCCTCAACACCGTCGTCCTCACCGCGTCGGTGGTGCTCATCAGCGTCGTCCTGGGCCTCGGTCTGGCCATGCTGCTGGACCGGCGGTTCCTCGGCCGGGGCCTGGCACGGACGATGCTCATCGCTCCGTTCCTGGTCATGCCGGTCGCGGCGGCACTGCTGTGGAAGCACGCGATCTACAACCCCGACTACGGCCTGCTCAACGGCACCCTGAACGCCGTATGGCGACTGTTCGGAGCCGCCAACGGCCCCACGGTCGACTGGGTTTCGTCGTATCCCATGCCCGCCGTCGTCATCTCCCTGGTCTGGCAGTGGACACCGTTCATGATGCTGATCCTGCTGGCGGGTCTGCAGGCCCAACCCGGTGACGTGCTCGAAGCGGCCCGCATGGACGGGGCGTCGGCGCTGCAGACCTTCCGCCACATCACGCTGCCGCACCTGCGCCAGTACATCGAACTGGGCGTCCTGCTCGGCACCATCTACGTCGTGCAGACCTTCGACGCGGTCTACACGATCACCCAGGGCGGCCCCGGTTCCCAGACCACCAACCTGCCCTACGAGATCTACCTGACCATGTTCCGCAAGTACGAGTACGGCCAGGCGGCCGCCGCCGGCGTGGTCGTCGTCCTCGGCTCGATCGTGATCGCGACCTTCGCGCTGCGCACCATCGCGTCGCTGTTCCGCGAGGAGGTGTCCCGATGACCGCTCACACGGCAGTCGCCGCCCCCGGGGCGAGGTTCAAGAAGATCCTGCGCCGCAAGGACGACCATGGCGGCGCCCCCCGGCTCTCCCCGCTGTGGACGTTCGTCGCCTGGCTGGCCACGCTGGCGTTCTTCGCACCGGTGGCCTGGATGGTGCTCACCTCCTTCCACCGGGAGGCGGACGCGGCGACCAACCCGCCGACTCCGTTCGCGCCGCTCACCTTGGACCAGTACAAGCTGCTGTTCAGCCGGGACATCACGCCGTTCCTGCTCAACTCGGCCATGGCCAGCATCATCTCCACGATCCTGGTGCTCGCCCTGGCGGTGCCGACGGCCTACGCGCTGTCCATCAAGCCGGTGCGCAAGTGGACGGACGTGATGTTCTTCTTTCTGTCCACCAAGTTCCTGCCGGCCATCGCGGCCCTGCTGCCGGTGTACCTGATCGTCAAGGACGCCGGGATGCTCGACAACGTCTGGACACTGATCGTCCTCTACACCGCCATGAACCTCCCCATCGCGGTGTGGATGATGCGCTCCTTCCTCGCCGAGGTCCCCAAGGAGATCCTGGAGGCCGCCGAAGTCGACGGCGCCAACCTGCTCACCGTGCTGTGGCGGATCGTCGCCCCCGTCGCCATGCCCGGACTCGCCGCCACCGCGCTGATCTGCTTCATCTTCAGCTGGAACGAGTTCATGTTCGCGGTCAACCTCACCGCGACCAACGCCTCCACCGCACCGGTCTTCCTGGTCGGCTTCATCACCAACGAAGGCCTGTTCCTGGCCCGCCTGTGCGCGGCCGCCACACTGGTCTCCCTGCCGGTCCTGATCGCCGGCTTCGCCGCCCAGGACAAACTCGTCCGCGGCCTCTCCCTGGGAGCCGTCAAGTGAGCCGGACTACCCAATTCCCGGCCCGGGACACCCATTCGTTCTCCGCTCGCCATTCCACCGCACAGGTCCAGCCTGTGCCCGACATCCTGCGAGTCGCCCCGTGAAAGCCGCCATCATCACCGAACCCGGGAAGATCGAGATCGGCTCGCTGCCCGATCCGGCACCCGGTCCGCGTGAGGTCGTCGTCGCCGTCGCCGGTACCGGCATCTGCGGCACGGACCTGCATATCCTGGACGGCGAGATCGCCCGCTCCTTCCCAGTCGTCCCCGGCCACGAGTTCGCCGGAGAGGTCGTCGCCGTGGGCCGCGAGGTCACCGAGGTGCGCACGGGCGACCACGTGGCGGTCAACCCGTCCATCCACTGCGGCGAGTGCTACTACTGCGGCCGAGCTCGTGCCAATCTATGCGAGCGATGGGAGTCCATCGGCATCACCAAGCCGGGCGGTGCCGCGGAGTACGCACTCGCGCCAGTCAAGAACTGCTTCGTCCTTCCCGAAGGCGTCTCCACGGCCGACGCGGCCCTGATCGAGCCGCTCGGCTGCGCCGTACGTGGATTCGACGTACTGTCCCACCGGCTGGGCGACCACTACCTCATCTACGGGGCCGGCACCATGGGTCTGATGATGATGGAGCTGGCCAAGCGGGCCGGCGCCGCGAGCGTGACAGTCGTGGACCCCAACCCCAGCCGACTTGAGACAACTCGCCTGCTGGGCTGCACGGCAGCCGTCACCGCTGCCGGGGAAGCGAACCGTCCACGAGGCTGGGACATCGTCATCGACTGCACCGGGGTCGTCGCCGCGATCGAGGACGGCCTGTCCCGGGTGGAGCGCGGCGGCACCTTCCTCCAGTTTGGTGTCGCCTCCCCCGAGGCCAAGGCCGCCATCGAACCGTTCCGGATCTACAACCACGAGATCACCATCACCGGGTCCATGGCCCTGCTCAACAGCTTCGACCGCGCCGGTGCCCTGTTCGCCGCCGGACTCCTGCGTCCGGACGTCCTCATCAGCCACCGGTTCTCCCTGGACGAGTACAAGCAGGCGGTCGACCTCTTCAAGCAGGGCATGGGCCGCAAGATCCAGATCCAGCCGAACGGGCCGGCCCGGTGACGTCTTCTCCCGTCCCCCACGCTGGCACACCCACCCAAGGCCACTGGACGTTCACCACTCTGGTGGAACGCGCCCGCTCTCTCGCGCGCTCCGGGCGCCGGGTTGTCCTGGGCATCGCCGGGCCGCCCGGAGCCGGCAAATCCACCCTCGCCCACCGGCTGGCCGCCGAACTCGGCGCCGACACGGCCGTCGTCGTCCCCATGGACGGGTTCCATCTGGCCGACGCCGAACTGCGCCGACTCGGTCGCCGGCAGCGCAAGGGGGCACCCGACACCTTCGACACCACGGGATACCTCGCGCTGCTGCGCCGGCTCCGCGAGAGGCCCGGGCACTGTGTGTACGCTCCCCGGTTCTGCCGCAGCATCGAGGACCCCGTAGCCGGAGCGATCCCCGTCCAGCCCGAGGTGCCCCTGGTGATCACCGAAGGCAATTATCTCCTCCTGGAGGAAGGCCCCTGGCGCGCGGTCAGGCCCCTACTCGACGAGGCCTGGTACCTCACACCGGACCCCGAAACCCGGCTCGGCCGACTGATCGAGCGACACATCGCCCACGGCAAGCCTCCCGAGGAGGCCCGTCGCTGGTCACTCGGTAGCGATCAGCGCAACGCCGACCGCATCGACGCCACCCGGTCACGGGCCGACCTCGTCTTCGCACCACCGCTCCTGCCCGACTCGGTCACGGAAGGGGAGACGCTGACATAGCCGCAGCCCTGTGAAGCTTCGGCACAGCGGGCAGCCGATACGGGACGGCCGCGATTGAGAAGCCGTATCTCAACCGATCATGAAACGTGCAAGTCGAACTGGTTTCTCGCCGGGGTGATCTTCTGGCGGTCGGCGCATGAAGGCAGGGCCCCTTGGTAGCTCGGAGGTGCGAACCGAACCGAGCAGTACCAGGAGGCCCTGTTGTCGCAGTTGTACGCGCTCACGCCGGCTGTTCTCAACTCGGGCACCTGATCGTGTGATTGCCTCGCGCACGTGTACGGGAATGCGGCCGATCATCCGGACCGGGTGCGCCGGTATCCGTCGGACATGACGGACGCGGAGTGGGCGGCCACCCGGCCGTTCCTGTCAGTGCTGGCCTGGCTTCAGGGGCGGGGCGGACAGCTGGAATTTACCGACCTGCTTTCTGACTGTTCGTGATGTTCGTGGTCTTCGGTATGCGCTGTGGGAACAGGTGGGCACTGCCGGGCAACCCTGTCGTCGATGTCCTCCGCGGTTACCTCGGCGATCTTGACCACCGAAGAGACATCGCCGATCCGATACACGGGGTTCCACAAGGGTTTGTAGATCGTGGGACCGTGCTGCTTGATGGACGCCTTGGCAGCGTCAGGCTTCGACGTGGTGAGCGTGCGCGGTACCCGCACCGCACTTGCCCGCACCGGCCGCACTCGCGTCGATCAGGAGGTGCTGCGCTGGGTCTTCAGCTGCTTGGGCGCTTCACTGTAGGAGCGACTACCGGTGAGGCGCCCAGCGAGAAAGAGGCGCGCCAGTCAGCCAGTGGCTGGGGGTCGGTCGTCGAGGACGATGGTGGTCACGTCGCCGTTGGGGGAGTGCTGGGTGCTGGCGGTGGTGACGGCTTGATGGGTGCGGGTGTGGATGGCGTGGGCGAGGGCCCAGGCGGCGAGGTCGTCGTCGGGGGGCTGGTCGAGGATGTGCTGGGTGGTGACCAGCACGGCGAGCAGGGAGCGGCCGGAGAGGTGGGTGTCGATCTGGCCGTCGTCGGTGTCGCTGATCTTGTCTGGTAGCCGGAAGTGGGCGTGGGGGAGGGACTTTTCCACCAGGAACGCCCAGGTGTCCTTGTGGCATATCAGCCGGGCGGAGGAGACGGCGGCGGCCGCCAGCAGCCCGCGCCGGTATTCCGCTTGTTGCTTATCGGTGCCCGGGGTGTCGCTGCTCGGAGTACCGCCAGATCCGGCAGTTGAGGGCGACACCGCGGCCGGGTCGGGGCCAAGCGCGGCAGGCTCCGGATCATTTTCTCGGTCAGCAGGCACGGGTGCCAAGTCCCCTGCTTCGCCTGTCGCTTCGGCGGTAGCGGCGGGCGCGTGCGACATGCCGTCGAGGCTGCTCGGTGCGCGCTGCGCAGCATGCCCGTCCACTCGCTCGGCCTGGTTGGTGGGTTCGTGCGGATCGCGGAAGATGCGCTCGTCGGTGTCGGTGGGCGGGGTGTCGGCGGCATCCGGTGCGTGTTCATCGGGCACGGGTGTGTCGTCCTTCCGCTCGTCGTCGAGGCCGTCCCCGGCTTCCAGGGCTGCCGGCGCCTGCCGGACGGGAAGAACGTCCTCGTCCGGCCCCGCAGTACTGGGGATGTGGGGCAGGCCCAGGGTGTGGGCCCAGGCCTGGGCGATCTCGCGGCGCAGGTCGTCGACCGCCGTGCGGACCTGGCCGAGGTCACTGAGCATCCGTTCCTGCCGGCGGCGCAGTTCGCGGTTCTCCTCCCGCACCCCGGTCGTGCTGTAGGTGACGTGCTCCAGGACCTTGCTGTGCCGGCTCTCCTGAACCTGCTGCAGCGCCGTGATCCCGGTATGGGGGTCGGCGAGCATCCGGCGGATCTCGCCGAGCTCACCGACGATCTTCTCGATGTCCCGTCGTGCCACGCGCCCTCCCTTCGAGATGACCGGGACATCCTTTTCCGTCCATCCGTGAACTAACGCTGCACTTTTCAGCCGTTTCGCGCACGCCGCACGGATCTGCCCCAACGAGGGGACACCCCCTGCTGACGCGCCCGGTACGGCAAACAGCCGCAGCAGAACCGATTTCATCCCCTTGTGACAGGCTGCCAGATAGCAGTCACGGGCCTGTCAGGTCTGCAGCCGGCCCGGCAGGAGAGCTACGACGTCGCCGCCCAGGCCGCCTGAGGAGCACACGCACAGCACGGTCGTGCATGCCGTCGCCGACCGCCGCCCAGCCCCCGCTGCACGAACATGCAGCTGAGGGCGAAAGGCGGTCCGCCAGCAACGCCGGGATAGCTCCGTGTCTGCCTTTGGTTATCCAATCGCCCTTGGGGGCGATCGGCAGGGACCGTGCCTCATGAGCATCTCAGAGGCCTGTGCCGGGCAAGCTGCCGCCCGATCCGCGCCTAGGAGCGGAGAGGCCCGTACGGCCGGTAAAGCGCTTGCCGCCACCTTCCGTCAGAGGCTGAAACGACGCTTGATCAACGCGGTCACCCGATATCGTCAGCCTCTGCTCGGCTCCCTGGCCATCTGTCCACGTCACCGTCAGAGTTCGCGTCTCGTCCCGAGCCAGCCAGGCCCGGAAGCAGGCGACTGCAGCGGTCAGCGCCCCAGGCGAGCCCAAAATGAGCGTAACGGCTTCTGCAGGAACCGTTCCGGGTGACGGAAGGGCCCTACGCAGGACAGCCGCTCCCGCCTCCCGTCGCAGCTCGGCTTCCAGGCCCGCCACTTGATCCACCCAGCGCTGGTCCTCAGGGTCGAACCTCGTCGTGCCCGCCTGGACGGTCACCTCAATATCGGAGGCGTTTGTACTGGCGGCCTGGACGCTCACCGCAGCATCGGACGCACTCACAATGGCCTCGCGCCTCTGCACCCTTCTCGTGGGCTGATCAGTTCTGGGGTTTGGCTGGGTTGGTGGGGTGTGGGTGCGGGGCCGGCCGGTGGTGGCTGGGTTGTTGGGTGTGGTGTGGGCCTGAGCTGCGGTTGTCAGGTGTCTGGTTGGTTGATCAGTTGTGGCCGTCTTCTTGTGTGTGTGGGTCACTTCTTCTGATCGTTGGTATGCGTCGGGCCGCGTAGTCGGGTGTCGGTGAAATGTCCGGCAGGGCGGGGCGAGGGTCTCGCGCAGTCGGCGCTGTCAGTCGTTGCTCGGGGTGGTGCTGCGGTGTTCGCGCAGTGCTTGGAAGATGCGTGCGCGGTGTTCGTCCTGCGGGCTGTCGGGGTCTGCTGCAGGGGCGTCGAGGAGTGAGCCGAGGCGGCTGTACAGCGCGTCAAGGCCGATGAGTGCGTCGAGGCTTTGCAGGGTGGCGTCGTCGATGACCGGGAGCGGGGCCCGGTCGGGCGGTAGGAGCGTGGCGAGGAGGCCCAGCGGGTTCCATCCCTGGTCGAAGCGTTGGTTGATCCAAGTCCGGCAGACTTCGGACTTGGTGTGGCGCCACGCCCAGATGAGGGTGATCTCTTGCTCGGTGAGTGCGTGTACGGGTCGGCTTGCGGTCGGGGCGAGGTGGCGTGCGATCTCGTGGCTGATCAGTGAGCGGGCCTCACCAATCCAGTGGGGAACGGCCGCTGCTGCCTGTGTGTGGTCCGGGGTGTCGGAGTCGTTGTGGCTGGTGACGCGTTGGAGGGTGCGAGCAGCCAGGATGGCTCCGTCTGGCGTTTCGGCCATGGCTTTGAGGATTGAGGGCCGGTCGGTCTGCAAGGTCGGTCAGGAGGTCTTTCGCGAGGATGTCCATGGCTCGGTCCGCAGTGAACAGGCGCAGGGGCCCTTCAGGAGCGGCTGTGAGGCGGCCGTAGTACGGGGCTGCGGCTTTGAGGAGTGCGGCCGCAGGCAGGGGAGCGCCGCTTGCGCGTTTGTAACCGATGCGGCGGGTGATGCGCTGGGTGTCGTCGCGCAGACGCAGGAGGAATTCGTCTGCCTCGACACCCCAGGTACCGTTGGCGAGTTGCTCCAGGGCGAGGTCGAAGGCGTGCTCAGGGAGGTCGTCGTCGGGGACGCCGAAGACCATGTAGCGGTCGAAGTAGTCGATGCTGCCGATGCCGCGCCGGTGCGCGATGGCCTGGAAGTTGCTGCCGTGGCCGAGAGCCTGCCGGACTGGTGCGAAGAGCATGCCCATGAGGCCGATCACGCCGTCCAGGTGTTGTTCGGCGATGCCGGCGCTCTGCAGCCTGGTGCGCCAGCGGTCGATGCCCTGTTCGGGCCGTTCGTCGCGGTGCGAAAACAGGTCCGTGCTGGTGCCGGTGAGTTCGGCTCGGTGCTGCCATAGCAACTTGTAGGCGCGGGGCTCGCTGGTGCGTAGGAAGGTGACGAGAAGGAAGTCGACGATGTCGACGTTGCCGGTGAGTTGGCCGAGGGTGGCGTCCACCTGGCCGAAGAACCGTTTGATGGCGCGCGGGGTGCGCAGCCGGGCCTGCAGGTGCCGGTAGTAGGCCTCGGAGAGCCTTTGCTGCTCATCGGGAGTCAGGGTCAGGCTGTGCGCGGTGAGGACTGCGGCGAGGGAGCGGTCGACCAGGGTGTCGGCGTCGCGCTCGCGGAAGGCGGGAAGGTCTAGGCGGACCTGGATGATCTTTTCCAGGAAGTCGCGTGCGCGGGGTTCGCTGTTGCCGACCAACTCACTGCGTTGCAGGACGTCCAGCAGGGTCCGTTCGTCGAAGCTGATCAGGTAGTACACGTTGGGCAGATGCCCGACCAGGCGCACTAGCTTGAAGACGACGAGGAGTTCTTCGGGGGTGAGGCGGTCCAGGTCGTCCATGACGACGAGCACGGGGTGGCCCGCTTTGCGCAGGGCTTCTTCGGCTTTGTGTTTGGCTGCGGATGCGCTCGTGTCGCCGCTGATGCGGTTGCTGACCTCTTGGATCAGCCCCTCGGAGTCCAGGCCGAAGAGAGCGGTGACCTTTCCCAGTGGGCTGATGGCCTTGCCGAATCCGCCGATCTTCTCTCGGCCTCGGACCACCGTCCGTCCTTCGGGAGGGCTTCGCGGATCTCGCTGAACAGCGCGAGCGTGAGCGACTCCAGGTCGGAGTACAGCCATGGGTTGAGTTCCGCGACCCACCAGCCGTCACCGTTGGCGGTCTCCCGTAGACGGCGTGCCACCTTGCCCAGGACGCTGGATTTGCCCGAGCCCCAGGGGCCGATCAGCGCGAGGACTCCGGTTTCGGTCTGGGCTCGTACCCGGTCCAGCAGGCTGAGCACATGCTGGGCGTACTGCCCGTGTCCGAGTAGGTCAGGCCCTTCGTCGTGGTCGAGGAAGGGCTCGTCGTTGAAGAAGTGCGCGTCGGCCATTTGTTCATTGTCGGGACGGGGAGGGGGCCGGGTGCGGGTGTTGGTGTGTTCAGTCTGCGATGAGCCCGATGTCGGTGAGGAGCTGTTGCTGGTCGGGGTGGAGTTCGTTGTAGGTGGCGTGCTGGTGGCGTAGCCAGTCGGTGTCGGCGGGGTTGAGTTCGGTGAGGCTGTGGGCGCTGCGGATGCGGTGGTACACGCGCTGCCAGCGCAGGTTCCATGGCGGGTTCCACCAGGGGTCGATTGCGGTGAGGGCTTGGGCACGATTGGCGGGTGTGATTGAGAGGTTCGTAGTTGGTGTGGTGGGTGGGGTGTGAGCTGTGGTGTTGGTGATTTTTTGAGAAGGGGAAAGAGCGCCTCTGGGGTCCCTCCGGCGGTGGTGACGAGGCTTCTGATCTGCGTTTGTTGGGGGTCTGTTGATAAGGGGGGTGTGGTGTTGGGGATAGTTTCTAGAACCTAATCTCGATCTTTCATGACGGTCTGCCGACGGAGTCGGCAGACTGTTTTGCGTTCCGTGGCTGCTGGCGGGCAGGCCAGTAGCCCGGCTGACGTGTCGGGTGGGCGCCGGGTTCCACTGCTCCGGTGACGATGGGGCTGCTCGCAGGGACGGGAAAGTTACTGGTCAGACTGGGTTGGGCAGTTGGTGGAGCCGTTCGAGGGCGCTGGTGACGACTTGGGTCCAGGGCCAGTGGCGGGCGAGACGGAGGATCTGGCGGCGGCCGGTGGTGACGAGCTGGCCGGCCGGGCTGAACAGGCGGAGCCGCAGGCGGCGGGGCTCCCAGAGCCGGGCCTTGCCGTTCAGCGCAAGCATCGGCATCCAGGCCGGCAGGTCGAGTGCGATCTGGACGATCTCCAGCCAGACCATGTTTTGCGCGGTGTCGTGCAGGGGGAGGTTGCGCAGGCCGGTCGCGCGGGCAGCCCGGATGCGGTCCTCGGCGCGTGCCCGCAGGCGGTGGCGGAGTTCGAGTTCGGCGATGGGCCGGCCGGTGGTGTTGGTGGCGAAGCACGTGATCCGCATGCCGTCGGCGTCCGTGATCCTCAACTGGGCACCGGGGTGCGGTCGTTCCTTGCGAACGATCAGCCGCATGCCTTTCTGCCAGCCCTCGAGCATGCCGCCGGTGATTTCGGCGACCCAGGCCCCGTCCCGGATCTCTCCGTCGGGCTCGACGGCCGGCGTCCATGCCGCGGGCGGCACCTTGAGTACGGCCTGGTGGATTGCGTCGGTGATGGTCATACCGACCGAATACGACAGCCACCTTCCGCGTTTCGCGAGCCAGGCCACGAACTCATGGGTGCCGCCCGCGGAGTCAGTGCGGATCAGCGTCCGGCGCCCGCGCCGATAGGACTTGGGCAGCTGGGCCAAGGCCAGTTGGGTGGTGGTGATGTGATCGGCGGCGGTGTTGCTGCCCGCGTTCCCGGGCCTGAGTAGAGCGGCCACCGGCTCGCCGGACCCGCCTGTCCCGTGGTCGACGAAGGCCATCAGCGGGTGGTGGCCGAAGGTCTTCTTCCAGGTCGCAGCCGTGTCTTCCTTGTCGGAGTGCGCGATGACCAGGACGCCGTCCAGGTCCACGGTCACCGAGCCGGTTGCATCCGGCGCCGTCTGCCCGGCCAGCTTCCATACGTGCTGGCGCACTTGGGACCGGGCGCTGCGGATCGCGTTCAAGGCGCGCTGGCCGCCCGCTGCGAGCGTGTCGATCAGCCGGGAGACTGTCGGGTCCGAGGCCACCGGCCCGAACACGGCAGGCTCGGCCCGCAGCATGCCGACGTCGGCCAGGCAGTCGCCGCCGAGGGCGACCGCCAGCGCCGCCTCGTCATCAGCCGTGAGCTCGCCCGCTGACCAGGGGACCGGTTCAACCCCCGGTGGGTCCTGATGGCCGCGATGGGCGCGAACATGGTTCTGGGATGGATGCTGTTCAACCTGGACACAGCGCCCGCCGGGCAGGCGTTGCTCTCCATCGGCTACGGCACCCTGGCAAGCGGCGTGCTCCTGGTCAACCTGTACGCCCTTGTCCAGCGTAGCGTCCCGCCAGGGGCGGTGGGCCGCGCGAGCGGGGTCTTCCTCGCCGCGACCTACCTCCCGGCCGCAGCATCCGGCTATGCCTTCGCCGCACTGCAGGGCGCCTACGGCTGGGGCATGGCGGCCACTATCCAGATGAGCTGCCTGCCTGTCATCGGCATCGGCGCACTCCTCGCGCTTGACCTGCGGAAGCTGGGCAAGCCGGCAGCAGTGCCAGCTGGCGCGTAGCCCGACACGCGGGGCCGAGCCGGGTGACCGGCCGGCCCCGTCATGTCGAAGGCCGCCACTCGCCGGGCCCTTCCTGGACCAGCCGACAACACCTCGACGGAGCGCTGAAGTACCCGTGCCAACCGACCACGCCTGTCAGTTCGCGTCCGAAATCGCCGTGAAAAACCTGAACAACCTTCGCACCTACCTGCGATGGGATCCGGTGATGTATCGGAAGAGGAGGCAGGCGGCCTGGCTGTCCGGCTACCGCCGACTCAGCCACCGCTACGAACGCCAATCCAACTCCTTGGCCTTTCTCGGCCTCGCCGCCGCCCGGTGCTGCTACAAGCACTTGGTCCGAGGGTGCTGTCAATCTGGATCTCATCACCGATGACACCCAGCGAGCCAGCACTGCCTTGGCCGTGTCCGGCGTGTGACGCGGCTATGACGCTGGTGTCGTGAACACCGAGTCCCGCGGCGGCCGTCGAGAGTTCAGGCCGCCGCGGAGCCTCTTCCCTCACCCGTCGGCCGGCGCGTCCCGTCGGCCCGTCCTAAGGATCAGAGCCGTCGTAACGCATGCCACGACGGTAAGCGCGCTCGCAGTGAGGAACGCCGCGCGGACGCCCGGTACGAACGCGCCGGGCACAGCTCCGGCGGCAGACACCGACACGATCGCGGCAAGTCCGATCGCTCCGCCGAGTTGATGGGTGGTTTGCAGCAGTCCGGAAGCCGATCCCGCGTGCTCGGGCACGACGTCACCCACGACAAGTGAGGCGGTGGGCATGAACGTCAGCCCCGCAAAGACTCCGTTGACGAGCATTGGGCCGAGTACGGCGGCGGTGTAGGAGTCGCCAGCACCGATCCGTTGGCGTGGGCCGGTCGGCGGGAGTGCAGGATGAGGGCTGCCAGGGTGGAGGCCAGGAGCGTGAATGCGGCGGTGGTCAGGAAGGCGGCGCGGGCGCCGGGGACGAACTGGCCGGGGACGGCCCCGGCGGCGTAGACCGAGACGACGACGGCGAGGCCGATGGTTCCGCCCAGCTGCTGGACTGTCTGGAGCAGGCCGGAGGCCGATCCGGCGTGCTGCGGCTCGACCCCGCCCATCACCAGGGAGGCGGTCGGCATGAAGGTCAGTCCGGCCGAGACGCCGTTGATCAGCAGGGGGCCGAGGACTGCGGTGGCGTAGCTGCTGGTCGTGTCGATGTTGCTGAGCCAGACGTAGCTGGCGGTCAGGCCGAGGGTGCCGGTGATCAGCAGCGGCCTCTGTCCGAAGCGGGCCACCAGCTTTGGAGCGGTGCGTGCCATGGCGAAGATGCCCAGCGTCATCGGCAGGAACGCGGCTCCGGCAGCGATGGGGCCGAAGTGCAGCACCCGCTGGACGTACTGCACGACCAGGAAGAACGTTGCGATCTGGGAGCCGAAGACCAGGGTCGTCACGGCGAGAGCGCCCAGGCGGCGTCGGTCGCGCAGCAGGGCGGGCACCAGCATCGGGTGGGCGACCCGGCGTTCGGTCATGGCCAGGGCGGCCAGGAGCACGACGCCGACTGTGAGAGAGCCGATGGTCTGCGGAGAGGACCAGCCGTGCTCGGGTGCGCCGATCAGTGCCCAGACGATTGCCACGGCCGCGCCGGTGGCGCTAAGTGCGCCGATGAGGTCGAAGCGGCCGGGGTTGCGCGGGGTTTCGGCAACGAACCGCGGGGCGAGGGCGAGCACGGCGATGCCGATGGGAACATTGATGAACAAGGTCCAGCGCCAGGAGCCGACTTCGGTGACCACACCGCCCAGGAGGAGGCCGAGGGTGCTGCCGCCGATACCGACGGCGGCGAACAGGGCCAGGGCCCGGTTGCGTGCCGCGTCGTCGCGGGCGCTGGTGGTGAGCAGGGTGAGGACGCTGGGTGCGGCCAGTGCCGCGCCGATGCCCTGCGCCGCGCGGGCGGCGATCAGCAGGCCGGCGCTCTGGGCGAAGCCGCCCAGCAGTGAGGACGCGGTAAAGACAGCCAGGCCGATGAGGAAGACACGCAGCTGGCCGTAGGTGTCTCCGAGCCGGCCGCCCATCAGCATCAGGCCGCCGAAGGCGAGAGTGTAGGCGTTGACCACCCAGGACAACGAGGATGGGCCGAGGTCGAGGCCGGTGCCGATGCTGGGCAGGGCCACGTTGACGATGGTGCCGTCGAGGGTGAGCATCAGCTGCCCGACAAGCACGATCATGATGCCGAACGCCGCGCGGTGGCTGTTGGACTGTGGCGTCGCAGGAGATTCGGCGGACGAAGTCAACGGGGTGGCGCCAGGGATGCGAGGAGTTGTGGACATGACGGGGATCCTGTTCTGGCCTTCAGGGGCCGACAGAGTGTGAGCGGTGTGCGGGGCGGCGGTCGGGCCTGGCCCCCGAAGGGAGGGCGGTGCTCGCGGGTGTTTGCGTGCTGACGGGAACGGCCCGGTCGAAGCCGGGCCCGGGAAAGGGATGTCGGCGGGGATGATGCGCGCCCAGCGGGCCTGGTCGCCGGGCGCGCGCGTCACGGCCTGGCTGCTCAGACCTGCGCCATGCCACCGTCGGCGAAGAGCTCGACACCGGTGATGAAGCTGGAGGCGTCGCTGGAGAGGAACGCCGCGGCCTTGCCCATCTCGCGGGGGTCGGCGATCCGCCCGGTCGGGTTACCCTCGCCCATCTTCTGGACCATGGCGGCAACGGCGTCGGCGCCCTGCGCCATGGCGGCGGCCCGCCGCAGGGACTCCGTGTCCACGGCGCCGGGGCTGAGGACGTTCATGCGGATGCCGGAGCCCTTGATGTCCTGGATCCAGGACCGGATGAAGGCGCGCACCGCGGCCTTGGAACCGCCGTACAGGCCCATGGCGGCCGGGGGCTGGATGGAGGCGGTCGAGCCGATGATGACGACCGTGCCGCCGGGCGGCAGCAGCGGGATCGCCGGCTGGACGGTGAACAGGACGCCCTTGGCGTTGACGTTGAAGGTCCGCTCGAACTGCTCCTCGGTGATCGCGCCGAGCGGGGCGTGGGCGCCGATGCCGGCGTTGGCCACGACCGCGTCGAGGCGTCCGTGGCGCGCGATGACCTCCTGGTACATCGCCTCCATGTCGGCGAGCTTGGTGACGTCGGCGACGATGCCCGAACAGTTCGGCCCGATTACGGCGACCGTCTCGTCCAGCTGCTTCTGCTGCAGGTCGGTGATGACCACGCGGGCGCCCTGGTCCAAGAATTCCTGGGCGATCCCCAGGCCGACGCCGGACGCGCCGCCGGTGACCACGCCGACCTTGCCTTCGAGCGGGAGGCTCATTGTTTTCTCCTCTGAGTGATTCGCCCGCACCCTGCGGACGACGGCGGTACGTGCTCTACACTCGTAAGTGGAGGCGCCGCCGGTTCTTCGACCATAAGCGGGGGTGTCTCCACTTAGCAAGAGTGGAGGCGTCTCCACTTACTTCTGATGAGGAGGGGCCCCGTGACTACAGACACCGGGCGACCGCTTCGGGCCGACGCGCGGCGCAACCGGGAGAAGATCCTCTCCGCGGCCGTGCGCGTCTTTGCCGAAGAAGGGCTGGAGGCGCACCTTGAGCGCATCGCCAAGGAAGCGGGCGTGGGCTCGGGCACTCTCTACCGGAACTTCCCGACCCGGGAGGCGCTGATCGAGGCCGCCTACCGCAATGAACTGAGCCGACTGTGCGACGCCGCCCCCGAACTCCTGGCGGCCATGCCTCCACGCGAGGCGCTTCGCGCCTGGATGGGGCGCTTCATCGACTACGCCACCGCGAAACTGGGGATGGCCGAGGCCCTCCGCGCCGTCGTCGACTCCGGCGTCAACCCCTACGTCCACAGCCGCGAGCTGATCATGACCGCCCTCACCTCGCTCATGGACGCCGCGAGGGCCGCTGGGGCCATCCGGTCGGACGTCAGCGCAGCCGTCATGTTTGCCGCTCTGACCGGCGTCGCCCTCGCCTCGGGAAAGCCCGAGGAGCGCGAGCAGGCCGAACGCCTCCTCGACCTCACCCTCGACGGACTCACGTACGGCACGGCGGACTGATGCCACCCCGGAAGTGCCGACGGGCTCGCCTCCGTGCGAGCCCGCGGCCGGGCCGGTGCGCGCTGGCCGAAGCTCACCGAGGACGAGGCCGCGCTCGCCCAACGGCCTCGGCGGCGGCGTGTTCGGGGTGCCCCCGGTCGACGGTCTACGACACCTCGACAAGACCAAGATCGTGCTCAGCCGGCTGAAGAAGACGGCGGTCACGAACCCTGACCGCCGGTCGTTTGCGGCTGGCGGTCAGAGTTCTCACCGGCAGCAGCCCGATCTGGGGCAGCGACCGGTGGAAACACCCTCAAGATCACGGGAGTTCATGGCAGAGCGGGCTTCCCGGCGGGAGTCCGGACCGGTCCGGGTGGGGTTGCCGACCGTGAACTTGAGAACGATCAGTCCCGGGTGGCCTCGCGGGAGGCGGGCTGTCGGCTCCTGCGGGAGGACCGACGGGTGATGTGCCTGGTCATCAGCGTGATCGCGGCCCAGGTGATCAGCGATTCCGAATCCACGTCCAAGAGGACGGGAAAGACGACCATCTCCCCGACCACCATGAACCCGGACTTGGCGGCGAAGAAGACGACCGTGCCACCGCGCCCCACGATGGCCCGGCAACAGCATCATCGGGCCGCGCTCCCGGCCCCACGGCTGCCGACCACAGCGGGGCCGGATCACCCAGGAGGGGAAGGCGCCCGCCGGGATGCGGGCGCTGATCTCGGCAAGGAGACACATGGCCACGGAGCGACGGGCTGCGCAGCCCGCTCGTTCGTGTTCGCCTCGATGAAGGCGCCTGTGGTCAGCGAATCTGCAGCCGCGGCAGGAAGTATCCGACGAGGGGTCCGATGGCGGTAGCGAAGGCCACCGTCGCTGCTCCCACACTTCCGCCGAGCAGCCAGCCGGCGACCAGTACCGACAGTTCGATGCCGGCCCGCGCGACGCCCACGGGTGCCCCGAGTGCGGCAAGCCCGGTCATCACGCCGTCCCTCGGCCCGGCTCCGAGGCCGGCGCCCATGTACAGGCCCGTGGCGACAGCAACACCCGGTATCGCGATCAGGAGGAGGGCGATACGGATGGTCATCCGGTGGGGATCAGGGATCCACGCGATTCCCAGGTCGAGGAATGGCCCCACGAGCAGCGCGTTGGCGATGGTCCCCGGGCCCGGCCGCTGACGCAGTGGCAACCACAGGACCAGCAGCACGAGTGAGATCCCGATGACGACCTGTCCGAGCGAGAGTCCGGTGACGCGCGCGACCCCTTGGGTCAGCACCGTCCAGGGGTCGGCTCCGAGATCGGCCTTCACCAGCATCGCCAGACAGATTCCGAACATGGCGAGACCGAGCAGCATCCGGGCCACGCGCTCGACAGGCTTGTCGTGGAGGCTACGCATGACGGTTGGCCGCCGCGGCCACAAGGGTTTGCGCCGCCCGTGCCGCGTCGGCGACGGCAGCGGACGCGACCTGGTGTCCGTGGACGATCACGCGCGCAGCCACGCCGTCGATAAGCAGGAGCAGCTGAGAGGCCACCTGTTCCGCGGCAACAATGCCCGCCTGATCGCACATTTCGCGCAGCACCTCGGCCAGCCACACCTTCTCCTCCTGGACGGCGCGGGTGATCAGAGCGTCGGCCGGTGTGGTCTCGGCTGCAGCGTTGACGAACGCGCACCCCCTGAATCCCGCCTGCTCGTACCAGGCGGCGAGCCATGCGAACACGCCCAACAGGCGCTGTTCGCCGGGCTCGTACGCGGACAGCCATGTGCCGAGTTCCGCTTTGCGGCGCTCGTGCCGACTCCGGAGCGCTTCGGCAGCCAGGGCCGACTTGGAGGGGAAGTGGGCGTAGAGGGTCGGTTTCGTCACCCCGGCGCGAAGCACGACGGCATCGACGCTCGTGGTCGCGATGCCGCATTCGTAGAAGACCTCCTCCGCCGCTGTGAGGAGACGGGCGCGGGACGTCGTGTTGCGAAGCATTATTTAAACTTACCAGTTAGTTTAATTAAGCGCTGCGTCGGGCCCCGCATATCCGCGGTTACGCCTCATCGTCGGGGTGGTGGTGACGCGGCACCTGGCCCGGTTCACTGAACCGCTTTCCGAGTCGCTGGGCGTCGACGCCGTAGGGCCGGCCCTACACGATGCGGACGCGGAGAGCGTTCTGATCGGTTCGTGCGCGCACGCCTGCGGTGCGAGCGAGGACCGCGGGGTTCGCGGGATTCTCGGCGTCGGGCACCCGGCTGGTCCATCGTCGTCATCTGGGCCGGAGGGTGTCTTCCCGTTGACGACTGCT
This sequence comes from Streptomyces sp. SLBN-31, assembly GCF_006715395.1. Taxonomy (NCBI): domain Bacteria; kingdom Bacillati; phylum Actinomycetota; class Actinomycetes; order Kitasatosporales; family Streptomycetaceae; genus Streptomyces; species Streptomyces sp. SLBN-31. The sequence goes on from NZ_VFNC01000001.1 coordinate 4,218,984, forward strand.
CTTGCCCGACCGGCTCGGGCCGCGCTTCGGCCGGCGCAGCCCAAGCCGGTCAGCAGATTCGTTCACTCATCGGCCCGAACCAGCAGTCCGCCTCCGTCTGGGGTCTCGGTGACCGTGTGGCCCAGCTGCAGCAGCAAGCCGGCAACGGCGGCCTGGACGATGGCCTGCATGCTGTCGCCTGTGGCGCGGGGATGGCCCTGCGCCAGGGCGGTGAAGGTGTCCGAGGCCGTCCATTTCACCAGCACTGCGTTCGGCGCTTCCCGCACGGCCAGCCCCGGGTCCGCAGCACCGACCAGGGGGAAACCCGCCTGGGCCAGGGCATGCCGCACTTGCGTGAGCAGGTCGCACGGCGCAGGACACACAGGCCTCGTCTGCCCCAATCCATCGTGATCAAGCCATCAGACTGACAAGCAGCAGCGTAAGGGCACGCGCGTGGCGGTGAGCGCCGGGGTGAGAGCGATGCTGGACGGAAGGCGTCTCAAGCGCCTCTTCGTCGGGGTGAGCGCGCTTGGTTACAGGCTGGGCGTCTCCTCCTGCGCGGTGTTCGCGTCTTCGGCGGCATCGGGGGCGTCCTCGGCGCTCTCCGCGGTGCGGCGGTAGTAGGGGTGGGTGGAGTCCATCCTGCGGGCGAGGTGGAGGGGGGTGGGGGTGCTTTGGCGGACGTCGGAGGTGACGCCCTGGTTGGTCAGGACGGCGGCGACGGCTCCGATGAGGTCGCAGTCGGCGTCGGGGCTTTGGGCGATGACGGTGAACCGGATGGCGGTGTGGGCGTAGCCGTTCTTGCTCTGGCTGCCGCTGTCGAAGCGTGTTTCGTCCTTGCCGAAGCGGCCGGCGGGGCCGACGGCCCAGGTGCGGGGGACGTTGACGAGCAGGAGGTCGGGGTAGGTGACGGCGCCGTCGTCGGTGGCGAGTTGGAAGAGGCTGTTGGTGGTGTCGGACAGGGCGTCGTCGGCGAGGTGCTCGGGGAAGGGTGGCACGTTCGCGCTCAGGCGGGGCAGGGCGGCCAGGTGGCGGCTGGCGGCGACCGCAGGGACGTTCAGGCGGCGTTTCCATGGCGGGCCGTCGGTGGCTGCGGCGACGACGAGCGGCTGGTCGGGGTTGGCCAGCAGGACGGTGGCGACACCCTTCCAGGAGGTGGCGAGGAGGGTGGTGGTGGCGTTCACGGTCAGCGCGTGACGCCGGGAGTGCCCGCTGGCAGCGCTGCCGATGGTGATACGGGTCAGCAGGTGGCGCACGATGCCCTTGCGGTCGGGTTCGGCGGGCAGTTCGTGGCCGATCGCGGCCAGGCGGCCGTCGGTGCACAAGGCGAAACGGACGGGGACGCCGTTGTTGCGGGGCCACTCGAGGGCGGCAAGTTCCTCGGCCAGGCGCCAGCGGGCCAGTTCGCCCGGCCACCAGCCGCGCGAGCGCTTGCCGGCGCTCGGCGGCGGGGGCAGGACGGCGGAGCGGGGCTCGGCCCGGGCGAGGAGGTCGGCCAGCTGTTCGCCGATGCGCCAGCCGTCGGGGCCGGGGACCACGGCTTCGGCCCAGTAGCGGAACACGTCGCGCCGGTCCTCGGCGCTGATCGGCGCCGCGCACAGGAGTTCGTAGCAGCCGTCGTTCCACTGCCAGCGCGCCCAGGTGCCCGCCGCCGCGCGCAGGACACACTCCAGCGCCCGGTAGGGCGGCTGCACGTCCAGACCGGTGCTGACGTTGCGCTTGTACTCGCGAGAGAGCTCCATGGCCAGGTCCATGGCGGGGGCGTCGGGCCGGTAGGCGATTACCTCGCCTAGGTCGGCGGGAGCGGTGCGGAACTGCAGCAGGCGGGCCTGCTTACGGGCGACGCTGTCGAGCGGGCGACTCATGCGTACTCTCCCAGGTAGGCGTCAAAGCCCGCGCGCAGCGCGGGGAGCAGGCCCAGCACCTGCTCCCCGCGCAGCGCGGGGAGCAGGTGCTGGGCGTGGGCGTACTCGGCGATTTCCTCGATGGTGTGGCCGTAAGAAGCGCCGAGCTGGGCGAGGTCGTCCTGCGGAGACTGATCGAGCAGCCCGCGGATCAGGGTGGGCAGGTCGGATCCCCAGGTGGGGTCGTGGAAGGCGCCGTCGATGAAGTGGAGCTCGACGTGGGTCTGCCCGCGGCGTCCGCGGCCTGCCAACTGGACGCTCTGCCCGAGGAGGGTGGCGACGAGTTCGTACTTCAGCTTGTGGGGCAGGGCGGAGAAGCGCTTGGGCGCGTTGAGGTTCAGGCGCAGGTGCGCGTCGGCCGCCGCGCGGGCCAGGGCCAGGACGGCGGCGGGGTCGTCGCCGGGCATGGTGTCGCGCCAAGCCCGGGCGGCGACGCTGGCCGCCAGCACTGCCGGGTCGTCGGCCGGCATGACCGGCCGCACACCCATGGCGATCAGGGTGATGGCCGACACGGCGACGCCCTCGAGCACGGTCAGCACGTTCAAGCCCCGCTCGGTGCGCGGCAGCGGCGAGATGAGCAACCTCGCCGTCGAGGTCCGCCAGCTGTGCGAAACGGTCGCGGGTGAGCTGGCCGATCGCGTCGCAGACCGGCGGCAGAGAGGGATCGGGGGTGTCCGCGACGGCGACGTAGATCCGTAGCCGCCGCCCGAGGGCGAGCGCGGTGTCGTACAGGGTCTGGGCGAACAGGCGGGCCTGCCGGTAGGAGTTGACGGTGATCAGGGCCCGCGCACGATGCCGGGTGCGCGCCTCTGCGGCAAGCCGGTCCAGGTCGCGCACCAGGCCCGGTGCGTAACCGGCGGCCAGTGAGATGACCCGCTGGTCGCGTTCGCGGTTAGGGGGGTGCTGCCGACGGCCAAGAGCTTTCCGTCGGCGGCGGGGCTGCTGTTGAAGATGGTCAGGCCGCCCGGGAGGGTGTCGGGCATGGCCCAGTCGGGGCGGGCAAGCAGGTGGGTGCGCGCCGCGCCCGGCATGAAGCCGGTGGTGGACATGCCCAGGACGGTGCGCTGGCGGCGCACGCCTGGATGACCAGGCGGCTGGGGCTATGGGCTTGACCACCATCCAGCTGCGGACCGACCGGATCCTCCACGAGGCCGTCGCCACCGCCGGGGACCCCTTGCGCCTGGCCACCGTCTTCGGCATGAGCACCCCCGCGGCCGTTCGATACGCCGACGCGGTCCGAGAGAGATCAACAACCTGATCCAAGGAAGGCACCGGTCCCGAGGGCCCAATGGCCACCGGGAAGATGTCGATCCACCCATACTCGGCGCAGAGCCGGAAATGCTTTCACCATGCCCACCTCGCCCGTGGTGACCGTCCACCCCCCCCGACCGTGAGGGCGGCCGACTGGTCTGCATCAGGGGAACGGAGGTTGGCCGCGCCTACGGCCTTTGGGACATGACCGTGTTTCTCCAGCGGGCCGGCCTGGAGGAGGGGCTCGCAGACGAAGACGAAATCGCAGCCTCCGACCAGATCAAGTGGATCGGCGGAGGCCCGAATATCTGGGAGCCCTGAACATCCGGACCAGGTCAGTCCTGAGGGCCAGCCTCGTCCCCCACCGCATCCTCGGCCAACAGCACGGCTGCCATGATCCGGGCCACAGTTGCAGACCGCGCCGCTCGGTCCGACGCTGGGACAGAGGTCTTCTCACACCCGCTCAGAGGCACGGCGAGGGGCCGCCGGTTGCAACTGCGTGCAGCTTCTCATCGGTGCCGTCTAGAGCCCCGGATCTACTCTCCTGTGTCACAGCATCACAGACTGACCCAGCGGGACGGCCCCGAGCCGGTCGGCGCCGAAACAGCCGCTGGCCAGGCCCCGAACACGTAGCTCTGAGTTCAGCCGCTACTGGTGGCCACCCCGGCCCAGGGTGTCGATCGCTCGTACACCACACGCTTCAGCATCGCCGCTGGAACTACAGTCACCGGGGCGTCTCCTGACGGATGGATATGGAGGAAGGATCCGTCAAAGGCGACCTTGGCCCCGGTGACTTCGTTGACGAGGTCCGTAGGTCGAGCCTCGACAGTCATAGAGATCAGGTCTCCACTCAGGCGCACTGACCGGGCATCCTGCCACTTGAGATCGCTCATGCAATCAGCATTGCCCCAACCAACTCATGCCGCGCGGTCTGCGCCGGACAGATCACGCTCACCGCCGCGCAGCACGCAGATGCTTCAGCGCCGCTTCGGTGATACTGGTCTTGGCATCCGTGGCCAAGTCACCTCGCTGAACCGCAGCACCCCCAAGGCCCGCTCCGACACCGGCACTTGGACCTCACCCTCGTCGTCCCGGCCCTCCTCCTCGCCGGCCTCCAGGGCGTCAGCGTCGTCGATGTCGGCGCCGGGGCGGCTGTTGCGCAGACGAGGGTCCGCGAGGGCCTCGACGACCTCTGAATCATGAGATCGCAGAGCAGACAAGATCTTCGTGAGAATGGAGTACGCGTCCGAGGTGAGCATTTCGTTCGGATCCTCGTCCGGCCCGAGAAACACGGGAACGATCAACGTCGCGAGTTTCCCACGCTCCGGATGCAACCGCAGCGCCCGCCCGACCATCTGCACAATATCGACCATCGATCCGCGCGCATCGGAGAAAAGGACGGCATCGCATTCGGCGGTATCGACGCCCTCTCCGAGAACTCGAACGGAACTCAATACGCGCAATTCCGCGCGCACATCCCGGCCAACGTATTCCGGTCCGCCGAGGAAATCGGAGGCGAATTCATCGAGCACCATCCGGCGGTGTCCGGGGGCGTGCTCGCCGTACAGCCACTCCGCCCACACCTGCTCCACCGGCGGGTACCGGTCCGGCTCCGCCTCAGCCAGCCGACGGGCCGTCAACGGCACCGAGGCCGCCATGGCTTCGGCCTCCTGGACCCGACTATGGAAGGACAGCACCCGCCTAAAACGCTCCCTCACCGCGGCGTGCATCAGACCCGTCTGCACCGCCGCCAACCGAGCACCACGCACCGCGTCAGAGCCGGGCTGTTCGCTGGTCAACGCGGCGTACAGGTCGGGGTCGCGGATGTCGAGGCACGCGATAGTGCATGTCTGCCTGCCGCTCAGAGCGCGGCCTTGCCGTTCGCACGGGGAAAGAAGGCGAGCGCCCCGCTTGGCGGCAGATGCGTGGCGGCAGCCCCCGAGGTGAAATAGAGGCCATCCCACTGTCGTGGATGGTTGGCCAAGAAGGCGCAGGCTCGGTGCACACGAAGCCGGGTCCGGCAGTCACTGCATGTGGCAGAGGCGCAGCAGTCACCGCGACCAGGAAATAGCTCATAAGGGGAAATCATTACCTGTGTTGTGTGCTGCGAAACATGCTCACGAGCAGGACGCAGAGAACGGTGTTTTCCGGCCATGCGGGGCGTCGGTCCGAGTCGGGCAGGAAGGGCAGTGCCGAGGTGGAACGCGAGGCATGTGCGGGTTTACAGCGAAGAGTTTCAAAACTCTTCGGCGGAGTCAACGAGTGCTGAATTGCCCCGTAAGGAGGTGAAATGTGAACGGCAAGTTCGGCTCCAAATATCCAGGTTGCGGCCCGCTAGCGATGCTTTCGGTTCAGCGGAGGTGTTGCCGGGGTTGAGTGGTATCACCTGAAGTGCGGGCTTTGAGTGAATATGAAGGTTGGTTGGTTCAAGCCATGATCTGTTCGTGTGAAGTTTGGTGATTCGAAAGTGTTGACTGGTTATTAGGTGGCGACTTAGATCTTGAGCTTGTAAAGATCTTTTAAAGGCGGGGTGGGGGATATGGGGTGGGGTGTGTCGCGTCGTCATGACGCCGCACAGTGGGGGCACGACGGACGAGCAAGACACGGCAGGCGTGGCGCGAGAAGGCTTCTCTCGGGTGCGGTGGTGACCGGATTGCTGGCAGGTCTGCCGGTGTTGGGCACGCCAGCTCCTGCGGCTCACGCGGACACGCTGTCGGAGGCACAAGCGGCTTCGGCGCAGGCGGCCTCGTCCGGCGAGCGCGTTGAAGTGGTGGGGCAGCGCACCGCGTACTCAACCACCTATGCGAACCCTGACGGCCTGACGTTCAAGCTGGTGCAGTCTGCGGTCCCCGTGCGGGCGAAGCTCGCGGACGGCTCGTGGGTAGCACCGGATGCGACGCTGGAGCGGCGCTCGGACGGCTCGATCAGGCCCAAGGCGGCGGTGCTGGGCATCTCGCTTTCCGGCGGTGGTGATGGCGCGGATCTGGTCACGCTGACCGAGCCCGGGAAATCACTCTCTCTGGGCTGGCCGGGGAAACTCCCCGCACCCACGCTGGACGGTGCGTCAGCACTGTATGCGAACGTGCTGCCAGGTGTGGACTTGCGGATGACGGCCACGGTCGAGGGCGTCCGGCAGGTGCTCGTGGTCAAGAGTGCAGAGGCGGCCGCCAACCCGGAACTGAAAAAGCTCGACTTCGCGATGCGGGCCGACGGCCTCACCGTGCGGGACGGGGGAGGGGGCCTGTCGGCGGTGGATGCCGACGGCAACACGGTCTTCCGCGCCCCGCCCGCACAAATGTGGGACTCCGCAGGTGACGCGTCGCCTGCGACGACGGCCTCGTCGACGACCGCCTCCAAGGCTTCGTTCAGCCTGGCCTCAGCAGCCACCACGTCCCCGTCCGCTCAGGGCGCGCCGACCGAGAAAGGCTCCGGCGAGGCAGAAGCGGATCCCGCCGCGGGTCCGAGTGACGGTGACGCCTCCGTGATGCTGCCGGTGTCGACGGACACCGATTCGGTGACGGTGGAACCGGACGTGAAGCTGCTGACCGGCCCGGACACGGTGTACCCCCTGTACATCGATCCCGATGTGTCGCTCGGCGAGTCGGAGCGCACCCTGCTGTCGTCAGACGGGGACGCGTTCTACAACTTCTCTGGGGGTGATGACGGCAAGGGCGTCGGCTATTGCGGCACCTACGTGACTGGCGGCTACGGCTACTACTGCGGCTCGGGCTACAGGAACCGGATGTACTTCGAGTTCTCGCCGAGCAAGCTGGCGGGCAAGCACGTCCTGGATGCCACCTTCCGGATCACCGAGCGATTCTCGATGTCCTGCGAGCCGTCCTGGGTCGACCTGGTACGGACGGGAAATATTTCGTCGTCCACCACCTGGCCAGGGCCGACAAAAGACTGGGACCTGATGGTCGACCGGAACGTCTCGGCCGGCCGTGGCTCGGCTTGTGACCCGAGTCAGCCGGACGCGGCAATCGAGTTCAACGACAGTCCCACCGAGACCAACGAAAATCTCACCTCAACCGTCAAAAAGTTTGCGGCCGGTGACATTTCCCGTCTCACCCTCATGCTGAAGGCACACGACGAGTCCGACCCGAATGGCTGGAAGCGGTTCGATGATGACGCGACCCTGGACGTGGACTTCGTCGGCATCCCAGCCAAGCCGACCGGGATCGGCTTGGTCACCGGCGATGGCACGCAATGCGAGACCAACCAGAGTGACCCCCTGATCGTCTCGGACCCCACCCCGCAGCTCACCGCGACCGTGCAAACCGCCAAAGGCGGTGAGGCGGACGCCCTGCTGCGTGCGGCCTTCGACATCGACAAGTACACCACTAGCAGCGACTCTTGGGCGCAAGCCGTCAATGAGATGGAACGACCCACCAGCGGCCACGCCGCCGACAACACCAAGCTGTACGCGACCACACCGACGTTGACCGACGGGACGCTGTACCGCTACCGCTCCTGGACCCGTTCCTACTACAACAGTTACGCCAGCCATCTCTCCTCGGCGTCCAACGCCTCCACCACCGGCTGGTGCTACTTCAAGGTCGACTCGAGCCGCCCGAAGGCCCCTGGCATCGTGGTGGCCAGCCCGTACTCGCGGTGCACCGCCAACGCCTGCGAACCGGGCGGCGGCCCTGGCGTCAAAGCGTCCTTCACCTTCACCCCGCACACAGGCGACACCAACACCGCCTACCAGTACAAGCTGTCCACGGACACCTCATGGTCTTCCGCGATTTCTGGCCCCACGGTCAGCAAGGACATCATCCCGACCGCACCAGGCACCTACACCATCTATGTGCGAGCCAAGGACACCATCGGCTGGGGCGCCCAGAACGCGATCGACTTCGTGGTCGCCGAAGGCCCGGGACCAGTCGGACAATGGCACTTCGACGAGACCAGCGGTGCCGCTATCGACACCTCCACGACAGTCAGTGCCAACCAGGACAACGCCAGCCTCTCCTCAACCGGTGCCTCCCGTGACGGGCGAGGCCGGCGCGGCGTCCTCACCAAAGACGCCGACGGCAACGAACTCAACACCCCGCTCACCGACACCGGGCTGACCCTCGACGGCTCCAGCGGCTATGCAGCAACCACCGGCGCAGTGCTGGAAACCCGGGCCTCCTACACGGTATCGGCCTGGGCCCGCATCGCCTCGACCCCGGCCAAAAACTACGCCGTAATCTCACAGGTGAGCACCGACGCCTCCGCCTCGGGTTTCTCGCTCTACTACTCCACCTCTTACAAGGGATGGATCTTCAACTGGCACTGGCGCGACTCCGCCGGCACCTCGCACATCATCCGCTCCTACGCCAACCAGTCCTCCCCGCCGTTCGGGGTGTGGACCCACCTGGCCGGCGTCTATGACTCGGACGCCAAAACCATCCAGCTCTACGTCAACGGCAAGCCCCAGGGTTCACCCGTCGCCCTGGACAGCGGACAGCCCGCATCGGCCAACGGCAGTCTCCTGATCGGCCGGTCCCTCTACACAGCCGGATCTCCCACCGACTACTTCGCAGGCCAGATCGACGAGGTCCGAGCCTGGCAAACCAAGCTCACCGACGATCTGATCTCCGAAGACGCACAGCTGAAGAACTCCAACGGCTATGCAGGAGCCGAGCTGGTGGCCTCGTGGAATCCGGCCAATGCCAGCGGCACCACCCTCGCAGACACTGACTCCGGCTACGGCCGCGAACTCACCCTCTCCAGTGGCGCCTCACTCGACGGCGCAGGAATCGTCTTCGACGGAACCGACGACAACGCCACGGCCTCCGGTCCACTGGTAGACGAGTCCGGCTCGTTCACCGCAACCACCGCCGTACAACTGGACAGCAAAGCACTGGCAGCCAAGAGCGTGGGCTACACCGCCCAGGTGATCGGCCAGCGCAGCGCCGACGGCTCTGCCTGGGGACTCTGGTACGAACTGAAGAGCGTCGAAGACGATCCCGAGACAGAAACGACCGTCCCCGTCGGCGTGTGGCACTTCGGACGCCTCAACGCCAACGGCACCTTCACCGGTGTCACCTCTGACGATGCGGCCACCCTGGGCAGCCCTGTCCGCCTGACCGGCGTGTATGACGCCCAGTCAGGGACGATCCGCCTATACCTCGGACTCAACCAGAACGGCGACGACACTGCCTACACGGCCGTCATCGGATCCGGCGACTTCGCCGCCGGCACGGGCTTCGTGAACTCCGCATGGGGGCACTACCTGCCCGGATCCATCACCGACATCCGGGTCTGGGCTGGCGCCATGGCCAGCCAGGACCAGATCGCCAACACCGTCGGGGACTGATCCCGTCACGACACCGAACGGGCCGGGCGGTGGGAGCCACCGCCCGCCCCGTTCCTCCTCCGCTGTCCTCTTCCACCACACGGGCTGTCAGCTGGCTGCGGTATAAGCCAAACCTGCTGCGCCTACGTGTAGCCGTCTGTCGCGACCTGCCCGGCCCGCTCTCGGCTTTCCCGATCCTTCTTCACCTGGGGGTTGTTCGTGCGTACCCGAATACCAGCCCGGTGGGCGCCACTCGTGGTGTCCCTCTCTTTGGCTTTGGCGGTACCGGTGGCCCTGACGCCGGTCGCCTCAGCCGCGACGGGCGGGCTGGGCAAGCCGGCGGTGGCCAAGCAGCGGGCCAGCAAGGTCCGGGCAGTGACCGGTCTGGGCGCCAAGCAGGCCCGTGCCACTGCCTCCAAGACCAAGACTGCCAACGCCCAGCAGGCCAAGCGGGCAGCGGCGGAGCAGAAGGCGTCCTGGCCCAAGGCCGCCGAGCGCACCACACAGATCCCTGCACGAGGCAAAGCGAAGCTCACCGCCGGCGGGCTGCCGGTGACGATCACCGGGGCGGGCGGCAAGAACGCTGTCTCGGGCCAGGCACGGCTACGCGTCCTGAGCCATAGGGCCGCTCAAGCAGCCGGAATCAAGGGCGTCCTGCTCACCGCTGCTACCGTCGATCCGGGGAAGGCGGAGCTGAGTGTGGACTACTCGGCCTTCGCGTCCGCATACGGCGGCGGCTGGGCCGGGCGTCTGCGGTTGGTCCAGCTACCCGCGTGCGCCCTGACCACCCCGCACAAGAGCGCATGCCGGGTACAGACTCCGCTCCGCTCGCACAATGACATCTCCGGCCAGACCGTCTCGGCCACCGCGCACCTCACCACGCCCTCGACCACAACCTCCAGCCCGGCGCGCACCTCCCAGATGGCCGCGGTCACCACCCCCTCGGCCACCGTCCTCGCACTGACCGCAGCGGCCGGTGAATCCGCGTCGGGCTCGGGCAACTACTCCGCCTCGCCCTTGTCGCCCTCCTCCACCTGGGAAGCGGGCGGTTCCTCCGGCGCGTTCACCTGGTCCTACCCGCTGAGCACGCCCCCGGCCGCGGCAGGCCCCTCGCCGACACTGTCGCTGTCGTACGACTCCGGCAGCTCGGACGGCAAAACGGCGTCCACGAACAACCAGTCCACGCAGGTCGGCGAGGGCTTCGACATCACATCCTCCTACGTCGAGCGCTCCTACGGCGCCTGTGACGACGACGGCCAGGACAGCAAATACGACGAGTGCTGGAAGTACGACAACGCCTCGCTCGTCCTCAACGGCAAGTCCAGCGAACTCGTCAAGGACGACACCACCGGCGTGTGGCGGCTCAGCAACGACGACGCCTCCACCGTCACCCACTCCACCGGCGCCGACAACAACGACGACAACGGCGAGTACTGGACCGTAATCACGGGCAACGGCACGAAGTACGTCTTCGGCCTCAACAAGCTCAGCGGCGCCGACACCGAGCGGACCAATTCCGTTTGGACAGTGCCGGTCTACGGCGACGACTCCGGCGAGCCCGGCTACGACAAAGGCGACTCCTTCTCCGGCCGGTCCCTCACCCAAGCCTGGCGCTGGAACCTGGACTACGTACAGGACCCCCTCGGTAACGCGATGACCTACTGGTACACCGCCGAGACCAACTACTACGCCAAGAACGACGCCACCACCGCCACCACCGAATACACCCGGGGCGGCTACCTCACCAAGATCCTCTACGGACAGAACAAGGACACCCTCTTCAGCGGCGTCACCTCCGACAAGGTCACCTTCTCCTACGACGAGCGCTGCACCGCCTCCGACTGCTCCTCACTGACGGACTCAACCGCCGACAACTGGCCGGACGTCCCCTACGACTCCATCTGCAAGAAGGACGCAGACTGCGACGCCAAGAGTCCCGCCTTCTTCACCCGCAAACGGCTCACCGGCATCGACACCTATGCCTGGTCGGCCGCCTCCGGCGCCTTCACCACGGTCGACTCCTGGACGCTCACCCAGGCCTTCCTCGACGGGGGCGACATCGGTGACACCTCTGACCAGACGCTGGTACTCAAGAGCATCAAGCACACCGGCAAGAACGGCACCGACATCGCCCTGGACCCGGTGACGTTCGGCTACCAGATGCGGGTCAACCGCGTCGACTCCAATTCCGACGACATCCTCCCGCTGACCCGCCCGCGCATCGAGACGGTCACCTCCGAGACCGGCGCGATCACCACCGTCACCCTCTCCGACCCCGAATGCATCCGCGGCTCCAACATGCCGGCCGCCGAAGACAACGACACCAAGAACTGCTACCCGACCTATTGGCACATCAACGGAGCCGCCGAATCGACAATCGACTGGTTCCACAAATACCGCGTGACGGCCGTCCTCTCCTCCGACCCCACCGGCCACAACGTCGCGGTCGAGCACGCCTACAGCTACTCCGCCCCGGCCTGGCACTACAACGACGACCCGATCACCCCCTCCGATGAACGCACGTGGTCCATCTGGCGCGGCTACGGCAAGGTCACCGAAACCACCGGCGCCTCCGACGGCACCCAGTCCAAGACGGTCTCGCTCTATCTGCAAGGCATGAACGGCGACAAGCAGAAGGACGGCACCACACGGTCCGTGTCCGTCACCGGCATCGACTTCACCGGCCTAGACGTGGCCGACCAGACCGACAGCAACCCATACGCCGGCCAACTGCGCGAAAAGATCACCTACAGCGGCTCGACACCCGTGACGATCACGGTCAACGACCCCTGGCTTAAGAAGACGGCCACCCAGCACAAGTCGTACGCCGACACCGAGGCGTACTACGTCCGCACCGCAAAGACCTCCACCCACACCTATCTCACCGCCACATCGAAGTGGCGCACCAGCGCCACCTCAACCACCGACTTCGATGACTACGGCATGCCCACCAAGATCTACGACGAGGGGGACACCGCCGTCACCGGCGACGAGACCTGCACCCGCACCTGGTACGCCCGCAACGACACACTAGGCATCAACTCGCTGGTCTCCCGCACCCGCAAGGTCGGCAAGGCGTGCTCGGTCGCCGAGACAACACTGTCCCTCCCCACATCCAGCGCCACACGCGGTGACGTACTCTCCGACACCGCCACCGTCTACGACAACGCCACCGCCACCTCCTGGACGGCCTCCCAGACCCCGACCAAGGGCGAGGTGACCTGGACCGGCCGCGCCTCCGCCTACCCGGCCACGACCACCAACGGCGAGCGCACCCCCAGCTCCTGGCAGACGCTCTCCAAGCTGACCTACGACACGCTCGGCCGCGTCGCGAGCTCCACCGACGCCGGCAGCAACACCACATACACCGTCTACACCCCCACCACAGCTGGCCCGCTGACCAAGACGAAGGTCACCAACCCCAAGTCCCAGAACGTCTACACCTACACCGACTACGCCCGGGGCACACCCACCAAGATCTACGACGCAAACAACAAGATCACCGAAAGCACCTACGACGCGCTCGGCCGCAAGACCGCCACCTGGCTTCCCAACCGCTCCCGCTCACTGTCGCAGAGCGCCAACTACACCTACACCTATTCCGTCTCCCACGACGCCCCGTCATGGACGTCCACCTCCACGCTCAAGGCCGACGGCAGCACGTACAACACCAGCTACACCCTCTACGACTCGATGCTGCGCACCCTCCAGACGCAGTCGCCGACGGCGGTCGGCGGCAGGCTGCTGACGGACACCCGGTACGACAGCCGGGGCCTGGCCTACGAGACCTTCGCCGACATCTTCGACTCGACCGCCACCCCCTCCGGCACCTACACCCGGGCGGAGTACGGCGAGGCGCCCAAGCAGACCGAGATCGTCTTCGACGGGGCCGAGCGCCCCACGTCGAACACCTTGCTCGTCTACGGCGTGCAGAAATGGTCCACGTCCAGCAGCTACACCGGTGACTCCACCGCCACCACCGCCCTCTCCGGCGGCTCGGCAGTCCGCACCATCACCGATGCGCGGGGCCGGACGGTAGAGCGTCGCGAGTACTCCGGCACGTCCCCGGCCGACACCGGCTACGGGGCCACCGCCGGCGCCGCGTTCACCTCGACCGCGTACACCTACACCCTCGACGACAAGCAGTCCACGATCACCGGACCCGACAGCAAGTGGTCCTACTCGTACGACCTCTTCGGCCGCCAGACCTCTACCACCGACCCCGACAAGGGGACCTCCACCACTGGCTACACCAACCTCGACCAGACCTCCTGGACCAAGGACGGCGCGGGCCGCGTCACCGTCTTCGCCTACGACTCCCTCAGTCGTAAGACCGACACCTGGAGCGCCCCCGCGACCGCCGACCTGACTTCCACACTTGAGGAGCAGGTCGACGCAAACAAGCTCACCCACTTCGCCTACGACAGCGTGGCCAAGGGCCAGTTGGACTCCTCCACCCGCTATGTCGGCGGAGTCTCCGGCAGCGCCTACACCAAGCAGGTCACGGCGTACGACAGCCTCTACCACCCGACTACCACGCAACTGGCCCTGCCCGCGGGTGACTCCCTGGTGACGTCCGGCGCGCTCTCGTCGTCGACCCTGACCTTCTCGACGTACTACAACATCGACGGCACCCAGCAGTACGCCTCCGAGCCCGCAGCCGGCGGCCTCAGCGCCGAAACGATCAACAACGAATACAACGGGCTGGGTCTGCCCACCGCCATCACCGGCACCACCGGATACCTCCTGGGCGCTAGCTACTCCGCTCTCGGCCAGACTGAACAGCTCACCCTGGGCACGTCGTCCGCGTCCGGGACCAAGAAGGCGTACATCACCAACAAGTACGCCGAAGGCACCGACCGACTCGAGGAGTCCTCGGTCACCGACCAGACCCACAGCTACCAACTGCAGAATCTCACCTACACCTACGACGACGCCGGCAACGTCACCGCGACCAGTGATCCCACCACCCTGGGCGGCACAGGAGCAGCCGACAACCAGTGCTTCACCTATGACGGCTACCGCCGCCTGACCAACGTCTGGACCCCCTCGACGGCCGACTGCTCAACCACCAAGCGCACCGCCGCCGACCTCGGAGGCGCCAGCCCGTACTGGACGTCGTACACCTACACCGACTCCGGCCTTCGATCGACCGAGACCACCCACACCACCAGCACCGACACCAAGAAGACCTACTGCTACAGCACTGCCAAGCCCCACCAGTTGGCCGCTACCACCACCGGCAGCACCTGCACGGGAGTCACCGCCACCTACGCCTACGACGACACCGGCAACACCACAACCCGCCTCGACGGCACCGCCTCCCAGTCCCTGAGCTGGGACAACGAAAGCCGCCTGAGCAAGCTGGTAGAAGGCAGCAGCACCACCGGATACGTTTACGACGCCGACGGAAACCTGCTCATCCGCCGCAATACCACAGGCGAGACCGTCCTCTATGCCGGCGCCACCGAGGTCCACCTGGACACCAGCGCCCCCACCGCCAAGTACTGGGCCCAGCGCTACTACTCGGCCGGGTCCGCCGTCATCGCGGTCCGCAACAACAAGTCCGGCGCCTCCACCCTCTCCTACCTCGCCGCGGACCAACACGGCACATCCAGCCTGGCACTGAACGCCTCCACGCAGGTCGCAACCAAGCGCTACAGCACCCCATTCGGAGCGTTGCGCACCGGCGGCACCGGAACCTGGCCGGACGACAGAACCTTCCTCGGCAAGACCGCCGACTCCTCCTCCGGACTCATCCACATCGGCGCCCGCGACTACGACCCCATGACAGGCCGGTTCATCAGCGTCGACCCGCTCCTGAGCCTTGACCAGCACCAGTCCCTCAACGGCTACACCTACGGCAACAACAACCCCGCCACCTTCTCTGACCCCACCGGCACAGAGATCGGCTCCCGCCCCAACTCCTGCGAATACGACCTCAAGTACTGCGACAAGAAGACCCAGAAAGCCGTCGGCTACGACCCCTCCACCGGTCGCGTCAACGGTGGCGGCACCGCCACCACCAGCAGCGTTGGCACCGGATCCACCCTGCTGTCCATTCAGAAACCCCTGGCGGGCCCCTTTCCCCCAGGCTCTGTAAAGCTCGTAGATACCGGTATATTTGATGAAAAGAAATTCATGGCGGGAGTTTCCTGGGCGCTCGGTGGCATTCTGAAGGAGCTCACAAAGGGGCCGGAACCCATCACGCTATGCACTCCCGACGGTCACTGCGAAGAGCAGGTTCCACAGGGTGGGACCTTTGCGGGCGGGGGTGGACTCCTGGGCAATGGATCTCAGGCTGGCAGACCTGTTCCGCAGGATGCGGGTGCGGCAAGCGAGAGCGACCTGGTTCGTGTCGGCCGCTGGATGTCGCGAGAGGAGCACAGCGCCATGAAGGATACGGGTGTCGTCCAGGAAGGTGCTGGCGGTACGACCTATGTGGCGCATCCTGCAACTCCTGAGGCATACGGTCGGCAAGCTGCGCCGGGCACGGGATACGTGGAATTTGACGTGCCGCGTGGTTCCTTGTATCCCGCGGGTGAGCCCGGCTGGGCCCAGATACCCGGCCCGAGTTCGCTGCAGGGCAGACTCGCACTGCGGCGTGGACAGCCGATACCGCAGTTCCCGCCTGCCTTGAACATCCAGTGGCTGATGGGGAAATGATGACAAGCAAAGAAGTATTTCTCGCTGGTTTGAGGGCTTGGGCCGCAGACCACGCCCCGACGTTGGCGAGCGAAGGAATCACACTGCAACTGGACGACTCCCGCTCACAATGGAGCAAAGCGAGCACGTCACTATCCCTCGACGGGGAGGAACGAATCAGCCAGTTGACTGTATGGTCCACCGGAGAGGCTGAGCTGGAGCGCGCCGAGATCGCGACAGGCTTGGTCCGCAACGAGCACTGCGACTTGGCCTCGCTCGAAGATTTGGGTCGAGCACTCGACGACCTTCTGCGATGGCAACGAGGCGACAGCGCGGCGAGTTCGTGAGAAGCCATCCGCGTACCGCTCTGCAGGCTCGACCAGTCGAATGCGGGTCGTGGTCGGATGCCCTCTCGGCGGTCGAAGCATAACGGTGGGGCCTCCTGGTAGCTCGGGGTTATGATTCTGAACGAGCGTCACCAGGAGGCCCGCGATATCACCGCAGGTGTCCCCGACTAGTGCCGTGACTGGGAGGGTTCACCGGGTCTGGTCCTACACTCTGGTCTGTGTCAGTTGACCAGGGGCAAAGCCCGCGGCCTATCGACCAGTGCCGGGACGTCCAAGACGTCCTGGACCAGATCCGGCTGCGTCCCTCCATGTGGGTTCGCCAGGGGTGCCTGCGGGACTTGCAGAACATCTTGATCGGCTATGCCGCGGCTTTGTCCGTTCACGGGGTCGACGAGCCTTTCACCCTGTCGCCCGGTGGTCCCTTCGCCGAGTGGCTCGTCGAGGCTGGTCGATGTCTTGTGGCTGGGCTGATGCCATCGAGCGGCATGCCGGTGGAGAAGACCCGCTGATGGCGTTCTTCCATCTCCTGGATGAGTACCGGTCTGCCTGTGGGGCTAACTGGCTCTAACAAAAGCGGTTGATCATGTGACTGTCGGCTTGATCGCTCGTTGGTGAGAGTATGGGGAAGCGTCAGTCGCGGCCGTGGATCGTGTCGGACGAACTGTGGTCGCTGATCGAGCCGTTGCTGCCCGCACCTCCGCCCAAGCAGGTCGAGGGGCGGCCGCGGGTGCCCGACCGCCAGGCCTTGTGCGGCATCCTGTTCGTCCCGCACACGGGCATCCAGTAGGAGTACCTGCCGCGGGAACTGGGCTTCGGCTCGGGGATGACGTGCTGGCGCCGCCTGGCGGCCTGGAACGAGGCGGGTGTCTGGGACCAGCTGCACCAGTTGCTGTTGAACAAGCTCCGCTCGAAGAATCAGGTGGACTGGTCCCGGGCGGTGATCGATTCCTCTCACGTCCGGGCGGCACGCAGGGGCCCAAAAGCGGGCCCAGCCCGGTCGACCGCGCACGTCCGGGCAGCAAGCACCACGTCATCACCGACGGTCAGGGCATCCCGCTCGCGGTGTCGCTGACCGGCGGCAACCGCGGGCGACGTCACCCAGCTGCTGCCGCTACTTGACAAGATCCCGGCTGTTGCGGGAGTTGTCGGCAGGCCTCGCAGGCGGCCCGACATGCTCTTCGCCGACCGCGAACCACGACAAGTACCGCCGGCTCCTGCGCCAGCGCGGCATCTGGCCCGCTATCGCCGAACGCGGCCAGCCACACGGTACCGGCCTGGGCACCATCGAGCGGACGATCTCCTGGCTGCACGGCTTCCGCCGCCTGCGCATTCGCTGGGAACGACGCGACGACATCCACGAAGCGTTCCTCGGACTCGCCGCCTGCCTGATCACCCACTGGCACGTCCAGAGGCTTTGTTAGGGCCAGTAAGCCTTAATTGTTCGCTATCGGTGTCGGCCAGCCGGTCGCCGACTGCGCTGGTGCCTTGGCGGTATGTTGCCTACGAATCCGCACCCGCGGCGGTTGTCCCATGCGACGGAGTTCGCCGTCTACGGACCGGACGAGCAGGCTAAGGCCCTGACCGAGGTCGGCATGTCCCTCACCGGCCTTGAGGTCGACCGCGCCTTCTGGCCGGGCAACGAACTCCTGCCGCGGCTGTGCAAGAGCGCCTGACAGCAAGATGGGAACAGAACGCTGATCAAGCGACCACGACGGTTCAGACAAGCGCCTTCCGCCCCAGGACCGATGTCCCGGGGCGGAAGGCACCGGTGAGCACGAAGAGCAGACGGGGATACACCGGATACCAGCGCAGCCACGCAGGACCTGCGGACGCCTGCCTGCGTCGGCCGACGGGCTGGGCCTCGTAGTGGAACAGGCGCGCGTACTCGATCAGCTTCACCGCCAGCCGCTCACTGCTCATGGTGCTGCGGTCGACTTCCACGAACGCGCGCAGCTTGCGCCGGTGTTCGCTCTCGACAACCGTGTAGTACATCACCGCATCGGCCACGACCCGCTCGCCCTCGCCAATGGAGTGGGACACCTCCGGTGTCCAGTCCCAGGGGCCGTGCTCGTGCCCGAGCCGACGGGCGTCTGCGGCGAAAGCCAGGTGAGCGCGCACGACGGCGAGGGTGTGCGGGGTCTTCAGCGACGCCGCCGTGGCCGAGGTGATGGGATAGGGTGGCCGCCCCCGCAGAACGGGCAGGTCCCGGGTCAGCCGCGCGCCTTCCTGCGTGAGGTACCAGGCGCGGGTACGGGTCCGGTTCGCATCCGACAGCACCGTGCAGTCGACGAAACCGTCGGAGCGCAGCCTGTTCAGCACACGCGAGATCAACTGACGCGTGCCGTCCGGGCGCAGCATCCGCCGCAACTGGCTGGTGGTGGCGATACGGTGCTGGGCCAGCCCCGCCAGCACCTGGTGGGCCAAAGGCTCAGCGGGAGTGGCGGCCATTGCCGTCGCCGGAATACTCCGTGCAGCGCTGCTCATGAGACGTTTCCTTCCACGGCGTGGCGGTCTCTGGCGGAGACCCCCGGTTGCTACTCGAGGAAACCCGCGCGCCCTGACCAAGCCCCCGACCACCAAGCCCCGACCATGGTCACGAAGTCGCAACACCTGCATGGTCGGCGGCGGCCGACCGGCACTGGTGGCTCGCACCACCGGCCCGCCCGCCACTAAGAGAGCACCTGATCTAGGTAGTTGGTAGTTCAGGATGATTTTGTGACGGCTGGTGTGAGCGGTCGTTAGGACGGGCGTGAGTGCGCGTCGTCCTTACCGCAGTGATGTGTCTGATGCCCGGTGGGCTCTGATCGAGCCGGTCTTCACCGCTTGGCGGGCGAGACGGACCGGGCCGGGCACGGCAGCCCGGGTGCACGACCTGCGGGAAATCGTCAACGCGATCCTCTACGTCAATCGCACCGGCATCCCGTGGGAGTACCTTCCCCACGACTTCCCGCCCTACAAGACCGTCTATGACTACTACGCGAAGTGGGAAGCCGACGGCACGACCCTGCAGGTCCACGACCTGCTACGCGACAAGACCCGTCGCGCGCACGGCCGCAGTGCGCAGCCCACCGCGGCCGTGATCGCCGCGCAGAGCGTGAAGACCTCGGCAATCGAAACGGACATCCCACTCGCATTGGCGTGAACGGTGATCAGATGCTCTCTAAGAGCGGCGCTGCTGGGGGACGCTGACCGCCACCGCCTCCTGGTCGACCAGCTCCGCCGGCACATAGGACACGTCCAACCAGGGCGCCGTGCTCGTCGTAGACCAGCAGATCCACGCCACCGTCTGCGGCGGGGGACTCCACCAGGCGCAGCGGCCGCCCCTCCAGGGCCTCCAGACGGCCCGTCAGGACGTCTGGACTATCTCACCGTTACCGGACATACACCCACGGTAGAAGCGCGCACACGGGGGCGGGAGGGGTTTCCGGGGGCGTCCATCGGCGCGGGAGGGGCGTCGGCGGGCAGGGAGTGTCCTCCTGCGCCTCTCTAAGGGATAGTCGGCGGCTGCTGCGGTTGCTGCTGCGGCTCCTGGGCCTGGACGGCGGCCCTGGTGGCGAGTTGCCCAGCCAGCAACACGGCTTGCATATCCGCCGGGTCGCTGCGCTTCAAGACGAAGACCTTGGCCAGGGCCAGCAGGCTGGGACCGCACAGGAGCGCAGACAACCACCCGTGTTCTGGAGCCAGGTACACACCGCCGCCGAGCATGGCCAGCGCGATTACCGCTCCTGTAACCAGCTCAACCGTGCTCCGGCGGTCTGCCCGCTCCCGCTGACGGTCCTCGTGCTGTCGCTGCTCTGCCTCGCGCTGCAACTCAAGGCTGAGCATCCGCTCCCGGTGCTCCCGGCGCAGCTGCGGCTCCATCGCACGCAGCGCGACCCCGAGCTGTTCGGCTCCAAGGTCCCGCCACTGCGCGGCGATACGGGCTCCTTCCGACAGGACGGCGTCATCGTCCGAAGGTTGACCGGTAGGCAACTGGGTCCCACTGCTCACCGTGGTGATCCTCCGTCACCGCTGGACACAGGCGCGAGGCCCTCCCCGTTCGCGTTCAAAGGTGGTGGGCCAAGACGTACGAACAACCGCGCCAGAGTCAGGTTGACCGTGTCGGCTGAGCGCTTCGCGACCAAGCGCTCCTCTTCGGTGGACAGGTGGCCCGTCTCGTCCGGCAGGAAGTCCGCGTCATCGTCTGCCGATCGCTGCGCCGCCTCCTCAGCAGCCCACACCAGCTCCTCCACCTCTGGGGGCAGGAACACCGGCCCGTACACCGTGCCTCCCTGGATGTTGCGGGAAGAGATGGCTTGGTTCTCCACGATGGAGGGGCGGTGGACGACGACGGTGGTGCCCCTGCGTGCGTCGTGCCGGTCGGCGATGTACTGCCACACGGCCACCAGGAGCGCCGGCCCTGAGCTGAGTAGCGGCAGCAGTCGCTCTAGAAAGTCCCCCACGGTGTCCCCCCGGGCCTGAGACGAGCGGCACCGGCCACGATAGCCGCGACAGGGGCCACGGGGCAGGGGTTCACGAAGGATGGGCGCCGGTGGGCAGGGCGGGTACCCTCTGCGCCGCCCGGGCACTGCATCGGCACTTCCGCCGGCGCCCCGCCTGTCCCCGCTCGGAACCCGAAGCGGCAGACCTGCGCAGGGCCCGAGAGTACGAGATGGCCGCAAGGGTTCGTCACGACGATGACCACAACAACGAGTGGTCGAGGAAGAGCCCGGCGCCAGGAAAGATGGCGATGGCCGGTCCGCAGCAGCCGTGGGCTGCTGCGGGGCGTGATGGCGAGCCACGCCATGCCGGCCATCGTGCGACACCCGGCCCGCAAGGGACCAACACCCAAAGCCGGCTGTCGCGTTCATGGGGCGGTGAGCGGAACTCCGCGCACCGCCGGGTACTACTTCTTGGACCGCTGGGCCGCCTGCTCGAGGATGCGCCGGCGAGTCCACCGTCGGCGCCCGTTCTGGCGCCCGGCATTCTCGGCGACTCCGTCCGTGGTCTTCAGCAGCGGAAGGTTGCCCTGGGACAGGCTGCTGGAGAAGGAACCGACGGTCTTGTACCCCAGCAGGGCGGCCGCCTGGCTCGCCCCCAGAAGCTCCTCGGGATCGCCGTCGACCGGAACGTCGGGCAGGGGCGGCGCTTCCTTGGCTCCGGCTCGTCTTCCGCGGCCGGGCCGGGTGGCCATCCACGCCTGCAGGGTCTCCACCTTCCACAGCTGCCGGCGGTAGGGGTTCGCCGCCGTGCCCTTCTCTTCGACGGCATCCGGCTCGGGGAAGTAACCGGGGTGATCGCGCACGAAGGTCGTGACCTGGCTGGAGTTCTTGTAGCCGAGATACCTCGAGGCCTCTGCCGCGTTCAGCAACGTCCCCGGAGGGAGGGAGGGAGGCGCGTGTTCAGCGAGCCGTGACGGCGCGCGGTGGGCGAACCACTCGGTGACCTCCGCGTGGTCCCACAGGCGGGCGCGGCCGCGCTTGTCGACAGGTTCAGGGAATGCCTTGCCGGCCGCGTTCTCCGCGCGCTCGGTGTAGAACTGGCTGATCCGTGCGGGCGTCAGGCCCTGTTCAGCCGCGATCTCGGCAGCGTCGGCCAGGCGAGGCTCACGGCGCGAGGTCATGGCAGAACCGTCCGTCCTGTCAGCAGTAAGCCGGCCAGCCCGACTCACAACGCAAATAATGGCAGGAGTTTCGGTTGGAGGTCCAGCCCGCGGCTCAAGGTTTTCTCTGACGGCCGGGCTCACGGCTCACGGACTACTCCTCGGGGATCAAGCAGACACCTCGGCGCGCGGCATCCTCGGCCAGCTCCGCGTAGGCAATGGCGGCCAGCGTCATCTCCCACTCGACCAGGGCCAGCAGCAGGATCACCTCGTCGCGGTCCTGCGAGGCATCGCAGGGCATACCGGCCGTCTTGGCGGCGAACATCAGATCTGCGGTGGCGAGCCCGCCCAGACGCGCTGCCACCTCCCGGTGCAGGGCCTTAAGACCCTGCTGGTACAGCTCGTTCGCCTCCTGCAGGAGCAGCACCAGTTCCTCGCCGTGGCGGGCCGGTGCCGCCGCAGCGAGGTCGAGGATGCGCTGGGTCGTCGTCATCGTCATTGAGTATCCCTCCCTAATGGGTGTGAATGGGGGGTGGTGGTCAGCTGCAGCCGTCGCACACCGGGCGGCGGCCGCTGTCGCGGGCCAGCTCGGGCTTCTTGCGAGGCTCTTCCTTGAGTGCGGCCCACACCTGGTTCTCCAGGGCGGCGAACTCCGGACCGTCGTCCGGGCAGACGACGCCCGGGTCGATCCCGCACGACTTGGCATGGCGAATCAGATCGGCGATGCGCCTGTCAGCGCGGAAGCTGTCGCCCCGGACCTGCTCGACCTCGGCATACAGATCGGCGAGCCGCGGCCGGCGTCCGCTGGAGAGCAGCAAGTCGGGGAGGGACGCATAGCTGCACAGAGCACAGGAGCAGCGCGTGTTGCCCCGCCAGTCACCGGCCCCGGGCACGGAGTCGTACGACCAGCAGTACGGCACCGGCGCGCTGGCGTGCCACTCCTTGACCGCCTCGGTCGGCCAGTCCTTGACGGGCAGCCACTCATCCACGACCCGCGCGGAGTTGGCCAGCACTGTACGGAAGGGCGGACGCTTCTTTCGGTCGGCTCCCTCGTCGCTGCGCAGACCCATGACCTTCAGGATCCGCACCGGGCGGCCGAGCTCACGCTTGAGGCGGTTGACCATCGGCGTCCAGGCGCTGGAGACCACGCCCTCCTTGGCGTACTTGCGGCAGTAGGGGCTGCCCATGCGCGGGAACCGCCCGTACGCCGCGATCTCCGTCAACAGGCTGCGCGGCATCGGGGTGCCGTCCGGGCCGGGCATCGTGCGGGTGACTTCGATGTGCCGGTCTGGAGGTAGCCCGAAGGCGGCACTCTGCATGGCGGCGAGCTCGGAGACGCCCGGGTAGCGGGTGCCCTCGAAGACGATCGGAGGCCACTCCAGCACTCCGAGGCTCGAGTGGTAAGAGATCACCCGGTCTTCGACGCCGGCGCTTCGGGCCGCGTCCATGAAAACGGCCATCATCACCGCGCTGTCCTTGCCACCGGACAGCTGGGGTGCGAGCAGATCGTAGGTGGTCAGGTCGGGCACGCCGGACGAAGCGAAGGCAAGACTCGCAGCCATGGTTCCTCCAGGAACAGCGGGACAAGGACGGTGGGACTGCGACCACGACGGGTCGCAGGTGATGATCTGGCGATGGCACGGATCGCGCAGGTGAGCAGCCCTCAGACCCCGATCGGCTCGGGGTCGGCCTGCTTGGGATAAGGCCGTTGAGCGGGGAGGCCTAGCTTGATCTGCTCCCGCTCGCGCTGGTTTCTGCCGAGCCGCCATACGTAGCGGTGTGCTCCGCGATGCCGTACGTTGCGGGCGCCGACCGCGGCCAGGGCGTCCCGGAGCCAGACGGCCGGGTCGCATCCGGCCCGCGGCACCGGTGCTCCGAGCGCGATGAGCTGTGCTTCGGCGTACTGGTGGCCCTGCTCCTGGCGGCGGATCTTCTGCGCCGCGCGCTCGTGGAAGACGGTGCCGTCCGGCAGGACCTTCACCGTCCGGGCGGTTGCCCGGCTGGCGTAGACCGCGTTCGTGGCTGCGTAGATCGTGCCGACGTGCCCAGGCATGACCAGAACTCCCGAGGCTGTCCGGCGCGGGACGGGGTCGGCGAACGAGACGATCCCGTGTACGCCGCGGGCGAGCAGGCGGTTTAGGCAGTTCGCGAGGAACCACGACTCGGAATTTCCGGGGCACTCATCCAGCAGGACGAACCGCGAGCACACCAGCGACTCGGTGTACGGGCGCTTCTACGCACCGTGAGCAGTCATTGGCGCAGCTCATGCTGCGTGTGACCTGTGAGTCGACGTGTTGATGGACTGGATGGGTTCGGCGACTCGGCCGCGGATGAACCGGGGCATCGGTTAGTGGCGGGACCGAGGACTGGGGCAAGCACTACGGCCGCCGCGGTTATCTAGGGTGTAGCCACAGTTATGCAGGTCAGTGGGCATCTTGTCTCGTCAGGCAAGTAAGGCGGTTGGAGGAGATGGCGGGCCGCCGTACCAGTCTGGCTCACTCGCCGGCACCTCTCCCCGTCGTCCCACCTCAGCCCGATCGTTCGCCCCGGTTGACTGTCAGAGGTGTGACTTATCGTTCCCGGCTATGAAGCGGTCACTGACGGATGTTCAAGCCCTATGGGCCATAGAGCAGGTCAAGAACGGGAGGATGACTCAAACCCAGGTCGCAGCCCACCTCGGCGCGTCACTCGCGCGGATCAACGCACTGGTCAACGGGCGCTCGTACAGGCATCTGCATGGCATCCCGAGAGGGACCAGGACAACCAACGGCGGCCAACGGTACGGGTTCACCGAGACACCCGAGCGCCGTCACTGGAACGAGGCGAAGTTCTGGACGCGCGTGGACCGCTCCGGCGGCCCTAACGCCTGCTGGCCGTGGGCCGGGGGCAAACCCGACGCCTACGGCCACACTGCCGCCGGGAAAGGAATGACCGGCTCGGCCAACGCCCATGTCGTCGCGTTCACCCTGGCCATGGGACTGCCCAAGGCCCCGGATTGGGCGCTGGTCCTGCGCCACCTATGCGACAACAAGCCCTGCTGCAACCCCGCTCACCTCAAGCCCGGCACCATCGGTGAGAACCTCGCCGACCGCTGGCAGGCCCAACGCGAAGGCCGTACCGGGCCGCGATCTGTCACAGACCCCGTACCTCCACCGCCCGGGGGGTGGTGCATCGTCACCGGCGACTTGGATGAACTCGACCGGCTGGCGCGGATCTCCGAGTTTCACGCCCGCGTGGACAGCAGCGGCGGCCCAGCGGCCTGTTGGCCGTGGAGAGGGGAGAAGTCCCGCAACAACTTCGGCTATGGACAGATGGCCTTCGACGGGCAAAGGGTCGTCCCCGCGCACCGCATCGCCTACGTGATCGCCGATGGGAAGACGCTGGCGGACATCAAAGGTCAGAACATCCTGCACAAGTGCCCCGAGGCCAAGCACCGCAACGACTGCAACAACCCTGCCCACCTGGCCCTCGGAACGCAGGCTGAGAACATCGCCGACAAGCTTATTCACGGCACCATGCCCATGGGAGAGCGGCATCACATGGGCCAGCGCTTCCCTGACGCCCTGGTCGCCCGGATGCGCGAGAAATTCTGGCGCCCTACCGGCAAGCGGCCCACCATGACCGAACTGGCCCTCGAAGCCGGAACGTCGGTCACCGTCATCAGTCGATGGCTGAAGGGGACAAGCCGACCCGAAGCGGGCGGGCCACTCGCTCCCACCGGCTGACGCGCGCTTAGGACGGTTGGAGGAGATGTGCGCGACGGCCCGTGGGCCACTCTGGGGCCAGCAGCAACAGGGAGGCCCGGATGGAGTGCCGCCGCGTCTCTGGCTGCGGCGGGGCCGGTTCTTCCAACCTTCTTTCGCCCGAAATGAAGTTGGGCGATCGACCTGCGTCACGAACCTGCCGTACGTGCCTGACGACCCCTTGGATACTCGTAAGGCATGTACGAAATCGGCTCCCTGACTTGCCTGTCGCTTCCCAGACGCCCTAGATAACGCGGCCCGGCGATCGTTCTCAAGGTGGTCGCGACCACCTTGCCCCAGACGTGGGTCAGGTGGGCTGCCGTCCGGCCGGGTCTCCGCCCGGGTCGTCGGCCAGCTCGATCGCCGCGGTGATGCGCTTGCCCACCGGTTCCCGGTGGACACAGAAGGTCCGGCAGACGGCCATCACGATCTCCAGACCGTGCTGCCCCACGCGCTCGGGGTCCATCGCGCCGATCGCGGGCAGGGTGGTGCTGCTGTCCCACACGCTCACCTCGACAGCGCCTCCGTCGACCTCCAGGGACAGCAGACAGGGACCGGGCGCGTACTTGCGGGCGTTGGTCACCATCTCGCTGACGACCAACTGCACCATGCCCATGGCCCGGGCCGACACCGGCAGCCCGTGCACAGCCTGTACCTCGGTGAGGAAGGACCGGGCAAGGTAGCGGGCAAGGGCGATCTCCTCGCTCCCCTCGAACGCGGCGGCCACCGATATGCGTCGCTCCACAAGCGGCTGCTGGCCCTCGTCCTGCCCAGCCGGTTCCATACCGCCCGCCTCACGTCCGAAGCGCCATCCAATGCCCAGCCCGCTTACCCCCGAAACTTCACCGCACGCACCCGATGCCCGAAACTGGTTTCCGGCAATTTCCACTGAGGTCCGTCCGGCGAAAGGGCAGCAGCGTGGATGAGCAGGCGTCAGGGTGGAGCTTTCTCACCAACCACTCTCGCGTGCTTCTGGCCATCGCACGCGACCTTGCCGCCCGCCTGCGCGACCTTGCCGCGGCCTGCCACATCACCGAACGCACGGTGCAGGGCATCGTGGTGGACCTCCAAGAAGGCGGTTACCTAAGCCGCGAGCGGCACGGCCGGCGCACCCGGTACGCCCTTCACCTGGGCGGCGCGCCATCCCGCAGAGGCTCACCTGCCCGTCAGCGGCCTGCTCGAACTGATCGCCTTCCCAGGCGGCGAGCGCGAATGCGCCGTTCATCCCGGCTCGCCGTCGACTTATCGTTGGGTGGCGGCCGTCACCGTGCCGATGGCTGGCCGGCACGGTGACGGTCCGCCCGCAGGATGCTCGTAGGCTCACATGCCATGACGACGCGGACGGTGGTGGATCAGGTGCTCAATCCGTGGACCCGAACGACCAGGAGCGCACCGTACGCGGTCCCCGAAGACCTGCCGCACTTGCAAGCCCTCGCCGACACCCAAGTCCGCGCCTCGGACGCGCCGTACCGGCTCAACCTGAGACTCCCGCCGGAACCGTTCACCGGCCTCCACGACGCGCCCCTGGTCATACTGCTGGCCAACCCAGGCGTGAGCGACGCAGACCCGGCTGCCTACGCCCGGCCCGGCGTGACCGAGCGAACCCTGCAACACATCGCGAACGCCGGCGGGACCCCCAACCACTTCCTGACGCACGCCGACAAGGACCATCCAGGACTGCGGTGGTGGTCCCGGACCCTGAACGGCCTGACAAGGCAGGGGTACAGTCACGACGAACTCGCCCGGCAGATCCTTGCCGTGCAGTTCCACGGCTACCATTCGCGGTCGTGGCGGCCGATCCCGTACACGCTGCCCTCCCAGTCCTTCGCCTTTCACCTGGTGCGCCGCGCCATGTCCCGTGACGCGCTGATCGTCCTCGGGCGCATCGCGGCCACCTGGAAGATCGCCGTGCCGGAGCTGGCGTCGTATCCGAATATGGTGACGCCGAACCAAAAGCGGAGCGTGACGATCAGCCGGGGCAACTTCAGCCCTGAGGACTTCGAGCGGATCGAGCACGCCCTCAAGAGCTGAGCACGCACGGCGGTGCGGTGCGCGCCCAGCGGGAGGGGCAGTCAGAGGCCGGCACGCGCTTCGGCCAGCTTCACGTCGGCCGCCCGCATCTCCCCGCATGCCTGCGGGTGCTTCTGCTCCATCTCCTCAAGAAGTACCGGCGACTTGCACAGAGCAGTGGTCGCCTCCCGGTCCAGAGCGGCGTCGACCTCGTACGGCTTCTTCGAACCGGCCGGCGCCGGTCGCGGCGACGACTTCACATGCGCCATCGCCGCGATCTTTCCTTCGACCCCGCCGAAGTAGATCCACAGCCGGTCGCCGTCCCTCATCCGCTTCAGCGGCTTCCCGAGCCACCACTCGGTCGGACCGGAGTCTTGGCGTGCCAGCCTCGCGACCCGCGCTGGGGTGGAGGCGCCGTTCTCGATCGTGTCGAGCTCCGGGTCCAGGCAGTACAGCCAGTCCCGAGGGCCGACGACCTGGTAGACGGCGCGTCCGCCTCGGTTCGGAATCTTTT